>JANNXQ010000251.1:0-24713 GCA_031409655.1 Chthoniobacteraceae bacterium | reverse complement strand
AACATGGCGAAGTACAAACTGGAATACATCTGGCTCGACGGATACGAGCCCGTCGCGAACCTCCGCGGCAAAACCCTGGTCAAGGATTTCGAGAGCTTTCCGAAGCTCGGAGAACTTCCCGATTGGGGATTTGACGGCAGTTCCACCCGGCAAGCGGAAGGCAAAACCTCCGACTGCATTCTCAAGCCAGTCGCGGTTTTCCCCGATCCGACCAAGACCAATGGCGCTCTCGTCCTTTGCGAAGTCTATCTCCCGGACGGCAATCCGCACCCGACCAACTCCCGCGCCACCATCCTCGATGACGCTGGTACCTGGTTTGGCTTCGAACAGGAGTATTTCCTCTATCAGGACGGCGCTCCGCTGGGCTTCCCTGGCGGTGGATTTCCTGCCGAAGGCCAGGGCCGCTACTACTGCGGCATCGGCTACAGTCACATGGGCGAAGTCGCCCGGGAGATCGTCGATGCTCACCTCGATCTGTGTCTCGCGGCGGGTATCAATCACGAAGGCATCAACGCCGAAGTGGCCAAGGGCCAGTGGGAATTCCAGGTCTTCGGCAAGGGCTCGAAGCGCGCCGCGGACGAAGTGTGGATGGCCCGCTACCTCCTCAACCGGCTCTGCGAAAAGTACGGCGTGGACGTGAACTACCACTGCAAGCCGCTCGGCGTGGACGTGGACTGGAACGGTTCCGGCATGCACTCCAACTTCTCCACGGAGCATATGCGCTCGGTGGGCGGGAAGGAATACTTCGAGGCGCTCATGGCTGCCTTCGACAAGTACAAGAACGAGCACATCGCCGTTTACGGACCCGACAACCATCTTCGCCTCACCGGCCTCCACGAGACGCAATCCATCGACAAGTTTAACTACGGCTTAGCAAACCGCGGTGCGTCCATCCGCGTCCCGCACAGCTTCGTGAACAACGGCTACAAGGGCTACTTGGAAGACCGCCGTCCGAACTCCCAAGGCGACCCGTACAAGATCGCCAGCCGCATCCTGCAGACCATCGCGACTGTCCCGACGAAGTAAACCGCACCACTCGAACTCTGCGCCTTTAAGCGGAACTCAGCGAAGTTTCAAAGGCCACTCAACGAACGCCGCCCCGTGCAAATGGGGCGGCGTTTCTGTTTCCGCGGCGATGCTTTGCGGACGCGCATCCACATGCCGCACATGCCGCCAAGATTCCACAGAAAGGTGAACCACAGATGGCACAGATCGCACAGATATTGGGAAAGGGGGATCGCCAGCATGCACCCATCCGGGTGATCTGGGTCATCTGTGGTCGAATTCTCTGCGCGACCGCCGGTCCCCTGATCTCAGGTAGGAAGAATGGGGTTGGTGTCCATCTGTGGTCCCAGCCGGGCGCGCAGGTTTGCGGGCTTGCGGCGCGGCGCCTCTCCTCATATTCTCCCGCACCTTTTTTCCATGAGCACCAAAACGACCACCAAGACATCCGCGGCCCAAACCTCCGCGGCAGCACCCGAGCGCGGCAAGACGATGAGCGGAGCGGATATCCTCGTCGAGGCACTGGAGCGCGAGGGGGTCGATACGATTTTCGCTTACCCCGGCGGCGCGAGCATGGCCATGCACCAGGCGCTCACGCGGTCGAAGAAGATCCGCACTTATCTCCCACGGCATGAGCAGGGCGGCGTTTTCGCGGCAGAAGGTTACGCCCGTGCGACGGGCAAAGCCGGGGTTTGCATGGCGACCAGCGGCCCGGGGGCGACGAATCTCGTGACGGGTCTGGCGGACGCCTTTCTCGATTCGACGCCACTCGTGGCGATCACCGGCCAGGTGCCGCAGGCGATGATCGGCAAGGGTGCTTTCCAGGAGACCGACGTCTTCTCGGTGACTGCCCAGATCGTGAAGCACAACTACCTGGTGACGGACATCAACGATCTTGCGCGCATCGTGAAGGAAGCCTTTCACATCGCGCAGACGGGGCGCCCGGGGCCGGTGCTCATCGACATTCCGAAAAACATCCAGATGGGCACCACGCAACCCGTATGGCCGGCGGAAGTGAACCTGCGCGGTTACCAACCTGACGTGCGTTGCGGCGATGAGGAATTGAACGAACTCGTTGGCTTCATCCGCCAGGCGAAGCAGCCGATGATCTACTACGGGGGCGGGATCATCAGCGGTCACGCGCACGAGGAGTTGAAGGAATTTGCCGAGCGCACCCAGATCCCGACCGCTGGCACGCTCATGGGCCTCGGCGCCTTCCCGCAGTCGCACGAACTTTCCCTCCGCTGGCTCGGCATGCACGGCACCGTGTATTCCAACAACGCGGTCAACGAGGCCGATCTGCTCATCGCGGTCGGCGTGCGTTTCGACGATCGCGTGACGGGTAAGCTCAGCGAATTCTGCAAGCACGGCACCATCGTCCACATCGACATCGACAACGCCGAAATCAACAAGAACAAGGTCGTGCGTCTGCCGATCCAGAGCGACGTGAAGTTTGCGCTCACCCGCCTGAACGCGATGCTCTCGCAAGCGGGCTACGAGCGAAAGTCAAAGGGCTACACGCTCTACCCGGAGTGGCGCGCGCAGATCGCCGCCTGGAAGGAGCAGTTCCCGTTTTGCTATCAGGACTCCGACGACGCCATCCAGCCGCAGTATGCCATCGAGCTGCTGCACCAGCTGACCAAAGGGGAAGCGATCATCACCACCGGCGTCGGCCAGCACCAGATGTGGGCCGCGCAGTTCTATCCGGTCGATGAGCCGCGGCAGTTCATCTCGTCGCTCGGCCTCGGGTCCATGGGCTACGGTTATCCTTCCGCCCTTGGAGCCAAGGTGGCGCGCCCCGATCGCGAAGTGATCGACATCGATGGCGACGGATCCTTCGTGATGAACATTCAGGAACTCGCGATGGCGCGCGTCGAAGGAATCGCCGCGAAGGCGATGGTGCTGAATAATCTCCATCTCGGCATGGTGGTGCAGTGGGAGGATCGCTTTTTCGCCTCGAATCGCGGCCACACTTTCCTCGGCCTCTTTGAGGACGAAGCCCGGGTCATCGCTGACACCAAGACCATCTATCCGGACTTCATGAAAATCTGCGAAGGCTTCGGCGTGCCGTCGCGCCGCGTGGAGCACAAGAAAGACCTGAAACCCGCGATGGAATGGTTCCTCGAGCAGAAGACCGCGTGCATCCTCGAAGTCATGGTGCCTTACACGGAGCATGTGCTGCCGATGATCCCGGCGGGCGCGACCTACAAGGACGTGATCTACGAAGGCCGCAAGACGCTGCAAGCCGGTGTCGGGCTGTAAAGGAGCGGGGCGCGCTGAATCAAGGAGCAGGGGCGCCTTCGCCCCCAGGATCTCCTCGGGGCGAGGGCGCCCCTACTTCTTGCCGCCGCTGTCCTCGCGTCAACCGCGGTGCTCGCTGCTCGCCTCGCTCCGGGCAATGGCGCTGCGGCGAGGGTGGCCGCGCGTGAGTTGCTTCGCTTCCGGATTCTGCGCCATGCCGTTGTCGGCCCACTCGTCCGCGTGCTCGCCGTATCTCGCGTGGAAGGCGCGGAGGTTTTCGTGGGCGATGAATTCCGGGTGCTCGACGAGCACGTCATACGGCCCAGGACGGCTGAAAATTTTCGCCATGATCGGCACCAGATCGAGCACGAAGAGTGTGCCGAAGATGACCGCAAACTGGAACAATCCGGCGATCCACTTGTAACCCTGCTCCGCCAATTCGGTGGCGTCCGCGTCGGGCGCCGGGAGGAAGATGACGCGATAGAGCCCGAGCGTTTCCTCCATCGGATCGAGCACCCCGACCATCTTCCGTTCGAGCCGGGTGATGTGCGGAAGGTAACGCTCTTCGTGTTGCTTGAAAGCGGCGAGGTGATCGGTGAGCAGCGCAGCGGTTTGTTCGGCGAGCTTGGCGAGTTGCTGCGGGTGCTCGGCTTCCAGCGCGGCGATTTCCGCTTCCACTTTCGCGAGGCGTTCCTTGCGGATGCGCTCTTTCTCGCGCCCTTCTTCGACGAAAGACTCGCGCTTCGTGATGAGCCCATCGAGCCACGTATTGCGATCCGCGAGGCGGGCATTGGCGAGGTCGCGGTCGCTTTCCACCAGCGTCCGCTGGTGCAGCTTCGAGGCGTCTTCGAGGCGGCGCAGTTCGGAACTCACGCCAATATCCCGCGCCCGCATGTCCTTGAGCCGCGGCCCGCTGCCGGCCTGCTTTTTCTCGGGGTAAAATTCATTCGGTTCGCCGAGCGCCTCGCGGGCGATGGCCTCCACGAGCCGTCGATGGAGATCCCCCTTTTCCGCGATCTCGGCCTGCGTCTTCGCCAGCGTCTCCTTCAGCGCCTCGATCTGCGAGAGCACGCCGCGGGTGGCCCCGCTGGCCGGGGCCACAAAGTCCGGCGCACTCGCCTTCACCCGCTCCTCGACCATGCGCTCATCGGCATACGTCTCGGGATTGAGGATCGCCTTCTGCAAGTCCGGGAGCTGCGTCGTGAGCGCGTCGCGAGCCGCCGTGAAGTCCGCGACGATCTTCGCGCGCGTCGCGGCTTCGTCGGTGTTGATCTTCTCCCGGGCCGCGCGCAGTCCCTGTCGCTTCTCCGCCTCCTCCGCGCGCAGACTATTCAGCCGTCCCTGCAACTCCGTCTGAATGCGATAGGTGATCGCTGGTCGGTATTGATCGAGACAAAAGGGAAACCCGATCGCCACGCTGACTACGCTGGCGAGTCCGAAGCGAAACGCCACCTGCATGCAGCGGCGCCAGAAGGGCTGAAAGGGCCGATACGTGGCCAACAAAATGCGATCCGTATTCATGATCACAAAGGCCCACGCCGCCGCGATCGCAATGACGCTCAGCCACGGCGGATCGGCAAAGCGGCTCTTGGCGTAAAAGATCATCCCGAGGAAGGACATGATCGTCGGGATCAGCACCGTGCTCCCGAGCACTGCCACGCGTTCGCGCTCCGTCGCCGGGCAATGCTGGAGCGCCTCCCACCGCGCGCCCGCGAGCCAGTAGAGAGGCCGGCGCCACCGATCGCCGCTCGAAGGCGGATCGGTATCGAGATCGAACTGCGGAGGTTCATACTGCCCGAACATTTGCTAAAACTACCCGGCGCAGCCTGCGAAGCGAGCCCGGATGCGGGGAAAATGTCCGGTCTTGGCGGCGGGACGTGCCGGCCTTACTGCGCGCGCGCCATCATGTCGTCGAAGCGGTGGCGGTTGGCTGCCCACCATCGTGTCGCAGTTGCGTAATCGCGGAGGGCCTCGCCGCTCAATTCGGTGATGGCGAGCTCGAGCAAGGCACGGGTCTCGCCCGTCGTGGTGCGGATGCCTTCCAGCAGCACGCCGAAGAACTCCGGACTCGGGCGGCCGGTGAGCATCGCGATGGCTCGCTGCTGCACTCCTTCCTCGGCAGCCGCCAGCGCAGCGCGCAGCAGGGCGGGCTGCAGATGCGGTTGCACTTGCTCGATCAAGTCCATGACTTCACTCCGCGTCTCCGGGTCCGGTGCGGCGACGCCGATCGTGAGACCATCACCCAGCCGGGCCTCTGGAAGCAGGGCGATCGAGCGCGCTGCATCGAGGCGCACGACGGAATCGTCCGCCGCGAGAGCTTGGGCGAGGATGGCAAGGAAGGCTTCTGGTCCGACTTGCCGCGCGAGACCGACGACTTCGCGCTGCAACTCCGGTGTGTTGGCCGCGGAGAATTCGCGGCGCCACGTCCACTCGTCCCTCCATGGCTCAGGCTCGGCTTTGATCTCCCGCAGCCGGGTCGCGGAGTAGGTGGCCGCATCGAGCATGGCCAGCGGCTTCTCCACCAGCTGCTGCGCCGGCGAGGCCTCGGCATGCGTTGCAGCGACGGGAGATTCAGCGATCACCGGCTGGGCCGCAGGCTGCGGGTCCGGCCGAAACCAGAGCCACGCGGCGCCCAGGCCCAGCGACAGCGCCGCGAGCAGTGGCCTGGACAGCGTCCGACTCATGGGAGCCCTACGGCGTGACCTTGAAGATTGCCTGCCCGGAGGCTGCGGTGCCTTTCGACAGGCCGACGAGGACTGCGATGTTCCCATCCTGATCCATGCCGCGTGCGAACCCGTCGTCACCGCCGGAACCCGTGGTCAGGCTGATGGAGGTGACGATGCGGCGGACGGGAAGCTCTGGGCGTCCGAAGTCGTAGGTCTCGCCTTTCCGCAAGCGCAGCAGGGGTGTGAGGCCATCCTCTTCCACCGCCCAGAGGCCGGTGTCATTGGTGAGGCTCACGCCCGTGCCGACGAGCGTGGCGGTGAAGGCGACGCGTCCACCGGGGTTGGCCAGCGGAAGCCCCAGCGATTTGAATTTCACTCCCGTGCCGACGATTCCCGGCGCGAGGTCACCTTTGCGCGCGATGAGGTACGTCGTGGTGCCATCCCACAGCCAGATGCCGCAATCGTTGGTGGCGGTGATGCCGGTGCCGATGACCTTGGCGGAGAAAATGACCGCGTTACCCGTGATGATTGTGGCTGTGAAAGAGCTCGTGAACTTCACCCCCGAGATCGTCTGTCCATCGGCGTCACGCGCGAGGTCTCCTTCCCGCGCCACGATCGCAAAGGAGAGATCGGGCAGGAGCAGGTCGCTGACGATGGCGATGTCGTTCGCGGCGGTCACGGCCGGTGCGCCGCTGCCGACTTTCAAGCCCGCAAGCACGGCGATGCGTCCCCTGCTGTTGATGCGCGGTTCACCGAGAGAGAAGACCGTCGCGCCTCCCGCCAGGGTGCTGCCCGCAGCGCCCGGCATCGCGAGGCCTTTCCGGAGGCGCAGGCGATAGTTAAGCGCGTTGGGGGCAGCGTTGTAATCGGCCACCGAGTAGATCGCGGTGTCATTCGCCGCGGTGACGCCCGGGCCGCGCAGGATCGCGCGGAAAGCGAGCCCATCGGCGGAATTCACCGTCGGTGTGCCGGTGATGTCGCCAAACTCGACGCCATCCGAGGTGTTTGGCGCGGGGTCTTCCTCCTGCACGACCACATTGCGCGAACTCGCGAAGATTCCCGTGTCGCGCACCAGCGGAATGCCCACTAGGCGGCCGGTCACAAGCGCGGTGTTGTCGGCGGATTCACGGATCGGGGTATTCACTGCGCCGAGGAAGGCCGTGCCGTCATTCCAAGTGAAAGACGTGCTCAGATAGTCGCTCGTGCGCATCTCGCGGACGCCGGTATTGGCGGGATCGTCGCGATAGAAGCCGAGATTGTTCAGTAGCGTGACGGGTTGGTCGTCGCTTGTCCCAGCGATTGAGGCGCGGAAGCCGAGATCCGCGTCGGTATCTCCAGCGGCAGTCCGGTCGGCGAGGAAGAGATTGGTGAAGCTGCCGAAGATGACCTTGTCGTCCTTGATCCCATCGCCATCGATATCGAGCGGGGTGCCGTATTCCTGGTCGCCTTTCACCACGGCGACACGCGTCGTCGCGCCATTGAAGAGGAAGAGTCCCGCGTCATTGCGCGTCGTGACCGGGCCGCCGGCTTCGAAGGTCGAGGCAAAGGCCACGTCGCCATAGCGATTGACCACCGGCGGGCTCATGAGTTTCAGCACGCCCTCGGAGCTGTAGGAGACCCCCGTGCGGGCCACATCGGTGATGCGCGTGTCTTCGATGACGAAGCCGAAGTAACCGCGTCCGGACGTATTGGTGTTACTGTCGCCGCCGATCTCGATGAAGTAGATCACATTGGCCAAGGCGTAAAAAGTGCGTTCCTGCGTGCCACCGTCGTTGAAGCCACCGGCGGATTGCGCCGTCGCCGTGTCGAAGGCGGTGTCCTTCGGCGAACTCGTGTCAAACCACACTTCGCAGTCGTATTTGAAGGTGCTGCCAATGGGATGGGAATTGCCCGTCGTCCCCACGGCCGTCGGTGCGATGCTGCGGATCTTCACCGGCCCGCTCGCCGGGGCGCGCCACGCATACCAGACATTCGCGCCGCTGGTGTTGCCACTGAAGCCCGTCGGATCAGTCTGCGTCGCGGAGTAGATGTTTTCCCCGAGATTGCGAATGCTGGGCAGTGTGGAGGTGAGGGTGACGGCACTTGCGATCAGGTCGTTTGTTGGCGCCGTCGGGCTATAGTCGAGGCGGAGATTGAACAACGCGCCGTCGCCATCCGTGCTCGTCACGCGGAAGTAGTACTCGGAGTTCGCCGCCGCATTGATCACCAACCGAGGCTGCCCCAGGCGGCTGCTGATCGAGTCTTCCTCAGCAAAGCTCAACTGCGCAAAGGTCGGCGCCGCCGGCGTCACCGTATTGGTGAAGGCTTGCAGGATCACCTGGCCCACGGCATCCGCATCGAAATCGGACAGCGCCACGGAGAAGACTTCCGCGCTCGCGCCAACACGGTAGCGATACCAGACCGTGCCGCCTTTCGGCGCCGATGCGGCCCCGAGCGTCTGCTCACCCGCCTCGGCGGTAGCGCTGATGGTTGTGCCGGGCACTGCCTGACTCCGCGGCACCTGCGTGGCCGGAGTGGTCACTGACGCGACGATCTCCAGCGCGCTGCCGATACTGTCATTCGGGATCGAGGCCGTCACCGCATCCGCGGCGAGCACCGGTCCGAAGGTCGCCTCCAGGGTCGTATTTCCGCCACCGCCTCCATTGCGCCCGACGGAGATGAAGTAAGTAGTGCCCGCTTGCGGCGTCCACGCCACGTAACCTTGGGTCACGGTGATTGCGGAATCGTCGTCCACAAGCACGGGGTTTTCTGGCGCGCCAGAGACCGCGAGCAGGTCTGCGACCAGCGGGGTCGGATTGAGCGAATCACGTTTGTACAGATTGATGATCGTATCGTAGCTCGAACCGTGGGTGGCAAAGCGCACACTGGCCGGGCCGCCAGGAGGAGCTGTCCAGACAAACCATGCCGTCCGCGCATTCACCGTCCCCGAACCGATTTCACCCGTTTCCCGGGTAAAGTTGGTCGTATCAATCGATAGCCGCCCGTTCAGGTCCACGAGTTGCGCATCGATCAAGTTGTCATTGAGCGCTGCATGTGCCTGCTGGTGGCAGTTCATCGAGGCGAGGATCGCGGAGAGTGCGGCGACCAACGGTCTCCAACGGCGCGACCGTCCGCGAGAGACATTCGGAGACGGAGGCAGATTCGATGCGTTCATACGTGGAAGTGGGGAATGGGCAGTGGCGTGGGATGCCAGTCGAAGGCCCCGGGGATCGGGACCACGGCGGGAAGGTAGTTCCCGCGTGAGAGCACGGAATATGCCCCAGCCTGCTTCCAACTCCCGGGCTCACTCCAGCGTCAGGTGCAGCGTTGGGGGGGGCAAGGGTGAGGTGATGGTTGCCGGTGAACCCGTGGACGGCGGAGTTTCGCGTGGCCTGGCTGGTTTCGCGCACCATGATGAGCGTAGCCCGGCGGTTGGCGTCGGCGTTGAGGATAATTGGCGAGCGTTTGGCCAGCGATGTTGTAGCTGCCGCCGCCGCCGCCGCGGGGTGTGGTGAAAGTGCCGAGCTTTGTCGCGCGGGTGATATCCACGGTGCCGGCGGCGGAGGTGAAGGCGGGCGCCGTTTCCCACGCCAGTGTTTCGCTGGACCAAGTGTCCTGAGCGTCATCGGTGACGCCGTAGATGGCAAAGGTGCATTCGTCCGTGAGCGATGCGTAGCCGAAGCCGGTGGCGTCAAAGTTCAAGGTCAGCGCCGCGTCGCCCACGCGGGGGTCGCGTAATGGGCCAAGATCGAACTGCAGAGGTTCATGCTACCCGAACATTCGGGGAAGCTAGCCGACGCCCGGCGCGATACGAGCCCGCAGGCCAAAAAGTTATTCGTCGGCTCGCCGCGGAGCCAGCGGCACTCGCGGAACTTCCTTTGAACTGGGGGCCGGAATGAGACACTCTTGCCCCATGAACCGGTTCCTCCTTGGCCTCACTCTGCTCACCGGTACCGCTCTCGCGGAGCCCGATCTCACCGCCTTTCAGGAAGGCGACGCCAAACTTCGGGAGCGTCTCAAAGCGCTCGATCCCGCAAACCCGCCGGCGTTGGAAGTCACGAACTGGATCAACGCCGAACCGGCCACGCTCGCCACCCTCAAAGGGAAGATCGTGGTCCTCGATTTCTGGGCCACCTGGTGTGGGCCGTGCATCGTCAGTATTCCGCACAACAACGAACTCGCCGCGAAGTATAAGGACATGGTGGTGATCATCGGCGTGTGCCATCCGAGGGGCGGGGAAACGATGGCGAAAGTGGCGCAGGAAAAAGGCATCAAATATCCCGTCTGCCTCGACACCACCGGCGCGACCGGAAAGGCCTACGCGGTCAATGGATTTCCGGATTACTACATCTTCGATGCGACCGGGAAACTGGTACTCCCGGATTGCGCCAATGGCTCGGTGGAAAAGGCTCTCGAAGCACTGACGAAGTAGGCGCAGCCACGGGTGGGGACATGGCGGAGCCCTGCGCTCTCCGGAGAGATCAGCTCTGGGGCGCGGATTCCGGACACCCGATCTTTTCATAATGCGGCCGCGGCCGAGCGGGGCGAAGAACCGCGCAGATTCCCTCAACAGTGATCAGTCGGTGGCCGCAAATTCGAGCGTTGTCCCGAGTCGCCACCTGGACATACATCTTTAGCGGTCATCTCTGGCCTGCCCCAAACTGATTCATGCCCCCCCAACAGTACACGCTCACCACGAAAGACGCGGAGCGCTGGCGGTCGGTGGTGCCGATGGACCTCTCGATCACCGCGAGTCTCGAGTATCTCCGGATCTTCGAGGCGCGGACGGGGCTCGCCGCGCGGCTCTTTGTGGCCGGAGGTGAGCGGCCGCTGGTGGCCTATCCCTACCTCGTGCGACCGATCGCGAGTCTGCCTTTTGCGGAGCACCTCGGCGCGACCTGGATGGATACCACTTCTCCCGAATATCGCGGACCGCTGGCTCTGCCTGGGGCTTCCCCGGAGGAACTGGCCGCGCTGGATTTTCCCGCGGTCTTTTCGGCGCACTGTCTCGAGGTGGGGATCGTCGCGGAGTTTGCCCACCTGAATCCGTGGAACGGTGCCGGAGCGCTGGTCGAGCCTTCGGGTGTGCAGTTGGATCGCGAAATCGTGTTCGTGGATCTCACGGGGTCGGAGGACGACATCTGGACGAAGTCGCTCTCCTCCGATGGCCGCCGGCAGACCCGTCAGGGCCACCGCGCCGGAGTGACCGTACGCCGGGCTTCGACTCCCGAGGACGTCATCGCCTTTCACCGCCTGCACACCCAGACCATGGAGCGGCGGCAGGCGCTGGATCGCTACTTTAACCCCATCGAGCACTTCATGGCTTTCCACGAAACGATGCCGGAAAATGCCTTCTTCGTGCTTGCCGAGTTCGATGGTCACACGGTGGCCGGTGGGCTTTTCTTTCAAGATGCGACCGAGATCTACTGGCATCTCTCCGCGGCCGACCGGCGCTTCACGCACGTGCGCCCGGTGAATGTGTACCTCTGTGAGACCATCCGCGCGGCGCTCGGCAGCGGGCGGCAGCGCATGATCCTGGGCGGCGGCTACGGGAAAGATGACGGGGTCTTCCGCTTTAAGACCAACTTCTCCCCGCTCCGCGCACCCTTCTGCACTTACGAGCGTGTCCACGACGCCGCGGCCTACGCCGCGCTCAATGAGGAGTGGTCCCGCCACCACGGCGCGCCCGTGGAGCCAGGGAAATTCTTTCCCGCCTACCGCGCCTCGCCACCGGCCACCGCCACCGACGCCACGAACCCGGCGCTCTTCGGGAGTGCGCTGCTGGCCCAGGAGATCGGGCTGAATTTCCTCGTTTGAGCGGGCCAGCGTTGGCGTCGCTATAACTTCCGCCTCGTCTTCGCGCAGCTTGCGCTGCTAACCTCCCAGTGCGGTGCCAGTCGCGCACCTCTCATCCGTTCTCGTCATGCATCTCGCGTGTGGAATGCCGCCCCACCGCTGCTCTCTCAAGGAGCGGCGATCAGGGGAAAGAATGGGGAACAGGCCCGTTCAATTCCTTGGCACCCAATGATCGCCAAACTCCGCTCCTCCCGGAGACCGCACACCCCTCCACCATTCTCAACCCTCGCTCTACCATGAAATCCGCACCCCATTCCATCGAACCCCTCGAAACCCGCATCGCTCCCGCTGCCGTCTTCACCTTCACCGATGTCGATGGCGACCTCGTGAAGATCACCACCACGCTCGGCACGAATGCCGAACTCGCCGCGGCCGTCACGGAAGTCGGCGGGCAGTTGCGCTTGCTCGATCTCCGGGCGGCCGTTTTCCAAAACACGAACGTCACCGCGAGCGTCCTCACGAAGAGCGCGACCGGCGACGGGCTCGTAAATCTCGGGCGCATCGACGCGACCGGGCGCGATCTCGGGAAGGTCGCGATCGCGGGCGATCTCGGGCAGATCGACGCGGGCGATTCGGTGATCGCTCCCGGCGATGCGCTGAAGTCGCTGAGTGTCCGCTCGATGGGACTCTATGGGCCGGCCACGCAGGGCGGCGTGGGCGATCTTCGGAGCGGTATCTTTGGGCGGCTCGGCGCGCTCCATATCTCGGGCGATCTGGCCGGCGCGAGCTTCGTGATCGATGGCGGGACGAACGACGCCAATGGCCCCATCGGGAGCATCACCATCGGTGGCTCGCTGCTCGGCGGTGCGGACGCGGAGAGCGGTCGCATCCGGGCGGCGGGCGACATCGGTCCGGTGAAGATCGGGCGCGATTTCCTCGGCGGCTCCGGTCCCGTATCGGGATCGCTGAGCAGCAATGGAAAGATCGCGTCCGTGACGATCGGTGGCTCGTTCCTCGGCGGGCCGGGCAATACCAGCGCCGCGATCCTCAGCGGTTCCGACCTCGGACCGGTGAAGATCGGGGGCGATCTCGTGGGAGGTCTCGGCGCGACTTCCGGGAGGATTTCCACCGATGGCAAGATCACGTCGGTGAGCATCGGTGGCTCGCTGTTTGGCGGCGCTGGACCGGGGAGTGGCGTCGTCCAGGCAAATTTGGACCTCGGACCGGTGACCATCGGCGGGAATCTCAACGGCGGCGACAATGGCGCGGGCGAGATCACCGCCGGGGGAAAAATCACCTCGGTCACGATTGGCGGTTCGCTGCTCGGCGGGCCAGGGCCGAATAGCGGCCAGATCGCGAGCGGCGGTGACCTCGGCCCGGTGAAGATCGGCTTCGATGTGCAAGGCGGCTCGGGCGATGAGTCGGGGAAGATCGACGCGGGCGGGATGCTCGCGAGCGTGAGCATCGGCGGTTCGCTCATCGGTGGCGCGGGGCGCTACGACACGAACGTGGTGAACTTCATCACGCAAAGCGGACAGATTTTTGCGCTCAGCGGAATCGGTGCGGTGAAGATCGGCGGCGACGTGCTCGGCGCGAGTGGGCGCGCCTCCGGCACCGTCTGGGCGGGAGCCGGGAATGACGCGACGATCCGGATCGCCAGCGTCGCGATCGGCGGTTCGCTCGTCGGCGGCGCGGGATCGAATAGCGGCCTGATCCAGAGCGCGGGCCACCTCGGGCCGGTCACGGTCGGCCACTCCATCGTCGGTGGCACGGCTGGCGGCAGCGGAGGTTTGGGTGCGAATGGCGGTGATCTTTCGAGCGTGACCATCGGGGGCTCGCTGCTCGGCGGAGGCGGGAGCGGTTCCCTTACGGGTTATCTTTTCAGCCAGGGAAAAATGGGGACGATCCTCATCAAAGGCGACGTGCTCGGCGGCGCGGGCGAGCGTTCCGCGGAAATCTTTTCCCGCGGCCGGTTGGACAAACTCACCATCGGCGGGTCGCTCATCGGCGGCGCGGGCGATTTCAGCGGCTTCATCCATGCCGACGGTGCGCTCGGTGCGGTGAGCATCGGCCACGACCTGCTCGGCGGCAGCATCCCCGCGGGGAGCGCGTCGCTCTTTACCTCCGGCGCGATCGAGAGCCAGGATCGCATCGGCAGCGTCTTCATCGGCGGCTCGATCATCTCCGGCACCGATGGCGGTGGCGTTGCGGCCGTGCTCACGAAGAACGCGTCGATCCGCGCGGGGCGTGACATTGGCACGCTCACCGTCGTCGGCGGGCTCATCGGAAATGCGACGCCGACTGGTGATTCGCCCGTGATCATCAGCGCCTTCGGCAAGACGCCGGTCGCCGGGATGACGACGGATTTGGCGATCGGCAAGATCAGCATCGGCGGGCGCGTCGAGTGGGCGCACATCCTCGCAGGTTTCGACACGGCTCTCGCGCCACGGAATGCCGACGCGCAGATCGGCACGGTGGCCGTCGGTGCGGACTGGATCGCGAGCAGCATCGTTGCGGGGGTGCGAAATCTTGGGTTCGATGGCGTCACCGGCGGCACCGGAACGAACGCCAACAATGTGAGCTTCGGCAATTTCCTGGACCAAAAGATCCCCGAGGCCGGGGAACTCACGGGCGTCAACTCCCGGATCGCCAGCATCGTCATCTCCGGGCAGGTCATGGGCACGCCCTTCACCTTCCGCTCCAGTGACAGCTTCGCCTTCGTCGCCGAGCAGATCGGCGCGCTCAAGGTCGGCGCCCGCACCTTCACCCTCCAGGCCGGAGCAGGCGACGATGGGTTCCGCATCAATGAGCGTGACGACGGCGTCCTGTTCGACGCCACGATTCGCGAACTCGGCGCGTCCATCGGCTCCTTCATCACGGCGAACTCGTCGGCGAAACTCGTCAACGCCAGCACCGTTACCTATCAGGATGCCGACGGCGACAAAGTGACCGTGAAATTTTCCAAGTCGCTGCTCACCGCCGCAAATGTGGCCAGCGTCTTCCGCTTCGACACCGGCGTCGTGAACGACGGCGTGCTGGCCGCGCAACAGCTCCGCTTCCTCGATCTCCGCCCGCTCGCCTCGAGTGGCCTCGGCGTCACCTTCACCGTCGTGCGCGGTGCCGCCGGCGACGGGCTCGTCCACGTTGGCGCCATCGAATCCACGGGCTTCGATGTCGGCGCGGTCAGCATCCCCGGCGATCTCGGCCGGATCGACGCCGGCGGCATGCATACGACGGCCAGCCAACTGGGCGTCAAATCTCTCGCCGTGCGCACGCTTGGCCGCCTCGGGCTCGAAACGCAAGAGCCGGCGGTCGCTGGCTTCACATCGAGTTTGCAGAGCGACATCGCCGGAGGTCTCGGCGCGCTTACCGTGCGGCAGGACATCGCGGATGCTTTCGTCAATGTGAGTGGCTCCATCGGCCCGGTGACCATCGGTGGCTCGCTGATCGGCGGCGACGCCATCGATAGCGGAGCGATCCAGGCCACCGGCGCGATCGGCGCGGTGAAGATCGGCCAGCATCTCCAGGGTGGCTCCGCGGGGAACTCCGGGAAAATTTTCGCGAGCACCGGGAATATCGCGTCGGTCACGCTCGGCGGCTCGGTGCTCGGCGGAAACGGGGTGAGGAGCGGGCGCATCGATGCGGGCGCGAACCTCGGCCCCGTGACGATCGGTCACAACGTCCGCGGCAGCACGAGCGTTTACAGCGGCGGCATCGGCGCCGAGATGACTATCGCGTCGGCGACCTTCGGCGGTTCCTTGATCGGTGGCGTCGGGCAACACAGCGGCGGCCTCGAAGCCGAAGGCGCGATCGGCCCCGTGAGCCTCGCGCATAATCTCCTCGGCGGCGGCGAGGACGCGGGCCGCATCGTGGGGGCGAAACTTTCGAGCGTCGTCATCGGCGGCTCGCTCATCGGCGGCTACGACCGCAGCGGCGGCAGCATCCTCACCGTGCGCGCGCTTCCCTTGCTCCCGAACGCCGACATCGGCTCGGTGAAAATCGGCCACAATGTCCTCGGCGGCGCGGCCGAGGCCACCGGCGTGATCCGCGCCGACGGCAAACTCACCAGCGTCACCATCGGCGGTTCGCTCCTCGGCGGGAGCGGCCCCGACAGCGGGAAGATCGAGAGCGAAACGGACACCCTCGCCGTGAGCATCGGCGAAAACATCGCCGGCGGCGCGGGCAGCGGTGCCGGCAATCTTTTTGCCAAAGGCAAACTCGGCGCCGTCGGCGTCGGCGGTTCGTTCATCGGCGGCGCGGCCACGCTGGCCGGCGAAATCCGTGGAGCCACCGGCATCGGCGTCGTGAAGATCCTCGGCAACTTGATGGGCGGCGCCGGCGGTGAGACCGCGCGCATCCATGCCGGTGGCGTCACGCTCATCGAGATCGGCGGTTCGATGGTCGGTGGAGCCGGGGGCAACACCGCCCAAATCTACACCAGCGGTGGCAACGGCATCGGAGCCTTGAAAATCCGCGGCTCGCTGATCGGCGGCGCGGGCGGCAGCAGCGCCCAGGTGGATTGCGGCGGGGTGCTCGGCTTGCTCACCATCGGCGGCTCCTTCGTCGGCGGTTCGGCGAACTACAGCGGCGAGGTCAATGGCGTCCAAGGCATCGGAACAGCCACGATCGGCGGCAGCTTTTACGGCGGCAGCATCGCCGGCACCACGCCCGCGCAAGTCGGCGCCGGCTTGCTCTGGTCCGAGAGTGGCCGGATCGCGAGCGTCACCATCGGCGGCTCCATCGTCGCCGGTTGGGACACCAGCACGGGCGGCGGCCTCACCCGGAACGCCTCGATCCGCGCCGCCGACGACATCGGCGCGATCTTCGTGCGCGGCAGCCTCCACGGCCATGACGGCTCCTCGGTCACGATCATCGCCCGCGGCCAGGCCACGCCCGGCGCGGGTGGCGACGTGGCCCTCGCCAGCCTCACCGTCGGCGGCGGCATCGAACGCGTGGAGATCCTCGCCGGCTACGATATCGGGCTCAACTTCACCAACGCCAACGCGCGCATCGGCACCGTAAAAGTGGCCGGCGACTGGGTGGCCGGCAATCTCTTCGGCGCACAGCGCATCGCCGCGATCCAGATCG
Organism: Chthoniobacteraceae bacterium; assembly: GCA_031409655.1. Taxonomy (GTDB): domain Bacteria; phylum Verrucomicrobiota; class Verrucomicrobiia; order Chthoniobacterales; family Chthoniobacteraceae; genus JANNXQ01. The sequence continues at coordinate 7,941 of JANNXQ010000251.1, read as the reverse complement.
GCGGAGTCGTCGCCGGGACCGCGAGCGCCTTCGACGCCTTCTCCTTTCAGGCCGCGCAGATCGGCTCCTTCAAATCCTTCGGCTTCATCGCCCCGCTCACGCCCGGCACGGACGGACCAATCGCCCTCTCGCCCACCACCGGCGACGTGCGCCTCGTCGAAGGCTGATCCTTCCCCAACTCAACCACCCATTGCCATGAACATCGAACCGCTCGAAGCCCGCATCGCACCCGCCGTCATCATCAGCCCGATCGATCCCAAGATCGCCAGCTACACCGACATCGATGGCGACAAGGTCACCATCAAAGTCTCCACCGGCGCGTTCAACAACTCCGTCTTCACCACGATGACGAAGCCGTTGGGCGATCAGCTCCTGCTCATCAATCTGAGCGCGGGCGGCTTTGACGATGCGCACCTGACCATCAGCGTCGTCAAAGCGCTCGGCGGCGATGGGCTCGCGAATATCGGCGCGATCAATTCCACCGGACACGATCTCGGCGCGGTCGTCATCCCCGGCGACCTCGGGCAGATCGACGCGGGCGACGCGATTCCGGACGGTGGTCTGAAGTCGCTCACGGTCCGGTCGATGGGGCTCTTCGGGCTGGCGACGCAGCTCGTCACCGGCGACCTCACGAGCACCATCGTCGGCCGCCTTGGCGCGCTGAAAACGACGAGTGATTTCAAGGACGCGTTCCTCTTTGTGAGCGCAGGTGGCGTGGGCAGCGTGACCATCGGCGGCTCGCTCATTGGCGGCGCGGGAATTTTCCAGGGGTCGCTCCGCATCAATGGCGACATCGGCCCGATCAACATCGCGCGGGATCTCATCGGCGGCGGCAGCTTCTCCGGCCAGATCATCGCCATCGGCGGGAATATCGCCTCGGTGACGATCGGCGGTTCGCTCCTCGGCAGCACGGGGGCCGATGGCGGTTCGATCAGCAATGGCGGCACGATGGGGCCGGTGCGGATCGCGGGCGATGTGGTCGGCAATTTCGGCGCGGGTTCCGGGAAGATTTTCGCCAATGGAAAGATCTCGTCGCTGAGCATCGGTGGCTCGCTCCTCGGCGGCGAGGGACCGGGGAGTGGCGTGGTCCAGGGCAATGCGGACATCGGCCCGGTGACGATCGGCGGGAATCTCAAGGGCGGCGGCAATGGCGCGGGCGAAATCACCGCCGGTGGCAAAATCACGTCGGTGACGATTGGCGGTTCGCTGCTCGGCGGGCCGGGGCCGAATAGCGGCTTGATCGTCAGCGACAGTGACATCGGGCCGGTGAAGATCGGCTTCGATGTGAAAGGCGGCGCGGGGGATGAGTCGGGGAAGATCGACGCGAGCGGCAAGCTCGCGAGCGTGAGCATCGGTGGTTCGCTGCTCGGTGGCGCGGGGCGCTACGACACGAACGTGGTGAACCTCATCACGCACAGCGGACAGGTTTTCTCCGGCGGCGATCTCGGGCTGGTCAGGATCGGCGGCGATCTCCTGGGCGGCTCCGGTTTCAATTCCGCCAGCATCTTCAGCCGTGGCGCGATCGCGGGGGTGAGCATCGGCGGCTCGCTGCTCGGCGGCACGCAGGAAGACACCGCCGTCATTTCCACCCTCACCGCCAGGCCGATGGGCGCGGTCACGATCGGCCACGACCTGGTGGGCGGCGCGGGTCGCGACTCTGCGCGGATTTCGCACGCGGGCACACTCGCGGGCGTGACCATCGGCGGCTCGCTCCTCGGCGGTGTGGGGGACGGGAGTGGCGCGATCTTCTCCAGCTTCGGTGCTCCCGCGACGGCCTTTGTGAAGATCGGCCACGATCTCGCGGGCGGCATCGGCTTTGGCTCCGGGACGATTTCCGGGAGCAAGGTGGTGACCATCGGCGGCTCGCTCATCGGCGGCACCGGGAATTTCAGCGGCCAGATCACTGCGTTTGGGAAAGACATCGACGCGATCAGCATCGGCCACGACCTGCTCGGCGGCAGCATCCCCGGCCAGAGCGCGGCGCTGGATGGCTCCGGCTACATCGAGAGCGACCAGCGCATCGGCAGCATCTTCATCGGCGGCTCGATCATCTCCGGCACCGACGGCAGCGGCGGTGTGGAAGGTCTCACGAAGAACGCGTCGATCCGCGCCGGCCGCGACATCGGCTCGCTCACCGTCGTCGGCGGGCTCATCGGGAATGTGACGCCGAATGGCGATTCCCCCGTGATCATCAGCGCCGGCGGCCGCGTCGGCAATGTCACCGGGCTCGGCCCGAGCGAAGTGGCGATCGGCAAACTGAGTGTCGGCGGGCGCGTCGAGTGGGCGAAGGTGCTTGCCGGTTACAACCTCGCGCTCAGTCCCGTGAATGCCGACGCGCAGATCGGCAGCGTGACGGTGGGCGCGGATTGGATCGCGAGCAGCATCGTCGCGGGTGCCGTCAATCTCGGCACCGACAACGCGCCCGGCGGCACGCTCCTCGCCGCGGACAACGTGAACTTCGGCGACATCCACGATGCGAAAATCCCGGAGGCCACGGACAACCTCGCCGTGGATTCGCGGATCGCGAGCATCGTCATCGCCGGCCAGGTCTTCGGCACGCCGGAGTCGCTGCGCGCCAATGATGCCTTCGGCTTCGTCGCCGAGGAGATCGGCGCGCTCAAGGTCGGCGCGCGCACCTTCACCCTCCAGCCCGGCGAGAGTAACGACGGCTTCACCATCGCGCGCCGCAGCGACAACGTCCTCGACGACGCGATGCTGCACGAAGTCGATGCGCTCTTCGGCTTCACCCTGCCCGTCGGCGTCGCGCCGCTGCTCGTGAACGCCAGCACCGTGACGTACGCCGATGCCGACGGCGACCGCGTGACCGTGAAGTTCTCCAAGCCCGTGCTCACGCCCGCGAACGTGAACACGATCTTCACCTTCAGCACGACGCTCATCGGCAATGTCACGCCCGTGCTCCAGCAGCTCGAGAAGATCGACGTCGGTTCGCTGCAATCGCACGGCCTCGGCATCACCATCACCGTCGCGCCCGGTGGAAAGGGCGACGGCCTCGCGCATGTCGGCGGCATCTACTCCATCGCCTACGATCTCGGCGCGATCGTCGTGCCCGGCGATCTCCACCAGATCCTCTCCGGTTCTGGCGATGCGACCCGGCCCGGCCTCGCCTCGCTCGACGTGCGCACGCTCGGACGGCTCGGCTCCGACGCCAACGCTCCCGGCGGCCAGCAGTCCGTGCTCGTCACCGGCAAACTCGGCGCACTCAAAGTGCGGCAGGACATCGCGGGCACGCCGGTGCAAGTCACCGGCGCCATCGGCCCCATCAGCATCGGCGGCTCCCTCCTCGGCGGCGACAGCAACACCAGCGGCCGCATCTCCGCCACCGGCGCGATCGGCGCGGTGAAGATCGGCCAGCATTTGCAAGGCGGCTTTGGCCAGGGTTCGGGCGCGATCGTGGGTTCGGGTGCCACCGGCATCGCGTCGCTCAGCGTCGGCGGCTCGCTGCTCGGCGCGGGCGGCAGCGGCAGCGGTGCGACCTTTGGCGGCGTCACCGGGTTCGTAGCGGTCGGCCACAACGTGCGCGGCGGCACGAATGGCAACGCCGGCACCATCGGCGTTGAGAACGGCGGCACCGTCACCGTCGGCGGCTCGATCGTGGGCGGCTCCGGCGGCTTCGGGGCGCGCATCGTCTCCGACAGCGCGATCGGCGCGGTGAAGGTGGCGCACAATGTGGTGGGCGGCGTCGCCGAACGCACCGCGCGCATCGAGGGCTTCGCCATCGCGAGTGTCACCATCGGCGGCTCGCTTCTGGGCGGCTTTGGCGCGACCAGCGGCAGCGTCACGAGTGAAAGCGGTGGCAATCTCGGCCCGGTGAAAATCGGCCACGACGTGCTCGGCGGCGAGGGCGCGGATTCCGGCAAAATCGACTCCGGCGCGAAGCTCGTGAGCGTGAGCATCGGCGGCTCGCTCCTCGGCGGAGACGGCCCGGGCAGTGGACGCATCGAGAGCGCCGCCGAGACCACTCTTGTCACCATCGGCCAGAACGTGCGCGGCGGTGTGGGCAGCGACTCCGGCACCGTCTTTGCGCAAGGCCGGCTCTCCGCCGTGACCCCCGGGGGTTCGCTCATTGGCGGCTCCGGTCCCCGCTCCGGCGAGATCAGCGCCGGCGCCGGCATGGGCGGGGTGAAGATCGGCCGCGACGTGCATGGCGGATCGTCGGTCGGCGAGTCCGGCTCCATCTTTGCGCGAGGAGGGAATCTCACCAGCGTCAGCATCGGCGGGTCGCTCCTCGGTGGCGCGGGCTTCGACAGCGGCGAGATTTTCACCACCGGCGACGCGGGTGCGGTGAAGATCGGGGGCGACGTGATCGGCGGCACCATCACCGCCAGCGGCCTCGTCACCGTGCGCGGCCAGCTCACCAGCCTGAGCATCGGTGGGTCGCTCTTTGGCGGTGCCAGCGATTCCACCGGCGTGATCTCCGGCGACGACATCGGCGCGGTGAAAATCGGGCGCAACCTCATCGGCGGCAGCATCGCCGGCACCATGGCGAATCTCTCGCGCACTGGTTTCATTGAGGGCGACCGCATCGCCAGCGTCTCCATCGGCGGCTCGATCGTTGCCGGCACCGACGACAGCACCGCCGGCGAGCTTTTCCGCAACGCCTCGATCCGGGCCCGGGACGATCTCGGCGCGGTCGCCGTCCGGGGCAGCCTCATCGGCCACTCGGGGCCCCAGGGCTTCTCGCCCGTCATCCTCTCCGCGCGCGACCAGGCCGGGCTCGCGCCCGGAGCCACGCTCGACCTCGCGATCAAAAGCCTGAGCATCGGCGGCCGCGTCCAACACGCGCAGATCCTCGCGGGCTACGACGACGACGCCAATGATGCCCTCAACGGCAACGCCTCGATTGGCGCGGTGAGCGTCGGCGGCGACTGGTTTGCCAGCGACCTCGTGGCCGGCGCGCAAGACGACGCCAGCGCCGCGCGCACCGATCCCTTTGGCGACGCCGACGACCAGCCTGGCCCGCTCTCCACGCTCATCGCCCGCATCGCCCGCATCGCGATCGGCGGAGTCGTCGCCGGCACCGCCACCGCGGGCGATCACTTCGGCTTCGTCGCCGAGCAGATTGGCTCCTTCAAATCCTTCGGCTTCACCGCGGCGCTCACGCCCGGGCTGAATGTGCTCGAACTCTCCCTCACCACCGGCGACGTGACCCTCCGCGAAGTCCCGTAGCCGACCCTGCACTGACGCGGCACCGAACCCACCCCCACCCTATGCCTCCACATTCCTCACTCGAAATCCTCGAAGCCCGCATCGCCCCGGCGTTTGCAGCCGTGGTGCCGCTGGCGTCGCTCGACGGCATCACTGGCTTCAAGCTCAGCGGCGTGGCGGACAGCGACCTTGCCGGCAGATCGGTCAGCGCGGCCGGGGACGTGAACGGCGACGGCTTCGCCGACCTGCTCATCGGCGCGGACCGCGCGAACGAGGGCGGCAGCGACCGCGGGGCGGGCTACGTGGTCTTTGGCAAGGCCGGGGGCTTCGGGGCCAGCGTGGCCCTTGCTTCGCTCGACGGCAGCAATAGCTTCAAGCTCACCGGCGTGGCGAACAGCGACTCTGCCGGCAGATCGGTCAGCGCGGCCGGGGACGTGAACGGCGACGGCTTTGCCGACCTGCTCATCGGCGCTCCCTTCGCGAACGAGGGCGGCAACAACCGCGGGGCGGGTTACGTGGTCTTTGGCAAGGCAGGCGGCTTTGGCGCGAGCGTGGCGCTCGCGGGGCTGGACGGCACCAACGGCTTCAAGCTCAGCGGCGTGGCGGACGGCGACCAGGCCGGCTTCTCGGTCAGCGCGGCCGGGGACGCGAACGGCGACGGCTTTGCCGACCTGCTCATCGGCGCGACCGGCGCGAACGAGGGCGGCACCGACCGCGGGGCGGGCTACGTTACGTGGTCTTTGGCAAGGCGGGCGGCTTTGGCGCGAGCGTGGCGCTCGCGGGGCTGGACGGCACCAACGGCTTCAAGCTCACCGGCATCGCGGACAGAGACAATGCCGGCGTCTCGGTCAGCGCGGCAGGGGACGTGAACGGCGACGGCTTTGCCGACCTGCTCATCGGCGCTAACGGCGCGAACGAGGGCGGCAACGACCTTGGGGCGGGCTACGTGGTCTTTGGCAAGGCGGGCGGCTTCGGCGCGAGCGTGGCGCTCTCGGGGCTGGACGGTGCCAACGGCTTCAAGCTCAGCGGCGTCGCGGACAACGACGGAGCCGGCTTCTCGGTCAGCGCGGCCGGGGACGTGAACAGCGACCGCTTTGCCGACCTGCTCATCGGCGCGATCAGCGCGAATGAGGGCGGCAACAACCGCGGGGCGGGCTACGTGGTCTTTGGCAAGGCGGGCGGCTTTGGCGCGAGCGTGGCGCTCGCGGCGCTGGACGGCAGCAACGGCTTCAAGCTCACAGGCGTGGCGGACAGCGACTATGCCGGCGTCTCGGTCAGCGCGGCCGGGGACGTGAACGGCGACGGCTTCGCCGACCTGCTCATCGGCGCGAACGGCGCGAACGAGGGCGGCGACAACCGCGGGGCGGGCTACGTGGTCTTTGGCAAGGCGGATGTCGCGGTGAAATTCTCCGCAGGCGGCAAGACTGCCGCCTTCTTGGACACCGATGGCGACACCGTCACGCTCTCGGTCAGCAAAGGCGCGCTCCAGCAGCGGGACTTCACCTTCCGCAACGGCATCCTGCAAAAGCTCAACCTCGCCGACGACGGAGAGGAATTCGCCGGCACGAACCTCACCGTCACCGTGAAGAAATCCCTCACCGGCGATGGCAAAGTGAACCTCGGCGCGATCGACGCGCGCGGTCTGGACCTCGGCATCGTCACGCTCCCCGGCGACCTCGGGCAGATTGATGCGGGCGACGCGAACTTCAAAACCCCCGCCATCAAAGCCCTCACCGTGGGTAGCCTCGGCGCAATCGCCAGCACCCAGCCCGCGGGCACCGTCGCGCCATTGCAGAGCGACCTCATCGGCGCACTCGCCAAGCTCACCGTGAAAGGCAGCGTCAAAGGAGCCGTGAACATCACCGGCGGCACCGGCGCAAACCTCGGCCTGGTGAGCATCGGCGGCGACCTCGACGGCAGCGCCGGCGGCACCTTCGCCGGGCTGCTGCGCGCGGGCGGGAACATCGGCACCGTCCTCGTCAAAGGCAGCGTCATCGGCGGCGCGGATTTTTCCGGCATCATCGCGGGCGGGAAGCTCGGCAAAGTGAGCATCGGCGCGGAACTCACCAGCGCCAACGCCGCCAAACCCGTGACCCTCAGCGCGCTCGGCGACTTCGCCGCGACAACCGCCGCCAAAGCCGTGGCCATCGCCAGCGTGAGCGTGAAGACGAACGTGCTCAACGCGCGCATCCTCGCCGGCTCCACCGCCAGCCTCGGCGCGGCCAACCCGGACGCCGGCATCGGCGCGATCAGCGTGCTCGGCAACTGGAGCGCGAGCAGCATCGCCGCGGGCGTGGCCGACCTCACGGGCGACGGCTTCGGACGAAACGACGCACTCATTTTAGGCGACACGAAACCCGCCATCTTCGCGAGCATCGCGAGTATCTTGATCAAAGGTACCGCGACCGGCAGCGCGGGTGCGGCGGACCACTTCGGCATCACCGCGCAGCGCGTGTTGAAGTTGAAAATCGGCACGACCATCCACGCGCTGACCGGCGCGGCGAACGACATCCTGCTCGACGCGACGAACAACGACTTCCGCGTGGTGGACTTCGCGTGAGCCGCCCGCAGACGCGCACGTGAAAATCGGGACAGGTCTTATGTCGTGTCCTTCTTTGCGCCGGAGGCGCAGCAGAAATTAGATACCGTGTTGGTCAAGAGAGGAAAAGAAGGGAGGGATTTAAGGGGTCGTGAAGAGAGTGTGATTGGGGTTGTAGTCGGCTTTGGATTGGAGGAGAGCGAAGGCGGTGCGGACCATTTTGTGGAGGACGGCGA
>JANNXQ010000250.1:0-1534 GCA_031409655.1 Chthoniobacteraceae bacterium | reverse complement strand
GGGTTTGGTCACTTTGATGGATCGGTTGGCTTCGTTCGGCGGGAGCGTCACTTTTGGGAGCGCAGATTTTGGCGGTCGCGCTTTGTCCGGAGCGGGTTTGGCGTCGTCGCCGGTCTCTTGCGCGAGATCGAATATGACCATCTTCACCCCGCCGCCGAGGGTGCCGGTGCGAGTCTCGGTGTTGAAGGCCATGGTTTGGCCCGTCAGTTCGAAGTCCTCCCGGCTGATGGTCACGCTTTGCTCGGTCGTGATGACACGGGTGCTGAGATGGAACGTCGAAGTCGGCAGCGCGATGTCCATTTCCGGAGAACCGTCTTCGTCGTAGGTCTGCACCTGCGTGTTGGTCATTTTCACGTTGTTCTCATCCACGCGCGTGGCGACGCCCACGTTGAAGAGCACTTTCAACTTTCCGTCCAGGCCGAACGACGGGAGTTTCAACCCGACCGAATCATAGCCGATGGCCACCGGGAAGGCCAGTTTCTCCGGTTCCTTGGACGTTTTGCCCGTATCTGCGGCGCCTGCTTTCTTCTCCGAGTCCCGGCTCTTAGCGGAATCTTTTGCCTTGTCCTTCTCCCCCTCGAGGCACAGTGCGCCCGCACTCAGGACGAGGCACACCGTGGGAAGAACGAACTTACGAAACGATCGCATGAATCTGTTTCAATTGTTCCAGCAGAGGCGGCAGTTGCGCCAGCGGAATCTGATTCGGGCCATCGGAGAGCGCCTTCGCGGGATCTTCGTGCGTCTCGATGAACAGGCCGTCGCAGCCCGCAGCCATCGCCGCCCTGGCCAGCACGGGCGCGAGGATGCCATCGCCGCCCGTCTGATCGCCCGCACCGCCGGGGCGCTGTACGGAATGGGTCGCATCGAAGACCACGCGGTATCCAGCCTCACGGATCCAGTAAAGCGAGCGCATGTCGGCGACGAGATTGTTGTAGCCGAAGGTGGTGCCGCGTTCCGTGAAGAAGAACTTCTCGTTGCCGAAGGCGACCAGTTTGTCCGCGATGTTCCGCACGTCCCACGGCGCAAGAAACTGCCCCTTCTTCACATTGACCACGCGGCCCGTCGAGGCGGCGGCGTGAATGAGGTCAGTCTGGCGGCAGAGGAACGCGGGGATTTGCAGCACGTCGATGAAGTCCCCGGCCAGTTCCGCCTCCAGCGGTGTATGCACGTCGGTCGTCACCGGCACGCCGAGTTCCTTGCCGATCTCCGCGAGCAGCGCGCACCCCCGGCGCACCCCCAGCCCGCGGAAGGATTTCACCGAGGTCCGGTTTGCCTTGTCGTAGCTGGCCTTGAACATGAAGGCCACGCCCGCGTCCGCCGCGATGCGGTGGAGCGCCCGCGCCATGCGCCAGACGAATTCCTCCGACTCGATGACACATGGCCCGAGGATGAAGAGCGGCTGCGGCCCGCCGAGCGTGACCGATCCGATGGGGAGGGGCGCGACGCTCATCGGGCGGAAAAGGAAACGGGCGGCGGCATGGGGCGAGAGTAGGAGAGTCGTGGCGCGGCGCGAAGTGAAAAACGCGGCGGGCAG
>JANNXQ010000249.1:0-12544 GCA_031409655.1 Chthoniobacteraceae bacterium | reverse complement strand
GAAAGAGCTTTGGGAACTCAGCCGCGCCGCGCCCAAGGCTCTGACCCGAGTCCGGAAGGTGAAGCGTTGTCTGCGCGCCTTCTGGATCCAATCGACTCTTAACCTCGATGGACTATGAACCTTTTTTGGAATGCTCAGTAGGCCGCGCCGGCGCTAAAGGCACCCTCGTTAGGAATACTATTAACACCCTTCGTACTGCTGTCCTCGTACGGAGCGCCTACAATCACCGTATCACCCGATACGGCTACCGAGAGGCCGAACTGATCGACGGCCTGCGACGTGCCGACGGCCGCAGGCTTGCGGTAGGCTTGCTGGCTCCACGCCGCCCCACTGCGCACGAACACGTAGGCCGCACCGGCGCGGCTGCCGTTCTCATCGGGCGTGCTGTCGATGCCTGTGCTGCTGCTGCCTTCGTTAAAAGCCCCCACGACCACCGTGTTGCCCGAAACGGCCACCGAGGAACCGAATAGTTCGCCAGCCTGTGTGGTCCCGACGGCCGCGGGCTTAAGATAGGCCTGCTGGCTCCACGTCGAACCGCTGCGCACGAAGACGTAGGCTGCGCCGGCACTACTAGCGGCCTCGTCAGCTGTACCGTTAATGCCCGTGGTGTTGCTGGCCTCACCAATCGCTCCGACGACAACGGTGTCGTCCGCCAGGGCCACCGAGAATCCGAAAAAGTCATTCGCTTGTGTGGTGCCGACGGCGCCGGGCTTTAGATAGGCCTGCTGGCTCCACGTCGCGCCGCTCCGCCCGAAAACGTAGGCAGCGCCAGCACTCCTAGCGGCCTCGTCAGGTGCGCCGTTGATGCCCGTGGCGCTCCCGTCCTCTTGCCACGCTCCGACAACGACCGTGTCGCCCGACACGGCCACCGAGTAGCCGAACTGGTCAGCCTCCTGCGTAGTGCCGACGGCGCCGGGCTTAAGATAGGCCTGCTGGCTCCACGCAGTCCCATCGCGCACGAAGACGTACGCCGCTCCGGCACCGCCCGCACTTTCATCTGGCACGCTGTTGATGCCTATTGTACCGCTTCTTTCGGAGGGTGCCCCGACCACGACCGTTTCGCCCGACACCGCCACCGAGGTGCCGAAATTATCGCCCAATTGTGAGACGCCAATGGCGCCAGGCTTCAAGTAAGCCTGCTGGCTCCAAGTCGTTCCGCTGCGCACAAAAACGTAAGCCGCGCCAGCGTTACTGGCGCTCTCGTTCGGGGTGCTGTTGATGCCGATCGTGCTGCTGTCCTCGCCATAAGCCCCCACAACCACCGTGTCGCCCGATACCGCCACCGAGTGGGCGAAAGAGTCATTCGCTTGCGTCGTGCCAATAATGGCTGGCTTAAGATAGGCCTGCTGGCTCCAGGTCGCTCCGCTGCGCACGAAGACGTAGGCCGCGCCAGCGTCATTGGAAGACTCGTCGGGCGTACTGTTGATGCCCGTTGTACTGCTGTCTTCGCCGATAGCCCCGACGACTACTGTCTCGCCCGACACGGCCACCGAACTGCCGAAGCTGTCGCGGGCATGTCCGACGTCGCTGCCGCCAGCGAGCTTCAGGTAGGCTTGCTGCGCGATGGGATCGATGGTGATGGGATGCCGCGCGGCGCGGTCCTCCACCACGAGGCGCACGCACTTTTCCCCCGCCGGCTCGAAGCGCGAGGCGAGGGCGTGACCGTCGGCATCGGTCACTTTCAGCCCCGTGTAGTTGATCACCGTCGCTCCGTTGGCATCGGTGAAAGCCACGCCCAGCGCGTCTTCAGTGACCTTCGGCGTGAGCGTGGCGCGGGTGGAGAGGAGCAGTTGTAGGGCAGGCGCTCCGCCTGCCAGGAAGGCCGAATCGCCAGCTGCGGCAACCGGAGCGGTTGCCCTACAAGGCGGGCGCTGCGCCAGCGTGTAGCCGTGCTCGATCCCGCGCTGGTCATTGACCCACCACTCCTGCAGCGTGGCATCCAATTGGTAAGTGAGCCGCTGGCCCTCGGCATTCATCGAGGGCTGCCCGGAGACGGGCGTTTGCCTTTCCCCCACGCCGCAGCTCTGGAGCTCGAGGCCCCACGTCCAGCCGCCGTCTTTCGGAGTGGTGAGGAAGCCGCGGGCGTCAAACTTCGTCGTCCATTGCTGGCCCGGATTGCGCGCCTGCCAGCCGCCTTCGATGGGCAGGAAACCGTGCTGCCAGGCCGTGTGCGCCGCGCGGATGCTGGCCCAGTCGGATTTCTCGAGGCCCTCGGGCGTCTGGTCGGTCGCAATGAGCTGCTGGGTCTGGCCCGGCTGTCCGGCGTCTGCGGAGAGGGCACCGAGGCAAGCGAGCGCGGCGAGTAGGGAAAGGCGGAGGGGTTTCATGCGGGCAGGTCCGCGTGGGTGGGGGCGGAGAACATTTCGGCGGAAGACGTGCGCGGCCTTGTAGGCCGCTCGCCGTCGGCTCGAAAATCTGCCTCGTTGCATAGCCACCACCCTTCGACATAGCGCGTGTTTTTCCAATGCGCCGCTTCCCGCGAAATGGTGAGACGGGAAGCGGGCGTGACAAAAAGTGGTATCATTGCGGTTGCCTGACTGGGAGCGCCGCCGTCCCGTGCGGCAATCGGAGGCTCAACGCGGAGCGTTCACTTCCCGGACGAGGTGGAGCGACCACGGGCGCTGCGCGCGTAGCCACGATTACCGCACGGGACGGCGGCGCTCCCAGATTACCTCAGTAGCTCGCGGAGCTTTGCGGGATCTGCGGTGGGAAGCTGGCAGACGAAGTTTTCGCAGACGTAGGCCGCGGCCCGGCCTTCGAGCGGGCTGACGGTGCGGAGGAATTCCAGCTTCTGCCCGAGCCATGCCTGGCCGGCTCCGCCGTCGGCGAGGAGCACGAGTTTGTTCGGAAGAAACTTCGCGTGAACTTCGCGCAGGAGCGCGCGGGTGTTGGTGGCGTCTGGCGTTCCGGCGATCACGATCTGGCGCGGTTTGGAAAGGGAGGCGTCGAGCGCGCAGAGGAGCTGCGGGAGCGTGCTCGGCATCCGCTCGAGTTGATCGGCAAAGACGCCGATCGTCTTCACCGCCCGCTCGTGCATCGACTTATCGTCGGTGAGTTGCGCGAGGCGGAGGAGGTTCATCGCGGCGACGCTGTTTGGGGAAGGTTCGGCGCCGTCGTGGTCTTCCTTCATGCGGAGCAGGATGTGCGGGTCGCCCGCCGCCGCGCTGAAGTAACCGCCGTGCGCGGGATCGCCGAAGAGGGTGTCCTGCTTCTTCTGCAACTCGACGGCCCACTGAAGCCACGCCACGTCGAAGTCCGCTTCGTAGAGATCGAGCAACCCCTGGATGAGCGAGGCGTAGTCGTCGGCAAAACCGGGGATGGCACTCGCGCCTTCGCGATAGCTGCGCAGCAGGGCGCCGTCTTTCCACAGTTGCTCGCGGATGAATTTCGTCGAGCCCTGCGCGGCGGCAAGGTATTGCGGATCGTCGAGCACCTGCGCGGCGCGCGCGAAGGCGGAGATCATCAAGCCGTTCCACGAAGTGATGATCTTGTCGTCGAGATGCGGACGCGGACGCTTCGCGCGGACGGCGAAGAGCTTCTTCCGCGAATCCACCAGCGACGCCGCGACTTCCGCCTCAGGCTTGCCAGCAGACTTCGCCAACTCCGCCAGCGGCAGGCGCACGATGAGCGTGTTCTTCCCCTTGAGTTCCCCGTGCGGATCGCTGCCGGAGGGCGAGTTCCCCGCTTCCTCCACGCCGTAGTAGCGGTTGAAAAGCGCCGCCGCTTCTGAGCCGAGCAGCTTCCCGATCTCGGCTTTCGGCCAGACGTAGAAGGCGCCTTCGGTCTTGTGCCCGCCGGGCTCTTCGGCGGAGTCAGCGTCCTCGGCGGAGTAGAAGCCGCCGCCTTTGTCCGTCATGTCGCGGCGCACGTAGTCGAGGATGTCGCGCGCTGTCTTTTCAAAAGCCGGATCGCGGGTGACCTGGAAGGCATCGAGATACGAGCCGGCAAGCTGCGCCTGATCGTAGAGCATTTTTTCGTAATGCGGGACGTGCCAGAATTTATCCACCGAGTAGCGATGGAAGCCGCCGCCGAGATGATCGTGCATCCCGCCGTCGGCCATCTTGCGGAGGGTGAGCAGCGCCATGCCGAGCGCGATCTTGCCGTCTTTGGTCTCGAAGCCTTCGCGGGCGGCGACGCGGAAAAGGAGATTCAACGAGACCGGACGCGGAAATTTCGGCGCACCGCCGAAGCCGCCGAGTTCGTCGTCAAAGGAACTGACGAGCTGCTCATACGCCTTGGTGATCGCGCTCTGGTCCGGCCCCGCAGCCTTCGGCGCGCCCGCCGCGGTGTATTCTTCGAGCGCCTTGATCGCATTCCCCGCTGCCTCCACGACCTTCTCGCGATCCTTCTCCCAAGCCGCGCCGAGCTGCCGCAGCACCGACGGAAATCCCGGCCGCCCATACTTGTCCGCCGGCGGAAAATAAGTGCCGCCGAAGAAGGGCTTCAGGTCCGGCGTGAGCCACACACTCATCGGCCAGCCGCCGCTGCCCGTCGTCGCCTGCACGTAGGTCATGTACACGCGATCCACATCCGGCCGCTCCTCGCGATCCACTTTCACGCAGACGAAAAGCTCGTTCATCAGCTTCGCCGTCTCCGCACTTTCAAAGCTCTCGTGGGCCATGACGTGGCACCAGTGGCAGGTCGAGTAGCCGATCGAGAGGAAGATCGGCTTCTGCTCCGCGCGCGCCTTGGCGAAGGCCTCCTCGCCCCACGCATACCAGTCCACGGGGTTGTGCTGATGCTGGAGAAGGTAGGGCGATTTCTCGCGCGCGAGGCGGTTCGTGGAGGCGTTGGAAGGCATGGGCATGTCGGCTGCTTGACAAAGGAAGGTGGCCGTCGTGACTAGGGCCGCAACTTCCCGAAAGGGGAACTTTTTCATGAGCAGCATTCATCAGAGCATCGACACTCCGCCCGCCAAGGGCAAGGCATGGCTGCCGCTGCTCGCGTTGGCCATGGTGTCGCTGCTCTCGGGCTGCGCGACGGGCGTGAAAGATACCAGCCGCACCTTCACCACGGTGGTCATCGATGCCGGGCACGGCGGACATGACAATGGCGCCACCTCGCGCTGGGCTGGGCGGGAAAAAGATCACTGCCTCGATGTCGCCCGCCGCCTGGAGTCAAAGCTGCGCGGCGCCGGCTTCCGCACGGTGATGACCCGCTCCAGTGATCGTTTCATCCCGCTCGATAAACGCGCCCGCATTTCCAACAGCCAGGACAACGCCATCTTCGTCAGCATCCACTTCAATCATTCCAGCCGGCGAGGTGCGGCCGGCGCGGAAGTCTTCTATCGCTCGCGGCCTTCGCGCGGGATCGCGCGGAACATTCTCAATGAGATCGACGAGTTGCCCGGCACGGGATCGCGCGGGGTGAAGACGGCAAACTTCCGCGTGCTGAAGCGCAACGAGTATCCCGCCGTGCTCGTCGAGTGTGGCTTCCTGAGTAATCCCAGTGAAGGCGCGCGCTGTGCGAGCAGCGGATACCGCGAATCTCTCGCCAACGCCATCGCCACCGCGCTCGTGGAGCAGCGACACGGTCGCCTTGCGCCGGCGGCAAACGTGCAAGTCGCGAGCAACTGACGCCGCGGCTTCATTCGAGCCGCTTCAACTCCCCGAGCATCTCCAGGAGATTTTTGGTGAGGATCACCGACGTGTCTTCCTGCACGCGGTTCGTGCCGAGCCACGTCTCGTAGCCGCCGAGCGGGTGTTGTTCGAGCGTCGGCAGGTAGCCGTGGCGGCCATTCGCGAGGCCGACCACCATGGTCTGCGGAAATGGGCTGCGTTTCTTTAGATCAAGACCGATCTCGACGAAGGTCTCAAACGGAATGCCGCACACGGCAAAGTCGCCGATGCGGATGGCCTGCACTTTCACCGTGATGGTCTCTTCGGGCTGCTCGGACGCAGCGACGACGTTGCGGGCGTAATTCTGGGCGAGTCGCGGCAGCTTTTCGACGGCGTCCTGGGCTTTCACCGCCAGCACCGCGCGCGCTTCCGTCACCTCATCCGCGGCCGGACGGCGATAGCGCAGCGTCACCTCGCGCTGCACCATACCGAGACGGACATCCGTCTGATGCTTCTCGATTTTCCGCTGCGCGAGCCACGCGGTGTCCGCGGCTTTTTGCGCGACGATGCGGATCTGCTCAAAGGGCTCGCGCGGAGGCCGCGTGACGCCGAAGGGGATGTTATTGATGTCGCCGGACGCGCCGTTCGACAGCATCGCGACGAAGCTTTCGTCTCCGTGCAAGCGCGACGGCATAAGCCGCGCGAACTCCCCGAAGTAGTCCGCCGACACCTGCCCCTTCGGCGCACCGCCGACGTAGTGCAGCGCGTAGTTGGCGAAGAGTGCGATCGGCTTTCGCTTCGTGTCCTGCACGGAGATCACTGTGATGTCGGGATCCGTCGGACCCGCGGGCCGGTCGAGGACATCGGGGTTCGTGCCTGGGTTCATCTTCACCTGATCCATTTTCCCGAAAGGATTCAGCGGCATTTTGCCCGGCTTCAAAAACCAGCGGCGATTGTACACTTCGTCCGGCAGCGGGTGAGCCGCGGCGCCAAACGCCGCCGGCCGCAGCGCCGCGTGCGCCTTGATGATCGACTCGGCGGTCCCTTCGACGAAGAGCTTCCAATACGCAGCCGCCTCCGCCGAGCGCGTATTCAGCGAAGGGCCCGAGTGCGTGTGCGTAGAGCTGATCAGCATCTTCGCGGGGTCCATGCCGGTGCGGCTCGCCGCGAGCGCCTTCACTTCATCGAGCACCTCAGGACCGGCCCCGAGATTATCGACGACCACCATCGCGAGCGTCGTCTGGCCATCATCGAGCACGAGAGCGCGCGCATGGAGTGGATCGTGCGCGCGCTCCGCCGTATTCGCGCTGAAGCCGCCCGACATATTCAGGGGAAAAATCTTTGGTGTGATCTCGACCGCAGCCGCTCCCGCCCGAAGCGGTGCGGCGGACACGGCCGAGCAGAGTGGAAGTGCGCAGATCAGCGCGCAGAGGATGCGTGTTTTCATGGGGGGAGAACTGCGGTGCGTGAGCGCGGCTACGCCAGATTCAGCGCGCCGCCTTCGCAGAGTTCGGCCTTACCGAAGGTCTTGAGGTCATGGCCCAGCGCATTCGCAACGCTGAGCCATAGCCGGTTGTGCGGCACGTTGCCGAGCTGGAGGCTGCGGCCCATCTTGAATCCGGCGCCGCCGCCGACCAGCACGCAGGGGATATTGTCGAGGGTGTGCGAGTTGCCTTTGCCGAGTTCGTTCGTCCAGACGAGCAGGGTGTGATCGAGCATCGAGCCTTCGCCAGTGGGCTCGGGCGTCTCGGCGAGACGTTTCGCGAGATAGGCGAATTCCCCGGCGAACCAGGTGTTGATCTTCTGCAGCTTCTCGTAGGCGCCGGTGTTGGTGTCGGGCTCGTGCGAGAGCGAGTGGTGGCCTTCCTCGATGCCGAGCCAGCGCATCTGCGCCTGACCGACGCTGCGCATGTATTGCAGCGTGGCGACGCGGGTCATGTCATTGGCCAGCGCGTTGACCAGCAGGTCGATCTGCATCCGCGAGATCTGGGGGGTGTTGTCGTTCACGAGTTCGATGCTCGGGTCGAGTTCGGGCATCGGATGCGCGACCGTTTTGTCGGCGGCGTTGTTGGAAAGTTCCTGCTCCAGATTCCGCACCAGCGTGACGTGTTGTTCGAGCAGCGCCTTGTCGCGCGCGCTGAGCTTCGTGGAGACGCGGCCGAGATCTTCGCGCACGTCGTCGAGGATGCTCACGAGGCTGTCGCGATCCTTCATCCGTCCGTAAAGCTTCGCGAACATCTGATACGGATCGTCCACCGGCGCGACGGGTTGATTCGCCCCAGCGTAGCTCATCCGCGTCCATGGGTCGGCGCGATCGGGCACCGCGACGCCGAGTTCCAGCGAGCCGAAACGCGTCCGTGTCTCCGGCCGGCTCTGGAGGAAGTTTTTGATCTCCTGATCGATCGAGATGCCGCTGGCCCAGCCTGCTGGCTGGCCGCCACCGCCGCGGATATTGCCGGGCAGCAGCTCCGTGCCGGTGAGCAGACAACTCATCCCGCGCATGTGCCCGTCACCATCGCCGCGGATTTTGTTGGCGATGCCGTGGAGCATGAGCGTGCGATCGCGGAAGGGTTCGAGCGGCTGCAGGATCGGCTTGAAGACCAGTTCGTCGCCCGCGGCATCGGGCCAGAAATCCTGCGGCAGCGTGCCATTCGGCGAGAACATGATGACCAGGCGCTGGCGTCGCTGCGGCAGCGGCGCACCGGTGAGGCTGGGCAGCCCCGCGAGGAAAGGCAGCGCGGCGGCAGAAACGCCGAGGTGGCGGAGGAATTGGCGGCGATGGAGCATCATTGAAAGAGAGTCGGCGTAGCTAACCCGGAATGGCCGCGAGCCATAGGGCGCTATCGTAGAGCGAGGGTGCCGGCAGGCCACTCGCTTTCGGCGGGCGAGCAGGCAGCGAGCAGCCTTATCGGCATTCCGCCTGGCAGAACTTCGTCGTGCCGCGGAAAGTAGTGCTGGGCTTTAGCCCGTCCAGGCGGCGAATCGGATCGATCGCTCCCTCAGCGCGCCATGTCTTCACGGGCTAAAGCCCATGACTACTTTCGCTACGGCTTGGTGATCTCCACCTGGTAAAACTTCGTCGCACCGCTGGCGCTCAGGTCGGTGACCGTGCGCTCCTGGGCGTTGTCGGAGAAGGACGAACTGCCGAGCGGGGCGAAGGGGCCGGTGAGCAGGCTGGGTTTGGCCTTCACGATGTAAGTGCGGTCGGTGAGGCGCGGGCTGAAGATCACGCGCTTCTGGCCGGGCTGGGCGGGGACCGTTTCGAGGCGCAGGCGGAAGACGGAGTTCGCGTCGGTGGGGATGAGCCCGGCGGTGTATTCGAAGGCGTTGGTCTGGCCGTCGCGGTCGAAGTCCACGAGCGGGCCGGCGTTCGCGTTCGGGGGCTGGCCGAAGTATTGCACCTGCCAGGCGTCGTCGAGGGTATCGCCGGCGTAGGCGCCGAAGTTATCCAAGTTCACATTGAGCACGGTGAGCGCGAGGGTGCTGGTGTTGCCGGCAAAAATGCCCTGCGCGGTGGCGGCGGTGGCTTGATACACCGCGCCGGCGGTAGCGACTCCGCTGGTATTGATCCCGGTCAGTGGTCCCGCGGCCACGCTCCAAGTTACAGACGCAGCAGGCACCGCGAGCGTGGTGGCGTCATCGAGCAGTTGCCCGGCGCTGAGTTGCAGCGTGCCGCCTTCGTTCACCGTGGTGGGCGTGGCGTTGAGCACCAGGCCGGTCACGTCGTAAAGCTGGCCGAGGTAGCCGTGCTTCGCCGTCTCGGCGGGGGCGGCGACGGTGGAGATGCCCGCGACTCCGCCCGCGCTGCCGTCGTTCGTGTAGTTTGCGCTCGTGGTGCGTTTGCCGCCGGCGTCGGCTGTATCGGTGGCGATGGTGTAGTTTGTGGAAGTGCGCGGGCCGGCGAAGGACAGCGCAGGTGCGAGCACCGCGGCGAGGAGGATGGGTGTTTTCATGGCAGGAGAGAAAGTGGTCGCGTCACCAGATGCGCGTCACGCCATAGGCATCGAACGCCGCATCGTTGCCGACGACGCTGAATCCATCCGCCAACGCCTGCGCGACGAGCAGCCGGTCGAAAGGATCGCGGTGATGCAGCGGCAGCGCGTGATAGCGGTGCAAATGTCCCGCCTGAATCGGCAGGATGGAAAAGCCGCGTGCTTCCAGCGCACCGGGAAACAATCCCTCGAAAGCCAGCGGCAACCGCAGCTTCCCGATCTGCGCCTTGATCGCGATCTCCCATCCGCTGGCCATGCTCACCCATCGCTGGTTCGCGGGTTCCTCGATCACCTCCCGCGCCGCTGCGCTCAGTTTCGGGTCATTCTCCAGAAACCAAATCAGCGCATGCGTATCGAGCAGCAGCTTCATTCCATATACTCCCGGAAATCCTCCAGCGGCGCGTCAAAGTCCGGGGCCATCCAAAAGCCTTTCAGGCATCCCGCCTTCGGGGTCACGGGCTTTGCGGGCGCGGCCTCCACCTCGTCCTCGATCTGCACCACCGCCCGGTGCGGCCCCGGCTTCACCGAGGGCGGCAGCGTGATCACGGCCTGCCCTTGCGCATCCACCACGAGTGTTTCCTGGATGGTAATCATGGCGCGGAGACTAGCGAAACCGGTCGCATCGGGCAACGGATGGTTTGCATCGGCGGCATCAGGGAATGGTTTACCCTCGGCGGGCATCCCCGGATTCTGCGGTTGGCATTTCCCACCGTGTGTGGCAGCGTCCCGCCATGAGCACGGTCACAGTGGACTTGCAAGCCACCCTCAAGGAACTCGACCCCGACTCGGCCTCCAAGCTGGAGCGGCTGGTGCGCGATGCGATTGCCCTCGTGCAGCCATCGAAGGCCAAGCCCGTCGAGGTGGATGCGAAAGGCTGGCCGGTCGGATACTTCGAGCAAACGGCGGGTTGCTTCGCCAATGAGCCCTTCGACTTCCCGGCGGACTCGCCCCTCGAACCCATCGCCAACTGGTGATGCGCTACCTGCTCGATACCAACGCCTGGATCCTCTATTTCAAAGGCCGGCAAACCAGCATTCGGGCGCGGCTGGAGGCGACTCCCAGGGATCAAATCGCCACCTGCTCCGTGGTGTGGGCTGAACTGCTGCACGGCGCACGGAAATACGAAAACCCCGCCGAACGGCGGGAGCGGGTCGAGAGGGTGCTGGATCCGCTGGAGAACTTCGATTTCGACCGCGCCGCCGCGCATCACTACGCGACTGCGCGCGATACGCTGGAGAAAGAGGGCAGGTCCATCGGCTTGAACGATCTCCTGATTGCCTCGATTGCCCTGGCCAACGACCTGACCGTCGTCACCGGTAACACGGGGGAATTCAACCGCATCCCCGGCCTGCGCGTGGAAGACTGGTCGGTTTGAGGCAGGAGGCTGCGAAGCGCGCGTCCTTGCGAGGGTCGGCGAAGGATCGGCGGCGGGGGCGTTCATGGTTCCTTGTTCAAAGTGGGATGTTCCCGGTTCGATGGGCAGCCGGCGCGGGGGCGGGATGGGGGCGGGCTTGGGCATGATTCAAGGCTTCACAAACATTTCCGCCGCTGCGCGGGCTTTCTCTTTTCCAGTTCGGGAAGTTTCATTCGCTTCGATCGCTCCGCAGTCAGGCTGCGCTCGTCCCTCGCTCCGCCTCGCCTGCTCCGGGCAGTTCCGCTAGCTGTTCTGTTGCTCACTGACCTGGGGGCAGCACAGCCCGGAAGCCAAAGTTGTCGTAGGCGCTCGTCGGGCCGTAGTAGTAGTCGCGGCTCGCGCAGCGCGCGAGGTCCGCGAAGTCGAACCAAGAGCCGCCGCGGAGCACGCGGTCCGAGCCCGAAGCTGGCCCGTAGGGATCGCTGCCTCCAGCATACGGAGTCCCATACCAATCCCAACACCACTGGAACGCATTCCCAGCCATGTCTTTCAGACCATACCCGTTCGCCGCAAACGAGCCCACAGGACTCGTCGCAGGCGACGTTCCCCCGACGCTCCCAACCGCGTTGTAGCCGTTCGGTCCCAAATCGTAGGCATAGCTGGCCGTGTCTCCGTAGTAGTTCGACTGGCTTTGGGAAATGGTGTTGCCCCGCGGAAACCGCTGATTGCTCCGCCCGCCCCGCGCCGCCTTCTCCCATTCCGCTTCCGTCGGCAAACGATACCCGCTCACCACCCAATCCACATAGACCGTCCCAGGCTCCCCCGTTTTATAGACCGTGGTCAGCCCCGCATCCGTGTAATACGCCGGTGTTCTCCCAGCCTGCTGCGATCGCGCGTTGCACCACTTCACGCAGTCATACCAGTTCACCGTCTGCACAGGATGGGTCGCCGCCTTGCCCAAACCGGCATTGGTGAAGGTATAGCCGTTGGCATCCGCGTAGGTTTTTACCGCCTGCCACTGGCTGAGGCTCACCAGATTCACATCCATGTAAAACGCCGACACCGTCGTCTTGATCGGAGTCGCATCCGTGATGTCGGCATCCCCGATCGAGTTGCCCATCGTGAATGTCCCCGCCGGAATGAGCGCCATCCCCGGCGGTGCCGTAGCCACCGCGCTGGCGGGGATCGTCCCGCTGGCATCCCGTTTCACGATCGTGTTCGGCGTGTTCGCCGTCGTCGCCGCATTGGCGAGGTTCGCGCCCGCGGCCACATTCGCCGCAGTCACGCCACCGACGCTGGCGACGACGGTCGCGCCCTGCGTGCCGGTGACATTTCCCGCCAGCGAGCCGGTGAAGCTCGCCGCGCTCCCGCTCACGTTGCCGGTGACCGGGCCGCTGAAAGCCGTGGCGGTGATGGTGCCCGCGACTTCCAGCTTGGTGGCGGGCGTGGTCGTGCCGATGCCGACGTTGCCGGCGTTATCGAACGTCAGGGGGACGGTCGTCCCACCTGCTAAGCTCGTTGTTTTGAACTGATAGCCGACCTTGCTCGGACCAACCACGAACGGATTGATTCGCAAAGAATACTCGTTGAAGTCCGATGCCTCCAGCATCAAACCGCCCGTGCCGTCATTATTAAAATCT
>JANNXQ010000248.1:0-44480 GCA_031409655.1 Chthoniobacteraceae bacterium | reverse complement strand
GGGGGCCCCGGGCTGTGTTTGAAATGCGCGCGGGGCCGCCCCTGCTCCTTGGTGGTGCGTCGGATCATCGTTTCCAGACAGGTTCGCGCGCTTTTTCCCCCTCGACACCCGCACCCCTCCGTTCGACATTCCCGCCGCATGAGTAAAACCGTCGTCCCGGTCGAGATCCGCACCGTTCTGCCCTTCAACGCAGGGCGCGCCGTCTTCGTCGGGAATGAGGAAAAAGTCTTCGTGATCTACGTGGACGACAGTGTCGGAGCGGCGATCACCATGTTTATGAATCGCACGCCAAAGGAGCGTCCGCTCACGCACGACCTCATCGGTCACCTCCTCGCCGCGCTCGGCGCGAAAGTGGAACGCGTCATCATCAATGATCTCAAGAGCGAGACCTATTTCGCGCGCCTGATCATCAGCGCCGAGAATGAGCTGCACGAGCGGAAGATCATCGAGATCGACGGTCGCCCGAGCGATTGCATCGCCCTCGCCATCGCTCACGGCGCCCCGGTCTATGTGAGCCGCGAAGTGTGGGACGAAGTGGAAGACCGCAGCGACGTGCTCAAGCAGCTCGAGGAAAACGGCAAAGAAGGCGGCGAGAGCGAAACCTGAGGGGCAGCGGTTCGGCAGCGAGCGCTCGTGCGGCGGGTTCCTCTGGACGCGCGCTGGGATTCAAGGGATGACACAGCGGATGAGCGTTCCCATTTCCACCGAATATCTCGGCGATCTCCGCTGCCGCACGACCCACGGCCCGTCGGCCAATTCCTTCTTCACGGATGCGCCCGTGGATAATCAGGGCAAAGGCGAATCCTTTTCCCCAACGGACCTGGTGGCCGCGGCGCTCGGGACTTGTGTGGCGACGACATTGGGGATCTTTGCGGCGCGGCACGGGATCGAGCTGCGGGGGATGACGGTCCTGGTGACGAAGGAGATGACGAGTGTGCCGATCCGTCGGATCGCGCGGCTGACGACCGAGGTGCGTGGACCGCTGGCGCCGACGCATCCGCATCGCGAGACGCTGGAGCGCGCGGCGCTGACGTGTCCCGTGCATCAAAGTCTGCATCCGGAGGTGGAAAAGCCGATGACGTTTATCTGGGAGGGATGAAGACGATGCCAGATTGGGACGCGATCCGCGCCGAGTTTCCGATCCTCCGCGAGGAGGTCCACGGAAAGCCGATCATCTATTTTGACAATGCGGCGAGTTCGCAGAAGCCGCGCGCGGTGATCGATGCGATCACGCACTTCTACGAACACGACAATGCCAACGTGCATCGCGGACTGCATGAGCTGAGCACGCGCGCCACGGAGGCTTACGAAGGAGCGCGGGCGAAGGTGGCGAAGTTCCTCGGCGCGGCGAGTGTCGAGGAGATCGTTTTTACGCGGGGGACGACGGAGGGGATCAATCTCGTGGCGCAATCCTGGGGCGGCGCGAATCTCAAGACGGGCGACGTGATCCTGCTCACGGAGATGGAGCATCACAGCAATCTGGTGCCGTGGCAGCTCCTCGCGCAGCGGACGGGTGCGCGCCTGCGCTTCGTGCCTGTGCGGGACGATGGCACGCTGGCGCTCGACGACCTCGCGACGCTGCTCACGCCGGAGGTGAAGATCTTCGCTTTCACGCACATCTCGAACTCGCTCGGGACGATCAATCCCGTCGCGGAACTGTGCGCGGCCGCGCGCGTGGTGGGAGCCGTGACCCTGGTGGATGCGGCGCAGAGTGCGGGGCATCTGCCGCTCGATGTGCAGGCTCTGGGCTGCGATTTTCTCGTCTTCTCGGGCCACAAAATGTGCGCGCCGACAGGCAGCGGCGTGCTCTATGGACGGCGGGCGCTGCTCGAGGCGATGCCGCCGTGGCAGGGCGGCGGGGAGATGATCGTGAGCGTGACTTACGAGAGCAGCACCTTCAAGCCGGCACCGTATAGGTTTGAAGCAGGCACGCCGAACATCGCGGGTGCGGTGGGGCTCGGGGCGGCGATCGACTATCTCGAAGCGATCGGTCGCGACCGCATCTTCGCGCACGATTCCGATCTCACCCAATATGCGCTGGAGCGGATGGCGGAGCTTCCCGGGCTGCGCGTCCTCGGCCCGCGCGAAGGACGAGGCGGGCTGGTCGGCTTCGTCATGGACTGCGCGCATCCGCATGACCTCACCACCTTCGCCAATGAACACGGCCTCGCCCTGCGCGGCGGGCATCACTGCAACCAGCCGCTGATGCGGAAGATGAAGCTGCCGGGCACGACGCGCGCGAGCTTCTACTTTTACAACTCCCGTGCCGAAGTGGATCGGATGATCGAAATCCTGACTGCGGCGCACCGCTTCTTCGCATGAGTTCGGAACTCGAAGAGCTCTATCAGGAGGTGATCCTCGATCACTCGAAACGTCCGCGGAATTTCGGCGAGCTCGCGGAAGGCGCGATCACCGTGCATGGCGACAATCCTGCGTGCGGGGATGAGATCCATCTGCACGTGAGATTTGGCGCGGATGGGAAAGTGGAGGACGTGAAGTTCACGGGGCAGGGGTGCGCGATCAGTCAGGCGTCGGCGTCGCTGATGACGCTGAAGCTGAAGGGGCGGAGCCGCGAGGAAGCGGTCGCGATGCTCGGCGCATTTCACGATCTGGTGACGAGCGATGTCGCGGAGCCGCCGCAGATGCTCGGGGATCTGCGGCTGCTGCAGGGCGTGCGGAAATTTCCGCAACGGGTGAAGTGCGCAATGCTGGCGTGGCGGGCCTTTGAGCAGGCGCTCGGGCAATCCACGGGCCAGGCGAGCGTCTCGACGGAGTGACCTGGGATTGCCTGGATCGGGACCCGGGATGGCTCGGATGATGCGCCCACAGATTTCACAGATGACACAGATGGGGGCAGGGAGCGGTGCCGTCTCTTGCCTCATCTTATCTGTGCTATCTGTGTGATCTGTGGTCGCAGCTTCGGTGGAATCCAAGTTCCGCTACCGTGCGCGCAGGGCGAGGTGCCAGGCGAGGGCGAGGAGGGCGATGGCGGTGATGGCGGCGAGACGCTGGCCGGAGGGCGGCACGCGTGCGCGCATCTTGAGCAACGTGGCGATGGCGCCGAGGGCGAGTCCGGCAATGAAGCCCCAGAAGTGCGCCATGTAGTCGATGTCTTCGCGCTGGTGTTCGGTTTCACCGCCGGAGCCGAGATAGGCGAGCAGCGCGAGTCCCGCGCCGACGGGGAGGACGAGCTGCCAGCGGCTACGGGTGTGCGGGGAGGAGAAGCGCGCGAGGAAATCCACGCTCACCAAAAGTCCGAGCGCGCCGAAGACTGCGGTGGATGCGCCGATCGTATGGTGCGCCTCGCCGCGATAGGCCCAGGAGTTGATGGCATTGCCGAGCGCGCCGCTCAATACGATGGCGAGCCAGGTGACG
The DNA here is from genome assembly GCA_031409655.1 of Chthoniobacteraceae bacterium. Taxonomy (GTDB): domain Bacteria; phylum Verrucomicrobiota; class Verrucomicrobiia; order Chthoniobacterales; family Chthoniobacteraceae; genus JANNXQ01. The sequence goes on along the minus strand of JANNXQ010000248.1, from coordinate 41,105 downwards.
CCGGTGCCGAGTTGCGGGAGGAGGAAGGCGGCGAAGAGCAGGCCGGTGGCGAGGTTTGCGACCACATGCGGCCCGTCGGCGTGCAGCGTGAGCGCGGTGAAGGTGCGCCACCATTCCCCACGGCCGATGATCGCGCGGCTCGAAGCCACCCCGCAGTCCACCAGCGCCGGTGGCGCGATATTTTGCAGAAAGAAACAGGTGCCGAGCAGCCACGCGGCAACGTAGAGCGAGAGTGTCTGCACTTTCCCCATCGGCACGAGCGTGGCCTCGGCGGGGCGTTGCTGCTGCTCGATCTCGAAGAGCGCGAGCTCGTGGAGCACCTCGCCGCGCGCGCTCAGATCGACGCGCAGCACCCATTCCTCGCCGTCGCGATCCAGGCTGTGCACGACTTCCCGTGAGGCCGCCACCAGCGCCCGCTCGCGGGCCGCGGCGAGATCGCGGTAGCGACCGACCTCGGCGAGGGGGACGTTTTTTTCGGGAGAATCGGACATCGGAATGGACTGGTGGACGAATGGACTAATGGAGGAAGGCGCGCTTTGCTAAGCCGAACCTGCAACGAAACGTCGGGCCCGTGATGCAACCTTCCGTCCAACAGACCCACCATCCTTTGGCGCGCTCGCTGGTCATCCCGGACCTCTGGCAGCAGCAAGCCGTGCGCGCCTTGCGCGCCGGGCAGGATGTGGTGGTCCATGCGCCGACGGGTGCGGGGAAAACTTACATCTTCGATCTCTTCCAACCCGAGATGCGCGGGCAGGCAGTCTTCACGGTGCCGACGCGCGCGCTGGCCAATGACAAGCTGGCGGAATGGCGGGCGCTCGGCTGGGACGTGGGCATCGCGACGGGCGACCTGGCCTATCGGCTCGATGCGAAAATCATCGTGGCCACCCTGGAGACGCAGAAGGGGAAATTCCTCGCGCGCATCGGGCCGCGGCTTTTCGTGGTGGATGAATATCAGATGATCAGCGATGCCGTGCGCGGGGTGAACTACGAGCTGGCGCTCGCGCTTGCGCCGCCCGAGACGCAGCTCCTGCTGCTCAGCGGGAGCGTGGCGAATCCGCAGGACATCGTGGCGTGGCTGCGGCGGATCGGGCGCGACGCCGTGCTCATCACGCATGGCGAGCGGCCCGTGCCGCTGCAGGAGGTGGATCTCTACGCGCTGCCCAACAAGGCGCCGGCAAATGTGCGGGGCGAATGGCCGCGGCTGATCACGAATGCCCTGCGCGCGGAGCTCGGGCCGGTGCTCCTTTTTGCGCCGCGGCGCAATGCAGCCGAAGACCTGGCTCGCGAACTCGCGGCCACGCTGCCTCCGGACGAACCGCTGACGCTTTCGCCCGCGCAGGAGCAACTCGCCGGCCCGCGACTGGCGCGGCTGATCAAAAGTCGCGTGGCCTTCCATCACAGCGGCTTGAGCTACGCGCAGCGCGCGGGCTTGATCGAGCCGCTGACCAAAGCGGGGCAATTGCGTGCGGTCGTCGCGACGATGGGACTCGCGGCGGGGATTAATTTTTCCATGCGCTCCGTGGTCATCACCGACACGCGCTATATGGCGGGGCCTTACGAGAAACAGGTGCAGCCGGATGAACTGCTGCAGATGTTCGGACGCGCGGGACGGCGGGGGCTGGATGATGTGGGTTTTGCGCTGATCAGTGACCGCACGCCGCGACTGCACGATGCCCGCGCGCGGCAGCTCAAGCGCGCGACGCAGACGGACTGGCCGACGGCGATTGCCGTGATGCACGCGGCGGTGAAGCGAGGTGCGGAGCCGTTCGCCGCAGCCTTGGAGTTGAATCGACGGCTCTTCACGCCGCACGAGATTTCGCTCGGAGTCGAGCGTGCGCGCGCCACGGGACCGATGCCGTGCGGGTTTGAGATCGACGCGGAGCGGGCGCGATTTGCGCGGCGTGGGATGATCGAGATGACGAACTCGCGCGGCGAGTGGGAGCCGCGGCCCGAGCGCACGGAAGAGGTGCGGCTTGGCGACGCCCTCCTGCTGGAGCACGGACGGTGGAGGCCCGCCTTGGCATTGGCGCGCACCTTGGAGGGCATCGGGATCGGGGGACTGTGCAAGCTGGGCAGCGGGGCGGAGAAAAAGTATGGGCGCGAAGCTCCGCTGGGCACGCGCCGGAGTGATGGCTCGCTTTCCCTCGCGCCCTGGCTGAAGCGAGTGCTGCACATGCCGCGGCTCGATCTGGCGGGGCTGGATCGCGAGGTCTTCGCGCGCTTCACCGAACTCACCGGCGGCGTACTCGACGCGATGGTGCCGCGCGGCGAGCAGCTCGTCGTGCGCATTCGTTTCGATGAACGGCGCGTCCCGGCCTGGCGCGATTCGCTGGGCAGCGCGCTGCTTGATCCGCCCACGCGGCGCGATCTCCCGCTGCCGTGTCGCGGGTGCGCGGAGTTCTCCACGTATTGCGAGAAGGTGGAGATCGTCCAGTCGCCTGCCTACTCGTGGCGGCAACTCGGCGTGATCGATCCCCACGGCCATCCGACGCGGCGCGGGATTATCTTCAGCTTCTTCCATCAAGGTGAGGGGCTGGCGATCGCCGCGGCCCTGGAGGATGAGAGTTACGCGATTTCCGATCTCGTCTTCGATCTCGCAAACTTGCGCGCAGGGCCGCGTTTCGCGGGGGATGATCCGCCACTCGGCGGCCGGCTTGGCGCGCTCTGTCAGCGGACCTATGAACGCGCCGATCTCCCGGGCTATCTGGAGATGGGCGTGCCGCTGAACTACGGCGCCGGGGCGAGCGAGATGGTCCGCGAGATCCTCGAACACAGCACGCCGCGGCAGAAGTTGCTCACGGAGTTTCTGCGTTCCGGTGATCTTGAACGCGGGCTCATCGAATGGCGCAGCCTGCTGCGGCACATCGTCTGGGCGCCGGATTTCGACTGGCCGCGCTGGCGCGAACTGAAGACGGTGGCCGCGCAATTCATCGAGAGCACGACATCGCCGACGGTCTTCGATCTTCCCCCACTGACTGGTGCGCAGATGCGGAGACGGGGGTGAGTTGCCTTCTCTTCTTCATCAATTGGCTGCCAACAATCGCTCGCGGCTGGGCGCGGGAAAATAGCGGGGCGGGGACGCGCCGCGCGTAGTTCCTGCGATCGGATTTTCGATGACGCTCCGTCCTCCGCAGGACGGGAAAGCAGGAGCAGACCCGGTTTGCTGGGGAAGACTGCCGAAGCATGGAGCCTTCGGCCAGTGGCTCAATCGAAATTTCCGTTGCGATACTTGAGCGAGATGTCTTCCGGCAGATTCACGCCATCCGACACCGGTACGAGGATGGGCGCCAAGAGGGAAAGACCCCGCACGTCCACGGTGTTGGAGCCGGCCCCAAGCGTGATGTTAGTTTTCGCCGGTGTGTAAGTAAGCCGGCGCCCGCTATTCGATCGTGTGTAGATGCTATAGGTGCCGGCCTTGGGCGCATTGACCGTCGCAAAGCCATTACTGACCGTCACGCGCGCGGCCATCGAGCCGTCATACGGCACCGCCGCGATGAATGCTTCGTAGTTCTTAAATCCCTCAAAAGCCCAATGGATCAGGTTCCCGGTCAGTCCCCCGGGGAATTGGCCCGTGCGCAACCCAGCCGGATTCCCCGGCCGGAGCGACACCAGCCGGTAAAAGCTGTTGCTGAACGCGAGACTGGCGCCCCACCAATCGCCGCTCGGCTGCCCGGTATCGCGGACCCAGACGTCGTCTGTGCCAAACTCCTGCGAAGGCGGCTGGTAAGGATTCCAGAGGATCCCCATCTTATTCGTGTAAGTGAAGAGATGGGTCGTCGTTCCGCCAAAGCCCACCTCGCGTTCTCCGGGCAGGTCGCTCGCCACCTCGAGGAGTGCCCGATAGCCCCACGATCCACGGCGCAGGACGATGGTCTTATGCACCGGAAACGGTACGTTATTTTGCCACTGGTGGCGGTGGAAATGAAAACTGATCCGGATCCGCGCGACCTCGGCATTGTTTTCAAGAATGGTGAAATCAGAATTCTGGTCGGTGAAACTGCTGCCCGTGTAAGTCCAGTCGCCGAACTCGGTATCTCCTGCCACCTGATACACGCCGCCGATTTTGACCCACAAGACATGGCCCGCCTTTTCGTCCTGATTTGAGGGCGGGTAAGTGATCCGGATGAGGCCGTTGTCCAGAACGATATTGCGCGGAGACGTGAAAGTGTACCGAGTTGTCACCACCGTCCAGTTGCTCTCATTGGTGGAGCCGTGCGTATCGAGAATCCGCACCGTCGGCAATTGAGCGACCGAGCGGAGCGGGGCCGAAAAGAGGCCCAATGTGACAATCGCCAGGACCGCCGCAGCAGAGGTCGGTAACCACCATGGCCGATTGCGGATTTTCAGGGCGATGGGCTTGGTTTGTAAAGTTGTGGCGGTCATAGTGAGCGCAATGGGGATATCAAAACAAAATCTGGTGTCTATTGAAAAAGCTCACGCGCATATTTTCGATGAAGACTGGCGGTGGGGAGGCCCCTTTCAGCAAAAAGGCGGGGACCCCCGCATGGGGTTGGCCCAAACTCAGGCGAGGTTGGAGTAATCTTGTCCGCGATCCTTCTTCCGGCGGCGACTGTCCCCTCAATCTTTTGGCGCGCGCTGAAGGAGAATGTAGCCGCTGAACTTTTCCTGCACCTTCGGCAGTTCGAGGGCGCGGTGGAAGGGTTGCAACGCTTCGGCGCGCTCCTTGAAAACGCGGTCGCCCAGGACGAGCCAGTCGATGCGTTTAGCCTGCCAGAGATCGACGGCGTCGTCGGCAGAGGTGAAGCGCGTGGCCCCCGTGTACATCACCATGCCCTCGTCCTTGCCGTTGACCACGGCGAGGCGATCGGGGTGCGCTGCGGCGAGAGTCCGCACACTTTGGCCAAACTTCACCAGGGCGCCTTGCCGCGTGCGGTAGCCGTCGATGGTTTGCTGAATGGCGTAACCGCCGCCGCTGAGGACGGCCACGGCAAGGGCGGCAACGGCGTATTTTCGGCAGCGCTCCGGTGCGGTGCGGGCGGCGCGCTCGTAGAGCGCGGCGAGGAGCAGGCAGAGTGGGGGGATGACGGGGAAGATGCGGTCGGGGCGTTTCGACGGCACGAGCGACATGAGCAGCAAACCGCCGAGCGCCCAGCAGCACAGCCAGAGGAGGGCGGGTTCTTCGCGGAGCGCGGCCCGCGCCCGTCGCGTGCCGCAGAGCGCGATGAGGCCGATGCTCCACGGCATCCATTTGTGGAGCAGTTGCGGAAGGTAGAAATAGACGGGTTGATTGTTGTGGACCGCCTTCTCTCCGACCGTGAAGCGCCCGAGGAATTCGCGGAGCACCACCTGGTCGTAAAATTCCTGGCTCTGCCAGATGCCGATGCCGGCCCAGGCACCGAAGAAAAGGAGCGGCGCGAACCAGGGCCACCAGCCACTCCAGGCGTGAGTCGTCCACTGCCGACGGCGGGCGATCCATAGATAAGCGACAAGCCCTGGCAGGAGAAAGGCGTAGGCGATGGGGCCTTTCGTGAGCATCGAGGCCAGCACGGCGGCGAAGAGCCACCAACGTTCGCGCGTCGTCCACGGTTCCGCGCGGCGCAGCTTTTCAAACACTAGCCAGCCAGCGAAAAAGATGAAGAGCGTGAGCATCATGTCCGTGCGTACCAAGGTCGCAAGGCGAGGGGCAGTGAGGTTCAGGGCGAACGCCGCGGTGGCGAGGATGCCGAGCCATGCGCCGCCGATTTTCCGGCCCGACTTCCAGAGCAGTGCGAGGATCGCGAGCGCGCTGAGGAGCGGCGGGATGCGCCAGGCCAGATCCCAACTTTGTCCGCCCGTCATGAAAAACAAAGTGGCGCTGATCCAGCCGGCGAGTGGTGGCTTGGTGGCGATGCGGCCGGTGGGGGTGTGCTGAAACCACCAGTGGCCCTGGGTGACCATCTCGTAGCTGGTGTAGGCCTGCTTCGCTTGATCGAAGTCATCGAGGTGCCACGGCAGATTGCGCGTGACGAAGATGATGACGATGAAGGTGAGGAGCAGGCGGCCGATCAAGTGTGGAGCTAGGATGGGAGAGATTCGGTAGAGGAAAGTGCGGCGAGGACGGCATCCGCGGCGCGGGCGCCGGCGCCACCTTCACCGAGGCCGGCGATGACGGCGGCGAGTTCGCGCTGCTGCGTGGCGCGGGCGTTGGGGTCTTCGATCAGGCACAGCATTTGGGCAGCGATGGCGCCGGGTTCGCAGGCGTCCTGGATGAACTCGGGCGCGATCTCGCGACCGGCGAGCACATTGGGCATTCCGAGATACGGCACCTGCACGAGCCGCTTGCCGACGGCGTACGTGAGCCACACCACTTTGTAGAGGACCACGAGGGGGAGGCCGAAGTAGGCGGATTCAAGCGTGGCCGTGCCGGAGCAGACCATCCCGGCGGCGGCGCGCTGCATGAGGGTGTGGGCTTCGCGCACTTTGACGGCGCAGAAGGATTCATCGCATCCGTGGCGGGCGAGTTCGACGAGCATGAGATCGGCGAGCACGTGGGATGCAGCGCTGGCTTCAAAGTGTACGGTCTTGCGCGCCTCGCGGAGTTTCAGCGCGGCGGCCACCATGACGGGGAAAAGTTTGCGCACTTCCTTTTCGCGACTGCCGGGGAAAAGGCCGACGAGTTCCGGATCGCGGGCGACGCCCGTCTTTTTTGCGGCCAGCGAATCCAACATCGGATGGCCGACGAAAATGGTGCGCAGGCCGCTCGCTTCGTAGAGCGGTTTCTCAAAGGGGAAGATGCAGAGCATGAGATCCAGGAAGCGCGCCATCTTCGGGATGCGTCCGCGATTCCACGCCCAGACCTGCGGGCTGATGTAGTAGATGATCTTGATCGCGGGGAGCGTGGCCCGGACCTGTTTTGCGAAGCGCAGATTGAAGCCTGGATAGTCGATGAGCACGAGGGCGGCGGGTTGCACGCGGGCAATGTCGGCGAGCAGGCGATCGAACTGCGCCTTAAAGTATCCGTACTTTTTCAGCACGTCCCAGAGCCCGACGACGGCTTCATCCGCCCAATCAAAAAAATCACCGCCGGCGATCTCGCGCATTTCGCGGCCGCCGGCCCCGAAGAATTTCACGGCGGGGTTCCGCGCGATCAGGGCGCGCATGAGTTCCGCGCCGCGGGCGTCGCCGCTGGCCTCACCGGCGATGAGGTAAAGCGCTGGAGCGTCAGCCATCATGGCGCGGACTCGATGCGCCGGGTGATCTCGAGCGCGAGTTCCAGCGCGGCGGTGCCCTCGCGGCCCCCGACCTTGGGCTGCGCTCCGCCGCGGGCGCAGGCGACGAAGTCCGCGAGTTCGCCGCGCAAGGGTTCGCCTTTCTCCACGGGCACGGGCTCGCGGACGATGCGCTTGCCGGCAAACTCGGTGACGATTGAGGAATCGGTGGCCGCGCCGAGCAGCTTGCCGAGCAGGGAGCTTTCCTTCTCATCGTCGCGGGCAAGGCGGAGCAGGTAGCCAGATTGATTTTGGTAGTCGAGCGAGAGGTAGGCGTCCTGTTGGAAGACGCGGATCTTGCGCAGCTTGTCCTGACTGATGCGGCTCGCGGTGATGTTGGCCACGCAGCCGTTTTCAAAGCGGATGCGGACATTGGCGATGTCCTCGCGTTTGCTCAGCACCTTCACGCCTACTGCATCCACCTGCACCCACGGCGAGCGGACGAGATGGAGGATGATCTCGAGATCGTGGATCATCACGTCGAGCACCACGCCCACATCCAGACTGCGGCCGGGGTAGGGCGAAAGGCGTGTGGCCTCGATAAAGCGCGGACGGGTGAGGCGCGATTCGAGGGCGGAGAGGACGGGATTAAAACGCTCGATGTGGCCAACCTGAAGCACGAGTCCGCGGCTCTGCGCGATCTCGCAAAGCTCGTGCGCCTGCTCGGGTGTCTCGGTGAAGGGTTTCTCGACGAGGACATGTTTGCCGCGCTCGAGGAGCAGCTTCGCGATGGAGAAATGGGTGACCGTCGGCGTGGCGATCGTCGCGGCGTCCACGGCGTCGGCAAAGTCGCTGAGATCGGACACGGCGCGGGCTCCGTACTTGCCGGCGATCTCGGCGGCGACTTCGCGGCGCTCGTCGAAGACGGCGGTGAACTTTGCGCCCGGAAGTTCGCTGAATAGCCGGGCGTGATTGCGGCCCATATTTCCCGCGCCTACGACGCCGACGCGAAGGAGTTCGGACGAGGCTGATGTCGATGGTGAGTTCATGCTACGCCGATGATCGAGATGTGATGGCAGGTGGCGAGTTCGGACATTTTTTCGCGCTCCAGGAGCAAGGTCTTTCCGGCCTCGACGCCGATGGCGCGGATCCCCGCGGCGTGGGTGGCTTCGAGGGTCAGGGGGCCGATCACCGGCACGTCGAAGCGGAAGTCCTGATTTGGCTTGGAGACTTTCACCATCACGGCGTTGCCGCGGCCGAGTTCGCCACCGCGCTTGATCGCCGCGTTGGTGCCTTCGAAGGCTTCCACGGCGAGGACGGTCCCGTTCTTCACGACCACGGTTTGGCCGATGTCGAGGCGGCTGGATTCCTTGGCGATTTGGAAGCCGTAGCGCACGTCGTCTTCCACCCGCTGCTTGAGGCGCGGGCCGGCGATGAGGCCGGCTGGGGCGAGATGCTCCTCCATGTAGGTGGTTGCGGGGAGAAGTTCGATGCCGACGGCTTTCATCTCGTCGGCGATGGCGCCGAAGATGGACTCGGCATTGCGGCGCGGGAGTCGGGCGAGCATGAAGAGCGCTTTGAAGTCGGGGCGGAGATCGAAAAGATTTTTCGGATGAATCTGTCCGGCCATCACAGCGTGTCGGGCGCCGGATTTTTCCAGGAAGCCGAGCATCTTCCCGAGTTGGCCGACGCGCATCCATTCCACCTCCTCGACGAGTGTGGCCAGCGCCGGGTCCGTCTCGCCGGTAAAGGCAGCGGCTACAATGCGCGCTACTCCGGCGGCCCGTGCCGAGCGCGCGAGGGCAAAGGGATAGACACCGTTTCCGGCGATGAGGGCGAGGGTGCGCGGGGTTTCCAAGGGACGGGAACGTAGGAGCCGGACGCTGCATTTGTCGAGACGTGGCCGGATCGTTCGCCTCCAAAATCACGACCGCACATCCTTCACGCGTGTGAACTTTATGGATCGTTTCAATGAATTGACACTCGTCGGTCACGCCACCTACTTTTCTCGCTCAATGAAACGACTGATTTCGATGCTGGCGTCGGTGGCTTTGGCCACAGCCGGCTTTTGCGGTGAGCCGCCTCGGTTACTGGACAAGGCCAATGTGCTCCCGCTCGCTCTGGACGACGCCTTCCAATTCCGGAAGACGAAGACCTTCCTCAATGATCCCGTCGCGCAGAAGCCGACCATCGATCCGATGGTCGCCTTCGAGCGCCAGCGGGTAAACTTCGGCGCAGTTTCCAACTTCGACCGACAACTCCGCTACGGCCACTACTTCACCTTCGCGTGGCGCTCCACGCGCCCGGCGGATCTCACGATCCGGCTGGAGTATCGGCAATCCAATCTCGGTGCGCATGTGCAAGCTCAGGAGCTCTTCTACGAGGGCGCGAAAGGCACGATCAGTTCGGACTTCAAGGTGGTCGGCGACGACTATCGCGAAGACGGGCGGATCACCGCCTGGCGCGCTTTGCTCATCGAGAAAGGGAAGATCGTCGCGCTTTCCCAATCGTTCCTCTGGAACTGATCGAGCGATGAAGTCTCGTCATCATCGTAGCGTCGTCCCCGCGTCTCGGGGCAGTGTGGATGCAGTCGTCCGCGAGGCGTGGTAGCTTCCCTTCCACTGTGAATACCACGCCTGCCATCCTCGTCGGCACCGCCGGCAAGACGGTGCAAGTGCGCGTCGTCGGCAAAGGCACGTTCCTGAACAGCACCGGGCTGAAGGAGTTTGCCAAGGAGATGATCAACCGCGGCTACCGCGAGTTCGTCATTGATATGAAGAGTTGTCCGCTGGTCGATTCCACCTTCATGGGCACACTCGCCGGGATCGCCCTGCGCCTGAAGGAACTCGGCTCGGGCGAATTGCGCGCCGTGCAGCTCAATGAGCGCAACTACGATCTCCTGACCAATCTCGGGCTCGATCAGCTCTTCTCGCTCTGCCGCCATGGCGAGACGGGTCCGTGCGCACCGCCCGCAGTCATCGAAGTGCTCCCCAGCAATCCGGTGGACAAGCTCACGCAGGCTCAGACGATGCTCGAAGCGCATGAGGCGGTGGTGGAGGCGAATCCGGAGAACGCCGCGAAATTCAAGGACGTGCTCGAGTATCTGAAGCACGATCTGCGAGACGGTCTCTGACCCGGATGTGGGCCACTGTTTTTTTCGGCCTGTTTGCCGCGACCTCGGCGGCCTTCTTCGTCGTGTATCGGCGCCAGCGCCGGCAGATCGAGGCGCTGGCCAAGGCGCGGGATAAGATCGAACTCGAGGAGAATCGCGTGTTCGATTTTCTGCACGGGCTCGGCACGGCGCTCACCGAGACGAGTGGACCGGGAAATCTCGAAGTGCTCATCGTCGAGGGCGCGCTGCGGGTCCTCGAGGCGCATGGCGGCGCCCTTTATCTGGCGGACAAAACGGGGGCGAAGCTCGTGCCGAAATTCGTCTCGCGGAGTTGCCCGCCATTCTTCGAAGTGGCGGAAGCGGTGCGGGCGGAGTCTGGCTTCATCTGGCAGAGCTACCTGCGCCGCCGGGTGGTCGCCGCGACCGAGGGGGTGCTCGGCGAAGTCTGGCGGAAACAGGGAGCCGTGCTCCTGCACTCCGATGATCCGGCGCTCGCGGCGTCGCGCGTCGCACCGCTCCGGCCCGAGACGGCGATGCTCTGCCCGCTCGTCCACGGTGAGCTGAAGCTCGGTGTCCTCGCTGTGGCCCGTGCTGCGGGATCACCGCCTTTCCTCGCGAGCGAACTGCGCATCTTCAAGGCGATCACCGAGCAGGCCGCCTTCGCGCTGCACAATGCGATCATCTTCTCCGAAGCCGCCGAGAAAAAACGCATCGACCGGGACTTGCAGGACGCCCACGAGATCCAGCGCATCCTCCTGCCGACGAATTCGCCCGACGTCTCGGGCTACCAGATCAGCGGGATCAACATCCCGGCCCGGCATGTGAGTGGCGACTACTACGACTACATCCGCGTGGACGAAGGCCGCTGGGGTGTCGCCATTGCCGATGTCTCGGGCAAAGGGGTCGCCGCCTCGCTCATCATGGCCATGTGCCGGAGCGTCCTGCGCATCCAGGCCATCGGCCAGCACTCGCCGGCGACCGCTTTGAAAAAGGTGAATGAGCAGCTCTTCCCGGACATCAAGGAGGACATGTTCATCAGCATGGCCTACGCGATCATCGATCGCGATTCCGAGGCCATCAAGCTCTGCCGCGCCGGCCACGACGCGCCGCTGCTCTACAGCGCACGGAACAAAACGGTCTCGAAGATCAACCCGCCGGGCATGGCCGTGGGCATTGACAGCGGGGGGGTGTTCAATAGAGTCACGTCCGATTTTTCCCTGACCCTTGAGAGCGACGATTGCCTGATCCTTTACACCGATGGCGTGACCGAAGCGCTCGATAGTCAGGGCGAGGAATTCGGTATGGCCAATGTGATCAAATCCATCGTGGCGAGCGCCCCGCACGGCGCCGCGGAGATGATCGCCAAGCTGACCGACGACCTTCGCGCCTTCGTGGGCAGCCATCCGCAGCACGACGACATAACCTTGATAGTCATCCGCAAGAAATGAGCACCGATACCACTGAACAGACGCCAACCACCCCGCTGCCTTCCGCCTCCCCGGAGAATGCGGAGAGCCCCATCCCGGAGGCGACCGAGGAGTCGTTGCTGAAGCAGCTCCAGACGGATCTCGAGCGCTTTCGGGATCTCGCGTTGCGCAGTCAGGCGGACTTGGAAAATTTTCGCAAACGGGCCGCGCGCGACAAGGACGACGCCATCCGCTACGCGAATGCCGCGCTGCTCGAACGCCTCATCCCGATCGTCGATAACTTCGAACTCGGCCTCTCCGCAGCGCGCACCGATGCCTCCGCGTCGTCCCTCCTCACGGGCATGGAGATGGTGGCGAAACAGTTGAGCGATTTCCTCACCCAGCAGGGCGTGGAACCGGTGAAGGCAGAAGGCGAAAAGTTCGACCCAAATCTGCATGAAGCCGTGGCCCAGGAAGCCAGTGCGACGGTGCCGGAAGGCATGGTCGTGCGCCAGCTCAGGAAGGGCTTCAAGCTCAAGGACCGGCTGCTCCGCGCGGCGATGGTCACGGTGTCAAAGGGGAACGAGCAGGCCTAGATGGCCGCCGCACCACCGACCCGCCGCCCGCTCCCCATTTTGCCAGCCCACGCATGAGCACGAAACGCGACTACTATGAAGTCCTCGAAATCACCCGCGCCGCCAATGGCGACGAGATCAAGAAGAGCTATCGGCGACTGGCGGTAAAATTTCATCCGGACAAAAATCCCGGCGACAAGTCGTCGGAAGAAAAATTCAAGGAACTCGGCGAGGCCTACGATGTCCTCTTCGATGAACAGAAGCGGGCCGCCTACGATCGCTTCGGACATCAGGCTTTCGCACAAGGTGGTGCCGCGGCGCGTGGCGGCGGTGGCGGTGGCTTCCACGATCCCTTCGATATCTTCCGCGAGGTCTTCGGCTCCGGCGGTGGCGGGAATAGTGCGGGTGGGGGAATCTTCGAGCAGTTCTTCGGCGGGGGCGGCCAGCAGCGTCCTGATCGCGATGGCAAGCAGCGCGGCTCCGATCTGCGCTACGACATGCAGATCCGCCTCGAGGAAGCGGCCGCCGGTTGTGAAAAGGAGATCGAAGTCCAGAAGCTCGAGGGGTGCCCTGTCTGCAACGGCTCGGGTGCGGAATCCGGCTCCCGCGCCGTCTCGTGTCGGGACTGCGGCGGTCGCGGCCAGGTCGTCAGTTCGCGCGGCTTCTTCCAGGTCTCGCAGACGTGTCCGCGCTGCCGCGGCACCGGGCAGGTCATCGAGCGCCCCTGCGTGCAGTGCAACGGCGAAGGCCGCACCGAGAGCCCCTCGCGGATCAAGCTCAAGATCCCCGCTGGCATCGAAGACGGCTCCCGCCTGCGCAGCGTGCGCAATGGCGAGGCCGGCATCCGCGGTGGAGCGCCCGGCGATCTTTACGTCGTCATCCACATCAAGGAGCACGAAATCTTCGAGCGCGAAGACAGTCATCTTTTCTGCGAAGTGCCCGTCGCCTTCACCACCGCCGCGCTCGGCGGCGAACTCGAAGTCCCGACCCTCGAAGGCAAGGCGCACTTAAAAATCCCCGCCGGCACCCAGAGCAATACCATCTTCAAACTGCGCAACAAAGGGATGCCCGTGCTGAACTCCAGCGCGCGCGGCGACCTCATGGTCCGGGTGATGGTCGAAGTTCCCACGAAGCTGGACGCTGAAGCGCGGCGAAAACTCGAGGAATTCGCCGCTCTCATGGGCGACGACAACTCCCCGCTGCACAAAAGCTTCTTCGAAAAGGCGAAAGAGTTCTTCCGCTAATCGGAGGTGGCCAGGATGGATGGCGCTTTCTTCTAAAGTGCGCGCCGCGCCGTGCCGCGCGAATCCCAGAGCCGCCGCCCGGTCGTGATGCTCGTCCGCTCGATCCAGCGATAGTAGAGCCAGCAGCCGAGAAGCAGCGGACCGAACGCCAGCAGCGGCCAAAGAAGCCACACCGGAATCGCCCCCGCGCTCTCCTGCCACGGCGCCGTCCTTTTCACCACCCAGCCGAGGTAGGGCTGGTGAAAGAGATAGACTGAGTAACTGCACAGCCCCAGCGGAACGAGCCAGCGCTCCAAGCGGAAGAGCGGCTTCTGCACATGCAGCCCGCTCTCCATGAGCAGCGCAAAGAAAAGCGTCGGCAGGAGATATTGCGCGGCGCTCGAACTGGTGAAGATGTGCGCCCAGACGGCTGCGAATCCCAGCGCCATCACGAGCCCCGGCGAAGCCGGAAAGAGCCGCCGCCGATTCACAAAAAACTCCGCGATCAACGCGCCGATACCCCATTCAAACCAGTACGCAAACGGCGACCGCAGCACCACGTAGCTCGCGGTGAAATGCGGGGCGACGAACTGAAAAAGTAACGCCACCAGACTCGTGATCGCAAAAGCCACCTCGACCCGCGTCGCCAGCGCGAGCCCCAGAAAGAGGGGATAGATGAGATAGAGCTGCCACTCGACCGCAATGCTCCAGAAGGACGGATTGATGTTCAGGAAAAACGCGGGCGAGAGATTATTCAGCAGCAAGGCATGAACGCCCAAGTGGCGCAGCGCCGCGAAGCTGAACGGCTGCGGATATTGGAGGACATAAAAGAGCAGCAGCGCCCCGAGATAGGGCGGATAGATGCGCCAGAAACGGCGCCAGAAAAACTCCGCAAGGAACGGCTTCCAAAACGGCCCACCCGCCGGCCGCTGCCGCCGCCAACTGAGGAACGAAAGATGAATGCAAAACCCGGAGATGACGAAGAAGAGCTTCACCCCGAGATAGCCAAACTCCCACGGCGCCCAGAGCATCCGAGCCCATCCTTCGTCCACCCAGCGATCCCCGGGCAACTGCTGCACCGCCACCCAGTAGTGGTGGAGGAGCACCAGCAAAATGGCGCCCGCCCGCAGCACATCGATCCTCGCCAGATGCGGTGCGGAATGCTGGGAAGGAGCGGCCATGGATTGCCGCGCAGTATCTCGGCAAAGCCCCCCAGCGCGTCCAGCCGCAAGCTTGCGCACGGAGTTTCCGCGGCGATCGTCCGTGCGGCCTCGTGAAGTTTTCCATGATCTCCGGCCCGCTGCGCGCCCTGGTCGTTTTCCGCCATTGACCACGCGGTGATCGATCCATAGACCGAGAGTCGTGCGTGCGCGTTCTCCCTGCTCGCGGTGCGAGTTTCGGAATCCTTTCGGGTTCCGTTTTTGCGGACGGTGCGGCGCTCCATTGATGACGGTCGCTGAAGCGCCTTCGGAAAACCGGCAGCTCACGGTGCTCTTCTGCGATCTGGTCGATGCCACGCGCCTCTCGGGGCTTCTCCATGCGGAGAAGTTATGCGAGATCATCGAGGAATATCACACGCTGGCGGATGGAATCGTCAGTCGGCATGGCGGCTTCGTCAGGGAATTTTTCGGCGACGGGCTGCTGAGCTATTTCGGCTGGCCCCAGGCGCTGGAGGGCGCGGCGGCGCAGGCGGTGCGCGCCGGGCTCGAATTTCTCGAAGCGGTCGCGACTCGCAATCGCGGGGGCGGGCCTGACCACACGCCTTTTCACGTCCGCGTGGCCGTGCATACGGGGCCAGTGATCATCGGCGAACTGGCCGCCGGCCAGCGGCGCGAGCGCGGGGGAATTGTGGGCTACACTTCGAATTTGGCAGCGCGGCTCCAGACGATCGCCCCGGTGGGCGGGCTGGTCATGAGCGAGGCCACGCACCGGCTGGTGCCGGGGCTTTTCCTCGTCGAGGAGCTTGGCCATGTCGCGCTCAAGGGATTCGACCGTCCGGTGCAAGTCTGCCAGGTGCTCGGCGCGCGCGATCTCGCCCATCGCCTCGCGGCCTCGGCGCAGACGGAGCGCGCGCCGCTGGTCGGGCGCAGCCAAGTGCTGAGTACGCTCGCCGAGGAGTGGCTTGCGGTGCGGGCTGGCGCGGGCCGGGTGCTCGGCCTGAGCGGCGAGCCGGGTTCGGGGAAGTCGCGTCTGCTGCGCGAATTTCACCGCGCGGTGGGTACCGCCCCGCACCGTTGGCTAATCGCGCAATCCTCCGAAGTCGCGCGGCACAGCGCGTTTCATCCGATCCTCGAACTCGGCCGTCGCCTTGGACTGACGGGCGAAACTTCCGCTGCCTGGAATTTCGACGCGCTCCGGGAACGGCTCGGCGAACTCGACCTGCCGGAGGCGGATGCCGCGGTGCTGATGGCGGTGGGCGGCTCGCCCCTGCCGCCGGGCGTGACTGTGCCCGCGCTGCCGCCCGAAGCGCTGCGCGCACGGGGCATCACGCTCCTCATCGAGTTGCTCCGGCGGCGGGCGCGGCAGATGCCGGTGATTTTTGTCTTGGAAGATTTGCACTGGGCGGACGCCTCAACGCTCGAGTTCCTCCGCTTGCTGATCGAGGGCGGCGTGCCACCGCAACTATTCGTACTGACCACCGAGCGGTTGGAATTCCGTGCATTGTGGCCGGGAGAATGTGTCACCCTCAAACGGTTGCTGGCGGCGGAGGCCGCGCAGATCGTCGAGCACGTGGCTGGTGATCGGTGGCTGGCCCCAGCCCTCGTCACCGAGATCGTCGCCCGCGCCGATGGCGTGCCGCTCTTCCTCGAGGAGATCACGCGAGCGGTGGTCGAGGCCGGCGGAGCCGCGGGCGACGCGCTGCCAGTGCCGGCGACGCTGCGCGATTCTCTGCGTGCGCGGCTCGACCGGCTTGGCCCGGCGCGGAAGGTGGCGCAACTCGCCGCAGTGCTCGGGCGGGATTTCTCCGAGGAATTGCTCCGCGCCGTCTGGACCGGCCAGCACGGTGAGCTGGCGCACGGGATCGAGCAGCTCGTGGAGGCCGGCATCCTCGCGCGCAGCCAGGGGGGCTTGGCCTTTCGCCACGCACTCCTCCAGGCGGAGGCCTACGAGTCGATGCTGGTGCGGACGCGCCGGGCACTGCACGAGCGGCTGGCCGGGCTGCTCGATGCGCGCGCCGCGGAGGGTCTCGAGATCGCGCCGGAGATGCTGGCGCACCATTTCACCCGCGCTGGCTGGACGCAGCGGGCGATCCCACTTTGGGCCGCCGCGGCGCGGCTGGCGGCGAGCCGGCACGCGCAAGTGGAGGCCGTCGCGCACGTCACGCTAGCGCTCGAACTACTGCGACAGCAGAGCGCCGGCGAGGAGCGCGATCGCGCAGAAATGGAACTCCTCCTAGACCTTTTTACCTCGCTCGCGGCGACGACTGGCTACGCTTCTGCGGAGATCGAGCGCGCCGCGGATCGCATCCTCGAACTCAAGGTCTTGTCAATTGATCTCCGGCAGGCGGCCCAGGTGCATGCGTCGGTGGCTGCGTGCGCGCTGGCCCGGCACCGCTGGGCGCTCGGGGAGGAAATGGCACACTGGTTTATCGGCGCAGGACGTTCCGCAGGAGCGCGGGCTGTGGAGGGGAGCGGGGAGTTGTATCGCGGCATCGCCTGCTATTATCAGGGCCGGCTTGCGGAGGCGGACACGGCCTGGCAAAGGGCGGCGGAATGGTGCGATGCGGTCTCCGTCTTTGCGCTCAATAACCGCCTGGCCGCGAATGGCTGGCGCGCGCTCTGCCTTTGCATCTGCGGGCAGGTGGAGGAGAGCCATGCGGTGCTGGAGCGCGCCTTCGCCACGGCACGCGAATCCGGGCGGCCCAACGATCTCGGCTTTGCCATGCAGATCGAGCAATCCATCCGGATGTATCTGGGCGACGCGGCGGCGATCGTCCGCGATGCGACCGAGTTCACAGCCTTCATGAAGGATCACGGGCTCTCGCACTGGCTGGCCATGACGCTGCCAATCCAGGGTTGGGCCGGGGTGCGCGCTGGCCAGATCGAGGAGGGGCTCGCGACCATCCGCCGCGCGCTGGCGGGCTTTGCCGCGCTGCGACAACGCCTCGCGGGCACCACCTATCACTATTGCCTGGTGGATGCACTGCGGGTGGCGGGGCGCCCGCGGGAGGCGCTCGAGGCGCTCGCCGTGGCGGAGGAATTTGTGCGTGCGGGGGAGATCGTCTATGCGCCGATGCTGCGCTGTGCCGAGGCGGGGGCATGGAAGGATCTCGGGGAGCGGGAAAAAGCGCGCGCCTGCCTGCACGCCGCGCGTGAAGCCGCTGCGGCGATGGGTGCCTGGCTGCTGCACGGCGATGCGGAACGCGAACTGGCCGCGCTCGGTCCGCTACGCGCATCGCGACCCGCGCGACCCGCGGCCCAGCGGCAACTTTCCTCCAAACCTCGCCCGTCCACTTCCACCCTATGAACCTCCCACGCCTCATTGCCATCCCCGCGCTGATCGCTGCCTTCACCTCCTGCAGCTCCCTGCCGAAAGAGAATGCCCGCAATGGACCGGAGACCTGCCCTCCGCACGGACCATTCTGGCGGACTCAGGACGGCGTGCGCATCGCCTACCGCTCCTGGTCGACGACTGGCGCTCCGCGGGCCGTCATGGCCGCGTTGCCGGGCTGGGACTCGAGTGCGTGCGATTGGGACCTGCTCGCCCGCAAGCTCAGCCGTGAGGGCATCGCGGTCTATGCGTCCGGGCGGCGCGGCGACTGGGGGGTGCCGGATGGCGACTATGCGAAAATGAGGCACCAGCGGGGAGACATCGATGCTTGGGAAAGCTGGCCGCGGGACTACGCGGAATTCACCCGCTTCGTCGCCCGGCGTCATCCCGGCGTGCCGGTCGTTTTTGCTGGCCACAGCATGGGAACGCTCGAGGTACTGAGTGTCGCTGGTGATCCGCGGTGGTCGGGTGCCCGCCCCGCGGCCGTGGTGCTCTATAGCCCGGCGCTGACGATGATCGACCCATCCTGCACGATCCGGTTGCGGGGGTGGATCGGGCGCTTGGTGACTCGGCCAGAAGACCGATTTGGGGAAGCGGCCGCCACCGAGCAATCAGGTGAGGCGATCTTCAATGACCGGCGAAAGAACGCCCAGTTCATCCACTCCGCGGACCGGGCGCCGAGTTACACCTTTCACTTCATCCGGGAGGCGGCCGCTCTCGGCAAAGCCGCTGGGCGCGCGGCGCCGGCGATCCGCACGCCAGTGCTCTGGTTCCTCGGTGGTGCGGACGTGCTGCTCCAGCCGTCTAAGACGCAGCCCGGCGCCCCGGAGCGTTTCGAGCGATCCTTACGCCAGGCACGTGGTGAAAGACACACTCTCACGCAGGGATCGCACTGCCTGAATCAAGAGGAGCCCGAATGCTCCGTTGCCGCCCGCGAGACCTCCACCTGGCTGCGCCGTCAGCTCGCTCGCTGAAATCTGCTCAAACCCACCCAACCATCACCCGCCATGACTCGCGTCCCACACATCCTCCTTGCTCTCCTGCTGCTCGCGGTGCTCCCCAGCTACGGCGGCGATTTCGAATCGGAAGATTTCGCCCTGCGCTTCTCCGCCGCACTCTCCCGCCTCTCGACCTATCCCGACGTTGCCGGACAAGCGGGCGCCTCCGTCGCCAGCGCGCGCTCGACTTCCATCAATCCCGCCGCGCTCGCCTGGCGACCGCTTTACACCTGGAACGGTGCGGACACTTACCGCTTCGCGGTGTCGGGGCAATTCACCGGCATCTCGTTCGATCGAGGGACGGACTTGTGGGCCACCACTCAGAGCCTGAGTTTCTACCCGACCGCCCACCTCGCGCTCAAGTTGTCCGCCACTCAATTGCGCAGCGACGGCGGCATTTTCGAGGTCGATGCGAACGCCTACCGGTTCGATCTTGCCCGACGTTTCGATGGCCGGGTGCATCCCTTCAGCCTCGGCCTCCAGTTCAGCTATTCGCAGACCGAGACGAATGTCTCGCTGCCCGCGGGCAACTACCCGGTGCCGACCCCACGCGGGCCGGTGTCGCTGCCCTTCCGGAAGCAGGTGCTTGGCGATTCCGATCGCGAGTCGTTTGGCGTGCGCTTTGGCTGGCAGATGTCGCTCCGCGGGCCGGAGACGCACGCGACCGCGACTGGCGAAGGCAAGGCGACCCTCGCCGCGGAGCTTCTGCCTTCGCAGCAGTACGACATCTGGTTGCTTGGCCTCAGCGTTGATTACGCCTACCAGCCCACCAAGCGCGGTAAATATTCGGCCCATCCCGCGGTCGTTGAGGGTGCTTCGGGCAAGTTCGTCCCGCGGGACTACCAGCAGCTTTTTGTCCGCGCCGGCACGGCCTGGCGCTACACCCCGCTGGCCTGGGCGGAAAAGAAGCGCGCCGGATACCTGCGGGGCGATTACCAGTGGGGCTGGCTGTCGAGCGGGACGAGCGAACTGCAAGTCCACCGCCTCTACCTCGGAGGGAGCTACCCCTTGCACGCCATGCTCGATCTCAACGCGGGCGCCGTCGTGGATGACCGGCGCCACGTTGCCTGGTCCGCCGGCTTTTCCTTCAAGATTCCAAACCTCGCCATCGAAGCCGCCTACCAATACGACATCCTTCCTGAGATCAGCTCCGACTTTGGGCACTCGGAGACGATCGTGGTCTCGATGGGCTTCGCCTTTTAAGGCCGGCCCGCACCGCGCGGCTTCTCCCTTTCCACCGCAGCTCCGGGAGGGGACGGAAAGGTGATGAGCAAGGTGTTGCTGCTCGGACTGTCCTCGTCAGGCGGGAGAAAATCCCGCTTGTGGCCAGTCACTCGAACCCAGGAGGGGGCTGCGATTTGCAGAGCCCCGCCACCGTGCCGCCTCACGCTGCGGCGGAAGTGTTCATTGCCGGAGCGGACCATGGCACCATGCGGGGACGATAGCTGTGATTTTCACCGGGTTGGTTGGAACCGACCCCTGCTTTCCTGAGCGAAGTTGCAGGAGCACTGTAGGGGTCCGCCAAACGCTCCCAATTCTCCGCGTGCGAAGCGGCGGCCTGGCAGGGGTAAATCGCAAAAAATCTGGGCTCGCCGTCGGACTCGCGGGGCGGGAGAAGGCCCTCGCGGTGCGCCGCGCGTTTTGGGTTCGGGATCGCTCCGGAGTGGAGGAGGAGTTCTTGCTTCAACCTTCGCCCTGCACGGGGCACGGTGGGTAGATGTTCTCTCTCGTTGATAAATTTGCGCTCGTCACTGGTGCGGGTTCGGGGATCGGGGCGGCGATCGCGGAGACTTTTGCCCGGGCGGGGGCGTGGGTGATCGTGACGGATCGGGACGGGGCAAAGGGGGCGGAGACGGTGGTGCGCATCCAGGCTGGGGGTGGGCGGGCGGAATTCCGGGAGCTGGATATCGCGGATGAGACGCAGTGTGAGGAGGTGGCGCGGGCGGTGCTGGCGGAGGCGGGGCGGCTCGACATCCTGGTGAATAATGCGGCGATCGGGCATGTGGGGACGATGGCGACGACGACGGGGCACGATCTCGACCGGCTGTATGCGGTGAATGTGCGGGGGGTCTTTAATGTGACGAAGGCCTTTTTCCCTTCGATGCTGGCGCGACGGGCGGGGGTGATCGTGAATCTGGCGTCGATCGGCGGGCTGGTGGGGGTGCGGGATCGGCTGGCCTATACGATGACGAAGCATGCGGTGGTGGGGCTGACCCGGGCGATGGCCCTGGACCATGCGCAGGAGGGCATCCGGGTGAATGCGATCTGCCCGGGGCGGATCGAGACGCCTTGGGTGACGGAGCGGCTGAAGGAGTATCCTGATCCGAAAAAGGCTTACGAAGAGATGTGTGCGACGCAACCGATGGGGCGGATGGGGCGGCCGGAGGAGGTGGCGGCGGCGGCGCTCTATCTCGCGAGTGATGAGGCGGGGTATGTGACGGGGGCGGCTTTCCCGCCGGATGGTGGGTGGAGCGCGGGGTAGGGTGGGGAGCGCGGTGGGGTTCGTCCTCGTCCTCCTACTCGTCCTCGAACTCCCGCTTTCGAGTAGGAGTAGGAGTAGGAGGACGAGGACGAGGACGAGGACGAGGACGATTACGATTACGAGGACGAGCGGGCGCAGACCCTGCTGAAGAGGCGGTTGACGAGTGCTTTGGTGCCTTTAAGGTAAAGGCCCTTAAATTTATGCCGACTGCGACCAACGAAAAACGAATCCGCGCGGATGCTGAAAGGCTGGCGGATATTTTCACGGCGATCCAGCGGTCCTTCATTCTGCAGCTCTCGAAGGAGTTGGGGCGGGGGAATGTCTCCTTTCCCCAGTACTGTCTGCTCGGCTTCCTGGCGCCGCAGAAGCATCTCACGATGTCGGAGGTGGCGCAGCGGATGGGGCACACGACGGCGGCGGCGACGGGGCTGGTGGATCGGCTGGAAAAGCTCGGCCATGTGCAGCGCCACCACGGGAAGGATGACCGGCGGAAGATCGAGGTGCAGATCACGGAGTCGGGCTTGACGCTCGTGACGGAAGTGCGGGACGACATGGTCAGCAATCTCATCCGGTTCATGGGCTATCTCGAACCGAACGAACAAAAGACGTGGGTGCGAATTTACGAAAAGCTCATTATCCACTGCCAAAGCAAATGAATCGACGCCCGACGCTCCTCTGCCTCTTCGCTGCCACGCTCCTTTTCAGTGCGCTGCCCCATGGCCACACGGAGGAGCTGGGCTCGCCGGTGGTGCGGAAGCTGGCGGGGGACATGACGCTGGGGCGGGCGGTGCAGGTGGCGCTGCGGCAGAATCCGGACATCCTGAAGGCGCTCCAGGAGATCGAGCGGACGCGGGGGCAGGTGATCGAAGTGCGGGCCCAGGCCCTGCCGCATGTGACCCTGGGTGCGCGCTACGATCAGCAGGATCGCGCTCTGCTGGAGAGTGGCGGTGCGAGCGGCGGGAGCTTTGAGACGGGGGGGCTGACGGGAGAATCGGCGGAGCTGCTGAGCGCGCTCACTGATTCGCAGAGTCAGGGCGGCAGCGGGGCGGCGGGGGGGGATCAATCCTGGAATGTGACGCTGCAAGTGACGCAGGTGCTCTATGCCGGCGGGCAGGTGCGGGCGGCGATGAAGATCGCGAAGCTCACCGAGGACAATAGCTACTGGGGACTGCGCGATACCGTTGACAGCGTGATCGCGAAGACGCGGACGCAATTTTACATCGTGCTGCTGGGTCGCGAACTGATCAACGTGGCCGAGGAATCCGTGAAACTGCAGGAGGATCAGCTCAAGGATCAGCAGAACCGCTTTGAGGCCGGGACGGTGCCGCGTTTCAATGTGCTGCGGGCCGAGGTGGAGCTGGCAAATGTGCGGCCAAATCTGATCCGGGCGAAGAATAACTACCTCATCGCGCAGCTCGATCTCGCGAAGACGCTGGGGCTGCTGGCGGCGGCGGATGGGAAGCCGACCTTTAACTGCGTGGGGACGCTGGCCATCAGCGGACGGCCCGGTGAGCTGAGCACGGCGCTGGCGCTGGCGCGGGAGCGGCGGCCCTTTCTAAAGGTGCAGCGGCAGAAGATCCTGATCGAGAAGGAGCAGATCAAAGTGGCGCTCGCGGGCTACAAACCGCGGGTGGATGTGAATGGCGGCGGGCTGGTGCGCAACTCCCGGCTCACGGATAATCTCGATGACACGGTGAATGGCTGGTTCTTCGGCTTGAGCGGACGGTGGAATGTTTTCGATGGCTTTGAGACCGCGGGCAAGGTGAAGCAGGCGGCGGCTTTGCTGGAGACGGCGAAGGTGACGTACGACGATTCCGTGCAGCAGGTGGAGCTGGAGGTGCAGCAAGCCTTTGCGAATTTGCAGCAGGCGAAGCAGACCATCGAGAGCCAGCAGAAAAATGTGGAGCAGGCGCTGGAGGCGCTGCGGCTCGCGAGTGAACGCCTCGCGGCGGGCGCGGGCACGCAGCTCGATGTGCTGGATGCCCGGGTGGCGCTGACCCGCGCGCGCAGCACGGAAGTGGAGGCGCGTGCGGACTACAATAAGGCGCTCGCGGAGTTCGATCGCGCGACGGCGACGAACACGGTGTACGACGACGGCTTTGCCGATCCACTGGCGGAGAAGCGGCCGGCCGAGCGCACGAAGAGTGCGAAGAAACGGTGAGTGCGTCGGGCGCAGCAGCAGCGGTCCACCTGGAGACTTTCCCGGCGCTGAGCGCGCTGCCGCAGATCCGCCATGCCTTCACGGGGCGGGTGCCGGGACTCGAGGTGCGCGTGGATCGCGAGGTGGCATTACAGCGCCTGGATGCGCAGCACGCGGCGGCGCGGCAGACGCTGGGGTTGGCGGAGAAGTTTTTTGTCATCGGCGAGCAAGTCCACGGCGCGGATGTCGCCGTGGTGGATGCGCAGAGCGTCCTGCCGGTGCCCGGCGTGGACGGGCTCATCACGGCGGATCCCGGAGTGTGCCTCGGGATCTATGTCGCAGATTGCTGCACCGTCTATCTCGTCGATCCCGAGCGGCGGGTCATCGCCCTGCTGCACTCGGGGCGGAAGGGCAGCGAACTCGGCATCACCGCGGTGGCCATCGCGCGGATGCGGGCCGAATTTGGCTGCCAGCCCGAGCAGCTCATCGCGCAGCTCGGCCCGTGCATCCGGCCTCCGCACTACGAGGTCGATTTCGCCGCGCTCATCCGTTCCCAGTGTGCCGCGGCGGGCGTGCGGGAGATCCACGATTGCGGCACCTGCACGGCCGCGCAGCCGGAGCGCTACTACTCGTATCGCACGGAAAAGGGAAAGACCGGGAGGATGCTCGGCTTGCTCGCCCTCGTTTGATTCGGCGCGATTGCCTGACCGGAAAACTTCGATTTTACCCACTCGACCCATTAGCTTCGCCGCCCCATGAAGCGCCGCTTCGACAAGAATCAGCCCGAGCTCATGGACCGTCCCCAGCCAGTGACGCCGGAGTTGCGCGTCGATCTGGAGAATCTCGTCTCGCTGAATGCGCGCTTCGGCAGTCATCGCGTGATGCGCCGCTTCCTCTCCGCCTGGTTGAATCCCGGGCGCTGCTACCGCGTGCTCGATCTCTGCACCGGGGCGGGGGATCTCCCGCGGCTGATGCTCGACTGGGCGCGCGCGCGCGACATCGTGCTGCGCATCACCGCCGTGGATGCCAATGCTTCGACGCTCGAGATCGCCCGCCAGCAGAGCGGCAAGTATCCGGAGATCCGCTACGAGCAGGCCGATGTGCTCAGCTACGAAAGTTCCGAGACCTACGATCTGGTGTGCTGCTCGCTGGCTCTCCATCATTTCAGCGAAGAGGACGCCGTCCGGCTGCTCCGCTGCTGTCGCGAACATTCGCACCGCTTCGTCTTCGTCGGCGATCTCGAGCGCAGCCTGGCCACGACCGCCGGGGTCTGGGCGCTCACGGCGCTGGTGTATCGGGAGGAGATGACGCGCATCGATGCCCGGCTCTCGGCCGAGCGGGCTTTTTCCTTCCGCGAATTTCGCGCACTGGCGGAGGCCGCTGGCTGGCAGGACTACGGACACGCGCGCTTTTTCTTTTGCCGGCAGGCGCTCTGGATCGACCGCCGGACGCTGGAGCCGATCGAGCCCGATGCCATGCCCGAGAGCTTCCCGAGTCCGGCCTGAAATTTTCCTCGCCGCACGCCCGCTGCTTCAGCTACCGGAGACCTTACATCCCCTCCACTCATGCAGCTCCCAACCATCCTCCACACCACCTTTGCTGCCGTGCTCGCGTTCGGCGTCTCCGCAGCCTTCGCCGCCGAGGACGACGAGCGGATCAAGGACGCGATGAAATTTGCCCACAAAGCGCCCAAGGGCGAAAAAAAGCTCAGCGAGAAAATCGTGGAAGGCACGGCCAGCGACGCGGACGTGCAAAAGACGCTGGATCTCTACCGGGCGATGCTCGACTCGAAACCGCCGAAGGGCGAGCCGGCGGCGTTTAAGGAAAAAGTGGCGAAGCTCGTTGCGGCGACCGAAGGCGTGGTGGCGAAAAAGGCCGGGGCTGCGGCAGGCTACAAGGAAGCTGTCAACTGCAAGGCCTGCCACGGCGATCACAAAGAGGACTAGGAGCGTCCCCCTGCTGCGAGCCCGGCGGGGGCTGCGGTCGGCGAAAACGTCAGCGGTCTTCCAGGCGGAAAGTGTACGGGATCGTGATGGTGTCCGGAAGCGGCACGCCGGCGATGCGCTTGGGAGTGTAAGTGGAAGCGCGCGCGGCGGAGAGCGCGGCCTGGTCGAGCGAGGCGAAGCCGCTGGTCTTGGAAATGCGCGCGCCGTTCACGCGGCCGAGGGCATTCACATTGACGACGATCAGGACGCGGCCCGCGTGTCCAGCGGAGCGAGCCGCGGCGGGATACGAGGGTCGCACCCGACTGCGCCAGCTCGCATGAGCGGCGTCGCCGCGGCCGGATTTGGCGGCGGTTGGAGGGCCAGGATTTCCGATGCGTGATCCGCCGGCAGTGGGAGTGGTGGCCGCGGGCGCGCTGGGGCGAGGCGCAGGCTGGGTCGGCGGTCGTGGCGCGGGCTTGGGCTTGGGTGGCTCGGGCTTCGGGGGTTCGACGGCTGGCGTGGGCTCGGGAATCGCGTCTTTCGGTGGGGGGGGCGGCTCCGGCATCGGCTGGGGCTGCGGTGGCGGTTCCGGTGGTGCGGGCGGTTCGGGAGAGGGTTCGGCGCTTTCCACGAGCCCGACTTCGATCGCTTCCCCGGGCTCTTCCTCCGAGGAGATGAAGGCAGGCGGACCGAAGTGGACGCCCCAGAGCACGCCCGCATGGATCGCGACCGCGATGGCGAGATAGCCCGTGCGCGAGGGAAAGCTCACGGCTGCTGCGGCGACGGTGGCGACGGCGGCGCGGCGGTTTTCGTCCGCGTCTCGATCGCGATCTTCACGATGCCGAGCCGGCGCGCCGTATCGAGCACTTCGACCGCTTTGCCATACTCCGCCTTGGTGTCGCCATTGATGAAAACCTTCGGCTCCGGATTTGCCGCGAGCAGGTCGCGCAGTGACGCCTCGAGCTCCGCGGGCGTGACGAGTTGCTCGTCAAAGAAGACCTCGCCTTTCTCCGTGATGCTGATGCTCGCAAAGTCCTTCCGATCCTGCGGCTGCGCGGTCGCGGCGACGGGCAGGTTCACCGTGATGCCTTTGTTTTTCACCATCGAAAGGCTCACCATCACGAAAGTCGCAAGGAGGAAAAAGATGATGTCGATCAGCGGGATGATCTCGATGCGGGCGCGCCGCTTCGCACTTGGCGATGGGATGGTGACCGGCATCGCTCAGGCCTCCTGAGGCTCGCGCGCCGGAGCGGCCGAATGCTTCACCAGCAGGATCTCCAGCCGATTGCCCGCGACTTCGAGTTCGCGCCGGGCGTCTTCGAGTTTTGTGTTCAGGTAGTTGAAGGGCAGCAGCGCGGTGATCGCGATGCCGAGACCGAAGGCCGTGGCGATGAGTGCCTCCGCGATTCCGCCCGTGATCGCTGCGGGTGCATCGAGTTCGCCAGCGATGAGGCCGAAGCTGTGGATCATGCCGACGACGGTGCCGAGCAGACCGAGCAGCGGGGAAAGCGTGATCACGGTATCGAGCAGCGGCAGGCCGCGGTTGAAGCGTTTCAACTCCTCCGCACTCGCGGCGAGCAGCGCATTGGTAAAGCTGCTCTTCCTTTCCTCCAGGGCCGCCGTCATGACCCGCGCCACGTAATCGCGCGAACCGCGCCCAAGCCGCACCGCGCCCTCGGGATCGCCGCGCTCCACCCGTGCGAAGACCTCGCCGAGCTCTTTCCGGCTGCGCCGCGATTTCTCCGTGGCGAGAAAGACGAGCCGCTCCAGCACGGTGGCCAGCGCGGCGATGGAGACCAGCAGCAGCGGCCACATGATCGGGCCACCTTTGAGGAAGATTTCGAGGAGTTGCTGGTGGTTCATGAGGGCGGGGCGGGGATGGTGGAGGAGCGCCGCGGACCGCGCCAGATGAACATGTGCTCAAAGCTCCCGAGAACCTGCAACCGGCATTCAGGCCTCAGCCTGCGGCATGGCCAGCCGCGGCCGCAGTCGCTTCACCACTGCGCACCGCGCGACGGTATTGAAAAAACAACCGGGGCGCGACCAGCGCATGGCCGAGACCCAGCGCCGCGCAGAGGCAGAGGCGCCGGATGGCTTCCACGCAGTAATGATCGAGCGGCACGCCCACGCACCGCGGCTCGGCCGTGGGGCTGCTGCGCACGGCAGCGAGGAGGTGCTGCTCCAGCCACCGCCGGAGTCGGAAAAAGGCGAGGTAGTGCCGCCCTTCCATGCGCCGACGCAGCTCGCAAAAAATCCGCAACGCGTCTTCCGCGTCTGCGCGGGTCCCCAGCTTCCAGCGCAGATCGAGCAGGAGGTCCGCCTCTTCGCCGCTCGTCGCGCCGCGCTCGGTGAGCAGTTCGTCGATCACCTCCACGGCGCAGCGCCCGCGGCATTCTGCGGGCGTACACTGGGTCTGGAGTGAGGTGTGACAGGCGGCCTGTTCCATGACGTTTAGCCCTTGAGATAGCTCTTCAGCATCCAGAGCGATTTTTCATGCCACTGGAGGCGGCCGATCAGCAGGTCTTGCGTTTGCAGATCATTGCTCTCGCCGGCGAGGTCGCGCCCGCGGACGGCATCATCGACGACCTTTTCGTGAGCGACGATGAGCGCGGCCACGTAGTCCCTCTGCGGCAGTGGAGATTTGAATTCGCTGAGTTGCGCGACGCGATGCAGCGCACTGAGGCCGCCGATAGCATAGGCGTCGAGGGCGCGCACCCGCTCGGCGAGTTCGTCGATAGCCTCGAAGAGATTTTCATACTGCGCCTGGAAGGCTTGGTGGAGCGGGAAGAAGTCGGGGCCTTCGACGTTCCAGTGGGCGAGGTGCGTCAGCGCCATGAGAGCGTAGGAATCAGCGAGGACGAGATTCAGGCCGTCGATCACGCGGGTATCTTTTTTGGCGGTGGCAGTGGATTTGGGGGTAGTGGTGCTCATGAGTTCGGTGGTTAAGTTTTCGTGACAATTTTATACGCATCAAAGGGCATCGCGGGATGTTTTCCGATTCGGTCAGATCAGGCTGGTTCGGCGAAGGACTCGAGGATTTGGTCTGCCGAGCGCGTTGAGCAGTGGTGAAAGTCCCGACCGCCAAACTCCGCATTCGGCCCGCGTTTGCAGTGGTCCATGCAGCCGACGGCCTTCAGCCGCACACTGTCGCTCAGGCCAGCGGCCTCGATCTTCTTTTCCAAGGTGGTCCAAAGCTCCCGCCCCCCATTGCGCCAGCAATTTTTCTTTGTGCAGATCCGGATCGGACACGTCACACAAGCCGCCTGCCCGGCCACGCGCACCTGCGACACCACTGGCTCGCCGGGCGCATCGGCTTCCGCGGGGGCGTCGGAACCTGAGACGATCAGTTCCTGGCCGGTGCGGAGGGTTCCGTCGAGTTCCTTGCGGAGGGCTTTCGGCACCTTCAGGTACCGCTCTTCACCCGCCACCCGCAGCACTAGGCGCCGCCGGCCAAAGACGTCGCGGAAAAATCCGGCGAAACGGCCCTGGAGCTCAAAGGCGTTGGAAGCGTGGTGACTCATGGTTGCTGGCGGAATGGAACGTGGAGAATTGGTGAAGTGAGAATCAATCTCAATAGTTTTCCTTAGCTCCGTCATTTGCGGCGGTCTGGCAAGCGCGCATTGGATTTCCAAAAGTTCACTGCGCCTGCCCTTTTGACTTCCGTGCGGCAATTCCCTAACACGCCCTCGTGCAATTCAAATCCGCCAATCCGCTCGTCTCTGTCGTCATGGGTAGCAAGTCCGACTGGGACACCATGGGCCATGCCTCCGAGATGCTCGATCTGCTCGAGATCCCCCACGAGTGCCGCGTGATCTCCGCGCATCGCACTCCCGATCTCATGGCGCAATATGCGCGCGAAGCAGCGGCGCGCGGGCTGCGGGTGATCGTCGCGGGAGCCGGCGGCGCGGCGCATTTGCCGGGGATGATCGCGGCTTTCACGTGGCTGCCGGTGCTCGGCGTGCCCGTGGAGAGTCGCGCTTTGAAAGGGCTCGATTCGCTGCTTTCCATCTCGCAAATGCCGGGCGGCGTGCCGGTGGGCACGCTGGCCATCGGGCCTGCGGGAGCGAAGAATGCGGCGATCCTTTCCGCCAGCATTCTGGCCTTGAGCGATGAGGGAGTGAAGAGCCGGCTCGAAGGCTTTCGCCTGCTCCAGACCAACGAGGTCCTCGCGACGACGCTGGAATGAGCGCGCAGTTCCATCATCTGCCGGTCAATGCCTCGCGGGTCTATCTGCCGGGCAGCACGGTGGGTGTCATGGGTGGCGGGCAGCTTGGGCGCATGTTTGCCATCGCCGCGCGGCGCATGGGCTACCGCGTGCATACTTTTTCGCCTGAGGAAGACACGCCCACTGGCCAGCTCGCGGATCGTGAAGTGGCGGCGAGCTACGACGACGCGGCGGCGGTGCGCGACTTTGCCCGCGGGATCGATGTGCTCACCTTTGAGTTTGAAAATGTGCCGACGCCGACGATCGCGTGGGCGGCCGAATTCTGCGACGTGCGACCTTCCGCTGGGGTGCTCCACATCTGCCAGCATCGCCTCCGCGAGAAAGGATTTCTCGAGAGCAACGGCTTTCCGCTCCCGGCCTTCGCGCACCTGACCAGCGTCGCGGAACTCGGCGCCGCGCTGGAGCGGATCGGCACGCCCGCGGTGCTGAAGACGGCGTCCTTTGGCTACGACGGGAAAGGGCAGCGGAAGATCGAAGCCCGCAATGAACTCGCGGAAGTGTGGGCGCCCTTCGATGGCGGCGCGGCGGTGCTGGAGCAGTTCGTGCGCTTTGAAAAGGAGATCTCGGTGCTCGTGGCGCGCAGCTTGGAGGGCGAACTCGTCACCTATCCGGTCTGTGAAAATGTGCATCGCAACCACATCCTCGACATCACCATCGTCCCCGGAAATGTGACTCCCGAAGTGGATCGCGCGGCGCGAACGCTCGCTGGAGAGATTGCGGAGAGGCTCGGCCTCGTCGGCTTGCTCGCGGTCGAGATGTTCCTGCTGCCGGATGGGAAGCTGCTCGTGAATGAACTCGCGCCGCGTCCGCACAACAGCGGCCACTATTCCTTCGACGCCAGTGTCACCAGCCAGTTTGAGCAACAGCTCCGCGCGATCTGCGGACTGCCGCTCGGTTCCACCGAATCGCTGCGCCCCGCCGCGATGGCAAATCTCCTCGGCGATCTCTGGGCCACGGGCGAACCCGACTGGGCCGCCGCGCTCAGCGTGCCGGATGTGAAGCTGCATCTCTACGGCAAAACGGAGCCGCGCCGCGGACGGAAGATGGGACACCTCGTGGCCTTCGGTCGCGACCCCGAGGACGCCGCCCGCCAGGTCCGCGCCGCCCGCGAGCGGCTTATCCGCAGGTGATGACCCCAGCGTGCTCGAGCCCGGCTTCCGGTGCGGAAAGAAAGCGGCGCGAGGACGCACCGCACTCCAAAGCGCTGCGCGCGAAACGAGGCTTCCGGTTTCTTTTGCGCGCAGCGCTTTGGAGTGCGGCGCGTCCCCGCGCCGCTTTTTCCCAGCGATCACTTTCCGCCCGGTCGCGCTGATGGAGACGGAGCGTGCAGCAACGGACACCCCCAAGGACCTCGAGGCTGCCGTAGCACGCGCTGCCGCCCTTCTGAAGCTCGGCGAAGTCGTCGCGCTTCCGACCGAGACCGTCTATGGCCTCGCCGCCGATGCGCTGAGGCCCGACGCAGTGGTGAAGATCTTTGAGGCCAAGGAGCGCCCTTTTTTCGATCCTCTCATCGTGCATTTGCCCGGAATGGATTGGCTCGAGCGCATCACGAAAATTCCCTCGGAGAGCCGCGCGCTCGTGGACGCGCTGATCGCCAGGTTCTGGCCCGGACCGCTCACCCTCGTGCTCCCGCGCCAGCCGCTCGTGCCGGACCTCGTGACCTCCGGGCTCGAGACCGTGGCCGTGCGAATGAGTGCGCATCCCGTCTTCCGCGCGGTCATCCAGAGCTTCGGCAAGCCCCTCGCCGCACCGAGCGCAAACCGCTTCGGCCGCATCAGCCCCACCGTCGCCGCCCACGTCGTCACCGAACTCGGCGGCCGCATCCCGCTCGTAGTCGATGGCGGCCCGACGACGCACGGCCTCGAGTCCACGATCGTCGCGGTGGAGGGAACGAAACTGCGGTTGCTTCGCGCTGGTCCCGTGACCGCAGAGGATCTGGCCGGACTGTGGAAAGAAGTCTGTGAGCGGCGCGGCGAACGGCCTTCCGAAGCCGAAGTGAGTGCGTTCTTTGCGGCGCTGGGCCTTTCCTTTAGCGCCATGCTCCGCGGCGACTCGAAGGTACACATCGAATCGCCAGGACAACTTGCCAGCCACTACGCGCCGCGGACGCCGATGAAAATTTTGGGTGCCGGCGCGCACTTGCGCGGCGTTCCTGGGATGAAGGTCGGCTGGCTTGGTTGGAACAAAGAGG
The DNA here is from genome assembly GCA_031409655.1 of Chthoniobacteraceae bacterium. GTDB lineage: Bacteria > Verrucomicrobiota > Verrucomicrobiia > Chthoniobacterales > Chthoniobacteraceae > JANNXQ01. The sequence continues at coordinate 9,189 of JANNXQ010000248.1, read as the reverse complement.
GGGATGAAGGGCCTTACGCAGCATCCGAAATTCTCAGCCTTCGCGGCGACCTCCGCGAAGCCGCTGCCACACTTTTTGCCAAACTCCGCCGGCTCGACGAAGCCGGCCTCGACCTCATCCTCGCCGAACCCGTGCCGGAGACCGGCCTCGGCGTCGCCATCATGGATCGCCTTCGCAAAGCCGCCGCGCCCCGATGATGCTCAACCTATTATGACCGGCGTATTTTCAACGCAGAGAAGCAGAGACGCAGAGGACGCAGAAAAGAGGATTCGCCGATCGCCAATCTCCGCGCTCTCCGCGTCTCTGCGTCTCCGCATTTAATTTTCAATGGCCGAATCGAAGGAAAACAAACTCAACACCAAAGCCGCCGGCGTCGTCGGGATCGCGGTGATGTGCTCGCGCGTCCTCGGTCTCATCCGCGAACAAATCTTCGCGTGGCTCTTTGGCGGTGGGAAAGAGATGGACGCCTTCACCATCGCCTTCCGCACGCCGAATATGCTGCGCGACCTCTTCGCGGAAGGCGCTCTCTCCACCGCCTTCATCACCACGTTTTCCAAGAAGATCGTGAACGAAGGCGAAGCGTCCGCGTGGAAACTCGCGTGCAAGGTCGGCACGCTCGTCGTCGTCGTGCTGAGCGGCATCGTGCTCATCGGCATCGCCATCGCGCCGTGGCTGGTCGCGATCATGGCGCCGGGCTTTGCCAATGTGCCGGGCAAGGCCGAGCTGACCGTGCAACTCGCGCGGATCATGTATCCCTTCATCCTGCTCGTCTCGCTGGGCGCGCTCACCATGGGGATGCTCAATGCGAAGAATGTCTTCGGCGTGCCCGCGATGGCTTCGAGCTTCTTCAATATCGGATCGATCGTCGGCGGCGTGGCCGTCGGCTGGTGGATCGACCCGCACTTCGGCACGCCGGCGCTCGTCGGTCTCGCGTGCGGCACGCTCATCGGTGGCGCGCTGCAACTCGGCGTGCAGGTGCCGGCCTTGCGCCGCGTGGGCTTTCACTTTCGCCCGGACTTCGCCTGGCGCGATGATGGCGTGCGGACCATCCTCCGGCAGATGGGCCCCGCGGTCATCGCGGCCAGTTCCGTGCAGATCAATGTGTTCATCAACACGTGGTTCGCATCCTGGCTCGAAGACGGCACCGCCTACCGCCTGAACATCGCCTTCCGCCTCATGCAGCTTCCGCTCGGGATCTTCGGCGTCGCGCTCGGCACTGTCACGCTGCCCGCACTTTCGCGCGCCGCCGCGCAGGGCCGCTCCGATGAATTTCGCAGCCTGCTCGCGAAAGGACTGCGTCTCGCGCTCCTGCTCACCGTCCCCGCGACCATCGGCCTCATCCTCCTCGCGCGCCCCATCGTGAGCCTGCTCTACGAGCACGGAAAATTCAGCGCGCACGCCGCGGATCAAGCAGCCATCGGCCTCGGCGGTTACGCCATCGGTCTCTGCGCCTACTCCTGCCTGAAGATCCTCGCACCTGCCTTCTACGCGATCGACCGCCGCAAGACGCCAATGTACGTGAGCTTCGTCGCCGTCTTCCTGAACGTCGGTCTGAACTACCTCTTCGCCTTCAAGCTCCAGTGGGGCATCCGCGGTCTCGCCCTCGCCACCGGCTGCGTGGCCACCGCGAACTTTCTCCTGCTCTACTTCCTCATGCACCGCGCGACCGGCCCGCTCGGCACGCGCCAGATGATCGGCACGCTCTTCAAAGTGGGCGTCGCCGGTGCCGTCCTCGCCGGAGTGTGTCTGGGAGCCCAGCACTGGGTGCTGGCTGGCTGGGCGGACTTCGGGCTCTGGCTGCGCATCGTCACCCTCCTTGGCACCATCACGGTCGCCGGCCTCGCGTTCTTCGGCACCGCTTTCACCCTCCGCATCGAAGAACTCGACGACCTCGCCGCGCTCGTCCGGCGCAAGCTGGCGCGAAAGTAGTCCTGGGCTTTAGCCCGCAAGGCGTCCTTTTCCGAGCCGACCTGCTTTCCACCAGTCGGAGCTTTCACGGGCTAAAGCCCACGACTACTTTGCTCGATATGCGTTCCCTCTGGATCAAAGCCGTCGCCATCCTCGCAGCCATCTGGCTCGTCGCCGGGGGCGCAATCTTTTGGGCGCGCAGCGCCAAGGTCACACCGGAATCGCTGACCAAGCACATCGAGACCCTGCAGCTCGAAGGCCGCGCCGCCGACGCGCGCAGCAAGGAGATCGAAAAGGTCGCGGATCAACTCAATCGCCTCACCTACGAGGAGCGTCGCCAGATGCGGATGAGCCGAAAGCTGGACGTTTTTTTCAAGGCGCTCTCCCCCACCGAGCAGGAGCTTTTCCTCGATCTCACGCTGCCAATCGGCTTCAAGCAGATGATGGAGGCGCTGAACAAGATGGAGCGCCCGAAGCGGCAGCAATTCGTGACGCGGACCCTGAAGGAAATGCGCGATCGGGAAGGCGATGAACCCGCGCGCAACGAAGAGGACGAGGCGGCTGCGCAGAAGATCATCAGCCAGGGGTTCAAAAGTTTTTACAGCGAAGCGAGCGCGGAGACAAAGCTCGACGTGGCGCCACTCATCGAAGAGATGCAGAAGAATCTGCAGCGCCCGCGATGAGCGTCGAATCTCGAACGGGCTTCACGCTGGTTGAGTTACTCGTCGTCGTCGCCATCATCGGCATCCTTGTGGCCATCGTCGTCCCGGTCTCGAGCCGGATCCTCGAAAGCGGGCGGGCCGCTTCCTGTCTCTCAAATCTCCGCCAACTCGGCGCCGGGCTGACCGCTTACATTACCGAGAACAATAACACCATGCCGACGCTGAAAGCGGGGCGCGAAGCGCTGACTGATGACGTGCCCGTGATCGATAACACGCTGGATAAGTACATTACCGACCCGCGCGTCTTTGCGTGTCCGTCGGACAAGACCGGGTTCGCGCGCAAGACCGGCACGAGTTATCATTGGAATGTGTCGCTCAACGGTCAGTCCGTCGCGAACCTGAACTTTCTCGGCATGGTCTCCGATCACAGCCGCATCCCGATCCTTGGCGACAAGGAAGGTTTCCACCCTTTCCTGGAAGATAAGATTAACCTGCTCTACGCGGACGGGCATGTTACGAAGGACATTAAGTTCTTCACGGACAAATGAGTCGCCGCACGCCGCAGACCTCGGAAAGCTCCGCCTCACCAATGCCTGGCGATCCACCCATGCTCGAACTCCGCGACGTGCGGAAGGCTTTCGGCGGCAAGCCTGCCTTGCACGGGCTATCGCTGAGTGTTGCGCGCGGGGAGATCTTCGGGCTGCTCGGCCACAATGGCGCGGGGAAGAGCACCTCGCTCGGGGTCCTGCTCGGCCAGGTGTATCCCGACGCGGGCGAGGCCTTCATCAATGGCGCGAGCGTCCAGCAGGAACGAGAGACGGCCCTCGCCCGGACGGGCGCGATTTTCGAAGCTCCACGCTTTTACGACTACCTGAGCGGCTGGCGGAATCTGGAGATTTTCGCCAGTTACTCGGCCATGGCGACGGGCCGGGAAATGGAGGACGCCATTGAGACGGTGGGTCTGACGGCGCGCATTCGCGATCGGGTGCAGACTTACAGCCAGGGCATGCGGCAGCGGCTCGGGCTCGCCCAGGCCCTCGTGCCTGCTCCTGATCTTATCCTGCTCGACGAGCCGACCAATGGCCTCGACCCCGAAGGTATTCACGAGATGCGCGAACTCATCAAGCGTCTCAATCGCGAGCGCGGCATCACGGTGCTCTTTTGTTCCCACCTTCTTTCCGAGGTCGAGCAACTCTGCGATCGCGTCGCGATCCTCAATCGTGGGAGGAAGATCTTCGACGGACGCTGGAGCGAGCTTTCCGTCGAAAAGCGCCGTGTGCGTTTTGAGACGGACGACTGGCCACGCGCCGCGGCGTTGCTCGGCGGCTGGCCCGGCGTGCAGATCGCGGGCTCTGGGGAGGTGCTGATCGAAGACCGCGTCGTCATCGCCGACCTCGTGGCGACGTTGGTCGGGAGCGGAGTGCGGGTGAGCGCCGTGGAGCCGGCACGGCGGAATCTGGAGCAGGTGTACCTGGAGATGTCTCACGCAAATGCCGAGGCTACGTCTTCCTCTTCCTCTTAATCTTCCTCCTCCGATGAACCACATGCTAAAGACGGGGAGGAAGAGGAAGATTAAGAGGGAGAGCCCCGCCGAAACATGAACCTTTTCCTCCGCCAACTCCGCTGTGAACTCTGGAAGCTTTTCGCTCGCAAGCGAACTTACCTCGGGTTTGGGGTCTTCCTGGCGGTGGAGATGCTGATCCTCATCCTTTTCCAAATCCCACCGGTCCAGCGTTCGTGGAAACGGCTCCTCGAAGGCGCCGGCTACGGATTTGACGAATACTTCTCCGGCGTCACGCTCGCCTTTCAGGTCGTCATCTGGACGACCTTCCTGCTCGGAGGACTTTACCTCGCGCTGGTCGCCGGGGACGTGGTCGCCAAGGAAGTCGAGGACGGCACCTTGCGGATGAACCTCTGCCGGCCAGTCTCACGCCTCCGCATCCTGGTCCTGAAATATGTTACCTGCGTCCTCTATACCTTTGCTCTCATCCTCTTTATTGGCTTGAGCGCACTGGCTGTCGGTCTTGTGCGCCAAGGGACGGGCGGGTTCTTCGCCTATCAGCCTCTGCAGGGACTTTTTGTCCTCTACGACTTTCAGGAAGGTCTATGGCGCTATTTTGCCTCGCTACCCTTGCTGGCGCTCAGCCTTTTGAGTGTCACGTCGCTCGGTTTCACCTTGTCCTGTTTTAATATGAAGCCCGCAGCGGCGACCATCGCGACGCTCTCGTATTTTATCGCGGATTCGATCTTCCGCAGCATCCCCTACTTTGAATCCATCAAGCCATGGTTCATCACCACGCACACTGAAACGTGGGTCAATGTCTTGCGTGCTCCGATTCCCTGGCCGCGGATGGTGGAGGACTACGCTTATCTCGTCGCGGTGAATTTCACGATGATCGTGATCGGGGCCGTAGTCTTCCAGCGGCGCGACTTTAAGTCGTAACCTTGCGCCGGACGGTGGTCGCCTCCCGAACTGGACATGTAAACCTTAGTCCTACAGCCCGGTCTCTTGACGGCGTTGTGGTTCTTAGGCACCCTGCAGGCCCTTTCGCCCCTTCGCTGCCGCCACTATGAACCATCGTTTCTGCCTCCCCCTTGCGCGCATTCTTGTCGTTCTTTTTACGCTCATCACCGGCGCCGTCCGTGGTGGTCCTCTGGACGCGCGCCTGGATAAAGACGCGGTCACTCTCCGGGAAGGTGGGAGAGTACGGACTTTTGTCATTGCGCGGGACGAAGTAGGCGTGATCGCGCCGGGCGGGCGGGGACGGGTGCAGAAGGTCGCGCAGACGGCCGATGCGGAGGCGGTACGCGTGCGGGCTCGGCAGCCAGACGTGGCGGCCGGTGGCAGGGCGGACCTCGTCCTTTATGAACAAGGGCAGCCGAAGACCGAGGCGCATCGGCGCTGGCTCACGTCTCGCGTGCTCGCGAAAGTGCGGGCGGGTGCGGACGCGCAGGTGATCGCGACCGCGGTCGGAGCGGCGTCGTCTGAGCGGCCCGCGTTTGCGCCGGGCTACGTTCTCTTCACGGCGCCGGCTGGAGCGGGAAATGGGCTCACGCTGGCGAGTGCCTTGCGGCTCCGGCCGGAGATCGAGAGTGCTGAACCGCAGCTCGCCCGCTTGATGACGAAGCGCTTCATCCCCAATGATCCTTTCTTCGCCGACAATGCTGCGAATGCTGGTTATCAGTGGCACCTGCGGAATACCGGTGACCGTGGCGGGATTGCGGGCATCGACGTCAATGTCACGACGGCTTGGGATACGGCAAAGGGAGCGGGCGTGCGGATCGGCATCCTCGATGACGGTCTGGAACTTACGCACCCTGATCTCGCCGCGCATGTCGATGCGGTGAATAGTTTCGACTACAATGGCAACGATGCCGATCCGACACCGGAAGCCGGCGATGATCACGGAACGGCTGTTGCCGGAGTCGCGGGGGCGATCGGTAACAATGGTCTCGGCGTTTCCGGTGCGGCACCGGAGGCGACCTTGGTCGGACTAAGGCTGGTGTCAGGACCGTCCACGGATGCCGACGAAGCGGCGGCTTTTGCCCGGCGCAATGATATCATTCAGATCAAAAGCAACTCCTGGGGGCCGGACGATTTCGGCGACGTGATCGAAGGGCCTGGCTTGCTCGCCACCGCCTCCATTCAAGATGCCATCGCCAACGGACGTGCGGGCAAAGGAACGCTCTTCTTCTGGGCAGCGGGAAATGGCGGGACTGACGATAACTCCAATTTCGATGGCTACGCGAACAGTGTCTTTACTCTGGCGATCGCGGCGCTCGGTGACGATGGCTTCCAATCCGACTATTCGGAAAGCGGCGCCAACATCCTCGTCGCGGCGCCTTCGGACAGCGTTGACCTCCAAGGCATCAGCACGGTGGATCGATCTGGGTCTGTAGGATACAACGCTGGCGGCGCGCCAAATTATCCATCCGGGGATTTCACCAATGACTTCGGCGGAACTTCTTCGGCCTGTCCTTTGGCCGCGGGTGTGGGCGCGCTGGTGCTCCAGACGCGACCCAGCCTGACCTGGCGCGACGTGAAGGAGATTTTGATCCGCACGGCGAAAAAGAACGACCCAGCGGACGCGGACTGGGATGTGAATCCGATCCTCGCTGGCGTGCAGGACAATGGCGCCGGTCTGCATTTCAATCACAAGTACGGCGCGGGCCTCGTGGACGCCGCGGCGGCGGTGGCGCTCGCGCAGACCTGGACGCTGCTGCCGCCGATGAGCACGATGCAGAAGAGTAACGCGATCATCGGCTCGATTCCTGACTTCAATGCGGGCGGCATCGCCCGGACGTTTGCTTTCACCGCGGCGGAATTTCTGCGTGTCGAAAGTGTCGCCGTAACCGTGGGCATCACGCATTCGAATCGCGGCGATCTCGAAGTGGAACTAACCTCGCCAAGCGGGACCGTGAGCCGTCTCGCTGAGCTTCGGCCCAATGACGCCGGCGCCGATCTTCAGTGGACTTTCACGAGCGTTCACCATTGGGGTGAGAGCGCCGTGGGCACCTGGTCTGTGGTCGTAAAAGACCGGGTTACGGGAAGCACCGGCACACTGGATTCTGTCGCGCTGACGCTCTACGGCAGCGGCGCGCTCGTCACCGGCATCCCCGTCATCACGAGCGCCGGAACGGCAGGAGGCACGCAGAGTGATCCATTCAGCTATCAGATCACGGCCACACAATCTCCGACCTCTTTCGGTGCGACGGGGCTGCCGGCGTGGCTCTCGGTCAATAACGTCACCGGGATTCTGTCGGGGACGCCGACCGTCGCGGGTGTTTATAATGTTACCGTTACCGCCGCCAATGCCCTCGGTACTGGCACACTGCCGCTGACAATCACCATCACACTGGGTCGCGCGGCGCAGATCGCGGAGGCGGTCGATCAGCCGACACTGCCCTTTGATGCTCCGTTGCCCGATCCATGGTTTGCGCAGACCGTCGTTACTCATGACGGCTCCGATGCCGCGCAGAGCGGGCCGATCACGGACGATGGAAGTTCCACGTTTTCCGTTGACGTAACGGGACCGGTGGCCTTTCGGTTCTGGTGGAAGGTGTCATCGGAAGCTGACTATGACTTTTTCAGCGTTCTGGTCGATGGGTTGGTGCAAGTGCAGATCAGCGGTGAGGTCGGCTGGCAGCAAAGAACGATCGCGATCCCGGATGGCGTTCATACGGTAACCTGGTCCTACGCTAAGGACAGCGGTGGCTCGGAAGGTCTCGACGCAGGGTTTGTGGATCAAGTGTCCCTATTCCCATTCAACCTTTCGCCACCGCTCTTTACCTTGCAGCCCAGGCCTTTAATCGTGGGCGCTGGTGGCACGGCGGCTTTTTGCGTGGAGACGGAGAGTCCGTTGCCGGTGACTTACCAATGGCTGCGCAATGGCGCGGTGATCGCTGGGGCGACGAGTCGTTGCTACGTTATCGCCGCGGCGGCGGTGGCGAATGCCGGGCAAATCTCCTGCCGGGCGACGAATGCGAACGGCGCGTCAGACAGTGATGCCGTGACGCTCACGGTGAACGCCGCGAGCCCCGCCAGCGCGGCACTCGGCAACGCGGTGGACAATACCACGCTCATTTGGACGACGTCGGGTTCCACACCGGTGTGGGCACGTACGACGGCTCTGGCTCAAACGCACGACGGCGCCGACGCAGCGCGTGCGGCTGGGGTTGCAGTGAATACCTCCACGACGCTCTCCACGACGGTCATGGGGCCAGGCACGGTCAGCTTCTGGTGGCGCTGCGATGGGGAGGCGGACTACGATTATCTGGATTTTAATGTGGACGGGGAGAACTACGACTTCCTGACTGGTGGCGATCCCTACGTGCAGGTCACATACTCCATCCCGTCCGGCCTGCATTCGCTGGAGTGGACTTACTCGGAAGACCAGGAGGGTGCGGCGAACATCGGGGGTCGTGGACTGGTCGATCAAGTCACCTTCACGCCGAGTGCGTTTGGCACATGGCAGGCGGCGAATTTCACCCTTCAGCAACGTGCAGACGCTTTTGCCAGTGGTCCTGACGCTGATCCCAATCGCGATGGCACGAGCAACCTCCAGGCTTACGCCTTGGGCATCCACCCACTGACGGGTTTCGGCGCGCCCCAACCGCGAGCCGCGGAGACTCCATCCGGGCGGGCGCTCATTTATCGGAGGAACACTGCGGCTACGGATGTGAATTTCTTCGTCCAGCAGACGACGGATCTCGCCGATGAGTTTTCCTGGAGCGACGTGAGCACGAGCGACACGATCCTGAGCACGGTGGGCACTTTGGAGACGATCGAGGCAGTCGTCCCTGAAACCCCGAATCTGAACGACTTTTACCGACTTCGGCTGGAACTCGTGGAGTGAACTTTCTGCGAAAGCGGGGACGCGGAAAGTTGGGTTGGTTGTTTTGGAGGGTCTTCGATTTTGCGGACAGGTTTTTCCCAGACGAAATGCGAAGCCAGGCCAGATCGCAGGACCAAATCCGGTCGGCGTGACGACCAGCAGTTCAAGGGAAACGCCGTCGCCCTCGCAGCCTGTTGAAAAACGCAACCTCGGTGGATGGCGTCGCTCCGCGCGCCATGACTCGCTTCGCGCGCAGCGCCACTCTGAAAGATGGGCCTGCGGCC
>JANNXQ010000247.1:0-29264 GCA_031409655.1 Chthoniobacteraceae bacterium | reverse complement strand
CATCCGCGCGGTGATCAGCCAGGACTCGTGGCTCGTGCAGAGTTTCAACCCCGATCTCTCGCGACTCAATTGGTCGAGTTACAAAGAAACCAGCTATCCCGAAATGCCGCTGCTGCGGGTGCGGCAAGCGTCCGGTGGCCTCGATTCATTGCAAGCTCGGTGGCTGGCTCCGACTCGACCGGAGATCGAGTTTTATGACCTGAAGACGGATCCGCAGGGTCTGCACGATGTCGCGCAGAATCCCGAACATGCCGCGACCGTCGCCGCGCTGCGTCAGCAACTCGCCGCCTGGATCAGGGGCAGTAAGGATCGCGGCGCCTCCGGGGATCCGGCCACGGAGCCGCCGATGGCCCAGATCCAAAAAGACAAACGCGCCGACTATCAGCGCGCGTGGAAGGCGCGCACGCAAAAGCCTGAGCCCACCGACGCCGAACGTCTGGTATGGTGGATGAAGAGCTACGGCTTGGAGGAATAAGTCGTGAACTCAAAAGCTACGCAGTCAGTGAAGCATAGTACCGCCTCGCCAAAGCAGGAAGCTGGGGGGCAGGATGCGGCGGATGGTCAGTGAGAGTCAAAGTATCGCTTTGCATCGCACGATGCGGAGGATGGCAAAGACATGGTCACGGCTGATATGACCCGTCTGAACCCCTGACCCACCCACCATGAAACGTCTCTGGCTCCGCCCATTCCTGATGGCCACGCTGCTCCCGTTGGCGAGCGATTCGCAGGCCGATGACCTGAGTCGCGCCCTCACCTTTCACGCATCTTTCGACACTGGACTCGACGCGGATTTTTCCCTCGGCGACAAGGCCTGCTCCATCCGCCAGGGAAAGCTCGCCGTGCCGGCGGTGTTGAACGACGAGATCCTGCTGGTCCGGGATGCGGGACGTTTCGGCGGCGCGCTGCACTTCCCGAAAAAGGGAACGACTCGCCCGCAGTTCAAGGGCGATGGCGTGCTCGGCTACAACGACACGAACTGGAGCGCGACGGTGTCCGTGTGGCTGAAGCTGGACCCGGACAAGGACCTCGCTCCCGGCTACTGCGACCCGGTGCAGATCATCGGCGAAGACCAGAAGAAGGGTTTCATCTTCCTCGAATGGTCGAAGGACGAGACGCCGCGGCTGTTCCGCTTTGCCGTCCGGCCGTTGTTGCACATCTGGAATCCCGACAACGTCCAGTGGGCGGACATCCCGACCGCGAAACGCCCGATGGTGCAAGTCGAGCGCGCCCCGTTTTCGCACGCTGCGTGGACGCAGGTCGTGTTCTCGTTTGAAAATCTCAACGACAAGAACAAGCAGTCGGTCGGGCGGCTGTATCTCAATGGCGAACTCCAAGGCCGGATCGAGAACTGGGACCTCACGCTCGGTTGGGATCCGGCGCAGGTGCTCCTGGTGCTGGGCGCAGCGTTTGTCGGTCACATGGATGACCTCGCCGTCTTCAACCGCGCCTTGTGCGACGCGGAAGTAAAACAAATCTTCGCGCTGCCGAAGGGCATCAACGAATTGCATCCGTGAACCCTCCGCGATCACCCATCCCTCGCCATTGATTCGGGCGCGCGGCCGTCACGGAGCGCCGCCGCGCCCCGGCGGAGTTACCATCACGGAAGCGCTTCCCACACTTTCACGTCGTCCACGAGCAGCGACTCCCCCGCGGTAACAATGCGGTAACCCGTCTTGTCCACATCGAGTCCGGCATTTGTCGCCGTGAGCTTCACGCCGTTGTCGGTCTGCACGGCAACGTTCGCGCCCTGCATCTCCAGGAGGAGCGTGTGCCACTGGCCGTCGCCAAATTTCGCCGCGGCCTTGCCGAGCACTTCCGTCTTTGAGGCTGGATCCTTCTTATCCTTGTCTTTGTTCAGGGACAGGGACTCAGGCTGGATGGTGACGCGGAAGAGATGACCTTTCGCGGAGTTCAAGCTCAAGGCCATCGACTTTACGCCATCGAGTTTGAAGGCAAAGCGGATGACCGAGTTCCGATTTGGCTGCGCGAGCATGAGCACTGCCGCATGTTTGTCCTCCTTCTTTTCCTTCCCGACCAGCGTTCCTTCGCGGGGCTGCCAGTCGCCTTTTGCGGCACTCCAGTTTTTGCCGAGCGCGGCAGCGTCAAAGCCGTCCCCGACGATCACTTTGCCGGGCTTGACCAGGGTGGGTTTCAGATCCGCGGCTTTTTCGGCCAGGCAGGAAGCGACGGATGCGGTGAGGCTGAGGGTGGTGAAGAGGAGGAGTTTGGATTTCATAGGAAGATGAAGGTGCAGGAGTAAATAGAAGTCGCCGCCGATTTTGCCCCGCCTTTCTTGGCCGAAAGTGTCGTCGCTCCATTTTTGGCTCGCCGCAATAGGAGCACGCGATGCTTGTGACGTGCGCCGATTCGGTGCGAGAGTTCCGCCATGATCGTCGCAGACGAAGCTCACGTCTTCGCAGTGCTCCGCGAAGGCGGGCCGCTGGAGGCGTATCGTCGGCTGATCGCCGAAAACGATGCCCTGATCCGTGGCGCGGAACTCGAGAATGGCCGGGCGCTGGTCAACGCGCGTACGGCCATCCATACAGCTCTGATCGCCCACTGGGCGGAGGCGCAACTGCGAATGCACGGGTACTCGAAACCCTTTGCGGTGGTCGCGCTCGGCGGGACGGGTCGCGCGGAGGTGACGCCGTGTTCGGACCTGGACTTAGCGTTTCTTTTCGATGAGGCCATCGAGGGCAATGCCTTCCTGCTCGAACTCCAGCGGCAGACCCTGCACACGGAGGAATTCCGCGAGCAGTATGGCTTCGGCTACGCCGCGCTGCCCTTTGGCCTTGATGACGTACCGGCCCTGGCGGAAAAGCAGCTCAACTCCTTCCTCGACATGCGCGCGGTGTTCGATCCGGGGGGGCTGACGGAGCGCTTCCGCGAACGCATCCGGGCGACTTACGATCCGTTTGAGCACTTCCTGCATCTGCGCGGATTTTGGGAAGATCAGTGGGAGGCCGCCGGTGCCGGGAGCGAACGGCTGGATCGCTTTGATATCAAGAATGACGGTCTGCGCGTTTTTCTCGGGGGGATCTGGACGCTCGCCGGAAAGACCTTCAGCCACAGCCAAGAGGTCTATCGCACGCTGGAGGATCCGCGCGACCTGGCGGCTTATGATTTCCTGCTGCGCATCCGGGCCTGGGTGCATCTCCGTCGTCCGCCCGGTGGCCGTGGGGGTAAGGAGGGCAATCATCCCGAAGACCTATTGAGGTTTGAGGATTCGGTGGCTTACGGAGAAATGCTCGGGCCGCAGAGCGATGTGGGGACGCGGTTTGAGTTTGCCGATGTGGTGCGCTCGCGCCTGCTCTCCGCGAGGCGGCGGGTGGCCGTATTTACGAAGGGGGTGATCGAACGCGAACTGGGTGCCGGGCGCGCAGTGGTGCCGGGGAGTGCCATCATCTACGGGAGCAACGGCCTCCGCCACTCGACCTCCGACCAGGGTCAATCGGCGCGGGAACGAAGCCGCGCGGCGCTCTCGCTGCTCCTCGCCTCGCAGCGTTACGGTGTGGAGATCGATCTGGCGGAGTTGCACGCCACCTTTCGCAATGCCGGTGATTGGCTGGTCCGCGTGCCGGAGGTTTCGGAGCTCTTCTACGAGCCGCGTGGCAGCCTCGCAAAGTCCTTCGAGTTCCTCGCCCAGATCGACGGCGCTGAGGATCGGCTCTTTTCTGGCTACGGGAAATTTGAGTCCTCGCTCGATGGCCGGGTGATGAGTGAGCGCCAGTCGCTGCGCGGCGCACTTGAGCGGCAGAAGATGCACGTCCTCGAGCAATACGTGATCGAGGGCACCCAACTCCTCGCGACCTCTGTCTCTCTGGAAAAGACCGCCGCTGAGGATGACTACGCGATGCGGGCGATCGAGGCAGCATTGCTCGATCCGGACCACCGTGCGGCGGTGAAACTCGCGCTCAAGACCAAGAGACTCCCGCTGACCCCAGACGATGTGGCTGCCCGCGCGGACCTCACGCGTCCGCTGCACGAGCGCCATGCCTCGGGCTTTTCCGGCATCTCACTGCCGGACTACTTCACGCCTTACGAATCCGAGTGCGAATTCACCCCCGCGACCCTGGAGATCGTGCGGTTCCTGGTGGCGAACCGGCGCACTTTTAAGGAAGTGGCCGAGGCTGGCGTCAACGACGACGAGCGGGTGCTGGATTTCGCGCAGCGCTGCCGCGATGAACAGCGGTTGCGGGCGCTCTTCGTCTTTACCTGTGCGGATCGCGCGGACTGGGAATCCGCCGTGGCCGAGCCGGTGCGTTGGTGGAACATCCGCGAGCTTTACGCCAAGTCCTCGGCGACCTTTCGCCCCCGGCCGGATCGCGCCCGCGCCTTGATGGCCGACGGCTACGGGGAGGAGGAACTCACCATCCTGCGCGACATCGGCGAGGATTTTTTCAGCGGCTCGTATGGTCTGCACGCCATCCGCTTTGGGTCGCATCTCATCCGGCTGGCAGATCCCGCGGACCCCGCTGGACCGAAGGCCGCCCTCATCCCCGACGGCACCTCGATCATGCTCGGCGTCGCCGCGCGGGACTATCGGGGGGTGGCTGCGTCGATCGCCGGTGCGCTCTGGCACAGCGGGGTCGATCTCCGGCAGGCGCATCTTTTCTCCGCCATGAACCACGGCCTCGCGCTCGACTTCTTCCACCTCGCCCCTAGCGAAAAGCCGCTCCGCCGGGATCTGCCCGCGATCGTCGAAGACGCCATCCGCGCCCGACGCCACGTCGCCGACACCGACGAAGCGAACCTGCCGCGGATCGACGGCCGCTTCACCGTCACGGAAACGCGCGCCGGGAAGCAATGCCTGCGCTTCGAGACCGCGCACAATGCCGACGGCGCGATCTACGCGCTGACCTACAAAGTCTTTCGCCATCTGGAGGGAAACATCTACGCCCTCAGCGCGCACGCTGCCCGCGACCACACCTACGTCTCCATCTACTACGGCCTGCCTGCGAAGACGGGACTGGAGGAAGCCACGGCGATCGTGGCGAAGCGGTTCAAAGTCGAGAACCGGTAGAGCCAGCGGTCCCGGCGTGATCCTCACGCTTCGGGTCCGGGATTTGGATGAGGTTTGATCCAATTCCCGGATTTGCAGTGACCTCAGGATCAGCATGAGGCAAACGTGGAGCCGAAATACCGCCGTTCGCTCTGAACAAAAATATTCGCTCGTGAAATTCAACCAACCCGCACTTCCAAATCCCCTGCTCCGCGCTCTCCGCAGCGCACTCGCGGCGGTGACCGGTCTGACCCTGCTGCCGGCGGCACGCGTGGACGCCCATCCGCGGATGATCAGCTACGGTCACACGAGTTGCATCGCCTGCCACGTCTCGGTGCAAGGTCGCGGCCTGCTGAAGGGTTACGGGCGCGGCATCGACATGGAGCAGAGTTTGTCCGACCTCGATTTCACGGCACAGGCCCTGGGGAAAATCATCGATGCAAAGTACGCGACGGGCGATTGGGACGGGCAGTTTGGCAACGTGCTCACGGATCTGGTGCTGACCGGTCGGATCAATCAGGAATTCGACGCGAACAAAACGGATCCGACGTTTTCGGCCCTGTTTCGGCAGATCATCTTTGTCGGAGCGAAGCAGAACTTTCGCGTGAACTACGAGGTGGGCCTGCGCGACACGGAACTCCACGACACCAAGCTCGGACCGCATCTCACGGCGACGGGTGGGCGAAATGTCTTCCTCAAGAAGCTAATGCTCGAGTGGCGCATCAAAGGCAAAGGCGCAAGCGGCGGCAGCGAAGTGGCGATCGGGCGCGACTATCTCCCGCTCGGGCTTCAACTCGACGATTACACGAGTTACTTCCTGCATCTGAATCGGGACGGGATTTACGACTTCCCTTTGCAGCTCAAGTATTTTGCATGGAAGAAAAACTGGCTCACGTCGGCCTTTGTCTTTGCGCCCACTTTCGAGGAAGAGGAAAAGCGCCGTGAATACGGCGCGGGCTTTATGTACGAACGATATCCCACCACGCGCCTCGTGCTCGGGGTGCAGGGGCTCATGGGTTTCGCTGACGAGTCGAATCGTCTCCGGATCGGGCCGTATGTGCGCTGGGGGATCTCGCCAAAGTGGACCCTGCTCGCCGAGCTGGATTACACGCACTTTTGGGATGCCGGCGTCGGGGATTTGCAAGGTGATCAGGTCACCGCCGTTCTCCAGCTTTACCACCACCACACCGAGTGGCTCGTCTCCAGCCTGACTGGTAGCTACGCCTACTCCGATCTGCTCCCCTCGGGTGAAGATCACTTCTCCGGGCGCTACACCCTGAGCGCGCGCCTGAATCGCAACCTGACGATCGGGGTAAGTTACGCGCGGGGCGACATCCGTCGGAATTTGTCCTCCGGGGATGAAGGCAGCGTCTTTGCGAACCTGAAGTTCTAAAGGCCAGGAGTCAGGGCACCCCTGCTCCTTGATTAGTTCTCCGGGGCCAGCGCGCCTTTTTTACGGCCCTTTTTTTGGGCGGCCTGCTGCTCGGCTGCGGCCTGCACCGCTTCCTGGAGTTTCGGCTCCTGCGCTTTGAGCCAGGTCTCGTAACCCTTGGTACGACTGCCCACATACTGATAGGTATCGAAGATCGCCGCGTTGCCGAGCGCGCGCGGATCTTGGTCTGCCTTGAGCATTTCCATCATCTGATATTTGAGCGCGTGCAGCGTCTCAGTGTGCGCGAGGTCGTTGGCCAGGTTCATCACGCACTCGGGATCGCGCACGATGTTGTAGAGTTCATCCGGCAGGCGCTTGCCAAAGGAGAGATCGTAAAAGTAACCGCCGAGCGCCTTCACGACTTCCTTCGTCGGGCCGGGATCGCAGTTCCCGAAGTCCGTCTCGGGATTGCCCGCCGGCCAGCGTTCGGGATGGAAATTGTGAACGTAGAGAAACTCCTTTGTCCGCAATGCGCGCACTGGGTAACCCCAGTCGTTCGGTCGCCCGAGGTCGTGGCGTTCTTTGCCGGCGAGCATGGTGTTGCGGTTCTCGATCCAGCCGCTTTTTTCCGAGCGGATGATCTTCACGAGACTCTTTCCGGTCATCTGCGCGGGCGGCTGGAGGCCCGCGAGTTCCAGGTAAGTCGGCGCAAAATCGCGCACATTGACAAAGTCCTCGACGACCCGCCCCGGCTTGATCCCCGCACCCCAGCGCATCGCCAGCGGCAGGTGAAAGGCATCCTCGTGGATCTGCCCTTTCACAAAAGGAAACGGCATCCCGTGATCGGACGTGACGACGATCAGCGTATTGTCGAGCTGCCCCGCGGCCTTCAGCACTTCGAGCGCACGGCCGATCTGGGTGTCGCCCCACTCCACCTCCACGGCGTAGTCCAGCAGATCGCTGCGCACGATCTCCGTGTCGGGTAAAAACGCCGGGACCTTCACTTCCTCCAGTTTTTTCCCGAGCCGCAGCCCCGAGCCAGGTTCGTAGGCGCGGTGCGGTTCCGTAAAGCCCATCCAGAAACAGAAAGGTTTGTCCGCGGGCCGCTGCTTGAGGAAGTCCTCAAAGTTGCCCACGTAGTCTTTATTGCCAATCGCCGTCGCCGGCACCGCCTGCGTCTTTGTATCAAAGCCCGGCCCCGCCGGATTGCGCGTGCGCCCCGCCAGCGTCTTGAAGTCACCCGGCCCCCACCCTTTCCCCGTGAGGCCGACCGCGTAGCCCGCCGTCTCGAGCAGATCGGGATAGACCTCATAGTTCTTTGGGAAATAACCCCCGTGCGAAACCGCCTCCTCAAGCTGCCAGGTATTCCGTCCCGTGAGGATGCTCGCGCGGCACGGGCTGCACTTTGGGTTCGAGGTAAAGGCGTTTTTGAAAAGCACGCCTTCGCGGGCGACGCGGTCAAAGTTCGGCGTCTTCACCCACTCGCAGCCATAAGCGCTGGCATGGGTGCTGCCATTCCAGTCGTCGAAAATGATGAAGAGGATATTCGGGCGCTCGGCAGCGCGGACTCCAAGGCTGAGAACAAATGAAAGAAGGAGGAGCAGGCGGATCATGGAAGAAGTAAGGTTAAGCGCCACGGCGCCCTGGCACAACCCGGCAACGGTCCGGAAGTTTGAAAATCGAACGGGATTCTTCGACGGGCAGATCGCGACGCGGTCATCTGGCTTACCAACCCGCGGAGTTCGAACTCAAAGTGCCGGCCGGGTTTCCGCTCGACTTGCTGGTTCGCTCCCCTGAGCGCCGGTCCGAAACCGGCTCGCGACCGGCGACGGCTTCGTGCACAAGATTCTCGAACGCGGCTCGCCCCGCTACGAATCCGGAAACGGCGAAGTGGGTCAGCAAAGCGGAGGGTGACTTCCACACCGCACGCCGCGAACTGCGCGCCCGCAAAGCGCCGAAAAATATTTCAAGGCCGTGCTCACCGAGGCGCATCTGCCCTTCACCGTGTTTCCGCCGCAGTAGGCTGTCTTGGGTAAGCAGGAAAACGGACAGAGCGAATGGCTCTTTCTTCCCGGCTCCCCATTGCCGCAAGAGGTCGTCTGCACGTAGGCTGGCTCCCGCCATGTGCAATCGCTTCTTCCAGCACGGACGGGAAGTCCGACCGGGGCAACGCGCGGTGGTGCTCATGGGCGGTCCCGGAGGGGAATTCGAGGGGCCGTTTGACGAAGCCATCTTCGGCGGTCCGGCTCGGAACGAGAGCCGCAACTACTGGCTCCAGCGCGAGGGAACGGAGCCAGTGCTGGTGCCGGACATTGCGAGGTTCGGGAAGAGGTACAAGGCGACGAAGGCGCAGACGTGGGAAGACGTGCCCGCCGGATCGGCGATGGAAGGGTTCGATTCGCTCTGTGCGCCAGCTTCGGGGCGCGCGCCGCTTTTTTGCGAGGTTGCGCTCTTCCCTCGCTGCACCCCCGTCTGTATTCTGCCACGCCTTCAGCGTTGAACTCGACGCGCAATTCTTCGCCTGTCTGATTCCGAACGCAGCAGCCGAATCCTTGGGGCTTTACCCCAACGGTCGTCCTGATATAACGAACATCTCCCCAGTGCGCCTCACTTCACTCCCCCCGCTCTTTGCCGCAGCGCTCCTGGCCTGGATCGCGCCTGGATCGGCGCAGCAGCCGGCGCTACAGCAATCGGCGGCGATGGAACTCGCGGCGATGCACAATGCGGCCCTAGCGGCGTTCAATGCGGGCAAGTGGACGGAAGCGGCGGAGGGGCTCGAGAAGGTGATTGCGACGATTACCGATCCGGTCGAGCGAGCGAAGATCGGACCGCTCTTCTTCACGCTCGGCGCGGCGTACTTCAATGGGAAGAACTACGCCAAGGCGATCGCGACCTTTAAGACCTACCTCACGCAGTATCCGCAGGCGGAGCGGGTCGGGGAAGCGCGGCTGGCCAGCGCGCGGGCGATGTTTCTGAGCAAGGACTACGACGGTGCGGCGAAGGCCTTAGCGGCGCTGGAGTCGGCGCCGGCCCTGCGCGATCAGGCGCTGGCGGCGCAGGCGGAATGCTTCAAGCAGCTCAACCGGCCCGACGACCAGATCCGGGTCATCGAGAAGCTCATCCAGCCGGAGATCAAATCGCCGGTGCAGGCGACGAGCGCGGTGACACTCGCCGAACTTTACCTGACGAAGAACGAGTCCGACAAAGTGCTCGCCCTGATCAACACCCTGCACGCCCGCGTGGCGCTGGTGGACAACGTGGTCGCGCTGAATGCGCTGACCGTGAAGCTCGGCGACGAACTCGCGGAGAAGAAGAGTTACACCCAGGCGCTGGCGGCTTACCGGGTGGTGCGGACGCGCGACCAGGTGCTCGCTTTCCAAGGCGCGCGCATCGCGGCGATGGACAAACGGATGCAGGCCAATCTCGACGCCGCGCGAGGCAATCCGCAGGCCTTTTTGGCGGCGACGGGCGCGAACCGGGAGATCGAGCTGCAGCAGGAGCAGGCGAAGCAGTTGCTCGAGGAATTCTCGAAGCTGCCCGACTACTGGCCGGCGATCCTCTTCCGCAATGCCAAGGTCTGGTACGACTGGGATAAGAAGTGGGAGGCGATCGTGGCCTTTGACCGGCTGCTGACCGAGCACCCCGAGGCGAAGGAAAGCGAACCGGCGCTCTATTCGACGCTGGTGTGTTACGCCGATCTGAATCGCTCCGCGCGCACGCTGAAGCTCTGCGACGAGTATCTCGCGAAGTATCCGAAAGGGCCGAACGCCGCGACCGTCGGTTATCTCAAGGGTGCGTCCGCGTTACAGAATAACGATCCGAAAAGTGCGGTGTCCTTCTTCGGCATGATGCTCGAGCAGCAGCCGGACAGTGAGTTCCGCGAGCAGATGCGTTTCCTGCTGGGGAATGCGCAGTTCATGCAGGGCGAGTTCGAGGAAGCGCGGAAGCAATACGCGCGATATGTGAAGGATTTTCCGAAGGGTGGCTTTGCCGAGGAGGCTGCGTATCGCGAGGCGCTGACCCTGCTCTTTCAGGGGAAATACGAAGAGGCGCTGGGTAAGCTGAATGCCTATCTCCAGGAGTATAAAGGGGGCGCCTTTGCGGGCGATGCAGGTTACCGCGTGATGGTCTGCAAATACGCGGCGTCGCTCTACAACGAGGTTATCGCCGATGCCCAGGCCTGGCAGCAGGCGTATCCGAACGATCTCATCGCGGGTGAGGTTTTTTCCCTGCTCGGCGATGCGCTCGCGGCGGAGAGCCGGACGGAGGAGGCGGCGGAAGCGTACCAGCAGTCGTATCAGCGCGCGACCAGCGACGAGGTGCTGAACTACGCGATCTTCGAGGCAAGCAAGCAACTCCAGAAGCAGGGCAAGTGGCCCGAGGTCGCGCAGATGTTCGAGGAGTTCGTGCAGGCGAAGCCGGATCATCCGACGGTGGTCGCGGCGATGTTTTGGATCGGCAAGGCGAAGGCGCGCGAGGGTAAGACCGAGGAGGCGAAGACGTTCCTGGTCGAGCAGCTCAAGCGTTACCTGAACGAGCCGAAGCGCGAGGCCGTCGAGCAACTGCTCCAGCAACTCGCGCAGCTCTGCTCGAAGCGTCCGCGGCCCGCAACACCGCCACCCGCGCCGACTGCCGCGCCCGGTGCCGCACCTTTACCCCCGCCCGAAACCCCGGCGCCGCTGCCACCCTACGATGCTGTGGCGGAGCTGAAGAAGCAGGTCGCACCGCTCGACGAAATTGCGAACAACACGGGCAAAGCGCGGCTGGTCTATACCCAGATCGAACTCCTGAAGCTGCTCAAGCGCGAAGCCGAGACGCCGGATCTGTTCATCGAACTGGCGAACCGTTTTCCGCCCGAGTCCCTGAGCCCGGTGCTGCTCGCCAGCGTCGGGGACTACGCGCTGGCCAAAGGCGACCGCGACAAAGCGGCCAGGATGTTCGGAGATTTGCGCGAGGATTATCCGAAAAGCGACTACCTCGACTATGCCTACGTCGGCCTCGGCGAACTCGCGCTCGCGGCAGGTGATCCCAAAAAGGCGCTCGAACTTTTCACCCACGCCGCGGATGAGATCGCGGCCTCGAAGATCAAGGAGGCGACGATCGGACGGGCGCGCGCGCAGCTCGAACTCAAACAGTATGCCGAGGCAAAGAAGGGCTTTGAGCAAGTGGCGGGGATCCGCGAGTGGCGCGGCGAATCGACGGCGCAAGCGATTTTTTACCTCGGCGAGATTGAGGCGCAGCAAGGCCGCTGGGCCGAAGCCGTCGCCCACTACCAGCGCGTGTTTGTGGCCTATCAGAAATTCCTGCCGTGGGCGGCCAAGGCGTATGTGCGGAGTGCGGATTGCTTTGATAAACTCGGCAAACGCCCCGAGGCCGTGGGCCACCTCAAGGAGATGATGCGCAATGAGAAGCTGCGGGATTTTCCGGAGACTAAGCGAGCGGCGAAGATGCTCGTGGATTGGGGGGCGGTATGAGGAACCAACGGAAACATCGAACATCGAACATCGAACATCGAACATCGAAGGGGCGGAGCCACGATCGTTCGATGTTCGATGTTCGACGTTGGATGTTCGATGTTCTCTTCCTTTCGCTGCTCACCGTCTCCGCCCCTGCGCAGAACCTCGTGATGAAGGACGGCAAAGTCATCGCCACCAAAGCCCTCCGGCGCCAGGGCGACACCATCATCGCCACCGTGGAACTGCCGGGCGGAGAAAAGAAGACCGGCGACCTCGGCTACCCACTGGCCAAGATCGAGCGGCTCGACTTTCCTGAGCCGCCGCAGCTCAAGGCTTCGCAGGACCTCATCGCGCAGGGCAAGGGCGCGGAGGCGCTCGCGCAACTCGAGCCGGTGGTGAAGTACTACGAAGGATTCCGCGACGCCCCGGGGAGCTGGTGGGCACCGGCCGCCCTCCGCAAGGTGCAGGCGCTCGCCAGCCTCGGACGCGAGCCGGAGGCCACGCCCCTCGCCGAGCAGATCGCGCGCATGGCCACCGATCCGGAGACGGCGCGCGCCGCCAATGTGCAGATCGCCGCGGGCCTCGTGCGCAAGGGCGGACACGCCCGCGCGCTCGCACTCATCGAGCCCGCACTCAAAGAAAGCCGCGACGATGCGACCCGCGCGCCAGCCTATGTCATCCAAGGCGAATGCCTGCTCGCCACGAAGGAATGGGAGGAAGCCGTCCTCGCTTTCCTGCGCGTTCCCGTCTTCTACCCAGGCGAAAAGGTGCTCCTGCCCCAGGTGCTGCTCGGGCGCGGGCGCGCGCACTTCGGCATGGACGACCTGCCCGCCGCGAAAGCCGCGCTCGAGGAACTAATCAAGACCTATCCCGGTTCCGCCGAGGCCAAGCAGGCGGCAGCGGAGCTGGAAAAAATAACCCGTCGCGAGAAAGCGCTCGCCGATCCAAAATAACTCATCCCCTTCCACCAACCCATGAACATCAAAGCCAACACCAAACTCCTCGCCGCGCTCACCGCCAGCGCGCTGCTCACCGGTGCCTGCCTCCACGCCGCGGAGGCACCGCCCGCGGCCGACGCCGCGCCCGCCGTCCACAACAAATCATTGTGGGGACAAATCAAGGAAGGCGGCTGGGTGATGATCCCCATCGGCCTCTGCTCGGTGCTCACGCTCTATCTCATCGGCGACGGCATCATCCGCGTCACGAGCCCCAAGAAGCTGCTCCCCCCGGAGCACGTCGAGGCGGTGCGCGGCTTCTTCCGCGCGGGGAAATACGTCAATGCCTACAACTACTGCAAAGAGAACTCGTCCGCCTTTACCAACGTCTGCCGGGTGGCGGTGAGCCAGCTCGGCGAAGGCAAGACCGCCGTCGAGGAAGGCATCATGGCCGAGATGGCGAAGGAAAATTCGCGGATGCAAACCTCGATTAGTTACCTCTCGGTCATCGGTGTTTGTACGCCGATGATCGGGCTGCTCGGCACGGTCACGGGAATGATCAAGGCCTTCGCCGTGCTCGGCAGCCAGGGCATCGGCGATCCCTCGTCGCTCTCCGCGGCCATCGGGGAAGTGCTCGTGGCGACGGCCTCCGGCCTGTTCATCGCGATCCCGGCGTTCAGTGCGTTTTACTATCTGCGCAATCGCGCGGCCAAAGTGCTGCACGACATCCAAGACACCATGGCCGGACTGCTCCGCAAGATGCCTTACGACAAGATCGCCGGGGCGCACATCGGCGACGAGGAACTCTACGCCGCCGATCCCGAGTGGTGGACCGGCGAACACCACGCGGAAGGCGAAACCACCCCCGCTCAAGCGTGATGAACCTGCGCACCTTCAACCCTCAACTTTTCCCTCGCTGATATGGCCGGCGGAGGCGGAGGCGCAGACGGCGAACCGGAGTTTCAGATCGCGCCGATGATCGACGTGCTGCTCGTGCTGCTCATCTTTTTCATGAGCATCACCAGCGCGCAGGTGCTGAAGGTGGACAAGACCATCGAGCTGCCGGTCTCGGCGAATTCGCTGAAGAAAGACAACCAGCGCGCCGAAGCCATCGTGAACGTGAAGTGGGATCCGGCCGCCAAGAAAGCGACCTACACCATGGACGATCGCGCTTACCCCGAGCTGCCTGAGCTGACCAAGGCGCTCGCCGCGGCGAAGAAACTCGGCGAGACCAAGATCACCCAGGGCTCAAACCCGACTTTTCGCTGCGTGATCCGCGGCGACCGCGAAGCGAGTGCCATGAGCGTCTCCCGCGCGATGAACGCCGCCGCCGAGGCCGGCGTCACCGACATCTCCTTCTCGGCTGCGAACCGGAATTGAGCCGATGAAACGCTTCGATCCCAACGTCGGCGGCGAGGGCAACCTCGGCTTCCAGATCGCGCCGATGATCGACGTGGTCTTCGTCATCATGCTCTTCTTCATGGTGATGGCCGGCGCGGTGAAAGTGGAACGCGAGCTGAACACCAAACTGCCCGGTACCGCGGAGACGAGTGGGCCGACGGACTTCGTGGACGAGATCATCATCAACATCGCCGAGAACGGCGAGGTGCTGCTGAACGACGAGCCGATGGACACACCCACGAGCAAGGACATGACGCAACTCCGCGGCACCCTGCTCCGGCTCAAGCAAGGCAGCGACGCCGCCAAAGCGCCCACCCTCGTGACCGTGGTCAGCGAACCCGAGGCGAAATACAGCCGCACCGTCGATGTGCTCGACGCGCTCGCCGTGGCGCAGATCGAAAACGTCACCTTCACCGTGAGCGACGAAGAATGAACCCGCCGTCTCCGAACGACACCGGCTCCCGCCGTGGCTTCTGGGCGAAGCTGGTTGCGAGCAAGTTTCTCTTCGTGAGCATCGTGGTGCATCTGCTCTTTGGCGTGGGCGCGACTTACTTCATCGTCCAGCGCATCTCGGCGAAACGGAAGGTGACTTTCCAGAGCGGGCCACCGTCGGCGAACCCAAGCAAGCGTGCGCTGGAACACAAAGTCTCGATGGCGCAGAAGAAGAAAACCGGCGGCGCACCGCCGCAGGCCAAGCGCATCGTCAGCGCCGGGATTGCCAAGGTCGCGCTGCCCGATCTGCCGACCATCTCCAGCGCGAACAACGTGGTGCCCGGCATGATGGCAGGGATGGGTGGCGCGGGCTTCGGTGCCGGCACGGGCTTTGGCAGCGGGATGGGCAGTGGCATGGGTGGCGGCGGCGCCGGTGGTGGTGGCATGTCCTTCTTCGGCTTCCGCGGGGCGGCGCCGAGTACCGTCTTCGTGATCGATATCTCCGGCAGCATGATCTCTGGGAAAAAAGACCGGGACTCCTACGACCGGCTCGAGAAGGAAACGATCAAGGCGATCAACGGCCTCTCGGCCGCTTCGAAGCTCAACCTCATCGCCTTCTCTCGCGAGCCGTACGTCTTCAGCGAAACCATGGTCAGCGCCGGATCTGCGGACAAACAGCGCGCGATCAACTGGCTCAAGAGCTACAGTCCGTGCAATGCACTCCCCAACGGCGTGAAGGGTGGGAACAGGACGGTGTGGCAATCCGAGAAGGGCAAGCGCCACATGGGCACTGGGAGCAACGGGGCGCTCAAACGCGCCTTTGAGTTGAAGCCGGCGCTCATCTTCTTCGTCTCCGACGGTGAACCGACCGACGCCAGGCCGCCGGCCATCCTCAAGAACGTCGATGAGTGGCAGAAAGCGATGCCACGGAAGGTCACTATCAACGCGATTGCCTACGAGGCAGACGCGGGTGGCGATTTCATGAGCAAGCTCGCGAAGGATAACGGCGGTGCATTCAAAGACATCAAGTGAAGTGGGAAGATGAGTAACTCCAGCACCCAACCACGTCGCGGGCTGTGGGCGAAGATCCTTGCGAGCAAGTTTCTCTTTGTGAGCGTCGTGGTGCATCTGCTCTTTGGCGTGGGCGCGACTTACTTCATCGTCCAGCGCATCCAGGCGAAACGAAAGGTCACCTTCCAAGGCGGGCCGCCGTCGGTGAACCCCAGCAAGCGTGCGCTCAAACACAAAGTCTCGATGGCGCAGAAGAAGAAAACCGGCGGCGCACCGCCGCAGGCCAAGCGGATCGTGAGCGCCGGGATCGCCAAGGTCGCGCTGCCCGATCTGCCGACCATCTCCAGCGCGAATAACGTCGTGCCCGGCATGATGGCCGGGATGGGTGGCGCAGGCACCGGCACCGGCATGGGCTTCGGCGCTGGCATGGGGAGCGGGATGGGTGGCGGCGGGGGCGGTGGACTCTCCAATATCAACTTCTTCGGGATGCGTTCGCAGGCGAAGAACATCCTCTTCGTCCTCGATTCCTCGCAGTCCAACGTGGCCGGAGGGGGTAAAAGTCCCGCGACCTACCGCGAGTTGGAGAAGGAAGTCTTCAAAGCCCTCAAGCTGCTCAATCCCGCCAGCCGCTTCGGCATAATCCTGTATGCACCGAAGCTCTGGACCTTCCAGGAAAAGTTGGTCCCAGGCACGCCGGAGAACGTGAAAAGCGCCGAGCAATTTATCAAGGACTACAGCGTGGCGACGGCGCTGGAAGGCGGCGGCAAAGTCAACTTTGCCGGCCACGCTGGGACGCGGATGGATCTGGCCGTGGACCGCGCGTTCGAATTGAAGCCGGACATGATCATCTGGGTCTCCGACGGCATGCCCACCAAGCCGCCTGGTTTCAAAGGCGACCAAAATGCCTTGCTGGAGATGCTACTCAAGCGCATCGCCGGCCTGCAAAAACCATCGACCGACGCGAGCCAGATCGCCGCCAAATCCCCTGCCACCCGGATCAACACCTTCGCCTACAAATTGGGCGACACCGGCAAGGGCAAGGCTGCTGAGGAACTCGATAACGCACGAGAATTTATGCGCGACCTCGCCAAGCGAAACGGCGGCGAATTCAAGGAAGTGAAGTAACGTGAGGAAATGAGTAACTCCGGCTCCCACCCACGTCGCGGTCTTTGGGCGAAGATCCTCGCGAGCAAGTTTCTCTTCGTGAGCATCGTCGTGCATCTGCTCTTTGGCGTGGGCGCGACTTACTTCATCGTCCAGCGCATCCAGGCGAAACGGAAGGTGACCTTCCAAGGCGGGCCGCCGTCGGTGAACCCCAGCAAGCGTGCGCTGGAACACAAAGTCTCGATGGCGCAGAAGAAGAAAACCGGCGGCGCACCGCCGCAGGCCAAGCGCATCGTCAGCGCCGGGATCGCCAAGGTCGCGCTGCCCGATCTGCCGACCATCTCCAGCGCGAATAACGTGGTCCCCGGCATGATGGCCGGGATGGGTGGCGCGGGCATCGGCACCGGCATGGGCTTCGGAGCCGGCATGGGCAGTGGCATGGGCGGGGGCGGCGGAGGAGGAGGCGGGATGAGCTTCTTTGGCTTCCGCGGCGCGGGGACCGGACTCACGGGCACATTCTACGATCTCAAGCAGACGCAGGATAAGAAGGCGTCGGGCGTGAACGCGAACAACTACACCGGCATCGTGCGCCAGTGGGTCGATGGCGGCATGCGCGAGAGCGAGCTGGCAAAATATTTCAAGGCACCCGCCACGCTGTCGGCGGCGCAATTCATGATTCCCAATATGTCCGCGGATGAGGCGCCGAAGGCGTTCGACGTGGAAAAGAATGTAAAGCCCGCGCAATGGCTGGCCGTGTATCGCGGCAAGGTGCAGCCGCCGAAGGAAGGCAACTACCACTTCATCGGCGCCGCCGACGACGTGCTGCTCGTCAAGGTGAACGGCAAGCTCGTGCTCGATGCCTCGTGGGCCGCGTCGTCAGCGCTCCAGCCCGAAGAAGTCATCCCGCCGCAATACACCGGCTTTCCGCGCAAGGGTTACATCCGCGGCGAAAGCGTCCACCTCAGCGGCACCTCCTGGGCCGACATGGAAGTGGTGATCGGTGAGCGGCCGGGCGGGCGCTTTTGGGCGGTTCTCATGGCGCAGCCATCCGGGACGAAGTCCGAAAAGCTGCCGCTCTTCCGGCTCGCCAATGTGAAGACCCCGAAGAGCGATGGCGCACCCTTTCCCAACTGCGACCTCAATGGCCCGCTCTGGCGCACGCAAGCCGCCGGCCGCGGATCGCTGCTCGATGCGCTGAAGCGCTGAAGCACGCCCTGCCCCGAATGGTGCTAAGCCGGAACGATCCGGGTGAAATGGGAGGTGCGGTTTGCAAAACGCAGAGATGCAGAGACGCCGGGTTCGCAAAGGGTCGGGAACGCAGCACAGCGCACAGTCCGAATTCCATCCCGAACTCTGCGTGCTCCGCGTCTCTGCGTCTCTGCGTTTTCCAACCACGCCGCACCCTTCCAGCGGTATCGTTCCGGCTGAGTTAAGGCATTCGCAATGGCAGGGGGACCGGCTGATCTCCGCTGTCCCTCTGGGACTACAGACCTCGCTGCACCGCCTTTAATCACACCCGCGCCGAGCCGCCGGCCGACATTCCGTTTGCCTCCCTCGCAGCCGCGACCGATAGTCCCCGCCCTATGACTTTGACCGAAAAGATCCTCGCTCGCGCCAGTGGCAAAGCCCGTGTCGCTGCGGGGGACAATGTGTGGGTGAATACCGATATCCTGATGACGCACGACGTTTGCGGCCCGGGCACGATCGGCGTCTTCAAGCGCGAATTTGGCCAGGACGCGAAGGTCTGGGACCCGAAGAAACTGGTCATCATCCCCGACCACTACATTTTCACCGCGGACTCGCTGTCGAACCGCAACGTGGACATCCTCCGCGACTTCGCACGCGAGCAGGGACTGCCGTATTTTTACGATGTGATCGACGATGAGAACGGGCACTGGAAATTCGACGCCGACCGTGGGCAACTCAAGAAGCAGTACGGGAAAAACTACACCGGCGTGTGTCACACGACGCTGCCGTGGAAGGGTCACACCCGGCCGGGCGAAGTGCTCTTCGGCACGGACTCGCACACCTGCATGGCGGGTGCGTTCAATGAATTCGCGACGGGCATCGGCAATACCGACGCGGGGTTCATCCTCGGCACCGGCAAGCTGCTGATCAAGGTGCCGGAAACGATGCGCTTTTTCCTCGAGGGCGAAATGCTCCCCGGGGTGATGGCGAAGGACGTGATCCTGCACGTGATCGGCGATATCGGTTTCGACGGCGCCACCTATCGCGCGATGCAGTGGGAGGGCCCTGGCGTCCACGCGATGACGATGGACGACCGCATGACCATCGCGAATATGGCGATCGAGGCCGGCGGCAAGAACGGTATCTTCCCCTACGACGAAAAGACCGGCACCTATGTGCGCGAACGCGTGGCCGAGAACGGCACGAAGTCTGCATTTGAACCAGCGGAAGTGGACCGCGACCAGACCTTCATCTACGACAAGACGTTCGACCTCTCGAAGCTCGAACCGACCGTGGCGTGCCATCCCGATCCGGGCCAGCGCAAGCTCGCCAAGGAGATGGGCGACGTCTCCCTGGACCGCGCTTACATCGGCTCCTGCACTGGCGGTAAGACGAGCGACTTCCTCGCTTTTGCCCATGTCGTGAATGGCAAGACGGTGAAGATCGACACCTTCGGCGTGCCCGCGACCACCAAGGTCGTGCAGGAACTCAAGGACACCATGTGGGCGGGAAAAAGCGTCTGGAGCATTCTCGAAAGCGCCGGAGTGCGGATGACGGAAAACGCGTCGTGCGCAGCGTGCCTCGGTGGACCGGTGGATACCTTTGGCCGGCTGAATACGCCGATGAAATGCATCAGCGCCACGAACCGAAACTTCCCCGGCCGCATGGGCAACAAAGAGTCGCAAGTGTACCTCGCGAGTCCGTACACCGTGGCCGCGAGCGCCCTCACCGGGAGGATCACAGATCCCCGGGAGTTTGTGAGTTGACCATTACCGGAGGAAGATAAATGGCCGTGTCTTCCCTGTTCACGAGCCGTCACCTCCTGCCTGCTGCGCTGGCCTTTGTGCTGGCGTCGGCGGGCTGCGCCTCGAAAAACGCGAGTGCTTTGCCGAAGACCGGCTTCTTCGTCGTGAGTTCGCACACCGCGGAGTTTTTCAAGTATGGCCCCGCGCAGAGCTTCGGCCCTGACTTCATGCTTAAGAAAGGCGAGCGCGTGACGATGTTGAACCGCGACTGGGGATTCAGTCGCGTGCTCACGGAGAATGGCGTGGCCGGCTACATCGCGACCGAGGACATTGAGCCCGCACCCGCACCCCCCACCCCACGGATCGCCTCGACCCGCAGTTCCGCGCTACCGATTGGCACATCCCGCGGCGGCTCTTCGTCCCGCTCGCGCCGGGAGGTCCCAGAGTTTTTGGGCAATCCGAACGATCCGCTTTTCAATGTGAACGACGTACCACTGCCGATGCCAGACGAAGCTCCGCCGAAATTGCGGCCGGAGTTCCGCGCCGCTCCCCCGAGTCGCGACGCCGCACCGGAACCGAAGGCGAAGACGACGCCGAAGTTCCGCGGCTGAGGGGAAAAGAAGTTGAGGGTTGAGAGTCCGGCGCGTTTCCGCTGAAGTGTGAGCTCAGCGCGATTCGCAGAATGAAATCTTCCGCGCGGAGCGCACCAAACTGAGGCTCCGTGGCGGCCTCTCAACTCTCAACTCTCAACCTCCTCACCCATGGCCTCCCTCACCAGCCCCGTTTACGTCTGCAAGGACAACATCGACACCGACCAGATCATCCCCGCGCAGTATCTCACGCTCGTGCCGACGATCGCCGAGGAATACGAGAAGCTCGGGAGCTACGCGATGATCGGCCTGCCCGACGACACCTACCCCACGCGTTTCGTGCCGCCGGATGAGTTGAAGACGCCGTTCAAGATCGTCATCGCCGGACGCAACTTTGGCTGCGGCAGTTCGCGCGAACATGCGCCCATCGCGATGGGCGCAGCCGGCGTCGAGGTCGTCGTCGCGGAATCCTTTGCCCGCATTTTTTTCCGCAACTGCGTGGCCACTGGCGAACTCTACCCCTACGACGCGAAGGAGCGCCTCTGCGACAAGGTGCAGACCGGTGACATTGCCACCCTCGACTTTGACGCCGACACTCTGACCGTCGGCGGCACCACCTACTCCCTCAAGCCCCTTGGCGAAGTGCGCCCCGTGATCGACGCCGGCGGCATCTTCAACTACGCCCGCAAGAGCGGCATGATCGCGGCGAAGGCATAACGCCCACGCGTCGGATCGCCGGTTTGGAGGCGGTGTGAAGGGTGTGCTTAAATGTGGAGCAGCGAAGTCTGTCGTCCCGGAGGGACCGCGGAGGTTAGCCGGTGGCTGACGCCACCGGCTAATCTCGATCGCCCCTCCGGGACGCCGCGAGCATCCCGCAACGCGGCACATCTATTCACACCCCGGGGTGAATATCCCTCGCGGAAAGTGCTGTTTTTCTCTAACAAGGATAGTCCCTCCCGAACATGACCCCCAAGCATGCCCCCATCCCGCGGGCGTTTTCTTTGGTGGAGATGCTGGCCGCCTTGGCCATCGTCTCGACCCTGGTCGCGGTTGCCGTGCCTGCGGTGAGCAGCTACGGACGCTCCACAGCCCTCGCGGCGGGCGGGAATATGGTGGCAAATCTCGCCGCCCTTGCCCGCCAGACGGCAATCGCCCGGAATTCCATGGCGGCGCTCGTGCTCCTCGGAGCGCAAGGGACGGAGGAGGATTTCCGCGCCTTCACCGTGGCGGAATATCGCCCCGGTCAGGGGTGGTCGCAGATCACGGATTGGAAGACCCTGCCCACCGGTATCGTGGTCGATCCGTCACCGCCTCTGGCCTCGACTTTCCTCCTCAACTCCCCACGTCCATTCCCATTTCTGAGCGGTCCGCCGCAGCAGTCAAACCCGCCGCTCGTCTATCAGGGGCGTGACGTCCTCGATGTGCCGGGCTACGCCGCCCGCATTTTTCTTCCCGGCGGCGGGCTGCTCAATCCCCAGCATCCGGCGCAGATCCGGATCGTCGAAGGCGTCCTAAACCATGGCCTGGTCACACACACCCGGCGCGGAGCCGGAGGCCAGCCGGCGAACTACTACGATCTCACGATCCTCGGCGCGACCGGCATCACGAAAGTCTTCCGCCCATGAAGGCAGCACGCTCTTCCAGCCAGACAGCGCGCCACGGTTTCAGCCTCATCGAACTCTCGCTCGCTCTCGCCGTCGCGGCAGTGGCGCTCGTCTCGATCGTCGGGGTGCTCGGCGTCGGCCTCGGCGCGAATGGCACGGCCGGCGACGAGACGGTGCTCGCGACGATGTCCACCCGGGTGTTGCAAGATTTGCGGGCGCGCCCCTTCGATGCGCTCTGGAGCGAAGAACCGTGGGCTGCCCACGATGCTACGCCGGCGAACGATGCCGAGGCCCCGCCGCCCACGCGCTACCTTTTCACGCACGAAGGGATGCCGCTGCCTTTCGAGACCGTGCCGGATGATCCCGCCGCGCATTACGAATGCCTCGTCCACAAGCTGCCCGATCTGCAGACCCAGGCGCGCGAAGAGGGTGTCTTCAATCGTCTGCGTGTGAAGTTGCTTTTCACCTGGCCGGTCGTGGCGAGCCAAACCCCGGAGCGGCGGCCCAATCAGAGGAGACTCGATGCGAGCGTCTCGCGCTACTGAACTACTGGCGCGCCGCAGCGGTTTCACGCTTGTGGAGCTGCTCGTGTCCATGGCCGTCTTCACTTTGCTGGTGCTTATGCTCAGCACCGTGTTTGATCAGGTGAGTCGGACGTGGATGCGCGGCGAGGGGCAGATCGAGCAGCGGAGAAATGTGCGGGCGCTGGCGGACTTCATCGCCGTCGAACTGCAGGCCGCCATGCTGCCCATCGAAGGTGAAAGCAAAATGGGCCAGTCGAATCTTCAACTGGTCATCAATCCTCCGGCGAAACAGGTGCCGGACGAATACCGGCACGCCGACGCCATCTTCTGGCAGGCGCCGCTCGCGACCGAGACGAGTCTCGGTGAGATCGCGGAGATCGGTTATTTTGTGAAGTGGGTCTCGGCGACCCCGACCGCGGCGTCGCGGCCCACGCTCTGCCGCTTCTTCGTCAATCCCTCGCGGGAAGATCCCGAGAATCCCGGGCAGATCATCGCCAACCCGGACTTCCGCATCTACGATCCCGTGGACCCGAAAGCCTGGCTGAGCAAGAGCCTGCTCGACAGCGTCGCACCCGCGCGCAGGGCCGACGGCTACACCGGACTCTTTGGCGACAATGTGCTCGGCCTCTGGGTCCGCGCCACTGGCCTGGATGGCAAGGAGCTGCCGCGCGGCTACGATTCCCGGACCGGCTACGACTACACGCACACTTTCCACGACCCCTCGGGCGCCATCGGGGAAAGGACCGAGCGACGCCACCTGCCGGCCACGGTGCGAATCTCTCTCGCCCAGATCGACTCCCGACACGCCCCGCGCCTCGACCTCGTTGGAGCGTCCCTGCGCGCGCTCACTCGTTCCTCGGAAATCCGCGATGCGGCGCAGTTTCAGGAAGGCTGCCGCCTGCTCGCGCAATCCAGCGCGGTCTGGGCTTCGCTGCTTCCCGGTCTGCGCATCTACGCCACTGAGGTGCAGCTCACCAACGCACGATGAAACGCCACCCTTCCCGCCAGACCGGACGCGCGCCTGCTTCCGCGCTCGTCATCACCCTGCTCTTCGTCGTCATCTGCACCATCGTGACGCTTGGATACCTCGATAGCGTCCGCATCGAGCGCGCGGTTGCAGGCACGCACTTCGAGCGCACGCGGGCCGCCACTTTCGCCCGCGAAGGCATCGAGCGCACCGTGGCCACGCTGCGCCGCGAAACCGTCGATCCCCCAAAGAAACTGAATGAACTCCCCGAAGTCTTTCAAAACCGCAAACGCAACTGGATCAGCCAGCCTGGCGCGCTGATCGTCGCCGCCGATCCACCGGCGGATCAGAAGCAACTGCAGACGATCATCCCGCTCTCCTCGGGCGCACCGAGCCCCGCATTCCTCGCCCGCTCGGATCTCGACCCCGTGCTCCAGCCGCCAAATCTCAATGTGCAAACGCTGGTCGATCAAAACCCGCCCGCCTACCTCATCACCGACCGGCGCGACGAGGACACCGGTGAGCCCGCGGCCATGCGGCTGCGCTGGATCTACGTGCGCGCCGACGGCACCGAGGAACTCGACGAAACGGGCGCCGCGATCGAGGCGCCGCGAACCACCGATCAGGCCAACCCCATCGTCGGGCGCTTTGCCTACTGGGCCGACGACGAGAGCAGCAAGATCAACTACAACCTCGCCTGGAAGCGCAATCCCGCTCACTCGAAGAACCCGAATCTCGCGCACGAGGCGCACCCGAGCCGCATCAATCTCATGGGTCTGACGCTTCCGGGGGGCGGGCAGCTTACCGAATCGATGGCCGACGTCGTCCATCACTTCACCACAGAAACGCCCGCGCGCTATTTCAACTCCTACGCCGATGCCCGGCAGGCGAGTGAGCAAATCCTCGATAACGAGGAGCGCGCCCGCTTCACCCGGATGCTCGAGTTCAATAAATTTGAACTCACCCACTACAACCACGACCCGGACACCACCTTCTTTGGCGAAGATCGCATCCTGCTCACCACCCGGCGGGAGCTGGTGCCGAAGAATCCGGACGGCACCTATGCGCGCAAATTCCTCGACATCCTGCGCGACGACCGTCTGCCGGAACAGCTCGACCCCGGCATCCTCGAACACCTCGCCGGCGGCCAGCCAGACTGGAGCGCGGATAAGACTGGAGCAATCCTCCTGCCCAATAAATTCGACACCGCAGTCCGCACCTTGATGCGCTACATCAGCGAAAAGAAGTGGCCGCTTTCACCCACGGGCACCGACGTCAGCTTCAAGGAAAAGTATTACCCCGGCACCACCGACAGCGACGGCCAGCTCGGCCAGATCGCGGTGAATATCATCGACTACGTCCGGGCCAAAGAATCCCCGACGCTGCTCATCGCTCCGCTCCGCTTTGCCGTCGGGCCGTCCAATGCCACGGGCGACAACAAGAACAAGTTCACCATCCATCCGACCTACGCCTACGGCGCGGCCAATTCCTACCAGGGAGTCTGTCGCGCGCCTTACCTCACCGAGATGCAGACCTATGTGGAATTGAACCCCGTGGGCCCACCCACAACGCCGCCGCCGGCCGGCTGGCCAAACGATGCCGCCGGCCAGCCGATGAAGCTCCATCGCGCCTACTTCAGAGCCGAGTTTTACCTCCCGCCGAATTACGGCTTCGTCAAAGACGGCAAGGCCGTGGGCATCGACCTCGTGCCCGATATCAGCGTGAAGCCGGCAGCGGGCTCGGTCGGCTGGTTTGCCACTTGGACGGAAACGCGCGACCCGAAGAAGTCGAAGTATTGGTTCCACAGCCCGAATGGCCAGATGGTGCTCATGCAAACTCACAGCACCAATGCGGTGCGGATCATGAAAGGCGACCTCAACGGTGACGGGCCGAATAAATCCATCCTCAACCCTGGAAAGTTCGTCGTCGTGACCAAGCTTTTCTACCGCGACAACCCGTGGTCCAAACACACGACGCTCGACATCCGCGGCGTACTCTTTCGTGGCGAGTCCGGCACCGACGGCCTGCTCGCCACGCCACTGAATCGCTGGCCGCGCGTGAACATCGGCACCCAGGTGGGCGCAATCCCCTACCTCATCAGCGATCCGTCCAAGGTCTTGATCGACGACGCCGTCTCGCTGGAGAGCGACGACCCGCGCTGCAACATCCACCCCAAAGACTGGAAGCTCACCAAGACCGGAAAACACACTCTGGGAGGGACCAATTCCTGGTTCTCGGTCGGCAGCGCCCCGCTCAACCTCCGGCCGCAACAAGACACCGACGCGGACGGCAAGGTCTCCGATTTCAGCTTCTACATGCCGCCGCCGAGAGGCGAGGCCAGCAATGGCCCGGCGCAAGACGATGGCCGCCTCACATCCATTGCCGAACTCGGCTACATCCACACCGGCAACAACGCGAAAGTCGGCAGCACCCCTTGGCGCACCATCCGCCTTCAGCCGAATAACTATGCAGACTCAAAGACGCTTCCTGACTGGGCCTTCATGGACCTTTTCACCGTGCCCAATCTCGCCGCCACCGGTCCGCAGCCCATCCTCACCCCGCACGGCACCAGCGTCGGCGGTCGGGTCAATGTGAACTCCCACGTCGAACCCTTTGACAAGCTGGTGCGCGACCGCGGCCTCGTCGCCCTGCTCACCGGTGCCTCGCACCTGACTTCGCCGGCTGCCGCGGAAAAGATCGCGGCCAACATTTACAACCGCACGCTGGCGACCGGGGCCAACCCGGGAAAAATCTACGGCTACCCTTGGAAGCCAGCCATCGGCGTCGCGAGTAATGCCTTCGATACCCCCGGAGAGATCTGCGAGATCAAGGGCGTCGCGGACGGCGGCGAAAAGAGCGAAGACCTCGTCCGGGAGGTCGCCAGCCTCATCACCGCGCGCGGCAGCGTCTTCAGCATTTACACCATCGGCCAAGCCTTGAAGCAGACCCCGCAGGGCCGCCTCGTCATCACCGGAGAGCAGCGCCAGCAGGCGATCATCGAGCGTTACGTCAACAATCGCGGCACCGCCGACTCAGCCGATGACGAGGTCCGCTTCCGCTCGATCTACTCCCGCAATCTCACCCCGTGAGCAACGAGGGCGTGACCTTCGCGCTGGCTCGATCGGCAACGGACACTCCATGAATTTCCGCACGCTTCGGGTCCCTCTTCTTGCGATCACCTTCACGGTCCGCGCGCACGCGGCGGAAGTTTTCGATACTTTCCACGCGACGAAGCTGGAGCAGATGGACGCCGCAATCTCCCTCGCGATCTCGGATGGGCGCTGTCCCGGCGGGGTGCTCTGGCTCGAGCGGGATGGCGCGGCGTATCACAAAGCCTACGGCGATCGCGCGGTGGCGCCGGCGCGGGAAGCGATGACGGAAGAGACGATCTTCGACGTCGCCTCGCTCACGAAAGTCGTGGCGACGACGACGGCGGTGCTGCAACTCGTCGAGCGTGGCCGCCTCCCGCTCGAAGCCACGGTGAGCAGCGTGATCCCGGAGTTTCGCGGCGCGGGAAAGGAAGCGATCACCTTCCGGCAACTGCTCACGCACACTTCGGGGCTGAGGCCCGGCATCCCCGCTGCGCCCGCTTGGCAAGGCGCGGAAGCGGCGGTCACCCGCGCCTGCGCAGAGCCGCTGCCGAATCCCCCGGGCAGCGCCTTCCGCTACAGCGACCTCAATTTCATCCTCCTCGGGGAAATCGTGCGCCGGGTCAGCGGACGGACGCTCGATGTCTATTGCGCGGAGGAAATTTTCGGACCCTTGAAGATGCGCGACAGCGGCTTCCTGCCGCGCGATCCGAGCCGCGTCGCACCCACCGAGCGGATCGCCGGAGCCTACCTGCGTGGCGTGGTCCACGATCCCACCGCGCGACGCATGGGCGGCGTCGCCGGCCACGCGGGGCTCTTCACCACCGCGGCGGATCTCGCGCGCTTTGCCCGGATGCTCCTCGCGGGCGGCGAACTCGACGGCGTCCGGATCCTGAAACCGGAAACCGTCGCGCAAATGACCAGCGTGCAAACTCCCGGCACGGTTCCGGCGCGACGCGGGCTCGGCTGGGACATCGACTCTCCCTACGCCGGGCCACGCGGCGCGTGGTTTCCCATCGGCAGCTACGGCCACACCGGCTGGACGGGCGGTTCGCTGTGGATCGATCCGTTTTCGCGCACCTTCGTCATCTTCCTCTCGAATCGAAATCATCCTACGGAAACCGGCAGCGTCCTCCCGCTCCGCCGCGCCCTCGGCACGCTCGCCGCCGAAGCCGTCCGCGACTTCAATTTCCTCCACGTCCCCGGTGCCCTCGCGTGGCAGCCCGGCGGCGCCACGACCAGAGACGCGCCCGCTCCGCGCGCCGAAGTCCTCACCGGCATCGACGTGCTCGTGCGAGAAAACTTCGCCCCACTGCGCGGCCTGAAAGTCGGACTCATCACCAATCACACCGGCATCGACCACGCGCGCCGCCCGACCATCGACCTGCTCCACAAAGCGCCCGGCGTCACCCTCGTCGCACTCTTCAGTCCCGAGCACGGGATCCGCGGAGCACTGGATGAAAAGATCGCCGACTCGCGCGACGAACGCACCGGCCTGCCCATCCACAGTCTCTACGGCGCGACACGCACCCCGAGCGCCGAACAACTCGCCGACCTCGACGCACTGGTCTTCGACATCCAGGACATCGGCTGTCGCTTCTACACCTACATCTCCACGCTCGGCGAAGGCCTCGTCGCCGCACAGCGCGCGGGGAAAAAGTTCATCGTGCTGGATCGTCCGAACGCCATCGGCGGCACCCGGATCGAGGGGCCGATGCTTGCGGCCGAACGCAGTTTCACCGCCTGGCACGAACTGCCCGTTCGACACGGCATGACCGTCGGCGAACTCGCAAAAATGTTCGCGGCGGAACGCGCGCCGGGAGTCGATCTCACCGTCGTCCCGTGCGCGGACTGGACCCGCGCCGCGTGGTTCGATGAGACCAGCCTCCCCTGGGTGAACCCCTCGCCCAACATGCGCAGCCTCACCGCCGCGACCCTCTATCCCGGCGTCGGCCTGCTCGAGTTTTGCAACGTCAGCGTCGGACGCGGCACCGAGCGTCCCTTTGAATTTCTCGGCGCGCCGTATCTCGACGACCGCGCGCTCGCCGCCACGCTCACCGCTGCCGCTCTGCCCGGCATCCGCTTTGTGCCCGTTCGTTTCACCCCCACCACGAGCGTCTTTTCCGGGAAGGAATGTCGCGGCGTGCAGATGATCGTCACCGCGCGCGACGCCTTCAGCCCACTGGATCTCGGCATCGTCCTCGCCACGGCGCTGCACCGCAGTCATCCCAGCGAACTAAAGATCGAGCGCCTCGCCCGCCTGCTCGCCCATCCGCCGACGCTCGCCGCGATCCAGGCCGGCAAATCGCTCGACGAGATCAAGGCGCTCTGGGCCGAAGCGCGCGAACCTTTCCGTGCCCGGCGCGAAGCTTTCCTCCTCTATCGCTGAGGAAAATCCAATCTGCGGTCAGCAAGGGCGGCGGCGCAGGCCATGACGCGCCGGGTTCGCCGGGAGTTACCGGTGATGGAAAGCCCGGACTCTCCAACATCCCAAACCC
This sequence comes from Chthoniobacteraceae bacterium, assembly GCA_031409655.1. Taxonomy (GTDB): domain Bacteria; phylum Verrucomicrobiota; class Verrucomicrobiia; order Chthoniobacterales; family Chthoniobacteraceae; genus JANNXQ01. The sequence continues at coordinate 346 of JANNXQ010000247.1, read as the reverse complement.
TGCCCACCGCGGACGACGCGGTTCAATCGGCCGCTGGCAGCAGCGGCAAGCCCAGCTCCGTCAGAAACTCATTGTGCTTCGCCGTCGCAGTCAGCACCGCCTTCTCAATCTCCACCAACTCCGCATTCGTCGCCTCCAGGCTGATCTCCTCCTCCCCCACCGCCGTGCTGATGTAGCGGGAGATGTTCAGGTTGAAATCGTTCTTCTCGATCTCGGCCATCTCCACGCGGCGGGAGTAGCGGGGCGCTTCCGTGCGGTTCTTGTAGGTGTCGATGATCTTGGCGATGTGCTCTTCCGTCAGTTGGTTCTGGCGTTTGCCTTTCACGAAGTGCTCGGCGGCGTTGAT
>JANNXQ010000246.1:0-1903 GCA_031409655.1 Chthoniobacteraceae bacterium | reverse complement strand
AACGGCATCATTCGACGGCCAGAAGGTAAACGGGAAGAACTTGTCAGAACCGGGACTCGCTCATGAATTGCGCACCGGCAAGGATCCCAATGGAGCGGGGCCGGACATCGAAATCCGGTTTGATCCCGAATACGTGAAATCCTTTTGGTGGGATCCTCGCGTCGCGACGGCCCGCCGTGGAGGTGTGCCGGCCGGGAAGCTCGATGCGCTGACAGTCATTCAGCACGAAATGGGTCACGCCATCGCATTTAACGGCTGGCTAGATCTCATGACCGGCGCGTTGACGCAGGAGAATGGCGGGGAACGTCAGTTCATCTCGACCTACGATCAATGGGTTCGGTTCGAGCGCGGTGAATTCTCATTTCACGGCGCGAATGCGATGAAGCAATACGGACGACCGGTGCCCCTCGGAAATCGCGACGCCGTGAGCGGTGAAGGGGTTTATCACCATCTGGGAAATTTTGAGACGCGCAATCGACGCGTGCTGCGGAGCGACTTGATGAACAATTACGCCACCGAGTACGGCGTGCGCTACCAGATCAGTGCGCTCGATTGGGCGATTCTCGCGGACTGCGGACTACCAGTCAAAAAGGCCAACCGTTGAAACTCGATTCCCACCAACACTTCTGGAGCTACGACGCGGCGCAGTATCCCTGGATTCCGAAAGGCTCGCCGCTGCACCGCGACTGGCTGCCGGACGATCTCGCGCCGCTGCTCGCAGCGGTAGGGCTCGATGGATGCGTCGCGGTGCAGGCGCGGCAAACGGTCGAGGAATCGCGCTGGCTGCTGACGCTGGCGGACCACGCGCCGATCATTCGCGGCGTGGTCGGCTGGGTCGATTTGCGAAGCGAACGTGTGGGGGAGCAGCTCGCGGAACTGGCGAGGCATCCAAAGTTTCGCGGCGTGCGCCATGTCGTGCAGGAGGAACCGGACGTGAACTTCATGCTCGGCGCAGCCTTCCAGCGCGGGATCGGTACACTGCATCAGTTTGGACTGACCTACGACATCCTCATCTTCCCGAAGCAACTTCCGGCGGCGATCGAACTGGTGCGGAAGTTTCCCGAGCAACCTTTCGTGCTCGATCATATCGCCAAACCGCCGATCAAGGTCGGCACGTTGTCGCCGTGGCGCGAGCAGCTTCGCGAACTCGCCAAGTCTCCGGCCGTTCTCTGCAAAGTTTCGGGCATGGTCACGGAAGCGGATCACACGAACTGGCAAACGGACGATTTCCGGCCATTCCTCGACGTGGTCTTCGAGGCGTTCGGCGAAGATCGCCTGATGTCCGGTTCCGACTGGCCGGTCTGCCTGCTTGCGGGAAGCTACGAGCGCGTCTTCAAGCTGGTCGATGACTACGCGCGCCCGCTTTCAGCGATCGCCCGGGAGAAACTTTTCGGCGGGAACGCCGCGCGGTTTTACGGGATCGGCGGCTGAGTCTTCGCGCGCTTCGCCTGCCATTTGTCGTACTTCTCGAAGGCGGACTTCGGGGCATCGGCGTACCAGGCGTAACCCTTGCGGCGATCGCGCAAGATCTCCTGCACGTCCTAGTGGATCAAGCGGTCACGATCGCCGAAGATCCGTCGATTCGTTCCGCTCTTACGAAGCGCGCCCAACGCAAATCGAATGACCTGGTCGTGAGGTCGAACCACTGGAGTTTGGCGGCAAGACCCTGCGCCGCAGTCACGACCGTTCCAAAGGCAAGGAAGCCATTCACATGGTGAGCGCGTGGCCGCGAAAACGGGCTGGTGCTCGGGCAGGTGAAGGTGGCGGACAAGAGCAACGAAATCACGGCCATTCCCGAGTTGCTGCGGGCATTGAAACTGGCGGGCTGTATCGTCACCATTGACGCGATGGGTTGCCAGACCAAAATCGCCAGCGAGATCTGCCGCGCCGGGGCCGATTACGT
>JANNXQ010000245.1:0-3658 GCA_031409655.1 Chthoniobacteraceae bacterium | reverse complement strand
ACCGACCGCCAAGAACATCAACCACCGCTCAGCACCGCGCAAAAGACCCAAAATCGCGACCAGCCATCATTGAAAAACCGCCGCCCTCGCACCGCAGAACGGGCCATTTGCGCCGTTCGAGTTAATCAGCGGTTCCTTAGTCACCGGGCAAAAACCGCTGCCCGATCCGCGGAATTGAGTTCACGCCAGGTTCCGGGCGCGAGATCACCAAGCGCGAGCGCGCCGATTTTCTCCCGCATCAGCCGCAGTGTCGGATGGCCCACCGCTGCGGTCATTTTACGCACCTGATGGTTTTTCCCTTCCACGAGTTCGAGCGCGATCCAGGTGTCGGCGACATTTTTCCGAAAGCGAATCGGCGGGACGCGCGGTGGCATCTCGGGCTGCGGATCGAGCAGCCACGCGCGGCAAGGCAAAGTCGCGCGACCGCCGATCACGACTCCGCGCTCGAGTTGCGCGAGGGCCGCGGCGGAAGGCACGCGCTCGACCTGCGCCCAATAAGTCCGCACGTGTCCTTGCGTCGGATGGAGCAGCCGTGCGTTCAGGGCGGCTTCGTCGCTGAGCAGGAGCAAGCCCTCGCTTTCGGCGTCCAGGCGACCGATCGGATAGACGCCGGGCGGAAACTTGAATTCCGCGAGCGGACGATGCTTGGAGCCGTGCGGGGTGAATTGCGAGAGGACGCCGTAGGGTTTGTGGAAGGCGAGGAGCATGGGCGGGTTAGAAAACGGAAACATCGAACATCGAACGTCGAACTTTGAACATCGAACGTTCTGCTCCGCACGCCGGTGGTGACAGGCCGCGCTTTCAGAATTCGATGTTCGATGTTCGACGTTCGATGTTCGATGTTTCGACCAAATTTGAACCCCACCGACCTCCCCATCTACGAACTCGAATCCGCGCTCGTCGCCTCGCTGCGCGCGCACTCGCGGATCGTCCTGCAGGCGCCGACGGGCTCCGGGAAATCCACGCAGGTCCCGCAGATGCTCCTGGATCAAGGGCTCGCGGGCGATGGCGAGATCGTGGTCCTGCAGCCCCGGCGGCTGGCGACGCGGATGCTCGCGGCGCGGGTGGCGCAGGAGCGGGGCGGGCGGCTCGGCGATGAAGTGGGCTACCAGATCCGGCTCGATCGGGTGTGCTCGGCGCGGACCCGCATTCGCTTCGTCACGGAAGGCGTGCTGCTCCGGCAGATGCTTTCGGACCCCGGCCTGCGCGGGGTGAGCGCGATCATCTTCGACGAATTTCACGAGCGGCATCTCTACGGCGACATCACCCTCGCCCGCGCGCTCGATCTTCAGGAGACGCGCCGGCCCGATCTTCGTCTCGCGGTGATGTCCGCCACGCTCGACGCAGGCGCGCTGGAGAAATACCTCGCGCCCTGCGAACTGCTGACCTCGCGCGGACGCACCTTCCCGGTGGATGTGGAATACGTCGCGAGATCGCTCGGCAACTCGCCGGTGTGGGCAGCGGCGGCGGAGGAATTTGAGCGCCTGGCGCGCGAGACGGAGGGCGACGTGCTCGTCTTCATGCCGGGCAGCTACGAGATCGGGCGCACCATCGAAGCCATCGCGCACACCCGCGCGGGCCGCGATTGCCTGGTGCTGCCGCTCCACGGCGAGTTGTCGGTGCGCGATCAGGACGCCGCCGTCGCGCGCTACGAGCAGCGGAAAGTGATCGTCTCGACGAATGTCGCGGAGACTTCGCTGACCATCGACGGCGTGCGCGTCGTCATCGACAGCGGGCAGGCAAAGATCGCGCGGTTCGATCCGTATCGCGGGATCAATACGCTGCTCGTCGAACGCATCTCGCGGGCGAGTGCGGATCAGCGCCTGGGCCGTGCGGGACGGACGGCACCGGGGCGGTGCGTGCGACTCTGGACGGAGCGCGAGCATCAGGATCGCGCGGCGCAGGAACTGCCAGAGGTGAAGCGGCTCGATCTCGCGGAAGTCGTGCTGACCTTGAAGGCGAGCGGCATCGCGGATGTCGCGAAGTTCCGCTGGCTCGAAGCGCCGGACGCGCGCTCGCTGGAGCGCGCGCTGACTTTGCTCACGGATCTCGGCGCGCTCTCTTCATCCTCCGCAGAAACTGAGGATGAGGGAGACATCACGACGCTGGGGCGCCGGATGCTCGCCTTCCCGGCACACCCCCGCTACGCGCGGATGCTGCTCGCCGGGAATGATGCCGGTTGCGTGCGGGCGGTGGCGCTGATCGCGGCGCTCACGCAAGGACGCAATCTTCTCCAGCGCAGCGGCGGAAAGCAGATGCAGCAGGATCGCGAGGATCTGCTCGGCGAAAATGCGGAGAGCGATTTCTTCGTGCTCATGCGGGCGCACCGTTTTGCGGAGCAGCGGAATTTCAATCCCGGGGCATGTCGCGAACTGGGGATCAATGCGCTGGTCGCGCGCGAGGCGGCGGCGCTGGCGGACCAATTTCTACGCATCGCGAAGGATGAAGGACTCGATCTCGAATCGCGCGACACGGGGAGTGAGGCGTTGCAGAAGTGTGTGCTCGCGGGGTTTCCCGACATGGTGGCGCAGCGGATGGATGGCGGGACGTTGCGTTGCGCGCTGGTGCATGGCCGCCGCGGAGTGCTGGCGCGGGAAAGTGTCGTCTCCACTCCCCTGCTCGTGGCCAGCGAAGTGCGCGAGGTCCAGATCCGCGGCGAACTGGAGACGTTGCTCACGCTGGCCACGGCGATTCGCGAGGAATGGTTGCGCGAGCTTTTCCCGGGAGGATTTGCGGAAACGAGCGAGGTCTTCTTCGACTCCACACTGCGCCGCGTGCTGGCGAAACGGCAGACGCGTTTCCACGATCTGGTGCTGCGCTCGGAGCAGACGGACAAGGTGCCGCTGGAGCAGGCCGCGGCGTTGCTCGCGCGTGAAGTCGAGGCCGGCACCTGTCCGCTGAAGCTTTGGGACAACGCGGTCGATCAATGGATTCTGCGGCTCAATCAGCTCGCGGAGTGGCATCCGGAATTTGAGTTGCCGCCGCTCGGCGACGACGATCGCCGGATGCTCGTGGAGCAAATCTGCCACGGCGCGACGAGCTACAAGGAGATCAAGGAACGCCCAGTGTGGCCGACGGTGAAGGCGTGGCTTTCCACGAGCCAGCAAGAGCTCGTGGAAGACTACGCGCCCGAGCGAATCGAGCTGCCGAACGGCCGCAAGGCGAAGATCGCTTACGCCGCGAAAACGGCGCCGACGATCGCCGCGCGCATCCAGGATCTCTACGGCGTGACGAGCGAACTCCGCATCGCGCACCACACCGTGCCGCTCGTCATCCAGGTGCTCGCGCCGAACCATCGCCCGATCCAGATCACGCAAAATCTCGCGACCTTCTGGAAGGAGAGTTACCCGAAGATCAAACAGGAGCTGCAGCGCAAATACCCGAAGCACGAGTGGCGGTAACCTTGGAGCGCCGCCGTCCCCGGGCGGCCAACGTGCCAGTCGCGGAACGCCAGATTTCCCGGCGTTGCGAGGGGACAGAAAGAGCGCTCCGCGACCGGGACTATGCCGCACGAGGCCGGCGGCGCTCCCAGAAAGTGACTACGGAACAGCGGCAGGCTTGGCGGGCGGAGCTTCGACCTCTTCCTTCGCAATCTCGGGCTCGGTGATGAAATCGGCGAGGATGTCCCGGCGCTGCGCTCTGCGGAAGGGTTGGTCGC
>JANNXQ010000244.1:0-22526 GCA_031409655.1 Chthoniobacteraceae bacterium | reverse complement strand
AGTTCAACGCGGTCATCAAGGACATCGGCGAGGCGCACGCGAAGGGCCAGCCGGTGCTCGTCGGCACCGTGAGCGTCGATGCCTCGCAGCTCCTCAGCCGGATGCTCCAGCGGGAGAAGATTCCGCACGCCGTGCTCAACGCGAAGCATCACATGCAGGAGGCCGAGATCATCGCCCGCGCCGGCCAGCCCGGCTCCGTGACGGTATCGACTAACATGGCCGGCCGCGGCACGGACATTAAGCTCGGCGCCGGCGTCGCCGATGCGGGCGGGCTCTACGTCGTTGCCACCGAGCGGCATGAAGCACGCCGCATCGATCGCCAGCTCCGCGGACGCTGCGCGCGCCAGGGCGACCCTGGGCAGTCGCGTTTCTATGTCTCCTTTGAAGACGATCTCATGCGCAACTTCGGCGCGGCGGATCGCATGACGAAAATGATGGAACGCTTCGGCCTCGAAGAAGGCGAAGCGCTCGAACACCCGTGGCTGAACCGCTCCGTCGAAACCGCACAGAAGCGTGTCGAGCAGCGCAATTACATGATCCGGAAACGCTCACTCGATTTCGACGACGTCATGAACAAGCAGCGCGAAGTCATCTACGGCTGGCGCAACGAAGCGATCAACAGCGACGAGCCCCGTCCCCTGCTCTACGACACCCTGGACGAGCACATTCCCGAAAAGGTCGCCGCATTTCTTCCCGACGAAGGCGAGCGGAATCCCGCTGGGCTGCTGCAATGGTGCAACACCACCTTTCCCCTTGGCCTCACGGAGGAAGCCGCGGGCCTTGAGTCAAAGTCACCGCAGGAAGCCGCGGATTTCCTCCTCGAGCGGATCAAGAAGAGTTACGAACTAAAGTGCAAACACGAGGAAGAAGGCGCCGTGAAACACCTCGAGCGGCACTGTATCCTCAATGCCATTGATCGCCTCTGGCAGGAGCATCTCTACGCCATGGATTCGCTGCGCGAAGCGGTGTACCTGCGCGCCTTTGGCCAGAAAGATCCGCTCATCGAATACAAGACCGACGCCTACCAGATGTTCACCGAGCTGATGGGTAACATCAAAGGCGAGGTCTGCCACAACCTCTTCCGCAGCACCTCCAATCTCGAAGCCTTCGGCGCCTTCCTGCAAAGTCTCCCGCAATTTCTCATCCACGCCGACGAGACCGGGGCACAGACCCAGGAATCCGTGGGCCAGCGCGCGCCACGCATCGCCGCCTCCGACGAAGAAGGCGCGGACCTCACCCTGCCAGGTGCCCTGCCCCCATCCCGCCGCGAGCTTCCGAAAGTGGGTCGCAACGACCCCTGTCCCTGCGGCAGTGGAAAGAAATTTAAGAACTGCTGCGGCCGCAGCGCTGCTTAAAGCGGCCTGACGGTCATCGCCTTGCGCGCCCGCGATCGGGCGGCCCAGGGGGCGGCGACATTCCTGTCGCCGTCGAAGCTCTGCGCCGGATGCCCCGCCGCGTGCTTGCCGAACTGCGCGCCCACCCCGCGGCGCAGCCGCCCAATCTCGGTGGCCATGGGTGAATCCTCCGCGCGCAGCGCGCTACCTGAACTCTCTGCGCCTCCCGCGGGGCATCTGGGCGAGAACTCGTGAGGGAGAGATGGGCGGCGGCGCCGCGTTGGCTTTGGGCATGGCGCGGCGGAGCGCGCCATCCACCTAGTCCGAGTGCGCGATCCACCGGGGCGGAGGGCGTTCTCTCGCCAGCTTTCCGCGCTGGACAGGGCCAGCGGGTCTTCACGAGACTCCGCGCCCCATGATTATGGCCCGCGGGCTTTTCATCACTTTTGAAGGCAGCGAGGGCTGCGGAAAATCCACTCAGCTCCGGCGGCTCGCGGAAGGGCTCCGGGGGCGGGGACGGGAGGTGGTGGTGACACGGGAGCCGGGGGGGACGGAGATCGGGGAGCAGCTCCGGCAGCTCCTGCAATTTTCCAAGGCAGGCCACGGGATGGTGCCGGAGGCGGAGCTGCTGCTCTTCACGGCGAGTCGGGCGCAACTGGTACGCGAGGTGATCCAGCCGGCGCTGGGGCGAGGGGCAGTGGTGATCGCGGATCGGTTTTTGGATTCGACGACGGTCTATCAAGGCGTCGCGCGGAAGGTCGATGGCGCGCAGGTGGCGGCGATCAATCAGTTTGCCGTGGGGGATTGCCTGCCGGCGCTCACTTTCCTCCTGGATCTGGATCTGGCGGAGGCGCGGGCGCGGCTGACGCGGCGGGCGCCGAGCGCGGAGACTCCAGACCGGATGGAGAGTCAGCCGGCGGAATTTTACGAAGCGGTGCGGCGCGGTTACCTCGCACTGGCGACGGCGCATCCGGAGCGGATCGCGGTGCTGGATGCGAGTCGGCCGATCGAGGCCGTGGCGGCGGAGATCTGGGAGCGGGTGGAGGGGAAGTTGAGAGTTGAGAGTTGAGAGCCGACTCAATAGGTCAGAGGAACGTGACTTTCCGCAGATCGCCCTAGCATCACCTCCCGCTCCAGACCGGCCCCCGTGCCGGAAACCGCGCGGCGCTCAACTCTCAACGCTCAACTTTTTCCCCGCCCCGTGCCATTCACCGCTTCCGAAGCCTTCACTCTCCTGCACGCGGCTCATGAGCATGGGCGCTTTGCCCACGGGTATCTGATCACGGGACCGGAAGGCAGCGGGAAGCGGGAGCTGGTGCGGAGCATCTGCGGTCTGCTCACGGGCGACTCGGGTGAGCCGATGCGACATCCGGATGTGCACACCATCGAGCCGGAGTCAAAGTCGCGCCGGATCCGCGTGGAGCAGATCCGGGCGCTGGAGCATGAGCTGCGGCTGCGTTCCTTGATGGGCGGGCCGAAGGTGGGGGTGATCTTCGATGCGGATCGGCTCATCGAAGCGGCGGCCAATGCCTTTCTGAAAACGCTGGAAGAACCACCGGCCAGCTCGCACCTCCTGCTGGTCAGTGCGCAGCCGGATCAGCTCCTGGAGACGATCTTGAGCCGGTGCATCGAGGTGCCGCTGCGCCTCGTGGTGCCGCGCGAGCCGACGCCGCTGCAGAGCGCGTGGCTGGATGCTTTGGTGGACTTTGGCAAAATCCCGCGTCCCGAATTGCCGCACATCTTCGGCCTCGTGCGGACGCTGGAGGGACTCCTGTCGGAGGCCAAAGCGGCGGTGGCAGAGGAGACCGCTGCGGCTTTGAAAAAGGAGGAGCAAGTGTACAAACAAGTGGGCGACAGCCACGGGCTCGAGGAGCGCGAGGACTACTACAAGGCGCTCACCGAAGCGCGCTATCTGGGCGCGCGCGCGGGCTTCATCGAGCTGCTGGAGCAGTGGTGGGCGGACGTCCTGCGCCAGCAGCACGGCGGCGCGATCGACTTGCCGGCTTTCTCCGAGACGACGGCGGCGCTGGCCACCCGGCACAGCACTCCGCAAGTGCTGCGCAAGACGGCGGCGCTGGAGCAACTCCGCGAAAGCCTGAATCGCACAGGCGTCGCGGAGCCTCTCGCGCTGGAGTGCGCTTTTCTGAAAGCGTTCGGGGATTGAGGCGGATTTTTCCCGGTGCCTGGGAGGGAATGAGGGAGAACGCGGGAGGTGTTCGTGCGCTCCGCTGTTCGGGGTTTTAAGTTTAAAGTTTTCCGCTCACCAAGAACGCCAAACTCCAAACTCCAAACTCTGAACCGTGCCTATCCGGTTCGTGGCCAAGTTGCGGAGCAGCTGGACAGGATTATCAAGATTGGCAGGATTCACGGGATTCCCTCTGTCGAAATCCTGGAATCCTCTGAATCCTGTGAATTCTGTCTCCAGTTCAAGAAGCTCGGCAACAAAGCGGATAGGCATGGTCTGAACTCCAAACGCCAAATTTTGGCTGAGGGCTGCCGCGGGGTCGGCAATTCCCAGAAACTCAGGACGGCCAAAGTTGCATTGAATGCCGATGGTGGAATGACGACAAAGAGGGATCCACTAGCCCCCTGAATCGCACTTTATGAAATCTCCTCTCCTTCTCATCCCCTCGCTGCTCGCCGCGCTGCTGCTCTCGGGTTGCGTGGAGGAGGCCTACTACGGCGGCGGTGGCGAATACTATAACGAGCCCTCCTACCGCGGGCGGCAGTACTACGATTCCTCACCGCGCGGCTACTATCGGCAGGATGTCGTGGTGGTCGATCAACGCCCCTCCTACTACGACGACGGCGAGGCCGTCTATTACGACGATGGGCGCTACTACTGCATCCGCAGCGGCCGGCGGCACTACGTGCAACGCTCGCAACGGCACGACGACCACGATGACCACTACTCCAGCTCGAGCCGTAATCGGAACGAGCAGGCCACAAACCAATACAAGTACGCGCAGAAGCAGAAGGAGTACGCCGCCAAAGTCCAGCAGACGGAGAACGAGCAGAAGGTGAAGCAATACCGGCTCCAGCAGGAGTGGAACGCCAAACAAAACAAGGGCCAGGCCGAGGCGCAGAAGAAGCAGCAGGAGTGGAAGAACAAGCAGGCCATCGCGGAATACCGCGCGCAGAATCAATCGTCCGGCGATAAGAAGAAAAAGAAGAAGGACAAGGACGACGACTGAGGCTGGGCGAGAGCGCGCGGAGTGTCGTGGAAACCGTCTGCGAGTGGCGCTAGACCAGCGGAGACGCCTCTGCTTACATCCGCCGCGATCATGCCCGAGCTGCCCATCATCACCTACACGAAGACTGACGAAGCCCCCGCCTTGGCGACGTATTCCCTGCTCCCGGTGGTGCAGGCTTTCACAAAACATTCGGGCATCGCGGTGGAGACGCGGGACATCTCCCTGGCCGGGCGGATCCTCGCAAATTTTCCCGATGCGCTGACACCCGGGCAGCGCGTCGCGGACGCGCTCTCGGAACTCGGCAAGCTGGCCGTGGAGCCGACGGCGAATATCATCAAGCTGCCGAACATCAGTGCTTCGGTGCCGCAGTTGGTGGCCGGCATTTCCGAACTCCAGGCCAAGGGCTACCAGTTGCCGGACTTTCCCGCCGAGCCAAAGACGGCTGCGGAGAAAGAGGCGCGCGCGCGTTACGACAAGATCAAGGGCAGCGCGGTGAATCCGGTTTTGCGCGAAGGGAACTCCGATCGGCGCGCGCCGAAGGCAGTGAAGGAGTATGCGCGGAAGAATCCGCACTCGATGGGCGCGTGGTCCGCGGACTCGAAGACGAGCGTGGGGACGATGGGGAAGGACGACTTTTTCTCCAATGAGAAGTCCGTGGTCGTTCCGGCGGCGACGGAGGTGAAGATCGAATATCTCGGGAACAATGGGACGATCGTGGTGCTCAAGGACAAGACGCCGCTCAAGGCCGGGGAAATCCTCGACGCCACGGTGCTGAGCAAGCAGGCACTGCTCGCTTTCCTCAATGAGCAGATCGCGAAGGCCAAGGCGCAAGGCGTTCTTTTCTCCCTGCATCTGAAGGCCACGATGATGAAGGTCTCGGACCCGATCATCTTCGGCCACGCGGTGCGCGTCTTCTTCAAGGAGCTGTTCGCGAAGCACGACGCGCTCTTCGCGGAACTCGGCGTGGACTTGAAGAACGGCTTCGGCGATCTCGTCGCGAAGATCCAGACGCTGCCCGCGGCGCAGAAGGCGGAGATCGAGGCGGACATCCAGGCGGCCTACGCCAGTGGCCCTGCCGTCGCGATGGTGAACTCGGAGAAGGGCATCACGAATCTGCACGTGCCGAGTGACGTGATCGTCGATGCCTCGATGCCGGCGATGATTCGGGCGTCGGGGAAAATGTGGGACGCCGCCGGGAAGCTCCAGGACACGCTGGCGGTGATCCCGGACAGCAGTTACGCGGGCGTCTATGAGGCCACGATCGACTTCTGCAAGCAGCACGGCGCCTTTGACCCGCGGACCATGGGCAGCGTGCCAAATGTGGGCCTCATGGCGCAGGCCGCCGAGGAATACGGCTCGCACAATAAGACTTTCGAGATGCCCGGGACCGGCCGGGTGCGCGTCACGGACGCGAGCGGCACGGTGCTGCTCGAACATGCCGTGGAGGCCGGCGACATCTGGCGGGCGTGCCAGACGAAGGACGCGCCGGTGCGCGATTGGGTGAAGCTCGCGGTGCATCGCGCGCGGGCCACCGGCGTGCCGGCCATCTTCTGGCTCGATGAAAAGCGCGCGCACGACGCGCTGATCATCGCGAAGGTGAAAACTTTCCTCGCGGAACACGACACCACCGGGCTCGACCTCCAGATCCTCGCCCCCGCCGTGGCCACCGAGTTCACCCTCCGCCGCCTGAAGGCCGGCCAGGACACCATCTCCGTGACCGGCAATGTCCTGCGCGACTACCTCACGGATCTCTTCCCGATCCTGGAACTCGGCACGAGTGCGAAGATGCTCTCCATCGTGCCGCTGATGAATGGTGGCGGACTTTTTGAAACCGGCGCGGGCGGCTCCGCGCCGAAGCACGTCCAGCAATTCCTCGAGGAGAATTACCTGCGCTGGGATTCGCTCGGGGAATTCCTCGCCCTCGCCGTGGCGCTCGAACACCTCAGCGAGACCTTTCAGAATCCCCAGGCCAAAGTCCTCGCCGACACGCTTGATGAGGCCACCGGGAAATTCCTTGAGCACGATCGTTCTCCTGGCCGCAAGCTCGGGACGATCGACAATCGCGGCAGTCATTTTTACCTCGCCCTCTACTGGGCCCAGGCCCTCGCGGCGCAAAGCAAGGACGCCGCCCTCCAGGCGGTCTTCAAACCTTTCGCCGGGCAACTGGCCGCGAACGAAGCGAAGATCGTGAGCGAACTCCTCGCCGTCCAAGGGCAGCCCGTCGAAATCGGCGGCTACTACCTGCCGGACGACGCGAAGGCTGCCGCCGCCCTCCGTCCCAGCGCGACCTTCAACGCGATCCTGGGGACTCTCTAAGCGCGCCTCCCGCGCGCTCTCCCGTCATGCGCAGCACCGGCGATCACCCGTCGTCCGGTGCGGCGGCTCCTCCGGCAGGGCCGGCGAAGCGCGAGCGGTATGCCGGGCTCGATGGGATCCGGGCGCTGGCGCTGCTGCTCGTGCTCCTTGAGCACGCGTCGGGCACACCACGTTTTCCGTTTCCGCAGGTTCACGCCTGGCTGCCGAGCAGCGGTTTCTTCGGCGTGCAGATTTTCTTTGTGCTCAGCGGATTTTTGCAGACGTCGCTGCTCCTCGCCGATGAGCGGCGCTATGGCCGCGTGCTGGTCCGGCGCTTTTACGCGAAGCGGCTCCTGCGCATCGCTCCGCTCTGCGTGATCTACGTGCTGGCGGTCGGCGCCTACTCCGCCGTGAGCCGGCATCCGCTCACCTTTCTGGATGTCGCCAGCGTGCTCTTCTGCTTCCGCCACGTCGTCGATGGCGCGCCGCTTTTTGCCCACTTCTGGAGTCTCTCAATCGAGATCCTTTTCTACCTCACCTGGCCCCTGCTCCTCGCCCGTCTCCCGGCCCCGCACCGCGCTGGCACCGCACTCGCGGCGGTCTTCGTCATCCCGCTCACGAGCCTCGCGATCCAGGCCATTCACGCGGACACCACGGCGCTGCATCTCAGTCAATTTTTCCGCGGCGAAGCCATCCTCCTTGGCTGCTGGCTGGCCTTTCGCCCAGCCCTCGATCCCGGGACTCAGGCCGCGCGAAAATGCGTCTGGCCGGCCACCCTCACCATCCTTGGCGGATTCGTCACCGGCTTGCTCCTGCTCCACCTTTCGACGAGTGCCACCGACGCGCAAAACGCAGTGCTCCGCTGGCTGCAAATCTTCCCCGCCCTGCTCATGGTCGAGGCCGCCCTGCGCTGCCGGCAGGGCTGGCTGGCGGCGGTGCTAAACAGTCGGGCGGCGCGCTGGCTCGCGTTGATTTCCTTTGGCACCTACATCTGGCAGCAGGTCTTTTTCTTTGCGCGTCCGCAGGAGCTGCTCATCCCCGGACTCCCGCTCCCGGTGCTCTATCAGGCGGTCTGGTTTCCCGGGAATCTGATCGCCGCACTCGTCGCCGGCGCGCTCAGCTATCACCTGCTCGAGCGTCCTCTTCATCCCTGGCGCGAAAAGCTCGCCGCGGCGCTGCTGCCCGTTCGGAGGTAAAGCCCCAGTTTTCTGCGGACTTCCGCGGACCTGCGTGGCAGAGTCGCGGGAGTCCATTGGCTCGATGAATATTCCCGATTTTCCTACTCCCTGGCAACGCAAGACCCTGTGGGCGGCGGTCAGCGCGCTGGCTCTCGTGATCATCGGGGCGATTGCGGTCGGGCTGGTTTGGACGGCGTCCAAGGTGCTCGGCTTCATGCAGCCGATCCTCATCCCCTTTGCTGTCGCAGCGGTGATGGCCTACCTGCTCGATCCCATCGTCGGGAAGATCGTCTCGTGGGGCACAACCCGGAACCGCGCCGTGCTCGCGGTCTTCGCGGCAGTGACCATCGCCCTCGCGGGCATCCTCGTGTGGATCGTGCCGGCCATCTCCCACCAGACCGGGAATCTCGCCCGCCGCGTGCCGCGCTACACGGAGAGGCTGACCGTGCTCGTCGTGAATGTGGCCAAGAGCGTGCAGCAAAAGACGGGCTTCCAACTCTTCCCGCAACTTCAGCCCGCCGTGGAAGGCCCACCCGCGCCCGACACCTTCGGCCCCGTCGAGCCCACCCCTCTGCCTGAAGCGAATTCTCCGCCCCCCTCCACAAAGACGCCTCCCGATGCCAAACCCGAGACGGACCTCCAGTATGACTGGCAGAAACTCGTCTCCGGCGAGTGGGTGCAGACCTCTCTGCCCGCGGTGCTGCGAAACGCGTGGACCTTCGTAAAATCCAGCGTCGGCGGCTTCCTCGGGGTCTTCGGCTTCCTGCTCTCGATGATCATCGTGCCGGTCTATCTGTACTATTTTCTGATCGAGAGCATCAACATCGCGAAGTCGTGGGGCGACTACCTGCCGCTGCGCGCTTCTGCTTTTAAGGACGAGGTGGTGAGTGTGATCGGCGAGATCAATGGCTACCTCATCGCCTTCTTCCGCGGACAGCTCATCGTGAGCCTGATCAATGGCACCGCGACGGGCCTCGGGCTGGTGATCATCGGGCTGGATTTCGGAATCCTCATCGGCTTCCTGCTCTGCTTCCTCGGGATCATCCCGTATCTCGGCATCATCCTCTGCTGGATCCCCGCGGTGATCATTGCTTCCGTCCAAGGTGGCGCCGGCACCTGGGTGCCGAGCGATCCGTGGTGGGTCTTCCCGCTGGTCGTCACCGGCATTTTCGTCGCGGTCCAGCAGGTCGATGGACTTTTCATCACGCCGAAGATTGTCGGCGAAAGCGTGGGTTTGCATCCGATGACGATCATCGTCTCGGTCTTCGTCTGGACGCTGCTCATGGGCGGTCTGCTCGGGGCCATCGTGGC
Organism: Chthoniobacteraceae bacterium; assembly: GCA_031409655.1. Taxonomy (GTDB): domain Bacteria; phylum Verrucomicrobiota; class Verrucomicrobiia; order Chthoniobacterales; family Chthoniobacteraceae; genus JANNXQ01. The sequence continues at coordinate 13,214 of JANNXQ010000244.1, read as the reverse complement.
CGTGCCGATGACGGCGACCCTGAAAGTATTACTTCGGCGCTATATCTGGCAGCGGAAGCTGCTCGCGGACGCTGCCGTGGCGACGGAGGAGACGGCCACCATGCAGGCGGCCGCGCCGGGAAGCGTCCCGGCCCACGCGGAATGAAGCCGCCGGCGCCGAAGCTCGTCCTGCCCAGCACCACGCTGCGGGACGCCCTGGTGGCTGGCGTCATCGCCGTGCTCGTGCTCGGCTTCATCGCCTACGGCATCCGCCACATGGCCCAGCCCGTGGCGGGGAATAAGCTCACTGGTGTCGTGGTGGAAAAAGTCTTTCTCCCGCTCAAGGAACAGCAGGTGGAATTCTCCGGACGCAAGCTGAAGGCCGTTCGGGAGCTGGACGGCGAGTACCTCCTGAAGGTGCGCGTGGCTGCGGAAAAGGGGCGCGTCTTCGACGTGCCGGTGGAGAAGTCGCTCTACACCCTAAAAGGCGTGGGCGACTCGCTCACTTTCATCCGCCCGCCGAGCGAGCAGAAGTAGGCGCGGGCTACGCCGAGAAACTCTCGCCGCACGAGCAGTGGGCGACGGCGTTCGGGTTCGTCACCTTGAAGCCGCCCTTTTGCAGGTCGTCGCTGTAGTCGAGCAGCGAACCGCTGACGAAGAGCGCGCTTTTCGGATCGATGACCACCCGCACCCCCGCGCTATGGACCATGATGTCGCGGTTCGCCGGGCCATTCACGAGATCCATTTTGTACTGCAATCCCGAGCAGCCGCCGCCAATCACCGCGACCCGGAGCGCGCCTTCCGGACGACCCTGGCGGGTGAGCAGCGAAGTAAGCTTGGTGCTGGCGGCGTCGGTCACCTTCACGAGCTTTTCGTTGCCGATCTTTACTTTGATTTCGGCGGTCTGTGGAGCGGTGGTCATGGGATGGGTGAGAACAAAGCAGGGATCTCAGGAAAGGGCAGCGCTGAGTTCCGATTCCGCGGAGCCAGCGGCGGCGTTCGCCAGGTTTTCCGCGGCGATCTCGGCGAGGCCGACGAGCGACCCGACTTGCGAGAAACGCTCCCGCAACCGTTTCGCCTCCGGCATTCCCCGGGAGTAAGCCATCAGCCGCGACCGCATCGCCGCCAGCGCGTGCAGCTCACTGTCTGCCGCCGCCACCTCCCAGCGGCAGTGGCGGAGGATGTGCGTCCAGCGCGCTTCGAGCGGGAGCGGCGGGAGGTGCTCGCCGGTGGCGAGGAAATGTTTGATCTCGCGGAAGACCCACGGGGCGCTCATCGCCGAGCGTCCGAGCATCAGCCCGCGCACGCCGCTCTGCATCCGCCGCTCGGCGTCGAGCGCCCCCGCGATGTCCCCATTCCCGATCACCGGCACCTGCACCGCCGCGGCGACTTGCGCGATCACGTCCCAATTCGCCTCGCCGCGGTAGCCCTGCTCCTTGGTGCGCCCATGGACCGCGATCGCCTGCACCCCGCTGTCTTCCAGGATGCGCGCCGTCGTCGTCGCATTGATCGTCGCGTCGCTCCAGCCGATGCGCATCTTCGCCGTCACCGGATGCGGGGCCACGGCCTGCACCACCGCGCGCGCGACTTTTTCGAGGAGCGGACAATCGCGCAGCAGCGACGAACCGCCCTGCTTCGACACCACCTTGTTCACGGGACACCCGAAATTCAGATCGATGAAATCCGGCTGCTTCCAGTCCACGACCATCCGCGCCGCCTCCCCGAGATGCGCCGGATCGCCGCCAAAGAGCTGCACCCCGAGCGGGCGCTCCGCGTCCACGAATTCGAGATACTCCAGGGTCCGCTCATTGCGGCGGAAGATTCCCTCCGCCGAGACAAACTCCGTGACCATGACATCCGCGCCCTGCTCCTTGCAGAGCTGGCGGAAAATGGTGTCCGTGACCCCGGCCATCGGGGCGAGGTAGAGCGGGCAGCGGTCTTGGAACCAGGGAAGCGGCATGGATGGCGGGATGAATACTCCATCTCAGCCCGCTCGGAAAGCCGGTCGGAGAAAACTTCAACAGCCAGCGAACGGGCGCTCTGCGAGGTTCGGGCGTTTCCTCGGGGGCAGCGGAAAGGGGGGCACCGCGGCGCTGCCGGATCGGTGCTTGGCTTTTCCCGGAGTGAACCCATGTTTATGCCGAGCGCGGGGTTCGCGCTGCGGAAATGCATGAATGCGCCGATCTCCATCAGCAGTCGCTCCCGGGAGCCCGCGTTCGTTCGTCTTGTCGGCGGGGCGGTGGCAGTCGTGGGCGGTCTGGTGCTCGCGGGCTGGGCGTTTGGGATCGAGGCCTTGATCTCGCCGATCCCCGGGGCGGTGACCATGAAGGCGAATGCGGCGCTGGGCTTCATCCTTAGCGGTAGCGCGCTCTTCCTGCTGCAAGTGCCCAATGCGTGGGCGCGGCGCGCGGCGCAAGGAGGTGCGCTCGCGACCGGCGGGCTGGCGCTGCTCACCCTCTTCGAATACGCGACCGGTCGGAGTATCGGCATCGACGAACTCCTGCTCCGCGACACCGGCGCCACGGTCGCGGCATCGCATTCGATGCGCATGGCAGTGAATGCGTCGATCTGTTTCGTGCTCACGGCGGCGGCTCTCGGGGTGATGAGCTGGCCACCCGGGAATGCCCGCCGACCCTTGATCCTCGGGTGTCTTGGAACGCTCGTAGTCGGGATCGGGCTCTTCGCGGTGCTGGGTGATGCGGCGGAGTTCGATCCTGGCTACGGCTGGTGGAGGTTGACCGGGATGGCCGTTCACACGGCGTTGCTTTTCGTGCTGCTGGGCGCGGCGATGCTGCGTATTGCCTGGCGGGAGGCGGGGCGGCGCTGGTTGATCGGCCCGTGGCTCACGCTCGGATTTGCGGGTGGTCTGGTGCTGCTCGGCGCGGTGGCCGCTCTGGCGCATCGGAGCACAAAGGATCTCGTGGCCGCGGCCGCTCGGGCGAAGGACACCCACGAGAAGATTGCGAAGGTGCGCGCTTTGCGGAGCGACCTCGATGAGTCGCAAAGCGCCGAGCGGGGATACGTGATCACGGGAGACCAAGTCTTTCTCCCGCTTTCCGAAAGAGCGATCGCCGAAGCACAGCAGCATCTCCCGGAACTTCGGAAGCTGACTTCGGACAATGCGGGCCAGCAGGCGCGGCTCGCCACGCTGGAAACGTGGACCGGGCAGTGGATGAAGATGTCGCAGCAACTGATCGAGCTGCGCAGGACCAGCGGATACGCGGCGGCAGCGGAGCGGATCGCCGCGGGTCGCGACACTATCTTGACGGATCAGATCCGGGGGGGCCTGGACGCGATGGAGGAGGAAGAAGCGCGGGAACTCGTCTCGCGGGAGGCAGAGGCAAGCGCGATCAATGATCGGGCCTTCGCCCTCCTGCCGGCTGGCGTGCTTTTGAGTGCGCTGCTCATTTCTCTCGGCGTGCTGCGACTGAACCGAGAGGCGGCCCGACGCGAGCACATCGCCGACTCTCTGAAACAGGGCGAACACTTCAAGAGCGCGATCCTCAATGCGCTGCCCGCGGAGGTTGCCGTGCTCGACCGGGAGGGCGTGATCGTGGCGGTGAACGAACCGTGGCTCCGTTTCGCCCGCGAAAATGGCAACCCGCCGCTCTGTCGGATCGAGATCGGCGCCAGCTATCTGGATGCCTGTCGGACGGCGACTGCGGAAGGCGACCGCTTTGCCACGGCCGCGCTCGCGGGCATCGAAGGCGTGCTCAATGGGTCGCGCCCGGACTTCCGGCTGGAGTATCCGTGCGATTCCGCCAAGGAGGCGCGCTGGTTCCTGCTGCAGACCGCCCCGGTGCCCACGGAGATCGGGGGAGCGATCGTTTCCCACCTCGACATCACGCCGCTGAAGAAAGCTGGCCAGGCTCTGCGGATCAGCGAGGAACGTTTCCGGACGCTGGCCGAAAACGCGCCGATCCTCATTTCCCTCACCGATGCGGATGGGAACTGCATCTATGTGAACCGGCGCTGGTGTGCCGCCTCCGGGATGAAGCCGGAGGAAGCGCGGGGCCAGGGCTGGCGAGACGGCCTGCACCCAGAAGACCGGGCGATGATGGCTGAAAACTGGGACAAAGCGGTTCAGAGCCGCGGCACGTGGGGGTTTGAATATCGTTTCAAAAACCGCGACGGGCTGGTGACCTGGGTCTTCGGCACGGCTGCCCAGATCGTGTCCGCGAGTGGCAAGACCGTGGGCTTCGTGGGGACGAATATCGACATCACCGAACGCAAGAAGGCGGAGGAAGCGCTGCGGATGGCCAGCCAAAAGTTGCGCCTCCATTTCGAGCAGACGCCGATGGCAGTGATCGAGTGGGATCTGGCATTCCGGGTGACTCGTTGGAACCCCGCCGCGCAAACCATCTTCGGTTTCAGCCATGCGGAAGCGATCGGGCAGCATGCGTCCTTCATCATCCCGGAAAAGTACCGCCCCCACGTGGCGGAGATCTGGCAGGCCTTGCTGAAGCAGAGCGGCGGGGAAAGGAGCTCGAATGAAAACGTCCACAAGGACGGCCGGACGATCCTCTGCGAATGGTATAACACGCCGCTCATCGACGAACGCGGAACCGTCACCGGGGCAGCGTCCGTGGTCATGGACATCACCGAGAGCAAGCAGACCCAGCAATTGCTGGCGTGGGAAAAGAGTGCCCTCGAATTGATCAGCAGCGCCACGGCGCTCCGCGAAGTTTTGGACGGCTTGATGCTCGGCTTGGAGAAACAGTTGCCGGGCGCGTTTTGCTCCATCCTCCTGCTGGACAAGGACGGAGCCCACCTGCGGCACGGCGCGGCCCCGAGCCTGCCGGAGGCGTACAATCGCCTCATCGACGGGGTCGCCATCGGACCCGAGGTCGGCTCCTGCGGCACGGCGGCTTATCTCGACCGCCAGGTGATCGTCGAGGACATCGGCAGCGACCCGCTCTGGGAAAATTTTCAAAAACTCGCGCTGAGCCACGGGCTGCGCGCCTGCTGGTCCACGCCGATCCATGGCAGCGACGGGAAAATCCTCGGCACCTTCGCCATCTACTACGGCGCGCCACGCCGACCCGTGGCCGCCGAGTTGGAGGTCATCGCGCGGGCGGTCCACATCACGGGCATCGCCATTGAGCGCAAGCAGGCGGAGGAGCAAATCCGCGAGCTGAACGCCTCGCTGGAGCGGCGCGTCCGCGAGCGCACCGCCGAACTCGAGGCTGCCGTGAAGGAACTCGACGCCTTCTCGTATTCCGTCTCCCACGACCTCCGCGCGCCGCTGCGCGCGATCGATGGCTTTTCGCGCATCGTCACAAAAGACTACGGGGAACGGCTCGACGACGAGGGCCGGCGCATGCTCGGCGTGATCCGCAATGGCGCCCAGCGCATGGGGCGGCTCATCGACGATCTGCTCACCTTTTCCCGGCTCGGCCGGCAGCAATTGCAGGCCTCGGAGATCGATATGCGGGCCATGGCGCAGCGGGTTTTCGACGAACTGGCGGCACAGGAGACCGGGCGAAAATTACGGCTCGATCTTCATCCCCTCCCCCCGATCCGAGGCACCGAGCCGATGATCGAGCAGGTGTGGGTGAACCTGATCAGCAACGCCATCAAGTTCACCAGTGGACGCGAGGAAGGCGTGATCGAGATCGGCGCGCGGACCAGTGCAGATGGGATGGAGATCTACTCCGTGAAAGATAACGGCGCGGGCTTTGACATGCGCTACGTGGGGCAGCTCTTCGGCGTCTTCCAGCGCTTGCACACGAACGACCGGTTTCCAGGCACGGGCGTCGGGCTTGCACTCGTCCAGCGAATTGTGCAGCGTCACGGAGGTCGGGCTTGGGCCGAGGGTGAAGTGGATCGAGGTGCGACTCTTTCCTTCGCCCTACCGAATACAAAATGAAGACAAACCCTGTGGAAATTCTCCTCGTCGAGGACAACGCCAGCGATGCGGAACTGGCGATCCGCTCCCTCAAGAATCGCAACCTCGCCAATCAACTCATCCATGTGGAGGACGGGCAGGCCGCGCTCGATTTTCTCTTGGGCACCGGTGCTTACGAGGGACGCGACGTCAGCCTGCAACCCAAGGTCGTGCTCCTCGACTTGAAGCTGCCCAAGGTGGACGGGATCGAAGTCCTGCGCGCCCTCCGAGCCGACGCCCGCACCAAGCTGACTCCGGTGGTGGTCCTCACGTCCTCTCGCGAGGATCGGGACGTCTTTGAGGCCTATAAGCTCGGGGCGAACAGCTACATCGTGAAGCCGGTCGGGTTTGAAAACTTTTCCGAAGCGGTTTGCAATCTGGGCCTCTATTGGCTGTTACTTAACGAGGCTCCCACCTGAGGGAAGGAAATGAAAACGACATCCACACCGACCGCCAAACGGCTCCGCATCCTCTCGCTCGAGGACTCTGACCTTGATGCCGAAATAATCACGCGCGAACTCCGGCAGGGCGGGATTCACTTCCTCTCGGAGCGCGCGCAAACCCGCAGCGAATTCGAGCAGGCGATCATCGAGTTTCAACCCGAGATCATCCTCGCGGACTACAAGCTGCCCGCCTTCAACGGGGCCGAAGCTCTGGCGATTGCCGCGGAGCGCTGCCCGGAGGTTCCGGTGATCGTCATCTCGGGTGCCGTGGGCGAGGAGACGGCGGTGGAACTGATGAAGGGCGGCGCGACCGATTTCGTCCTGAAGGATCGGCTCGGTCGTCTGGTGCCTGCGGTCTTCCGAGCGCTGCGGGAAGTCGAGGAGCGCAAGGCCCGCCGTCAGGCCGAGGCCGACCTGCTCGCGCTCAATCAAGAACTTGAACAGCGAGTCGCCGACCGCACTCAGGAGCTGCGTCAGAAAAACGCGATCATGGAGGAAGACCTCGAGATGGCTCGGGAACTTCAGATCGCGCTCTTGCCCCAGAATTTCCCGACCCTGCCGCGCGGCGTGTCGCAAGCCGCGAGCGCCGTCCGGTTTTGCAGCCTGTTTCGCCCCACGAGTTCGATGAGCGGCGATTTCTTCAATGTCGTCCGCGTCTCCGATACCGCCGTCGGCGTCTTCATCTGCGACGTCATGGGGCATGGCGTCCGCGCCGCGCTGGTCACCGCGATGATGCGTGCCCTGGAGGAGCAACTCGGTGAGGTCGCGACCGATCCCGGTCGCTTGCTGACGGAGATCAACCGCGCCTTGCGCGGAATTTTCGGCAACACCGGCAGCGGCCTTTTCGCCACCGCGTGCTTTCTGGTGGTGGACATCGCCACTTCGCAGATTCGTTTTGCCAGCGCGGGCCACCCGAGTCCGCTGCTCGTCCGCCCGGCCACCCGAGGGGTGGCACCGATCCTGGTGCCATCCGCTTCGAGCCCGGCCCTCGGGCTCTTCGACCACGCCGAGTATCACACCCACGAACGCCCGGTGGCTGCCGAGGACCTGATCCTCTTTTTCACCGACGGCCTCTTCGAAGTGGAGAATGCGAACGATGAAACCTTCAGCGAAGGCCGCCTGCGCGAATCCGTCCGCCAGCGCGCGGGCCTGCCGACCGCACAACTCATGGACGACGTTTTCGCCGAGATCCAAGAATTTGCCGACGGGCGCCCCTTCGTGGACGACGTCTGTCTCGTCGGCATGGAAATCGCCCGCCTGGACGCGACCGCAGTCGCCGCGGGGCGGGCTTAAAAGCCCCATTTTTTGGAAAATGCGGTGAGCGGAAGCGCCGAAGGCCAGCGCTTCGTTGTTCTCTGGCCAGGTCTTTTCGAGTTGCTACTTTGCTTCCAGAATCCGCCCCGCGTCGGAGGGTGCATGGAAGGCGTGGCAGCCCTGGCAGTCGGATTTGACTCCGCCGTTTTTCGCCTGCCGGGCGGCCAGACTGTTGGAGTCGATCGAGACAGGCAGTTGGCTGACTAAATCGGATTCGGCAACTGCGCCCGTGGCCACCGGGCGATGGCACTCGACGCAAAGCGTCTGCGCGGGAAGCAGGATGTCTTTCGTGTCTTTACTGCTGAGCGCCTTGGCGTGGCAATCGACACAGGCCACGTGCTGATGTGGGAGGTGGGTGAAGGGGCCGTGTTGCACCCAGCGGTCGGCAATTCTCGGAGCATCGACTATGGGAAAAGATCCGTTTTCGCCAGGTTTCACCGTGTGGCACTTGGCGCATTCGGTGAGGAATTTCCGGACGCCAGGACGGGAGGAGTTGAGCCCCTTCCCCACTGGAGGGTCGCCCTCGAAATAAATGCGCCTTTCAAATTCGGACAGGGTCTCCAGGCCGCGGTCTTTCAAAGCCTTAAATTGCCCGGGATCGAGGGTCGTTTTCAGGCTGCCGAGAAAATAGCGGGTCTTCTCCGGGTCGCCGTGAGGCACCAGTAGGTTTGGCAGGTCCGGATGGATTTGCAGCGAATGACATTGCTGACAGTGCGTTTCGTACTGCACCGGCTGATAGTAAATGCCGCCGGGTCCGGGCTGGTGGCAATCCGCACAATCGAGCTTGTGTCCTTGCACCTTGGGAAGGTCGTCGCGCAAATGCCGGGCGTGATTGAAAGAAAGTTGCGCTGGGTCGCGCCGCGCCGGATCCTCGTAGGCAAATGGAGGATGACCGTCGGCATAAGTGGAAAAAGGCTGAAGCGCACCCACGGCTCGGGACGGCGCCAGGAACCGCATCAGTCCATCACCAAGGTCCCGATTCTCCCCCGTGTTAGCGATGGCTTTGTGACTCAGTTCGACCCGCTTCGGGCTAAGTCGAAGTTTCTCCGCGCTATTGTGACAGTCGATGCAGGACTGACGATCTGGCAGCGCGATGCGCTCCTGGCCGACGTGCTCGCGATGGCAAGTGGCGCAGCCGGTGGCATGCACGACGGCAAGCGCGGAGGATACCGCGTGCATGTCGAGGCGGCTCGCTTGCGGGAGGTGCAAATCCATCGACGGATGGCACCGCAGGCAAGCGGCGTCCAGACTGGCGAGTGAGGAATGGCCGAACGCGGCGGAGCCAACCCGACCAGGCTCCGAAGGGAGGCCGGCGAAGACACTGGTCTCGACTCCCTCATGGCAGGCTCGGCAGTCCTGCGCAAGGTGGGCGTGATTGGCGGAGATCGGACCCGGGCTAAAGACTTCATCCTTTCCCCAGTAGCGGAAGCCAGCCACTGCCAGGACCGCGAAAATCACGACGCCGACAAATGCCCAGAGCCGGAGTCGGCGAAGATAGTGCGGGCGTCTGAAATAACCAAGGTTGTCCTGATACTTTCCCGAGACTCTTTTCTGCGATGGGGGGTCCTCAGCCATGGCCGCAAATCATTGCAAGAACCCCAGAAATCGAATCGCGACCCAGGCATGCCAGGCGGTAAAAATGAGCAAGGCAAACGACGTGGGTACGTGGATGAGGAGCCAGCCGTGGAGCCAGTGTTGTAACTTCGTCTGCAGATCCATCAGGCGGCGCTCTTCGCAACGCCGCTCCAAAGTCTCGACTTGCGCTCGCCAGCGCTCGGCGACGCTCAGGCGCAGCATGCGGAAGGTCTCCATGGCAGACGCCCCGTCGCCCAGCCGATGTCGAGCGGTGCGCGCAGCCGCGAGGTAAGGCAGGCATTGGTCGTCGAGAAAGCGGATGATGACCTGCGCAGATTCGCGGTCGGCCGCGCTCGCCGTCACCACCGTCGATCGAGTGCCTCCAGCGATCGCCAGACCACCCGATCGCGACGACTCGGACGGTCCAGCCGCAAATTCCTCCATCTCGTCCCGGAGTGTCTGAGTGGACTTCAGGAGGACTTTTTTAAGGTGCGGAATTTCTTCAAACACGACCTCCCGACGCAGCCGCTCCTTGATCATCCGCGGCATAAAGTGCTGGAGGACGGCGCCGAAAAATCCGCTCGCCATGACCGTACCATAAAGGATGAGCAACCACTGGGTGTGCGACCCTCCGGCTCGGAATCCACTGTGAAACAAAACCAATGGGAGCGTGAAAACCGTGAGCCAGAGGTGCGCCTTCAACCACAACTCGACCCGCCCCATGGGCCACAGCCGTCGCTTCTTTCTCACCCCGAGCGCCGAAGCAAAGATGAAGATGAGGAAGGCCGTAGTGCCAAAGATGAGCCCCAACGGCGTCCCCCCGATGGAACGGCGAACCGGCGGGACGGGTCCGAAAAACTTTGGAAGACCGACCCAACCTGGCAATTGCTGCGGATGAAAATTGGCGACGTAAAGGCAGGCCGCTCCAAGTGTCGCGAGGAGGACAAAAATCAGCCAGGGGAGATGACCGCGATCGATCCTCATAGCACAGGTAGCGGCCCAGAGTGAGCGCCATACGCAAACCCCATCGCCCCTAAAAGGAACCCGTTGATCAGAGTTATCGGATGCAAATCCATAAATGATTCTCGGCCGAACCTTAGACCGACGGGAGACCCAGAACCAAGCGCGGAATTCCGCTTTCCACGGATAGTTGATCAATCGGACAGAAGATGAAGCGACGCTCGCCCTTTTCCGGGATGGACAAAAAGTCGGCGGGAATGAATCCTTGGTGTCATGACGCGACTGCAGATTCCTGGCTCCCTTGCCGCGGGACTCTTGTCCTCCATGCTGGCGCTGGATTCGACAGCCGCAGAGGTCCCGAAGGTCTTGAACCCAAAGTTCACCGGTTCGCAATCGTGTGCTTCGACGAGTTGCCATGGCGGCGGAACGAATCGAAACGAGGCGATCATCTATGGACGAAAGGACCGTCACGCGATTGCTCTTGGCATCCTCGGGAAAGGCACGTCGCTGCGCATCGCCGAGGCCCTGCAGATCACCGGCGATCCGCGGAAGGCCGCGCAGTGCACCTCCTGCCACGCGCCGATGCACACCGTGCCGCCGGACCGCCTCGTCAAGGATCTTATCCCCGACAATTCCGTCGGGTGCGAGGCGTGCCATGGTCCGGCCGAGCCTTGGTTGCGTTTTCACACCCGCTCCGACGTCACCTTCCAGCAGATGGTCGAGGTCGGCCTGCGCAACCTGAACGACCTCTATGGGCGGGCGAACACTTGCGTCGCCTGCCATCTGAATATCGACCGTGCCATCTCCGATGCCGGTCATCCCGAGTTGTACTTCGAGCTGGATGCGCAGGCCCACGCGCAACCTCCGCACTACCTCGATGCGCGCCCGGCGATCGGCCCGCGCTCCTGGATGACGGGACAGGCCGTGGCTCTGCGGGAGATCAGTTGGAAACTTGAGGGCCAGCGCGATGAACCTCTCGTGCTCCGCTGGAAGGCGCTCGTCTGGCTGCTCCGGAAAACGGATGCGGGACGGAAAGCCTTGCCGGAAACTGAGGGTTTTTCGTCGATGAAATCCGCCGCTGATGACTTGGCGCGGACGGCCGCCCGAGCCACCTGGACGAATGACGATGTGACCAAGCTGTTGGAAAACTACCTCTCGCTCGAAGCCGAGTTTCGCCAGGCGAAGACCGGGGATGCGGCCCTGCTCAGTCGCCGTGCTGAAGTCCTCGCGCCGGCGATCTCCAGCCTTCGGCAGGCTGGAAAGAAGGTGGGCGTCAATGATCCGGACACGTTTGACACTTTGCTTCAAGGGATTCTCCGCCGCTCCCGAGAAGGCGAAAGTTTCGACCCGGAGTCGTTTGCCGATGCGCTCAAGGATTTGCGCGCGGCGCTCCCTAAATCGTAAGGCCGAAGTTTTCCCCGGGGTGCCGGATTTTACTTTTCCGGATCCCGCGGAAATTTCGTGTACGGAAGCCGGGCGCCACGGTAGCTGAAGCGGTCCGCGCGGATGCGGGCATTGGGCAGGAAATCTTCGCACCCACTGGCGCCGATGATGTCGTCCTGATCCACCCCATCGCCAGAGATGCCGATGGCGCCGATGAGTTGCCCGTCGCGATAGAGCGGGAAGCCACCGGGGAAGATGGTGAGGCCATTGGGGAGATTCGGGTTTCCCGGAAACCCAAGGGTCTCCGGACGCCGCCGGTTGAGCACCGGATCGCGCTTGAGCGAGACGGCTTCCTGAAAACCGAAGAGCGGACCGGGCGGACGCCCGTCGAGCCCCGGGGGAAAGTTTCGCTGCGCGAGAAAGCCCACGGCCCGGGCCGACATCGCGAGTTGTCGATTCGAGAAAAAAACCGCCGTCCGGGCCTTCTGCACGGCGACATCCCACGAGAAGAGGGTGGCTTCACCCGTGCGAAAAGTGCCCAGCACGGTGGGTGGCTCTTCGTTTTTCTGGGGATTGTTCACCACGGCGATGAAGACTTTCGCCGAGACTCCGATCGGCAGGCGAATGCCCGCCCTCGTGATGCTCGCGCGCTGGGCCGCCTTGGCGAGAATGCTTTCCACTTCCTCCGCCGTCAGGCGCTTCGCCTTCCCGATCTTTTCGCGCCCCGGGATTCGCGACACCGGATCGTCGATGCAGCGGATCACATCGCGTCCGAGCGCGGGGTCGAAGACCACCGCCGCGCGCAACTCCCCCTCGACCCCACCAAGATTCACAATCGGATACGGGTACGGCAGCGGTGGCGCCTGGATCGGAAATCCGGCCACCATCGAGCCCGGCAAGCTCTCGAGCGGTGGGACATCTTCGATGTCATGCACATCGTCGATGTGGGGCTGCACGTAGGGGATGCGGATCCCACCGATGAGCACATTACTCGCGATGATGTCCCGCGACGGACGAAACCCGGTCTGCCCTGCGAGCGCCACCTCTTCATCCGCGTCGCGCTTCGTCGTCGCCACGAAACCCGAGGAAACGGTGCGTTGCGTCTCCCGCAAAAAAAACGCCGCCGCTGGTGCCAGGTCCGTGGGCACACCATCGCCGGTCACGCCGATGCCGCCGACGAGCTGTCCCTCTTTGTAGAGCGGCACTCCACCGGGTGAATCGTTCAGCGAGCCAAAAGGCGCAGGTTCTCCACGCACGCCAGTGGAGATGCGCTTGTTCGTGAGCGGCGCGGCCGGATCGTGGAGGTCGAGGAAATCGAACCCGACAGGGATTCGCTTCATCCGATTGATGTCGGAAAAAAAGAGACTCGAAAGTCCCACCCCGACGAGCGGCCCTGGCGGAGTGTTGCGGACGCCGACGGGGAAATGTTGCTGGATGATGTAGCCCGCCGTGCGGGAGGTGAAGGCTTGCTCATTGCTGCTGAGAAATGCCGCCGTGCCAGCTCGTGTGATCGCGCCTCCGAGCAGGCCGAGGATTCGCGTGTTGGACGGCGGCATCAGCGGATTCGCCGGCAGCGGATCGGGCAGCCGACTCTGCATGTCCCACACTCCGAGGACAAAACCCTCACGATCCGTGACGGCGATGACCGCCTGCGGATTGATCCGCGTGGCCTC
>JANNXQ010000243.1:0-10812 GCA_031409655.1 Chthoniobacteraceae bacterium | reverse complement strand
AATCAGGATCGAGCCGAGGCGACTGCTGGAACACCTCGTTCCAATACCTGGTCCAGCCCCTGATTAGAGAATCAAACCGATTCCCTCGCTCGCCGAATCCCAAATTATTACTTTTTGGAGCGCCCGTAAGTGCTCCAAATTTGAGTTGGGCGATTTCGTGGATTTCATCGGGGTAAAGTTGATCATGCCGAGAAGTATTTTCTCGGCAGTGCCCTGCAACGGACGTCGTGCGCTCAAAGGGATGTTTCTTGCTGGACTTGACTCTTCGGGGATGTTCTCCAACCCAATGTTGACCCAAAGGGCAGATTCGCCAAGGATGGAGCTTAGGAAAGGGGGGTGGCGGAATGGGAAGTACCCGAGGGCGAGTACACCATCCCACTCGGCGTCGCCGACGTGAAACGCCAGGGCACCGATGTTTCCCTCATCGCCCACGGTCGCGCCGTGCTCACCGCGCTGAAGGCCGCCGAACTGCTCGCCGCCGAGCACGATATCAATGCTGAAGTCATCGACCTGCGCTCGATCCGCCCTCTCGACGAAGAGGCCATCCTCACCAGCGTCCGCAAGACCCACCGGGCCGTGCTCATCGAGGAAAACAAACCCTTCTGTGGAGTCGGTGCCCAGATCTCGTCGATCATCAATGAGCAGGCCTTCGATGACCTTGATGCCCCAGTGCTCCGGATCTCCGCGATCGACGCACCCGCGATCTACAGCCCGAAGCTCGAAGCCGTGCAGTTGCCCCGCCCGATGGACATCGTGGCCAAGGTTCTGCGCATCTGCTGACCGGCAAGTCCTTCCCCACCACCAAAACAGCCACCCGCGCCCATGAAAACCACCCGCCTCCTCGCCCTCGTCGCCACCCTCGCTTTCTCCGCCACCAGCCTCCGCGCTGCTGAAAGTTACCAAGTCACCGGCCCGATCGTCGAACTCACGGATACGAAGATCGTCGTCATGAAAGGCGAGGATAAGTGGGAACTCGCGCGCAACGCCGACACGAAAGTGACCGGCGAACTTAAAGTCGGCGCGAAAGTCACGATCTCTTACTCGATGACGGCCAAGACCATCGAGGCGAAAGCCGAGAAAAAGGCGAAGTAACGCGGTGCGGTAACTGGCGCGGAGATCGCCGCGCAAAGTTGGTTTTCCGACACCCGGCGTAACCTGCCGAGTGCTGCCGAAACTGGCATGTCTTGCCCGGCACAATCTGCCGTGCGCAACCTGTCTCTGGTTGCGGATGCTGTAAGTACGGGGCTTGGCGGGTGATGGCATACCCAGTGCTAGGCTGGGCAGCACAATGAACATCGGCGTTTACCAAGGTGCTGCTTCTCTCGCCGCTCTCGAGCGCTGGCAGGGCATCATCTCCGAAAATCTCGCAGCTTCAGCCGTCCCCGGCTTTCGCAAGACCGAGGCCACTTTTGCCTCTGTCATGGGCGGGACGCTGCGGGGCGGGGATGGCGGTCGCTCCGGCAATAGCTCGCAGAGCGTCATGCCGACCGCGGTCTCGCGGATCAACATGCAGGTCGGCCAAGTGCGGACGACTGGCGCCGAGTTTGATTTTGCCATCGAAGGGCCGGGCTTTTTCCAAGTGCAGCGGCCGAACGGCCAGACGGGCTTCACCCGGGACGGCGAGTTTCACGTGAACTCCGAGCGCACTCTCGTGAACAAACTCGGTTTCCCCGTGCTCGGCGATGGCGGACCCATCTCCCTCCGACCAGAAGGCGGTCGCCTTTCGATCAGTGCCGACGGCTCCGTGGTGCAAGGCGACCAGACCATCGGCCGCATCGCCATCCAGGATTTTGCCGACCCATCCGTCCTCAAACGCATCGGCGACGGCCTGCTCGGGCCTTCCGATCCGAACGTCCAGCCAACACCCGTCGCCGCACCCAAGGTGG
Source organism: Chthoniobacteraceae bacterium (assembly GCA_031409655.1). GTDB lineage: Bacteria > Verrucomicrobiota > Verrucomicrobiia > Chthoniobacterales > Chthoniobacteraceae > JANNXQ01. Next base: position 8,926 of record JANNXQ010000243.1, on the reverse strand, counting down.
TCAGCGGCGCACTCGAGACGAGTAACGTAAATGGCCTCCAGGAAATGGTGAGTCTCATCACCGTCTCCCGCGCTTACGAAGCCAGCCAGCGCGTCATCCAGACGAGCGATGAAAACGCCGGCAAAGCCATTCAAAGCCTCGGCAACCCGCTCGGATAACTCACGCAACTTACTAACTCACTTCATGATCCAATCTCTCTACTCCGGCGCTTCAGGCATGGAGACGCAGCAATACAATCTCAACACGATCGCAAACAACCTCGCGAACGCGAACACCTCGGGATTCAAGAAAAGCAAGATCGAGTTCCAGGACTTGATCTACCAGCGCCCGCGCGCCGTGGGTGCCGAAGCCGGTGGCGGCAGCCTCGTACCCACCGGCGTGGAGATGGGCAATGGTGCCCGCGTCGTCTCGACGGCGAAAGTTTTCACCCAAGGCCAGCTCAAGCAAACCGGCGAGAAATTTGACCTCGCCATCCAGGGCGAAGGCTTCATCCAGGTGCAGCGGCCTGATGGCACCTTCGGTTACACCCGCGACGGCGCCATGAAAGTGGACGGACAGGGCCGCGTGGTGACGAGTGATGGGCTCGTCGTCTTGAGCGGATTTGGCCCGATCCCTTCCGGCACGACGGAGGTCTCCGTCTCCGCGAACGGCGAAGTCACCACATCTGGCGCCGCCGGCACGCAGAACTTCCGGGTGCAGTTGGCCCGCTTTGCCAATCCGGCCGGCCTGCGCAGTGCGGGCGGTAACATCTACGAAGAAACACCCGCGAGCGGCACGGCCGAACTCGGCAATCCCGCCGAGAGCGGTTACGGCTCGATCCTGCAAGGGTCTCTCGAAACCTCCAACGTCAGCGTCATCGAGGAAATGGTGAACATGATCCAGGCTCAGCGCGCCTATGAGGTGAACTCGAAGAGCATCCAGACGTCCGACGAAATGCTTGGCCAGATCGCCCAGCTCAAGCGATGAACCGCTTCTCCGCTCTGCTCCTCGGCGCGCTGCTCCTCTCCGCGACTGCGGCCAGTGCGCAACTCAACAACCTGCTCGCTCCGGTCGAGACCGCCCCGCCGACCACCACGAAAGCGAGCCTCACCACGAGTCCAGCGCCGCCGCCGAAAAGCATCCTGACCGCCGAGCGTCTTACCGAGGAATTGGAAAAAGAACTCGCCATTCGGCTCGCGGTCACGGGCGAGTTGAAGCTCACCCTGGGGCGCCCTTGGGAGGCGGTGCGCCTGCCCGCGGACGATCTTTTCCTCGCCATCACCGAGCTCCCCGCCGGTGGCGTGAGCGGCGCCTTTTTCATCCGCGTAAAGGCCAGCTCTGGAGGCACCGTCATCGCCGAATGGCAACTCCCCATCCGCGCGCAACTCTGGCAGGAAGTATGGGTCGCAGCCACCCGGCTCGAGCGCGGGCAGGCTCTCGATCGCACCCTTCTCGGCGTGCAGAAAGTCGATGTCCTCCGCGAGCGCAATCCGCTCATCCCGGCGGAGACGGACCCATCGCCCTTCGATGTCACCCAAAGCATCCCCGCCGGCCGCGCCCTCACGCGGCGCGACATCGTGCAGCGCCCCGTCGTTCACAAAGGGCAGGTCGTCGAAGTCAGCGGCCACCACGGGGCACTCAATGTCACCATGAAAGCCCTCGCTCTGGAGAGCGGCGCGGCCGGCGACCTCATCAAGCTTCGCAACCTCGAAAGCCGCAAAGAATTCAGCGGCCAAATTCTCCATGAAAGCAAAGTCCAGGTTCACTTCTAAACTCATACCCCTCCTCACGGCCGGCACCTTCCTCGGCACTCCGCTGCATGGCGGATCGCTCTGGAAGGAAGGCATCACGGACGAGCGCGGAATGTTCGCCGACAAGCGCGCCAAGCGCATCGGCGACATCGTCACCATCGTCGTGCAGGAGACCGTCTCAATGTCGGATTCGCTCCGACTTAAAACCGACAAAGCCGCCAAAGGAGTCGCGGGCGTGGCCAGCAGTCTCATCAATCAATTTATTCAGATTCCTGGCGAGTTACTCCGCGGCAAATACGCGAACCAATTACCGAAGGACTTCAAGGTGCCGACGATCGACGCCGTCGCTGCAGCAGGGGGCAACGACTATACCGGCGGCGGCGAGATCAAGAACACCCAGACCATCGCCACCCGCTGCGCCGTGCAAGTCATCGACACCCTGCCCAACGGCAACCTCGTCGTGGAAGGCATCCGGGAGATCAGCTTCTCGAAGGAGCGCCAATTTGCATCCCTGCGCGGAATCATTCGCACCTACGACGTGCAGGCCGATAACACCGTCCTCTCCAGCAACGTGGCCGATGCGCGGATCGAAATCGTCTCCGAAGGCACCCTTACCGAGGCGCAGAAGAAGGGCTGGCTGCTGAAACTCAATGATAAGATCAATCCCTTCTGACGGCGAAGAACGCTGAACTTCAAACGCAAAACGCCAAACTTCAAAAGCCCCTCTCCGAACAATCTGTCTATGTCTGAAGCAAACAAATCTACCTGGGTCGAGCGGCGGGCGCGCCTTTGGCGTTTGAAGTTAGGCGTTTGGAGTTTGGCGTTTGCTTTTGCTTCCGTGGCACCCGCCGCGCGCATCAAGGACGTCACCGCCGTAGAAGGTGGCCGCGATAACCAACTCGTCGGCTACGGCCTCGTGGTCGGCCTCGCGAGCAAAGGCGACAGCAAGCTCTCCTACACCGTCCAGAGCATCGCCAACTCCCTCCAACGCTTTGGCATCAATGTGCCGCCAAACACCATCAAGTCCGACAACGTCGCCGCCGTCATGATCACCGCGGACATCCCCGCTTTTGCCAAGCCCGGATCGCGGATCGACGTGACCGTCTCGGCGATCGGTGATGCCAAGACGATCCAGGGCGGCATCCTGCTCCAGACCCCACTCCTCGGCGCGGATGAGATGGTGTATGCCGTGGCGCAAGGCGCGGTGGCCGTTGGCGGCTTTCTTGGCGGCGAAGGCGGCGCTGGTGGCGCGACCGTGCAGAAGAATCATCCGACCGTCGGCGCGATCAGCGGCGGGGCCCTCGTCGAACGCGAGATCGCGGCGACGATCGTGCGAGACAAATCCATCGAGCTGCTGCTGCTCAATCCCGACTTCGCTTCCGCGGCGCGCATGGCCGAGGCCATCAACGCCGTCTTCCCCGGCACCGCAATCGCCAAGAACAACACCTCCGTAAACGTCTGCGTGCCCGAAGAGTATCGTGGCTACGAAGTGAACTACGTCGCCTCCCTCGGGGCCATCGAAGTCGTGCCGGATAACATCGCGCGCGTCATCATCAATGAACGCACCGGCACGATCATCGCCACTTCAAATGTGCGCATCTCCACCGTCGCGGTCAGCCACGGCTCACTGACGATCAATATCGCCTCGAGCCTCGGAGTCAGTCAGCCCAATGCCTTCAGCAATGGCCAGACCGCGGTCGTGGAAGGGACGGAGACGAAGGTTACCGAACAGAAGGGCGGCTTCAGCATGGTCGATGAGTTACCGACGATCCAACAAGTTGCCGGGGCCATGAACGCGCTCGGCATCACCACGCGCGACATGATGGCCATCTTTCAAAGCATGAAGAAGGCGGGTGCCTTGCAGGCCGATCTCATTATGAACTAAGCGTGAACATTCCTTCGATTAAACTACTCAGCCCTGCCCAAACCGACGCCATCGCCAACGCGACGTCGCCCAAGGCCAAAGATGCGGCCAAGGTGCCCGAACAATTCGAGAGCATCCTGCTCCGGCAATTTCTCTCCGAATCGATGAAGCCGCTGCTTCAGGAAGGGCCATCGGGGCAGGTTTACGGCTATTTACTCACCGATTCCCTGGCCGGGAGCATCGCTAGCGCTGGCGGGCTCGGTCTCTGCTCCATCCTCCAAGCGCAGCTCGGAACCGAAAGCACCCATGTTGAACCTTGAAGAACGCCCCGGGATCATCGACCCGCAGGAGCAGATCGTTACCGCATTGCGTGCTGAACTCGAAGAGTACGGTGGCCTAATGAACGTTTTCGACGAGCAGCAGCAGGCCATTTTGAATCGCAAACCCGACGCAGTCCTCGCGATCGAGGACCACCTTGCCGCCCAGCTCGCCACGCTGCGCACCCGGCGGTCGCACCGCGAGACCCTCGTCGCCGCCTTTGCCGGTGACGGCCGCCCACCGAGCCGGATCTCGTTATTGGGCACGATCCCCGCTTTCCGAGAAGCTCTGCGGCCCCTCGTAGAGGCGCTCGCCAGTGAGATCAATCGGCTGATCGCCAAGACCCGCCGCCGCGCCGAGCAAAACCAGATGCTGCTCGCCCGGACGGTGGAAGTGATGCAGGAAGTCTGCGCCCGCCTGAGTCCTGGATCGGTCTCAAGGACCTATGCCCCAAATGGGAGAATGAAGGTTAAAGCCGCAGCCGGGGTTGGCCGATTGCTGGAGCACAGCTAACTTATGTCCGGCCTCCTCAGTAACCTTCAAACCGCAGCCCGCGCCCTCTCCGCCCACGAAGCCGGGGTGCAGGTGGCCGGACGCAATCTGGCCAACGTCAACAACCCGACCTACGCCCGCCAGCGGGTGCAACTTGGCGACCGGGTCATCACGGATTCAAATCTTGGCCCGGTCGGCAATGGCGTTGAAGCATTGGGGATCACGCAAATCCGCGATCGATTTCTCGATGTTGCGGTAAGGCGGGAAATTTCTCAAAGTTCCTATCTCCGCGCCCAACAGAGCGCCTTCGAACGGGCGGAAGCAAACCTCGGCGAACAGGTGAACCGCGCTGAAGATTCCGCCTTCATCGGCGATCTTTCTCATTCCGGCGACGGCTTGAGTGCCTCGATCAATGATTTCTTCAATTCCTTCGAGAGCTTTGCCGCCAGCCCACGCGACGCTGGCTTGAAGCCCGTGCTGCTGCAAAAGTCCTCCATCCTCGCGAACAAGTTTAACGTCACCGACGACCGCCTGGTGAAGCTGCAGGAAGATCTCACCGGCGAGGCCGCTTCTGGAGTAATCACCGCCGATAGTCTTCTCACAGAGATCGCCAGCCTCAATACGGAGATCGCCCAGTTTGAAATTGATCGGCCGGATTCCGCCATCGACCTGCGGGACCAGCGCCAGGCGCGTCTCGAGGAACTTGGGAAGTTCATGGATGTCAGCACGCGCAATATCGTGGGCGGCCATGGGCAGATCCAGGTCACCGCAAAGAACACGGCTGGCGCCGATGTCGTGCTGGTGGACAAAGGGATCGCCAATGGTCTCAGCTTTACTGGCTCGACGGTCTCCGGTGGCTCACCGGCCGTGGCTTTAAGCCTCACGGGCGGCTCGATCAAAGGTCAGATCGACGCTCGCGACGGAACCATCCAGACCCTGCGCGACGACCTCAAGCGCACCGCCGATCAGATCACGACTGCCGTGAACGGAGCGTACTCGCCCACGGGCCTGAACTTCTTCCAAGCCGCTCCGACGACTGGGCTCATGGCCATCGATCCGAGCCTGAACATCACGACACTCAAGGCCACGGCCACCGCGGATGCTGGAGCAAATGAGATCGCCCTCGCGGTGGCGGATATCTCGCGCCAGACTTTCACGACTTTGGGAGGTGCCTTGATCGACGGCACGATCGGAGAATTCTACAGCAAGACGGTGACGGGCCTCGGCGGCACCCTTTCGGGAATCAATGGCCGGCTCGGTGATCAGGAACTGGTCCAGGACTTGATCACCAAGCAGCGCGACTCCGTGAGCGGCGTCTCGATGGACGAAGAGATGGCCGACCTCATCAAGTTTCAAAGAGCTTACCAGGCTTCGTCCCGCGTCCTCACCGTGATTGACGAAATGCTCGACGGACTTATTAACCGCACCGCCATCTAATCGATCCGTAAGCCATGCGTATCCCAAATAACACCGTCGCTCAAACGCTCGTCTCACGCCTCAGCACCCTGACGTCGCGGCAGGCGCAACTCAATCACCAGATCACCACGGGCCAGCGCGTCACCAACCCGAGCGACGACCCTGCGGCGATGGGCCGCGTGCTGAATATCCAAGGGGAGAAGCAGCAGATTCAGCAATTCGAGCGCAACAACGGGCGCGCGCTGAATATCAGTCAGTCAAGCTTTGCGGCCGTCGAACAACTCAAGAGGACTTCTGATCGGGCGAGTGAACTCAGTGTTTTTGGGAGCGGCACCGGAGGACCCGATGCCATGCGCGCCTATGGCACGGAGGTGGAAGGCTTGATCGAGCAGGCGCTGCAAATCGCCAATACCAAATATACTGGCGAACATATCTTCGCCGGCACAAAGACGGACACCCCGCCTTTCACCGCCACGCGCGATGCGAATGGGCTGATCACCGGAGTGACTTACGTGGGTGCCGCTAACGGTCCCGAAGTCCGCATCTCGGAAGGCGCGAAGGTTTCCCCTTTTACGGACGGCGTGGAGAATCAGAAATTCGCCGACTTCATGAATAACCTCGTCTCGCTGCGGGACGCGCTGAACAGCGGCAACGTGGGCAATGTGCTCACCGGCCAGGTGGGACTGCGCAACAGTGAAGACGATCTCGTGGTGACGATCGCCGACATCGGCGCCAAGCAGACCCGTCTCGAAGCGGATCGCAGCCAGAATAAGTCACGCTTTGCCGAGCTCGAAAAATTGACCGGCGCGGAGACGGATGTGGATATCTCCGAGACCATCGTGGAACTCACCCAAGCGCAGACGGCCTACGAGGCAGCGATCAAGAGCGGGTCGCAAGCGCTGCAGCTCTCGCTGCTGGATTACCTGCGCTAGCTCTCAGGATCGCCGCGCGTCCTGCCCGGCCTCCTCACGATTGACGGCGGCGCATTTTCGACGCGCCCCCTGATCACGGCCGCCGGGCGCGTCCGATGTTTTCGCCGAGCGCACGGGTGGCGCTCCGATGACGGCATCTTCAAGTAAAATCCTCCTACAGCCGCATCTGGCACGCATCCCGCTATGGACCCTGCAAGCGACAACGACGATGCAACTAACCACCGAATCCCTTCCGACCAAGCCAGGGCTAGACACCCTGGAGATCGAGCTCCCGTCCGGCCTCATCGGCCTGCCAATGCTCCGACGTTTTGAAATCACCGCCCTCCCGGATAGCTGGCCCTTTGTCAGCCTGCGTTCCCTGGGCGAGGAGGAGATGCACTTCCTGGCGGTCGCCCCGCAGAACCTCCTGCCCGGCTACCAACTCGAGCTCGGCGAAGACGACGCCGCGGACCTCGACCTCGCCTCCGCGGAAGACGCTCTCATCTACAACATCGTCACCGTCCACAGCAGCACCCGGCAATACGTTACCGCAAATCTCATCGGACCGATCGTCATCAACCGTCGCACGCGGATCGGCAAACAAGTCATCCTCGTCAATAGCGACGATTTTTCCGCCAAACATGCGCTCATCGACGAGCGCGAAACGGCGCAGTGCGCCTGAGCCCGATGTTGATCCTCACCCGCAAGGCCAGCGAAGGTATCATGATCGGCGACGAGATCGAGATCCGGATCACCCGCATCGATGGAGATACCGTGAAGATCGGGATCAACGCCCCGCGCCAACTCCCGATCTACCGCGACGAAATTTTCCGGCAGATGAAAGAGAGTAATCTCGCCGCCGCCCGGCCCGCCGGCTCCACCCCTCCGATACTTTCACGTCCTTCCCTCACCACAGACCTCACCAAACCACGCCCATGATCATCAATACCAACTCCGCCGCTACCTCGGCCGCACGGAACCTGAGCAACAACCAGGAAATGCTCAATAAGGCGCTCAACCGCCTGAGTTCCGGTTCGAAGATCGTGCAACCCTCTGACGACGCCGCCGGCCTGGCGGTCTCGGAGAAAATGTATGCGCAGAATCGCCGCCTCAACGCGGCTAATACTAACGTGCAAAACGCGAAGTCCTACATCCAGACCGCGGATGGCTTCATGAGTAGCATGAGCAAGGTACTCGCACGGATGAGCGAGCTGGCGATGATGGCCAAGGATGTGACCAAGAACCCCAGTGACATCGCGCTGTATCAGACGGAATTCGTGGCTCTCCAGCAGCAGCTCCGCGACACCGTCGGCGGCAGTACGGTCCCCTCACCGCTCGGCACTTTCAATGGGATCGTCCTCTTCGGCCCGAACGCTACTGGCCTTTCGGTCACCATCGGTGAGGCCGCCGGCCAAACGATGACCATCGCGGAGAATAATCTTCAGGACGGCGATATGGCGGCGATCCTCGCCCAAGGCTCACCGCCAGCCTACGACATCAGCGTGACCTCCGCCGCGGTGGCCGATCTCGTGATCGCCGCCATCGAAGACGTGGCCACCGAGCGAGCCACTCTCGGTGCGGCTGAATCGCGACTGGACGTCGCCTCCGTTACTTTGGCCATCGAAGCCCAAAACATCGAGGCCGCCATCTCGCGGATCCGCGATGTCGATGTCGCTGTCGAGAGCACCCAACTTGCGAAGCACAACATCCTCGTGCAATCCGGCACGGCCATGCTGGCCCAGGCCAATCAATTGCCGCAGTCGGTGCTCAAGCTTCTCCAGTAAAGGCAGGCATCGAGGGTCCGATGCCGGCGTAGAACGCATATTTTCGCGCAATGTACGCGCTTCGCCGGGATTTTTGCGCTCCACTCCCGCCGATGACGCTTTCTGAGATCAAATCCAGCCTCGAACAGATCGGCATGGAGCCGACGCGCAGCCTCGGGCAGAATTTTCTCCACGATCAAAATCTCGCGGATTGGATCGTGGCGCAGCTCGGGCTCAAGGCGGGCGAGGCGTGGCTGGAGCTGGGCCCGGGGCTGGGCGCGCTCACGGAGTTCGCGATCGCGCGCTCGGCGAACGGGCTGCTCATCGAGAAGGACGGGCGCATGTGCGGTTTTTTGCAGGAGCGGTTTCCCGGCGAGGAGATCGTGCATGGCGACGCCACGGAGTTCGACGTGCGCGAGCTCTTCGCGCGCG
>JANNXQ010000242.1:0-14567 GCA_031409655.1 Chthoniobacteraceae bacterium | reverse complement strand
CATGAGCACCGGCGAGCGTATCCTCACCACCGTGCCGCAGCAGGCGCTCTTCATGTTGAACAGCCCCTTCGTCGCTGGACAGGTGCGCAAACTCATTGCGCGTCCCGACTTTCCGACCTCCGGCAGCGCCGAGGAAAAAGTGCGCTTTCTCTACCGCATGGTCTTCCAGCGTGCGCCGCGCGCCGAGGAGTTGAAGATGTCGCTCGAGTTTCTGAACGACGAAGACGCGCCAGCGCCCGCCGCCACCGCCCTCTCGCAGGCAGTCGCGGAGACGACGGCGAAGACTCCGGAAGAGATCGCCAGAGCAGAGAAAGCCGAACGGAAGGGAATGAAGCTCGGTCGCACGAGCGCCGCTGCCACCGTGAGCCGCCAGCTCAATACCTTCGAGCGCTACGCCCAGGTCGTCCTGCTCTCGAACGAATTGATCTTCGTGAACTGACTTTGGGAGCGCCGCCGTCCCGTGCGGCATCCCACCAAACGCGCGCAGCGCCGCATCGATAGCGCCACACTATAGAAAGGCGCTTTCGCGCCTCGGTCACGACTGCCGCACGGGACGGCGGCGCTCCCAGGCTACGGTCCGAGATTCTGGAGCAGCGCGCGGGCATCGTTGTAACCGGGCTGCACCTCCAGGGCGCGCTGGGCGGCCTGGCGGGCTTCGGCGACGCGACCGACGCGGGCCAGAATTGTCGCCCGCGCGTAGGGAATGCGAGGATCGCGAGGAGCGGCACCTTCGCCACGAAGCAGTGCCGCCAGGGCCTGCTCCGGGTGGCCCATGCTGTTCTGGGCAAGCCCGAGATTGTACCACGCGCGGGCGTGCATCGGGTCGATCTGGACCGCCGCTTGCAGTTCGGAAATGGTGCGATCGAGGCGACCCGATTCATTGCAGGCGAGCGCCAGTTTGTAGCGATACTCAGCCTGTTTCGGGTCGAGTCGGACGGCGGCTTCGAGTTGTTCGAGCGCGCCGGCGCTGTCGCCCACGGTGCTGAGCGCGACCGCGAACTCGTGACGGATGGGCGGCGAGTTTCCATCCCACTCGACGGCCCGCCGCAGGTGCTCGACCGCGCCGGCCGGATTCCCGCGAGCGACTTCAAAGGCCGCGTTCTGCATTTGACCAGTCGGCTGATCCGCATTGATCGCCATCTGGTGCTCCACCTCCGTGAAAGCGCGACTGCCTGGCGTGATCGTCTCGCGCAAAGTCCACGCCGCCGCGACGCGCACGCTGCGATCCGCATCGTCCAGCAGCTTGCCCACGGATTCCCGCGCATCCGGTCGCGCCGCGACGATCGGCTCGAGCACCCGGGCCGCTGTCGCGCGGACGAGCGGACTCGGATGCCGGGTCTGCTTGATGAAAAGCGCGCTGATCTGCGGCTCGGTGACCCACTGCGAGAGCAACTGCGCTGCGGACGACTGCCAATACGGCGACGAATCGTCCTGCGCCACGCTGAGCAGCGGACTGCGCGCTGCTTCGAGACCCTGGCGCGCCCCTGCCACCGCCCGGGCTCGCTCCCGCGTCGGCCGCTCCATCTTGTCGCCATACCACCGGTCCACCGCCGCGATCGACCAGTCCACATCCTTGTCCACGTGGCAGCGATTGCAGGCATTCGGGATTCCCAATTCCTTCGTCAGCAAAGGATCGGGAATCGTGAAACCATGATCGTGACGCGGATGCCGCTGCATGTAAGTCGTGATCGGCATGTGGCAGCTCGCACACTGGGCACCGGCGCTGTCGGCAGCGTGATGACTGTGCGCCACGGGATCGAGCGGCAGCGGGATCTTAGTGATGCCCGCCGGCACCGCCCCCGCGTGGCAGGTGAGACAGAGAGCGTTGCCGGGTGCCCGCACCTTCGCGCTGTGCGGCTCGTGGCAATCCACACACCGCACGCCCGCCGCGTGCATCTTGCTGCTCAGAAATGAGCCGTATTCGTAGTTCTCACCGCTCACCTGGCCATCGGCGAAATACGTGTCGGACTCATCCACCACGGTGAGTGCGTAGTGATCCGAGAAGGTCTCACCGGGATGAAAGTCGCCGGTGAGTTCGCCACGCCGGGCATGGCAGGCACCGCAGGCATCGATCATTTGATCACGCGTCAGTTTCCGCGAGGTCGGGTCGGGCGCGGTCGTCGCCGGGTACTGGTGCCGCCAATCCACGTGCGCCTTCATCGGACCGTGGCACGATTCGCAACTCACCGTGGCCACCGCCATCGTCGTGCGGTAGGCATCCGTCGTTGCGTCGTAGTTTTTCCGCACCCGCGTGTTGTGGCAGCTCGCGCACATCGTATTCCAATTCATCCCACGCCCCGTCCAGTGGCCCCACTCACCGGGCTGGCGATCTTCGTCGCCATAGACGTTGAACCACTCGTTCTTCTTCGGATCATACGAAGCCTCCAGGGTCTGCAGCCGTCCGCCCGGCGCACCGACCAAGTACTGCCGGAGCGGGGCATGCCCGATCACCCGCTCCACCGCAAACACGTCCTGCTGGCCGCCGAGACCCCGCGCCACGACCTCATATTTTCCGTCCCGCGCGCGCGCCTCAGAAGTCTGCGTCCCATGCGTGAAAGTGCGCGTCGGCTCGAACGCCGCGGCATCGAGTCCGGCCGCGGGTGGACGCTCCGCCAATCCGTGATGCGACGCGCTCCACGAAGCATGCGCTGCCTGATGACACTCGCGGCAACTCTCCGCACCCGCATACTGGGCGAAGACCTCTGCCTCTGGAGGGATCACTGGAGAACCGCCCGCCCGCGTCTTCACCGGCGCAGCCGAGTGATCGCGGGAAAAATAGAAAGCCGCACCGGCCAGCCCGAGCACGACCGCCGCGCCGATCAGCCAGTGGGGGCGCGAGTTTTTGGGTGGGGCCGCTTTGCGTTTCGATTTCATCAAGCAGGATCAAACATCGGTTTTAGGAATTGAGACGGCGCATTCAAGGAGCAGGAGCGCCCCCGCCCCAAGTAGATTATGGGGGCGAGGGCGCCCCTGCTCCTTGGTTGCGCGTTGGGTCATATGGCTCAAGCTCGCCACGTCCGACGGCGCAGCCAGATGTCGATGGGGAAGAGGCAGAGCGCGGCGATGAGAAAGTAATCCACCAGCTCGCGGCGGGTGAGCGAGGCTTTCTCCGGACGCGCGAAGATTTGCGCGGGCGTCGGATCGAAAGTCCCGCTACCGAGTGACGCGAGACGGCGGAGCAGCGCTTCGTCGGTCCCGGAATTCAGAAACTCGCGCGGATAGCTGCGGGTGTGGCCGAAGGAGTAGCCGCCATCCGGAAGATCGGGCGAACTGACGTTGAAGAGCGACGTGCCTTCTGGCGGCAGCGTGAATTTCGCGCGGTAGCTGCCCGGCCCATCCTGCACCGCCGCGAGGGTCGTCGTCGTGCCGTCCGGCGCGCGCATGCTCACCGTCACCGGCAGTTCATTATGAAACGCGCCATCGGGCCGCACGGCGTCGATGGCGATGTCGAGCCGATCGCCCGTCTCCTCCGCATTCACCTGGAAGCTCGCCTGATCCGTCTTCCGCATCAGCCCGCGCACGACCTGCGTCCAGAATTTCCCAAAGCCCGGCCACTGCAGCCACTCCGCCGCCCAGCGCGCTTTCGCATCGCTGGTGAAGGCCGCCGTTTGCCCGAGTCCATAGCGCCAGGTCGCGAGGAGCGGTTCGCCGCGCTCAGTCGCGAGCAGCAGCTCCGCCGTTGGCTTCGGCTTCGTCGCATTGTAGCCGAGGAGCAATGGAGCTTGCGCCCAGTCGAAGCCCGCCGTGATCGCGTTTGGCTTCACGGGCACGGCCAGCGACGGCTCCTCGACCAGACTCGATTGCGCGACCTTCATCGTCTCCGTGCTGAAGATCTGCGGCAGCGTGGTCGCATCGCTCGTCAGGTAAAAGCGGCCATTGCCCCGCTCCGCGAGTCCGCGGAGAAACGCGGTGTCCTTGTCCTGCTCGGTGCCGAGGGCGACCACCGACGTCGTGATCTTCGACGTGAGCATCGCCGCCGCGAGATCGAGCGCCGTGCCGCCCGTGCGCGCCCCGTCGCTCATTTCGCCCGCGGCCTTTTCCTCCGCGTCGGCAGCGTCGGAGAAAAGGATGACGTGCTTGATCCGCGCCGAGACATCGCGCAGCCGCTGGAAAGCATCCGCGAGCGAAGTGTACACATAGATGCCGCCGCCGCCCGCGGTCACCGCGAGGAGCTTCTGCTCGACGGCCGACTTCGACGCGACCGGTTGGAGCGGGGTCACGACATGCACCCGCGTATCGACGGCCGTAACGCCGAATTGATCGCGCGGCTGGAGCACGTTCAGCGCAAAGACCGCGCCTTGATTTGCGAGCGCCATCTTCGTCTGCCCACCGACCTGCGCGGTCATCGAGCCCGAGCGATCGAGCACGATGAGCATCGCCACGCTTGGCGTATCCTGCCGGTCTTCGTGCTCCATCCGCACCGGGAGCATCTGCTCGATCGGCGTGCGGTAGTAGCCGCCGACGCCGTAGCTATTTTCCCCGCCGAGGAGCACAAAGCCGCCGCCGAAATCCTGCACCCAGCGGCGATACAGATCCATCTGCTCGCGCCCGAGATTGAGCGCCGAGACATCGCTGAGCAGGAAAAGATCAAACTGCTGCAAGTCCTCGATCGTCCGCGGAAGCCCACTCGCGGCGCGCGTCTCGACGGTGATCTTTTCCCCGCGCAGCGCCGCGGCCAGCGGACGGGTGCGCGCTTCATCGGCCTCGACGAGGAGCACGCGCGGCTGCCCGCGCAGACTTGCGGTGGCTTGGGCGCGGTTGTTTTCCGCCACGGTGTCGCGCTCCGGGAGGACTTCGATCTCGTAGGCGATGAAGCTGCCATCCGCCTTCAGATTCGGCGCACGGAATTCATTCTCGCCGACCTTCAGCGTGAGGTCGCGCGTCTCAAGGAGGAATTGATTTTGGTAGAGCTTCACCTTGGCCGTCGTCTCCACGTTGCTGCGGATTTTGGCGGTGAGGTCGAAAGGCTCGCCCTGCTTCAGTCGGCGCGGCACCTCGACGCGCTCGACGAGCACTTCCGGCGCGGCTTCGTTACGCAGCGGGACGACGTGGAGTTCGACACCCGCCTCCGCAAGCCGACTCGCAGCCTCCGCGGCATGCCCGCCGGTGTCGTTGCCATCGGTGAGCAGCACGAGGCGCTTCGTGCCATTCGCCGGAAAGACGGCGCTCGCAAAATCGACCGCCCGGCCGAGATCCGTGCCTTTGCGATTGGCAAGCGCGGGCCATCGCTCGACCAGCTTTGCCGCGGGCGACGGCGGCTGCCACAGCTCTGCGCCATTGGCAAAGCCGACCACGCCGGTGTGGTCGCTCCCACTCGCCGCACCGAGACCCGCCGCCACGAAGTCGCGCGCTGCTTTTCGTGCCGGCTCCGAAATACTCGCCGAATCATCCACCGCAAAAATCACCGCAAGATCCCGTGCCGGAAGCATCCAGCGCAGCCCAGCCAGCGCGAGTACGATGAGTAGCAGAATGATCGTGCGCAGGACGAAACAGACAGTGCGTTGCGCCGGTGTGAGATCCGCCAGCGAGCGCCGCATCGCCCAGACCAGCAGCGGCACGACGAGGACCAGCGCGAGAAAGTAAGGCCGCGTGAGTTCGATCATGCCGCAGGCGCGTGGAGTGCGAAAAATCCGGGGAGCATCATTCCGTGCGCCTCCGGTGGAAGAGCCACCACTCCAAGGTGAAGAGGGCAAAGGCGGCGAGTGCGAGGTAGATCCATGGGGGCCAGGCGCTGAAAGTCCCGAGCGCGAGCTTCGGCATTTTCGGAGCAGCGGCGGGCTCGCTCACGCTGCCCTGCCGCAGATCGGACTCCACCTCATTGAACGTATTCACCGCAACCCAGCGCGCGCCCTCGCTTTCCTGGAGCAGGTAAAAGCCGCTGCTCATTGGCTGAAAAAACTCCCGCGCCAGCCGCGCCGGATTCACTTTCAACTCACGAACGAACTGCGTCTGCGGGTCGGTCCAAAGCGTCGCCCCAGCAGGCAGCGCGATCGTCTCCCCGGCCGTAAAGGCGCGCGGCGTCGCGATCGCATCGCCCGCCAGCCATTGCACCAAATTCGACATCAGCAGCGGGAAGGCGATGCGCAGCGGGAGATCGGACGACGCGACGTCGAAACCGAGTCCGCCGAGCCGTCGCCGACCGCGCTCACCGACGATGAGCAGCGGCGTCTCGAAAGAGCGGATCGGCGCGTGCCACCGCCATTCGTCGCCGTCCGCGGGGAGTTCCATTGGCTGGCTGCGCACCACGGTGATGTTCAGGAGATTGACGAGACGGAGGATGGGATCTTCGGCGTCGAGATCCGTGAGCAGCGGCTGCTCGACCGGCGCGGCTCCGGTATTGAAAGGCGTCTGGCCGAGGAAGAGCCAGCTCCCGGCGGCCGTCGCCAGGTCAAATTTTTCGGTGAGGCAGTTGTCGAGGATGACGACGTCAAACTTCGACGCGAAGGCCGGCTTGAAGGCATCCGGCTCCGCCAGTTCAAAGGTCACGCCAGGATCGGCAGCGAGCATTTTTTCGAGGAAAAAATTTCCCGAAGTCACGAGGAGCACGCGGCGTTTCGGTGCCGCTGGCAGCACCGCATAAGCGACGTTGTCGGCGGGCAGCGCGTCCGGAGTATCGAGTCGCGCCACCAGCCAGCCGCGCGCACTCGCACTGGCCTTCGGGAGGCTGGGGAAGACTTCGAGCCGACGTTCACCAGGCGCGAGCGTGTAAGGTTTCACATCGATCGGGCGGCCATCGAAACTCAGTTCCACATTCCCGCGCGCGGGCGCGGCACCGAAGTTTTTCAACTCCAGCAGCACCTCGCTCGTCTGCGGACTATTGAACAGTGGGCGCGCCGCAAAGCGGGTGATGGCAACGTTGTCCTGGGCCACGCCCGCGGTGATGTAGTTCACCGCGACCTGACTCGCCTGGTCTTCCGCCTCCGGTCGCGCGCCATCGGTGAAAACGACGATCTGCTTTTCCCCCACGCGGGAAGCCAGGAGATCCTTCGCCAACTGGACCGCCTCCGAGAGGTCGCCTGCGCTCTCCGTCGGCCGGATGCGCTCGACGGCCTCGCGCAGCCCGCGTTCGTCATCGGTAAAAGCCGCGGCGACGCGCGGCGCGGAATCCAGCGTGATGACCGCCATCTGGCGCCGCGCATTGGCCTGCCGGGCGTAGCCAATGGCCTGCTGCTGCGCCTTGCCGAGCCGCGTTTCATTTCCCTGCATGGCCTGCATCCGGGCACGGGTATCGACGATGAGGACCGTCGAGGCGCCATCCCGCACCAGCCGATCCCAAGTCGGTCGCGCGAGCGCCGCGAGGAGGAGGGCAAAAATGAGTAGATGCAGCAGCAGGGAGAAAAGCTGGCGGAGCTTTTGGAAGAAGGCGCGCCGCCGATTTTCCTGCAAGACGCGCTGCCAAAACATCAGCGTCGAAACCGGCAGCGAGCGCCGCTTCAGCTTTAGTAGGTAGAGGAGGACGATGACTGGTGCGAGGGCGGTGAAGCCGAGGGCCCAGGTGTTGAGGAAAGTCATCGGGGACGGGAGAACTTCGAATATCGAACTTCGAACATTGAACGTCGAACGAAGCAATCACCGGACGGAGTCCGCTCGATGTTCAGCGTTCGATGTTCGATGTTCGATGTTCTCATCACTTGAGGATCATCCCGTCCCGCAGCACCCGGAGCACGAGGTCTTCAAAGGGCACCGCCGTGGAGGCCTGGGCGTAGGCAATGCCGCGGCGCAGACAGAAGCCAGTGAGTTCCGCGAGGAAGCGGTCCACTTCGTCGTGATAGCTCCGGAGCACGGCGGCGCTGGCGGTGACTTCGAGTGGCGCGCCGGTTTCGCAATCCACGAGCCGCAGATCGCCGGTCGCTTCCGGGCGCAACTCGGCGGGATCGAGGATCTGGATGACGTGCACGTCGAAACGATTGAACCGCAGCAGGCCGAGCGCTTCTTCGTAGCCAGCGGGATCGAGGAAATCGCTGAGCACAAAGACGAGGCCGCGCCTTTTCAACCGCTGCGTAAAAGTCCGCGCCGTGGCCAGCAGACCCGTGGCTCCCTCCGCCTCGGGGGCGCGCCGGAGAAATTCGAGCAGGCTGTGAAACTGGCTCTTGCCGCGGACGAGCCCGAGGTCGTCGCCGAGCGCATTGGAAAACCAGAGCACGTTTGCCCGATCGAGATTCGCCAGAGCGATATACCCGAGCGATGCGGCGATGCGCCTGGCCTGGTCAAATTTCGTGATCCTTTCACCCCTCGGCGACCAGCGCATCGACGCGCTGGCATCGACGAGGAAGTGAATGTCGAGATCCTGCTCCTGCTCGAAGAGTTTGATGAAGAGCCGATCGAGGCGTCCGTAGATATTCCAATCAATCGACCGCAGGTCGTCGCCGATCGAGTAGTTGCGGTAGTCCGCAAACTCCATGCTCGAACCCGTCTGCCGCGACCGCCGCTCCGCGCGATGCTCGCCGCGAAAGAGTTTTTTCGAGAGCAGATAGAGCTGCTCCAGCTTCACCAGAAAGGCGGAATCGAAAAGGAGCGGAGTGGCGGTATCCAAGGTGGCCGCGAGCTTCGATGGAATCCCCGGCGGAAGCAATCCCCTGACCGCCGCGCAGTCACCGCACGTCTTGGGATTGCGGTCGCGGCAAGATCTCGGAGGCGAATTGTGTGGGCTTTGTCCGCCAATCCAGATGTCCTGCGGATCTATGGGACACTGCAAAGGCAAAGACAACGCCAAGAAACGCGCCGTCCGGCGCAAAAAAAACGACAGCCTCGCGCTCGCGAAGAGCCAGGCAAAAGCGGCGAAGTAAAACTCCGGCCCACTCGCGGGCGGCAGCTTGAGCCTGCTCAGAGCGCGGACCTGTGTGGTGCGCGCTTTTTTCGTGGAGAAATGGCTCGCGTAAGAATTCCCCGAGCTGATTTTTGACCACGGATTGCGCGGATGACGCGGATTTTCAGAAGGTCCAATCCGTGCCATCCGCGCAATCCGTGGCTTCTCCGAGACTTCTTCCCCAGTCTCCAAGCGCCGGACCGCTCGCCTACTTCGCGTAGGCGTTCTTTAGAAGAAAATCGACGATCGGCTGCGGGTCCTTGAGACTGTGGGGGTGGTGATCGACGCCGGGTTTGGCGATGACTTCGATCAGGCCACCGAGGGCTTTGTAGCGGGACTCCAGCAAGGCCGTGTTTTCGGCCATTGGCACGACCGAATCAGCAGCGCCGCAGATGGAGAGGATGGGGATGCGGGCTTTGGCGATAGGCTCCAGGCGGTCGAGCGGATTGCCTTTGAAGGTGACGGCGGTCTCTTCAGTCAGTCCGTAGATTGCCAGGGCCTCCTGCCAATTCTTCGGGCTCCCCTTCCCCTTCCCTTTGCCGCCGGGCCAGCTTCGGATGTCGAGTACGGGGGCGTCGAGATAGAGCGCAGCGGTCTTGTCGGGATGCGTGGCGGCGAAGTTCACCGCGTAGAGACCACCGCGGCTGAAGCCTTCGAGGACGGCGCGCTGGTTGAGCGAAAAGTCGCGCGTCACGGCGGCGTGGAAACCGGCCAGGAGATCGATCGACGCGGGCGCGCCGTACATGTCGCTCACTTTATAATAGGCGACATGCCAGCCAACGCCGAGCAGCGCGATGTCGGCCTGCGGTTCGTGACCGAAAAATTCCGTGCGCCAAATCCACGGACGCCCAGCGGCGGCGGTCTTTGGCTTCACGATCCAGCCAGGTTTCCCGGCGACCGAGAAGTCCAGGCGCTCGTATCCCTGCCACGCGGAGACCTTTGGCGGCGGCTTGGCGTGGACGCCAGGAGCAAGAACGACGGCTGCGATGCACGTGGCGAAGGAGGGAAGACGCATCTGGGAAGTAAGCGCCGAGGCCGGAACGAAGGCGAGCTAAACGCCAAACTTCAAACCATGCCTATCCGCTTTGTTCCCAAGCTTCCAAAACTGGAGACAGGATTCACAGGATTCAGAGGATTCCAGGATTTCGACAGAGGGAATCCCGTGAATCCTGCCAATCTTGATCATCCTGTCCAACTCCCCCGCCACTTGGCCACGAACCGGATAGGCACGCTTCAAACTTCAAACGCCAAACTTTAAACGGGCAGAATTCCGCGGGACGGTCGGCCGCCGCTCTTCCTTTAGCGTTTGGAGTTTGGCGTTTGAAGTTTGGCGTTTTCTTCCTCCATCCCCGTGCAGCGCCCGTCACAACTGGGCTCGCCAAGTTCCACCCCGTCACGACAATCTCCCCAGTTATGAAATTCCTCCTCCCTCTCCTCACTGCCGTCTTCGCCATCCACGCCAGCGCGGCACCGCTAAAAGTCCTGATCGTCGATGGACAGAATAATCACGCCTGGGCGACCACCACACCGATGCTCAAGCAGATCCTGGAAGACGGCGGACTCTGCAAAGTGGACGTGGCCACTTCGCCCGCGAAAGGCGGGGATCTCAGCACCTTCAAGCCGGACTTTGCGGCGTATCAGGTGGTAGTCTCGAACTACAATGGCGAGCTCTGGGCCGATTCGACGCGCGATGCTTTCGAAAAGTACGTGAGCGGCGGCGGGGGCTTCGTGCCGGTGCATGCAGCGAACAATGCCTTCACGGAATGGACGGCATACAATGAGATGATCGGTCTCGGCGGCTGGGGCGGGCGCACCGAGAAATCCGGACCTTACCTCCGACTCGTGGATGGAAAATGGGCCGCGGACCCGACGCCCGGCAAAGGCGGCCACCACGGCCAGCAGCATGAATTCCTGATGACCACGCGCGCGGCCGAGCACCCCATCATGGCCGGACTGCCGGCGAAGTGGATGCATGGCAAAGACGAACTCTACGACAGCCTGCGCGGCCCGGCGCAAAACGTGACGGTGCTCGCCAGCGCCTTTTCCGATCCCGCCACCGGCGGCACCGGACGCGACGAACCAATGCTCATGACGATCACCTTCGGCCAGGGCCGCGTCTTCCACACCGCGCTCGGCCACGCCGCGGATGCGATCAAATGCGCCGGTTTCGCCAGCACCCTGCGCCGCGGCACCGAATGGGCCGCCACCGGCAAAGTCACGGACAAGATGCCAGCGGATTTCCCCACCGACACAAAGGTCAGCACGCGTCCGTAGCCGCCGCCAAGCCGGATGGTGCGCTCCGTCGCGCCCTGCGAAAGCCACGCGCGCCAGCGCCACGTCAACTTCCGCAAAGTCCGTTCGTCAGCAGTCGATCAGGCCCGCCGACCCTATCGCGGCGCTGGACCCGGCTCCGGCACCGCCACCGCCGGCTTCGCCGCGCGCCGCCCGAGTTCCACCACCTTGCGTGCGTTGAACCACGCGCCGACGAATTCATCGCCCGCCGCGGTGTCGGCAAATTGAATCATCAGATCGTCCAGCTCCGAAAACTTCGCCTCGATCGCGCGCCCATCGTTGGGCAGTTGCTCGGTCAGCGCCTTGCGCCGCGCCCGCGCTCCCGAAGGCGCACCCACCGCGACACCGAACCCTGTCCAAAACACAAACTTTCGGACACGCCCCCGCGCCACGGCATACAGCCGCTTTTCGAGATCCGTGCGCAGATTCCGCAGCGCCTCCGTATTGCCCGTGATCGGCGCACTCTGCTCCGCGCCCCTGCTCACCGTCGCCTTCACCAGTTCGCGCACCTCCGTGAGGCCTTCCGTGAAATGCTCGGGTGTTTTGCCTGTCCAGAGGCCCGAGTATTTCGGGGCTTCGGCGACATTCTCTCCTCGCATCATTTCTCCCTCCGAGTTCTCGCCCGGCAGGAGGTCGTCCTCCTGCTCGTCCTCGTCGCGGAGATCGCCCTCTTCAATACCCTCGGCCGCCGCTTCCTCACCGCGGACAATGTCGCGAATATCGTCCGCCAATCCGTCGAGATCGGACTGCTCCCGCTGGTCATGACGCCCGTCATCCTCACCGGCGGCATCGATCTCTCCGTCGGCTCGCTGCTCGGCCTGTGCGCGGTCGCCTTTGGCGTGCTCTGGCACGATGCCGGCCTCCCTCCGTGGATCGCCGGGCTCGGTGCCATCGCGGTCGGCGAGCTGGGCGGTGGCATCATTGCGGCCCTCATCGCGCGCCTCGGTCTGCCGCCCCTCATCGTCACCCTCGGCACCTTCTCGCTCTTCCGCGGACTCGCCGAAGCGCTCACTGGCGGCACGCGATCCTTCACCGGCTTCGCCGAGAGCTTCCTCGCGCTGGGCAATGGCTTCCTCCTCGGTGTGCCCGTGCAGGCCTGGGCCTTCCTCGTCATCGCCGCCGCCATCTGGCTGCTCGTCCACCGCACCACCTTTGGCCGCTCCTTCCGCGCCATCGGCTTTGTCCCGGAAGGCGCGCGCTACGCCGGCCGCCCCGTCGAGCGCCAACTCGGCGTTGCCGCCGTGGCCGTCCTGGCGAATGGCCTCTCCCGGATCGTCGCCACCTCCGCCATCTCCCGCGAACTCTCCAGCCTCCTCACCGGCGCTCTGCTCCTCCTCGCCCTCGCAGCCGGGGCACTGGTGAAGTTTCTCTCCACCCGACGGACGAAAGCGGGCTGAGATCCGCGGCTTACGTTCGTTTTTCGTGCCATGGGCACGCGCCAAATGCACGGCAAAGACGGGCGGATGCATTCTCGCATCACTCGCGGCATGAATGGTGCACGGACCGTTGTATCCGCCAACTGCGGAAAACAGAACTAACCCCCGCAAACACCGCTCAATAACAAGCCATGAAAACCATTCTGATCGCCGAAGACGACGTCAAGATCGCCACTGCGCTCTCTCTGCGACTCCGAGCCAATGGCTATCGAGTCTTAACAGCGCATGATGGCTTCGCCGCGGTGGACCTGGCGCTGGAGGAATGGCCAGACTTGATGGTCCTGGATATCTGGATGCCTGTCCTCGACGGGATGGAGGCTCCGTTCGGCATGGGGCTCGCGTTGGAAATGAAGGACTCAGGGGTAGATGTCCCCTTTATCATCATGACCGCGAGCAAGCGGCCCGAGCTGCGAAAGCAGGCTGAGGAGGCAGGATGTGCCGCGTTCATCGAGAAGCCCTACGATTCGGATGAGTTGCTCGAAGCCATTGAAAAGGCGCTTTCAAGCAAGACTGCGGTTCCGGTTGGTGGGTGAGAGAAGGAAGTTCGGATTTCGAATAAGGTCGCTTGCTTCCGACCAAGCGACCGCTGGCGTCCTCACTACGGCGGCGTCCGTTCTCGTCCGACCAGGCGCATTCGAGATAAGTCAGCTACTTAGCGTTGCCTGAACGGCGGCGAGCAGTTCGCTCGCGTCGAATGGCTTCTCAAAGAAGCCAGCCGCGCCCAGCTCGTCCGCTTTTTTGCGATACTCTGGTCGTTTGCTCGCGGTGAGGAAAATGATGGAGGGCAACTTGGGCCCCAGCTTTTGAATTCCTTCCGCCACGGAGAATCCATCACCTCCAGGCATGGAGATATCCAGCAGCACAGCGTCAGGCTGTCCTTTTATGGCGGCGTCCAGCCCAGATCGCGCGTCGGAGGCCGTGCTCACCTCATAGCCAGCCGCCTTCAATCGGATGGCGAGCACCATCGCGATTTTACGATCGTCTTCCACTACCAGGACTTTTTTCAGAAGCGGGAAGTCAGCTAGGAGAGATTGTATTCCGCATTCCCACTCCGCAAAGGCCGAGAGGTCAGACCTTCGTTCCAGCATGGCTTGCCAAAAGCGACGGCAGAGTGGACAGCTTCGAGGAGTTGCGCGCCGGTGCAGGGCTTGGCGAGCACTTTGAATGGCGACTCCTGCAAGGCCCGCATGATCGCTTCGCTATCCGGATGGCCGGTATGCAAGATCACGGGCACGTTATCCCAAGCCTTGCGGATTTCGATCAGCGTGTCCGCGCCGGACATATTCGGCATTTGCAAGTCTAGGAGCACGACATCCGGGAGCTCACGAGCCATTTCCTGCAGAGCCTCCCTGCCACCACTGGCTGCGGTGACGGTGAAATTATCCAGTTCCAATTGCGCGCAAAGAATTGTCCGGATACCCATGTCGTCGTCCACGACGAGCACTTTGCTCTGCCTCGCCTGCGGGCTCATGGGTAACTCAAAATGGAAGGTGCTACCCGAGCCGGCCATGCTTTCCACCCAAATGTTCCCGCCATGCGATTCGACAACTTCGCGGCAGATATAAAGGCCAAGCCCCAGACCGTCGCCCGTGACGCTATCTCCTGACTTAATCTGGTAGAGTCGATCAAAGATTTGCTCCTGCTGATCGGCGGGAATTCCGCGGCCCGTATCCCTCACGGAAACGCGCAGGAACTCGCGACGTTTCGGGGCTCGTCCGATTTCCACGCTGACTTCTCCTCCCGTGTCGGTGAATTTGAGAGCGTTGCTAAGTAGATTTCCAAGAACCTGCAGGATGCGGTTTTCATCCAGGCTGGCCTCGGGTAGGTCCGGTTCCGCCTGTGCTTTCAGATCAATCCCTTTGCTCTTCGCCACCGGGTGCATCAACTGAACGATCCTCTCTGCCAGGCGTCCGGGGGACACCTGCTTTAGTTGCACGGTAAGTTTCCCGGTCTCCATCCGGGTCACGTCGAGGAGGTCGTTAATATAGACCCGCAGTTGGTCGCAGCTCTCCTTGGCAAGGCTCAGGTATTCC
>JANNXQ010000241.1:0-9559 GCA_031409655.1 Chthoniobacteraceae bacterium | reverse complement strand
GCGGCGCGGAGCACGAGCGCGCGTCCAGCTCCGCGCCGCCGCTGCCCACGGATTCGTGAGGTTCCTCGACTCCGCTCCGCTCCGCTCGGAATGACAGGTTCACGCCTTTGGTCCGCCTCCCGCGGCAACCGGAGCGGTTGCCCTACAATTGCCCCCCGGCACCGCCGCCCCGCGCTGCACGCTCGGGCTGGCCGCCCCTTTACGGCAGCGGCACGCCGAAGAACTTCAGGATCAGGCCCACCGTCGTCAGCACCGGCGCCGCGATCTCTCCCACCGTCTGCGCCGCCTCGATCAATCCCTTCCCGCTCACGGCCAGCGCGCGGCCATCGATCTCCTCCTGCGGCTTCTGCGCTTCCTCGATGAAGGGCACGAGCTGTTCGTCCAGAGCCTTCGCATCCTTCACCTTCATTTCTTCGCGCACGGGGATGAGCTGGCCGGTCAAGGTCTCGAGCAGCTCCTTCTGCTCGCCCGTCGGCATTTGCTGAATCATTTTCAGCGAGTCCTGGAGCAACTGGTCGATGCCCACGTTGACATTCGTCAGGTCGCGCGCGGTTACGGTTACGGTCTTGGTTTCTTTCTTACTCATAGTGATGTCTCCGATGTTCACGGTTTTCGCGGTGATGTGCAGGCTCCCGCGTCCGCCGCCGCCGCGCTCCTTCGTTTCGGCGATGGCTTTCTGAATCTTCTTCCGGGTCTTCGGATCGGTCACGCCGTTCAGCCACTCGGTCACGGACACCTTCCCGATCCCACCCGGACGCCAGATCGTCGGCTCCCTGTTCCGCTCGGCCTCCAGCAAATCATCGAAGGGCATCGCCTCCGCCTCGGGATGGCCGGGGGGAAAGGTGAACTCCTGCGCGCCCAGCCCCTCCTTTTCCCGGCAGATCACCGCAAAGTGCTGCCGGATCACCTCCAGCGCCCGCACCCGCGTCGCCCCTTTCCCGTCCACGGCGATGCGGATGCAGCGCTCCTTCGGATGCGCCGTCACCAGATACTCGTGTCCCAGCACTGCGGAGCGCAGGCCCAGCCGCCAGCGCCGATCCTCCGCCCGCTGGCTGTGCATGGCCACGATGAAGCGCGACATCACGCTCGTGGGCAGGATGCGCGGAAAGCGAATCTCGAAGCGCAGCACTCCCTGCTCCGGGAGGTCCACCTCGCCGGGCGGCTTGATCGGCAGCGCATTCGGCACCAGGTAGCGCTGGAGCGGGCCGGCTCCCGCCAGCGCGTAGCAGAGCTTAAAGGCGAGCATCATCTCGCGGATGAACTTCTGCGCGTCCGCCGGATAGCGCCCCTGATGCTTCGCCTCGCCGAGCAGCGTTGCCAGCAGCCGATCGTCGAATTCCCCGCCCGCCGCCTCCAGCTCCTTGGCCAGCACTACGGCATACACGCCCTCCGTCACCCAGCCAGGATTCAGGATGTGCGTCTGCTCCAGCGGCATCCGGTCGCCGTAGTTCAGCATCGTCCCGAGATCGTGCAGGTAATCGGCCAGCAGCTTCTGGTCTTCGGGATCGCTGATGCCCTGCGCCACGCAGCGCCGCTGGTAGTCCCCATAGCTCACATGATCCAGCCCGCGCTGCTCCAGCCCCTCCTTCACCGCGATCCACGAGGCCGGCAGCTTATAGCGGATGTGCCCGATCTCCGAGCAGATCGTGTCCAGCACGAGTTGCCGCAGCCGCGGCGCATTCTTCGCCGCTGCATGGCTCTCCACGCAGGAGACGGGGATGAACTCGACCAGCTTCGGATGCAGCTTCTTCAGGTCGCCAGCATCGTTCACATGCCCCTCGTACTCGTCCTGCTTGCTCAGCGCCACGATCACTGGCGCCTCGGGCGCCACGAGGTGGATGAGATCCAGCCAGTAGTAGAGCCCCTGCGCCGTGGCCTGATCGTCGCGCGGCTGGAACACCAGCAGGTACACGGCGCGTTCCGTGAGGAAAAACTCATGGGTCGAGTGTTGGATCTCCTGTCCGCCAAAGTCCCAGACATTCAGGCGCAACGCCGGATCCTTCTCCGTCGCGGGAAAAATCCACGGAGCCACGACGATTCCTTCGGTGGTCTTCTTCCCCTTTTGAAAAGTGCCATCGCGCAGATACTCGATCAGCGAACTCTTCCCATGCCCGCCCGGCCCAACCACGAGCACCTTCGCCTCATTGAGCGGCCGCACCGGTCCGGCCTGCAATTGGCGAAGGTAGCGGGCGATGCGCCGCGGGCTCTGGGCCTTGAGTCGCTGCGCTTCTGGCAGCCTGCGATTCTCCATGGAATAGACTTGGTCAAGATCTGGCCCGAGGATTTCCGGCGGGATACCGAGCGTCTCGTTGCCGTGCAAAAAAAGTTCACGGAGTGTTCCTGCTTCCGCCAGGTGCCCCAGCGCCTCCGGCACGCTCGTGAGCTTGTTGCCGGAGAGGTTAAGCCCTTGTAGCGCGGTCAACTGCCCCAGCGCCGCCGGCACGCTCGTGAGCTGGTTGCGGGAGAGGTCAAGCCGTTGCAGCGCGATCAACTGCCCCAGCGCCTCCGGCACGCTCGTGAGCTGGTTGCCGGAGAGCTCAAGCCATTGCAGCGTGGTCAACTGCCACAGCGCCTCCGGCACGCTCGTGAGCTGGAGGTCGCGCAAATCGAGGATTGGGCTCCCCTCGCGCCGGGCCTGCTCGATGCGTTTCCGCGCCTCGGCCTGGCCGGGGGCATCTTCGCCCTCGGCGGGGGGGTGGGACCTCGGGGGGCGGGTGGGCATGGCGGCAGTGAGAGCGTGGGGGCGGGCGGGCGTCAAGCCGCGGCGCGAGGAGGTGGGGCGGCCGGGGGCAATTCCCGGTTTTGTCCGTCGTGCCGGGCGCCGGAGCCGCCGCCCTCCATTTTTCCCCACCCGTCTGGCACGCCAGGCGCTATGTCTAGCTGGCGAAACCATCTACCAGGCCGTCAGGTCTTCGCGCATGATGCGGAGACGACGGGGGATCGGAGGATCCTTCCCGGCAGGTGGTGGCTGTAGTCCATCCCGATAACCCCAAACAAATCCGTCCCTCGGGACGATCCTCATCCGATGGCTCGATACAATACCGGCGTCCTTTACGGGAGTGGAGTGCGGTATGCCTCCCGCCGAGCCAGCGCACCGAAGAAAACGCGTATGCCTAATATCCAATCAGACGACCTCATCGGCTTTACCACGCAGGTAAAGGAATTCCTGACCAAGTATAAACCGAAGCTCGTGGCCTCCAACTACGACCCGACCAATGACATGGCGGGCCTGGGCGGGGATTGCCAGACCTTTGCCACCGAGAGCCAGGAGCAGGAGAGCCTGAAGACGACGCTCAAGATCAAGACCGGCGAGGTGACCGCGCTGGCCAGCGATCTCTACGATACGACCAGCACGATCCTCGATGCCGCGATCGGCAAACTCGGCAAGAAATCCGCCGAAGGCAGGGAAGGCGCCAAGATCCGCAGCACCCTGCGCGGTCGCAAGCCCAAGCCCGCCCCCGCGCCCACGCCGTAGCCCGGCCGGGCGCTCAGAGCGCGCCAGCCACCCGCCAGCGCCGGCCTTTTCCCCCGCTGTCTGCACCGCCCGGCCACCTGGCCGGGAAGCGCGGACGACTGGCCGGGAGATCCCCCCGACTGGCTGGACCAATCTCCCGACTGGCCGCCGCGTCCGGCCACCTGGGGAAGCACATTTCCCAACTGGGTAAAACATTTTCCCACCTGTCTGAACAGTCCGGCCACCTGGCCGGAAGCTTCGGCCACCTGGCCGGGTAGTCCGGCCACCTGGCCGGACGCTCCACGCCACCGCCCGAAACGGCGGGACCGGCAGACTTTGCTCCATCCTTTCACTCTTCCGCAAAAAAACCCAACGACCGCACTTATGCCCTTTGACCCCACCCGAACCAAACCCCCCACCGAGATCGACGCCGACGAACTGCGCGCGCAATTCAATGGCTTGGACGCCAAGATCATCGCCCTCCCCGCAGGCCCGAAAGGCGACCCGGGCGAAGTCTCCGCGCTCCAACTCACGGACGCCATCGCCACGGCGCTGACCGATGCGGCGGCAAACTCCTCCGCCAACACCAACGCGGTGGCCACGCTGGACGATGCTTTCTCCGATCCGCCGACGCTGGGCGACTTCGAGGCCATGCGCGCGAAGATGAACGAACTCATCCTCGCCGGTCGCCGCTAGCCGGCGGCCCGCTTTCATTCCTTTCTCATGTGGTAGTGGGCCGGTGTCGGGCGCGTTTCATACGTTTAGCGCCCGGCACCGGTTTTTTTTCCTGGGAGGGAGGGCCAGGCAAAGGTGCGCCGTGGAGGTGACGGTGCGAAAGCGGGAAACAAATCTGTCATTCCGAGCGGAGCGGAGCGGAGTCGAGGAACCTCATCCTTCTGCGGGCAGCGGCGGCGCGGAGCACGAGCGCGCGTCCAGCTCCGCGCCACCGCTGCCCACGGAGATCGGAGGTTCCTCGACTCCGCTCCGCTCCGCTCGGAATGACAGGGCTTTTTTACCTGGAGAAATTCGTCGCCTTTCCTGGATGGATCGGAGGAAATTCCGGCGCGTTTATCCCACGGCCATGGACCACGACTACTATGTCTATATCCTCTCGAATAACTCGCGCTCGACGATCTACATCGGCATCACTTCGGATCTGGAAGGACGGCTCTGGGAGCATCGAAATCCGGATCGGCCGTCGTTCACGCAGCGCTACCACTGCGTTCACCTCGTGTTTTACGAGCATTTCCGAGCGGTGCGCGACGCGCTGGCTCGCGAGAAGCAACTCAAGAACTGGACTCGGGCAAAAAAGAACGCGGTGATCGCGGCGATGAATCCGCGGTGGGAAGATCTGTCTGCGGATTGGACTTAGCGCGGCGATCTGGTCGAGCATTTCGAGGGTTCGTGGCTCCTCGCCGGTGCGGACGCACGCGGTCGCGACTCCTCCGACCTGCGGATTTGCAGGAAGGCGACGGGGCGGCGAGAGTCCGCGCACATGAGCCCT
Source organism: Chthoniobacteraceae bacterium (assembly GCA_031409655.1). Taxonomy (GTDB): domain Bacteria; phylum Verrucomicrobiota; class Verrucomicrobiia; order Chthoniobacterales; family Chthoniobacteraceae; genus JANNXQ01. The sequence goes on along the minus strand of JANNXQ010000241.1, from coordinate 4,601 downwards.
ACGATCGTTGCCCCGGCGGAACCCAGCACTGGATTACCGCGCAGGGGTGAAGGGGAGCCGGGGCGCGTGCCACTCTTCACCGCGCGCGGGCTGACGAAGATTTATCCCAGCGGCGAGACGGAGATCCGCGCGCTGGATGGCGTGGACCTCCAGCTTTACCCGGGCGAACTCATCGTGCTGCTCGGCGCGTCGGGCAGCGGGAAATCGACGCTGCTCAATATCCTCGGCGGGCTGGACACGCCGACGGATGGGACGCTCAGCTATCGCGATCTGGATCTCACCGGCGCGGATGAAGATGAACTCACACGCTTCCGCCGCGATTCGGTGGGCTTCATCTTTCAATTCTACAATCTCATCCCGAGCCTCACCGCGCGGGAGAATGTGGCGCTGATCACGGAGATCTCGCGCGATCCGATGACCTCCGAGGAAGCGCTCGCGATGGTGGAACTCGGCGACCGCATGGATCACTTCCCTTCGCAGATGTCCGGCGGCCAGCAGCAGCGGGTGGCCATCGCGCGGGCGATCGCGAAACGGCCCGAGGTCTTGCTCTGCGACGAGCCGACGGGGGCGCTGGATGTGAAGACGGGCATCACCGTGCTGGAGGCCATCGAACATGTGAACCAGACGCTTGGCACGCTCACCGTCCTGATCACGCACAATGCGGTGATCGCGGAAATGGCCGACCGCGTGATCCATCTTTCCGACGGGCACATCGTGGAGATCCGCAGCAACCCATCGCGCCGGCCAGTGCGCTCGCTGGCGTGGTGATGAAGGCAAGTGCTCAGTGCCCAGTGCTCGGTGCTCAGTGTTTGAGCGCCGCTGGCGTGCCACTGAGCACTGCGCACTGCGCACTTTCCCCATGATCTCCCCGCTCGATCTGAAGCTCCTCCGCGACATGGGGAAGATGAAAGGGCAGATGGCCGCGGTGGCCGTGGTGATGGCTTGCGGGCTCACCATGATGATCATGATGCGCAGCCTGATGCTCTCGCTCGAGACCACGCGCGACAGCTACTACACGCGCCATCGTTTCGCGGATGTCTTCTGTGATTTGAAGCGCGCGCCGAATGCGCTGCGGGCGCGACTCGCGGAAATCCCCGGCGTGGCGGCGATCGAGACGCGCGTGGTCGGCTCGGCAAAGCTCGATCTGCCGGGACTCGCGGAGCCAGCGGATGGGACGATCCACTCGTTGCCGGACGAGCGCCCGCAGCAACTCCACCTGCTCTATCTCCGCCGCGGACGACTGCCGGAACTCGGCTCGCAACATGAAGTCGTGGTCGGCGAAGCCTTCGCGGATGCGCACGGCTTCCAGCCCGGCCACGAGATCGACGCCACGATCCGCGGCGCGCGCGAGCGGCTGAAGATCGTGGGTATCGCGCTCTCGCCGGAGTACGTCTTCGAGGCGCGCGCGGGCGGGACGCTCCCGGATAACCGGCGCTTCGGCGTCTTCTGGATGAACGAACGCGAACTCGCCACCGCGCTCGAACTCGACGGCGCCTTCAACAACGTGCTCGTGGATGTCGCGCCCGGCGAGCCGACGCCCCCGGTGATGGCCGCACTCGACCGCATCCTCGCGCCCTACGGCGGGCTCGTCGCGTATGGCCGCAAAGATCACGCCTCGGCGGTGCGGCTGAGCGATGAGTTGCGCGTGCTGCGCGGCCTGTCGGTCGCCTTCCCCGCGGTCTTCCTGAGCATCGCGGCCTTCATGACCAGCGCGGTGCTCACGCGGCTCATCCGGCTCCAGCGCGAACAGATCGCGCAGCTCAAGGCCTTCGGTTATTCCTCGCGCCAGGTGGGCTGGCACTATTTGAAATTTGCCATCGTCATCGTGGCGGTCGCGACAGTGCTCGGCGGATGCGCGGGCGCGTGGCTCGGCGGCCTTGTCGTGAATGTGTATCACCGCTTCTTCCGCTTTCCGTCGCTCACCTTTCATCTCGATTGGTCGATGTTTGGCGTGGCCTTCGCGGTCAGTGCGGGCGTGGCTTTTCTCGGCGTCATCGGCGCGGTCATGCAGGCGGTGCGACTCCCGCCCGCCGAAGCGATGCGACCGGAGCCGCCGGCGGAATTTCACGCGTCGCTGATCGAGCGCCTCGGGCTGCAAAGGCTGATGAGCACTTCCTTCCGCATGGCCCTGCGCAATCTCGAGCGCAAGCCAGTGCAGGCCTTCTTCACCGCGTTCGGTCTCGCGCTCGCGACCGGCATCCCGATCGTCCCCGGCGCAATGCGCGATGGCATCGCCTTCATCATGACCTTCGAGTGGGATCACGCCGCGCAGCAGGACGTGACGCTCTCGCTCATCGAGCCCGGCTCCGCGAGTGCGCTCGCCGACCTGCGCAGTCTGCCGGGCGTGCTGCATGCGGAACCCTTCCGCACGGTGCCGGCGCGGCTGCGCTTCGGGCATCATTCGCGGCGGCTCGGCATCACCGGACTGCCGCGCGACGCAACACTCCGTCACCTGCTCGACGCGCAGGGTCACGAACTCGCGCTCCCGAGCGACGGCCTGCTCGTCTCCGCCAAGCTCGCGGAAATCCTCGGCGCGAAACCCGGCGACCGGCTGCAAATCGAAGTGCAGGAAGGCCGCCGACCGGTGCGCGAAGCGGTGATCCAGGGCACGATCACGGACTTCGCGGGCGTGGCTGCCTACATGGAGATCGGCGCGCTGCGGCGGCTGATGCGTGAAGGCGGCACGGTGAGCGGCGCGCATCTTTCGGTGGACCGCGCGCGCTGGCCGGAGTTTCTCGCCCGGGTGAAAGAAGCGCCGCAGATCGCCGCGCTCAGCATCACCGAGGCGATCCGCGGGAGCTTCGCAAAGAGCACCGGGGAGATGATCGGGATGATCACCACGATCTACTTTTCCTTCGCGATCATCGTCTCCTTCGGCGTGGTCTATAATAGCGCGCGCATCGCCCTCTCCGAACGCAGCCGCGACCTCGCCACGCTGCGCGTGATGGGCTTCACCCAGCGCGAAGTGGCCGGCGTGATGCTCGGCGAACTCGCACTGCTCACGCTCGTCGCGCTGCCTTTCGGGCTGATCATCGGCAGCCTGCTCGCCAGCGCGATCGTCTCCACCGCGAGCACCGAGACCGTGCGCCTGCCTCTGGTGCTCACCGCGCGCAGCTACGCCTCCGCCGTGCTCGTGGTCCTCTTGTCGTCCGGTGTATCCTTCGCCCTCGTGAGCCACCGCTTGAAAAAACTCGACCTCCTCGGAGTGCTCAAAGCCCGGGAATGATGAAACCAGAAACCACCTCCTCCGCACCCACCACCCGCGCTGCCGCCCATGGACGCGCCCGCAGAAACGGTGCGTGGCGGCGCTTCATCCCATGGGTGCTCGGCGCGGCGCTGCTCGCCGCGATCGTCTGGGGCTTGCGGCCGCGTCCGGTGGAAGTCGAGACCGCGACCGTGACCACCGGGCCGCTCGTCGTCAGCGTGCTCGAGGAAGGCAAGACGCGCATCCGGCATCGCTACATGATTTCGCCGCCCGTCGCCGGGCTGCTCCGGCGCGTGGAACTCCGCGCCGGCGCGCGCATCGAAGCCGGCCAGACCGTGCTCGCCGTGCTCGAGGCGCAGCCTTCGAGCTTCCTCGATCCGCGCACCCGCAGCGAAGCCGAGGCGCGCTTGCAGGCCGCGGAAGCCGCGAAGATGCAGCGCGAATCGCAAATCGAACGCGCGCGTTCCTCACTCGATCTCGCGAACAAGGAATTCGCCCGCGCCAAGGATCTGAAAAAATCCGGCGCCATCGCGACGAAGGATTGGGACATGGCCGAGAGCCAGGTGAGCATCCTCACGCGCGAATTGAACGCCGCGGAGTTTGCCCTGCGCGTCGCCGATTTCGAGATCGTGCAGACGCAGGCCGCGCTGATGCAGGCGCAGAGCCCGTCGTCCGAAAAGTCCGAGCCCTACAAGATCGTCGCGCCCGTGACCGGCTTTGTGCTCAACGTGATGGAGGAAAGCTCGCGCGTTGTGGTGCCGGGGACCGCGATCATGGAAGTCGGCGATCCGACCGATCTCGAAGCCGAGATCGAGCTGCTCTCCAGCGACGCCGTCGGCGTGGCGCCCGGCGCGGAAGTGAGCATCGAGCAATGGGGCGGCGACGCCCCGCTGCGCGGAAAAGTGAGCGTCGTCGAACCCGGCGGCTACACCAAGGTCAGCTCGCTCGGCGTCGAAGAGCAGCGGGTGAAAGTGCGCGTCGATTTCCTCGATCCCCTCCCCCCCGGAAAATCGCTCGGCGACCGCTACCGTGTCGAGGCCCGCATCCTTACCTGGCGCGGCGAGAACGTCCTGCAAGTCCCGACCGGCGCGCTCTTCCGCCGTGGCGGCGATTGGATGACCTTCGTCCTCGACGGCAGCAAAGCACGCCAGACGAAAGTCGAGATCGCGCACAATAACGGTCTCGCCGCCGAAGTCCGCAGCGGCCTCACCGCCGGCCAGCGCGTGCTGTTGCATCCGCCGGATGCGGTCGCGGGTGGCCTGAGCGTGAAGGCGATCGAAAGCACGCGGAAATAGGCGCGGCGGCGGCGGAAAATCCACTTCCCGCTTGCGCGCGACGACGTGCGCTCTACGCTCCCGCCCCTTATGAAAGCCACCGTGATCGTGATGCCGAAAAA
>JANNXQ010000240.1:0-1992 GCA_031409655.1 Chthoniobacteraceae bacterium | reverse complement strand
GCCGACGCTGCCGCGCCGAACTTCGTTTGGATCATCGCCGACGATATGTCGCCGGACACGGCGGCTTATGGCTTAAAGCAGGTGAGCACGCCGCATCTGGATCGGCTGGCGGATGAAGGCTGTCGCTACACCCGCGCTTATGCGACGGCGCCGGTGTGCAGTGCGTCGCGCTCCGCTTTTATCCTCGGTAGCTATCAGACGACCACGGGCCTGCATCCGCATGATGTGGAGAATCCGCAGCCGCTGCCCGCTCCCTACCGGCACCTGCCAGGTTTGCTCCGCGAGGCCGGATGGTTTGTGACGAATGTGGCGGCGCTCGGCGCGAAACGCGGTAGCAAGACGATCACCAAGGGTAAGACGCACTACAACTTCGCCCACGATACGGCGGAGATGTTCGATGGTGACGATTGGCGGAAACGGAAACCCGGACAGCCCTTCTTTGCGCAGTTTCAAATCACCGAGCCACACCGGCCCTTTCCGATTCCTGCGACCTTTGACGAGGATAAACTCCGCGCCATCACCCTGCCGCCGAATTACCCTGATGTTCCCCTCCTGCGGCGCGATTGGTATGCGTATCAACGCAGCATCGAAGTGGTGGATCAACGCGTCGGGGTGATCCTGGATCAACTCAAGGCCGAAGGCGTGCTCGAAAACACCATCGTGATGTTTTTCGCCGATCACGGGCGTCCGATGCCGTGGGGTAAGCAATGGCTGAGCGTGGAGGGACTGCAGGTGCCGCTGCTGATGCGCGGGCCGCAGCTCGCGCCGAAGAGCGTCGAGGATCGGCTGGTGAGTCTCATCGATCTCGCGCCGTCCATGCTGAAGCTCGCGGGTCTCCCCATTCCGCCGTGGATGGAGGGCAGGCCGATCCTTGGCGGGGAATTTCCCGAGCGCAGCGTGCTCTTTGCGGCGCGGGATCGTTGTGGCGATGCGCTGGACCGCATCCGCGCGGTGATCAGCCAGGACTCGTGGCTCGTGCAGAGTTTCAACCCCGATCTCTCGCGACTCAATTGGTCGAGTTACAAAGAAACCAGCTATCCTGGAATGCCGCTGCTGCGGGTGCGGCAAGCGTCCGGTGGCCTCGATTCATTGCAAGCTCGCTGGCTGGCTCCAACTCGACCGGAGATCGAGTTTTATGACCTGAAGACTGATCCGCAGGGGCTGCACGATGTCGCGCAGAATCCGGAACATGCCGCGACGGTCGCCGCGCTGCGTCAGCAACTCGCAGCCTGGATCAGGGGCAGCAAGGATCGCGGCGCCTCTGGGGATCCGGCCACGGAGCCGCCGATGGCCCAGATCCAAAAAGACAAACGCGCCGACTATCAGCGCGCGTGGAAGGCGCGCACGCAAATGCCTGAGCCCACCGACGCCGAACGTCTGGCATGGTGGATGAAGAGCTACGGCTTGGAGGAATAAGTCGTGAACTCAAATGCTGCGCAGTCAGTGAAGCAAAGTGCCGCCGCGCCAAAGCGGGATGCTCGGGTGCGGGATGCGTCGGAGGGTCAGTGAGAGTCAAAGTATCGCTTTGCATCGCACGATGCGGAGGATGGCAAAGACATGGTCACGGCTGACATGACCGATCCGCAAACATCTGATCCCCTGACCCACCCACTATGAAACGTCTCTGGCTCCGCACATTCCTGATGGCCACGCTGCTCCCGTTGGCGAGCGATTCTCAAGCCGATGACCTGAGTCGCGCCCTCACCTTTCACGCATCTTTCGACACTGGACTCGATGCGGATTTTTCCCTCGGCGACAAGGCCTGCTCCATCCGCCTGGGAAAGCTCGCCGTGCCGGCGGTGTTGACCGACGAGATCCTGCTGGTCCGGGTTGCGGGACGTTTCGGCGGCGCGCTGCACTTCCCTAAAAAGGCAACGACTCGCCCGCAGTTCAAGGGCGATGGCGTGCTCGGCTACAACGACACGAACTGGAGCGCGACGGTGTCCGTGTGGCTGAAGCTGGACCCGGACAAGGACCTCGCTCCCGGCTACT
>JANNXQ010000239.1:0-87615 GCA_031409655.1 Chthoniobacteraceae bacterium | reverse complement strand
TATCCGCCCGCCCGCGCCTCCGCGGAGCAAGAGGGCGGCGATGGCAGAACCCGCGCCGAAGCCAGGCCCCACGCTCCATTACATATGACATATATTGTCATATGTTATAGATATCCCTCTGGAGCGTGGCCGTTTGCCTCCCTGTGAATAACTTGGGAAAAGATTATGGGTTCCGTCCTTCCCTGCGTTTTTGGTCGAACTTACTCACCGAGAACGGGTAGATCCGGCTTCACCGCAGGGCGGATCGCTCCCCAAGTGCGACCCGCACGCAAATCGTCCGAGAAAATGGGACTTGCCGCCAAAAGACCCCCTAGTTCCGGATCGCGGGGCCACAGGAAGGGATCGCCGGAGGCATTAATCGAGGAGACTGCGGATGTCGGCCATCGTAAGTTGTTCCATGAGTGGCTGATCGCTTTCAATGGCGGCGTCCAGGATGTCCTTTTTCCGCGCCTGCAGAGCGAGGATCTTCTCTTCCACGGTGTCCCGGGCGATAAGTTTGTAGCTGGTCACGACTTTTTCTTGGCCGATGCGGTGGGCGCGGTCGGTGGCTTGAGCTTCGACGGCGGGGTTCCACCACGGGTCGAAGTGGATGACGGTGTCAGCCGCGGTCAGGTTTAGGCCCGTGCCGCCTGCCTTGAGACTGATGAGGAAGACGGGGGCTTCACCGGCCTGAAAACGGTCCACCTCGCGACCGCGGTCCTTCGTTTGGCCGTCCAGGTAGCAGAATGCGATACCGGACTCCTTGAGATGGTCCCGGAGAAGATGGAGCATCGTGACAAATTGGCTGAAAATAAGCACGCGATGACCCCCATCGAGGGCTTCGGCGAGCAGTTCATCCAAAAGCTCCACTTTGGCGGAAACGGCCAAAGAGTCGGCGGTGGTTTCGCCAAGGAGACGGAGGTCGCAGCAGGCCTGGCGGAGGCGCAAAAGGGCGGTGAGAACGAGCATTCGGGCTTTCCCCTGGTTAGCCAGGTCAGAAGCTTCGTTCGCTTGCGAACGGGCGGATGTCAGAAGAGATGTGTACACCTCTTTCTGCGATTTATTAAGTTCACAGTAAGATACTTGCTCTATTTTGTCCGGCAGTTCCTTGATCACGTCACGCTTCAGTCGGCGCATGATAAAGGGTCGCAGACGGCGCTGGAGACGTTTTTGTGCGGGCCCGGCAGGTTCGGATTGAATCTCCTTTTCGTAGCGGTCGCGGAAGTCTTCGCGGGAACCCAAATAGCCGGGCATGAGGAAATGCATGAGCGACCAGAGATCGCGGACGGAATTCTCGACGGGCGTGCCGGTAAGGGCGAACCGATGGCGCGCCCTGAGCGAGTAGGCGGCTTGGGCGTTTTGGGTGTCGGGATTCTTGATGTGCTGGGCTTCGTCGAGGATCACGGCAGTAAACTCCCGTCCCCGGTAGCGCTCGGCGTCACGGCGCAGCAAGGGGTAACTGGTAATGTAGAGATCTGCGTCTTCGGTGCGGTCGTGGCGATCGCCACCAACGATCGCGGAAACTCGCAACTCGGGGGCAAAACGGGCGATCTCGCGCTGCCAATTGAAAACCAGGGACGCCGGGCAGACGACCATCGACGGGCCGGTGATCGTCCGGAGAAAGCTGATCGCCTGGACCGTTTTCCCGAGTCCCATTTCGTCCGCAAGAATGCCTGCAAACCCATTAGACGACAGAAAGTTAAGCCAATAGACGCCGTGCTTTTGATAGGGACGGAGGACGTCTTCCAAAGAGCCCAACGGAATGGGCCGCAACGCGGCTTCGCGCCCCTCGCCGAGCTTCCGCCAGGGCGCGTCGCCGTCCACGGAAATGCCCTGGCTTTGCGCGGTTTCGGACAGGTAGGCGGCGTTTCTCCGGTCGATCTTATAGACGCCGGGCTGCCGCTGCTGGGGTTCACAATCCTGCAATACTTCGGCAAATTCATCGAGCATTCCGGGATCGAAAACGGCAACGCGGCGATCTTTCAGCCGCACGGAGGTCTGTCCGGATTGGAGCAGGCGTTGAATTTCCGCGGCGGAGAATCGGCTGCCATCGGCGGTGCCAAGCTCGAACTTCAGCTCGAACCAATTCTCGCCGCTGCTCCGCACCTCCAGTCGCGGCTCGATCCGCTCGATCTCCCGCGTCACGTGCTGGAAGCGCGAGCCGATCTCCACTTTCCACTCCTTTTCCAAGCCAGGCAGCGTCCGGGCGAAAAAGGTGAGGATTTTCGGTTCGCCCTTGAGGACGAGCTGGCCGCGGGTATCGGGTCCGGCGAAGCCTGCGGCCTGCAGACGATTCAGGGCAGCCTCTTCCGCCCGCGAGTGCCGGCCCTCCGACCGGGCGTCCAGAGTCGTGATCCGCTCGCCGTATTGGGCGGCGACTTCGGCCACGAGATGGTTCAGCGATCCCTCGAGTTTCAGATGGAAGGCGTCGGGATCTGCCGCGCCTGAGGCCGCGGACATCCCCGGTTTTGGTGCGGCGGCCTTCACGGCTTGGATCGGCGTGAAAGTCGCGCCGTCCAGCAGCCAGGCGTGGGGGCCGGCGGTGAGGATCCGGGCGGAAGCTGGCGGGGCGCTATCCAGTGAGATCCCCTGCTCGGCGACGTTCACCGGGACGTCGCGACCGGACGTGACGCGCGGGTGTCCGGCGAGCGCACTCAGGAGATCGAAGAACGCTTCGCGCGGCAAAGAGACGACGCCGGGCAGTTCACCGACGACCGCGCGGAGCTTCTCGACGAGCGCGAAGTCCCGGGAATCAACCCGGTATTCCCTCGTCGCGTCCAATGCCGCGAGCATCGTCCGGCGGCCGGCCAGCACTGCCTCGATACCGACGACGAGGCCGCCTTTTTCCCAAGACGACGACAGATCCGGCGGCAGGATCACCTGCAAAGTCACTGGGGTCCCCTGCTCGGTCGAAAATTTCGCCCCGGTGGCTGGAGGCGACTTTGGAGTCACCGCAGCGGCGGGCCGGGACTCACTGGGCTTGACGGACGCTGCTGGCTTGGGCTTGGCGATGGCCAGGCCGACCGCCAGCGAATGCGCGCAGATTTTCCCTTCCCGCCGCGCTTCGCGACAGGTGCAGAGATTCTCCACGTCGGATGCGGAACTGATCCGCAAGCCAGCGCGCACCTCGGACTCTGCCGTCTTTACGCGGCCTTGCAGGAGTGGCGGAGCGTAGGCGGCCTCCAGGACGCGGCCGGCATCGTGGATGGAGCGGGCTTCGCGGAGCGCCTGCCAGCCGCCGCATTCGCTGAGGAAACGTTCGGTGATCGGGATCAGAGGAAAGTGAAGAAGTTGAGGGGTGGATGATCGAGTGCCCGCCGGGTCGCGGCCCCGGCTCGCGCATTTCGGTGGAAAAGTGGCGGACTCTCCACTCTCGATCCGCAACCAGCAACTTCTTCCGCTTCCCATCCCGGTCTGTCTGCCTACACTCCGCCGCCCAATGAAAATCATCGCGGTCGCCAACCAAAAAGGCGGCGTCGGCAAGACCACCACTTCCGTAAATCTCGCCGCGTGCCTCGCCAAACTCGGGAAGCGCATCCTGCTCGTGGATCTCGATCCGCAGGCGAATGCCTCGAGCGCGCTCGGTCTCGAGGCGATCCCGGGGCACAGCGTCTATGGCCCACTCCTCGGCGAGAGCCCCATGGCGGAGAAGGTCATTCCGACGCGCTGGGAGCATCTTTTCCTGATCCCCGGCGACCTCGATCTCGCGGGGGTGGAAATCGAAATCGCGCGCGCCGAGGACCATCTGACCCGTCTGCGGGAAGCTTTCGTCGCGCTCCGGGCCGATGCTCCGTTTGACTACATACTCCTCGATTGCCCGCCTTCGCTCGGCATCCTCATGACGAACGCGCTCGCCGCCGCCGATGAAGTTCTGATCCCGCTGCAGTGCGAGTATTTTGCCCTCGAGGGACTCAGCAAGATTCACCACGTCATCGCCCAGATCCGCGAATGCGGTGCCAATCCGGACCTGCGGATCGCGGGGATTCTGATGACCATGTTTATGAGGAATAATCTCGCGATGCAGGTCATCGACGAGGTGCAGACGCATTTCGGAGAAGTGATCTTCCGCACGGTCATCCCGCGGAGTGTCCGTCTTGGCGAAGCTCCGAGCCACGGCAAGCCGATCATCGAGTATGAACCAAACGGCCTCGGCGCCGCGGCCTATCGCACCTTGACCGAGGAATTTCTCACCCGCCAGGCCGCCACTGTCTGATGGCCTAGGGCGCGACGGCTGGACATTTCCCGCGCGGCCTGATTCTTGCAAAGCCCTCTTGGCTATGAACCCTCGCAGTCTCATCTTCCTCCTGCTCGCCTCCGCCGCCCCATGCCTGACGCACGCGGCCCGACCGGTGGCGCTCGCCAAACATACCGTCACCGGTTCGGGGACCTTTGAGCATGGCCGAGAAATCCGGGCCAACGTGGACCGCGCGACGTTTCACCCGATCGACCACCACTTTGCGCTCTCCGTATCTGGCCGCATGGGCTGGGTCATCACGGGCCAATGGGTCCGGCAAGGGAGCGAGATCGCGCTCACGGTTGCGAACATGAACAACAGTCCGGCAAAGGGATCCGGTGAGGTGCAGCTCGGAGCGCGCGGCACGGTGGAAAGCGTAAAACTCTCCGGCTCCACGCGTGGTGGCTCGTATCGGGTGCGCTTTAAGGCGGGAGCAAAGGCGCCGCCTCCGTCCCCTGCCCCGCCGACCAGCGTTCGTCTTGGACCGTCTTCGTCCGGCCGGGAGTCTTCCCCGCCTGCAGAGGAAAGAGCGCCCGATGCATTTGATCGCACCAAGCGGGGCCGCGGAGAGTTGCGCTTCTCCGGCGCACCGCTGATTCCGCTGACCGCGGGCGATGTCGAACTTTCGCCCTCCGGTCGCGTCAAGGTCCGGCTCATCGGCGGCGGCGAAACGCATGAATATGAAGGCGTCTGGGGCTCGGCAGGTGATCGTTCGAAGCTCGATCTCACGCTCCATCCGAGTTCCGGCCCCAATGGTGTCGTCACCGGCACCGCCTCCATGGATCGCACCGGCCGCGCCCTCGATCGGCTCGAGTTGCAAGGCTTTCGCGGAGACCGCTCCTTTCAACTCTCCTTCCGGGCCGGGCACTGAGCGGTCGCAACGGTCGATCCGCGATCAGGCAAAGACGCCCATCGCCGGCTTGCCGTGGTTCCCGATGGTCATCGGGCGGCCATTGGGCGTCATGAATTCCTTTTCGACCGGGAGCCCTGCGGCCCAGGCGATCGTCGCGTGGAAGTCACCCACTTTCATCGCATCGGTCGCGGGACCGTAGCCTTTCGGATCGGTGCTGCCGTGGACGTAGCCGCGCTTCACGCCGCCGCCGGCGAGCACCGTGGAGAAGCCGATCGGATGATGTCCGCGCCCGCTGCCGTCGAAGCTCGGCTTGCGGCCAAATTCCGTGGTCACGGCGACGAGCGTGGAGTCGAGCAGGCCGCGGGAATCGAGGTCGCTGATCAGCGCGGCGAAGGAGTGGTCGAATTCCGCACCTTTGTCCTCCATGCCGTCTTCGAGTTGCTTATGCATGTCCCAGCCGCCGCTCTGCACTTCCACAAAACGCACGCCACTCTCGACGAGCCGGCGCGCGAGCAGGCAGCCCTGGCCGAATTTACTGCGTCCGTATTTGTCGCGCATCGCCGCAGGCTCGGCATTGAGGTCGAAGGCCTTGAGGTCGCGGCTCTTCATGAGCTGCATCGTGGTGTCGTAAAAGTCGTTGTACGCCCGCACGTTTTCGTCCCCGAGATCCTTGGTGAAGGTCGCGTCAAGCTGCGCGAGGAGGCCGATTCGCTTTTCCTGAATGTCGGGCGAGACGCGGGTGGTGGAGTTTGCGAGTCCATCCTCGGGATCGAGGATGGGGAGCGGTGAGTAAGCGGCGGGGAAGTAACCGTTCCCGTGATTCGCCGGACGCCCGACGCAAACCGTGGACGGCAGCGTCGGATGGCTCGTGCCGAGATAATGCCGCGCCCAGGCACCGAGCATCGGATGCACGATGGTGCCGCGCTTTTCAAAGCCCGTGCGCATCAGGTATTGCGCATTGGCGTGGACGCCGACCTTCGCGGTCATCGAGCGGATGACGGTGAGCTTGTCCGCGATCTTCGCGGTCTCGGGGAGATACTCGGTGAGTTGGAATCCCGCGCTCGTCGAGAGTGGATTGCCGGGGCCTTTGCTGTCGCCCGTCTTCGGATCGAAGGTGTCGATGTGGCTGAGCCCGCCTTGCAGTTCGAGGAAGATGACGCGCTTTGCTTTACCGAAGCTTGCAGCGCGGGCTGCGGCTTCCTTTTCCGCAGCAAAGGCGGAGGGCAGCACGGTCAGACCAAAGGCCAGTTGCGCGCAGCGCTGGACGAAAGTACGGCGATCGTGCGGGTCGCGGAGAGAGTGGGCGTTCATGGCAGGAGGGTTTTGGGAAGTTTAGCGGACGAAAAGGAACTCGCGGGTATTGGCGAGCGTCCAGGCGAGGTCATTGAGCTGCAGGCCGGATTCCAGCGAGGCGGCGGCGGAGCGGCGCTCATCGGCATTGGGTCTGCGCGCGAGGAAGGTCAGGTAGAGCGTGTCCACTTTGGCGTTGTTGTCGGGCTTGGTGTTGGCGGCGACGACTGCGGCGCAGTTGGAGTCGCTCACCAGTTGCCCGATCCCGCCGTTCATGAGCATGAGCGCCTGGGGCACGCTCCCATCCACCGTGCTCGTATCGGTGATGAGCCGGTCGCTCTGGCCGAAGACGCGCAGGAAGTGGGTCTCCGACGCGGGCTGCGGCAGTTCGCTGGCCCGCGCGAGCAGCATCCCGAAACGCTCTTGCGGCTTCCCACCCTCGAACTGCTCGGCGAGTCCTTTCTCCGCTCCGCCGCCCTTCTTCTTCCCCTTCTTCGCGCCGCCCATACTCGCCCCGCCGCCCGCTTCGCGGAGTTTTTCGATCGCCGCCGAGACGCTCTGCTCGGTGAGCGCACCCGGGACGGACATCAGCTTCATCTCGTCGCCGCGGCGCAGCAGACAGTTGTCCACCTCGGCCCCGATACTCGCGACCAGGAGACTGTCCCAGACTTGCTCAGCCGACATCCGCCGGAGCAGCGGGCCGGGGAAAAGATACGGACCCTTTTCCAGATCTGGCGTGACGCTCGCCGTGCGCTGATAGGTCTGGGAGTTAAACAGCACGCGCTGAAATTCCCGCAGATCGAAGCGCCCGTATTTGATGATCGTCGCGAGATGCGCGAGCAGCGCGGGGTTGCTGGCTTTCTTCGGATCGTCGAGATCCGACACCGGTTCCTGCACTGCGAGGCCGAAGACTTTCTTCCAGACGCGGTTCGCGATGTTCGCGGCGAAGCGCGGATTCTCCGGAGCCGTCATCCATTTCGCAAACTCATCGCGCAGACTCTGCGGCGTGCGGGTGTCGATGCGATAGGCGGGGTTCTTTTTGTCCGCCTCGCTCCACGCGATCAGCATTGGCGTCACGGGAGCACCGGGTTTCACGTCGCTGTACTTATAGTCGTTCGGAAAGGTCAGCGCCTGCTTGTCCTTGTCCATCATGCGGAAGGCATTCGCGCTCCCGATCGTCTGCGCGATCTTGCCAAGCTGCGTGGAGTTCTTTTTCCCCTTGGCGAGCGAGTAGCCCATCCGCAGTTCCTTTTCATCGAGCCCATCGCTCGCGCCGAAAAACGCCGCCATCTGGTAGAATTCCTTCTGCGACCAATCCGCCAGCGGATGATCGTGACACTGCGCGCACGCCACATTCGCACCGAGGAAAGTGGTCAGGAGATTCGACACCCCATCGAGCGGCATCTGCGCGTCGTAGGCGAGGAAACCGACCGCGCCATTGTCGCAGAGCTTACCATCCGCGGTGAGCATCGTGCGCACGAGCGCATCCCACGGGCGATCAGCGGCCAATTGATCCTTTAGCCAGTCCTCGAAGGTGAAAGTCGGCACGCCTTTGCCAAAGGTGTCCTTCACCCGCAGCATGTCCCCGAGCCAATTGTACATGTGCATCGTGTAGCCCGGCGAATGGAGCAGCTTATCGATGAGCTTTGCCCGCTTGTCTTTCGCTGCGTCGGCGAGAAAGGCGCCGGCTTCCTCGGCCGTCGGGATGCGCCCGATGGCATCGAGGTAGATGCGCCGCACAAACTGCTCGTCCGTTGCTGGGGTGTTAAACTTCAGCCCCTTCGCGACGAGCGTCGAACCGATGAGATAGTCGATCTGATACGCCGCCTTCTTGACGTACTCGTCCGCAAAATTCTGCGCTCGCAGCCGCTGGGCATAGTCGATGGCAAATGCCCGATCCGCGGGCACCAAGGCTGAGAGCCGGAGTGGATGGGTCTGCCCGGCGCGCGTCTGCACCATGACCATGTCGCCCGCGACGGCGCGGAACGCCGCCTCGAGAGTCTTGCCCGAGGCGTCGCTCCACGTCCGCCAAGGGGACGGCAGCTCTTGCGACATCGGCTTTGCCTCGGCCACCGGTTTCTGCGGCAGGCTGGAGATTACTGCGGTCGGCGTCCGAGCGGTGGCCGACTTCGCCGCCGGGCCGGGCTTACGCTTCTTCGGTGCGGCTTGGGCGATTGCCAGCGTGGCGAGTAAGGACGTGGCGGCAAGCAGGAGGGAGGAACGTTTCATGGGAAGAAGGCAGTCCGGGGTGCCCGGCGTACAAAAATCTATAGCCCAATCCATGCGAATCAGGACACGAAAAATTCAATACGCTGCACCCCTACTGAAGTTTTGCGGGATCTCCGGTGTGGCGCTTGGCCTTTGAGCGTCCGCCTTTCCAGAGGTCGTATTGCGGATCGGCGTTCTGGGAAAAAAAAGCATCGAGGCGCGAGGCGAGTTCTGCTCGGACCGCGTCCGCCCCGGGCTGTCCGTAGCGGTTGAAACGCTCCTGCGGATCGGCACGCATGTCGTAGAGTTCAAAGGGCCCATCCGGGAAGCGGGCCACGTATTTCCAGTCTTCCGTACGAATCGCTCGAGTCGTTTCCATTTCGTAGAAGATCACATTTTCCCAAGTGTGGCGTTCGCCGCGCAGGCCAGGCGAGAAGTCGCGACCGGGCGACTGGGGATGATCCGGCATCGTCCCGCTCAAACCGAGGTAACTCAGCAAACTTGGCATGAAGTCGTAGTTACTCACGAGCAGGTCACTCGTCTGCTCTTTCGGAATCTTACCCGGCTGCCGAAAGATCAATGGGATCTGCATCATCAACTCATGCGCGCCGGTAGGACGAAAGTGATCACCCATGCCCCACATTCCGTTCTGTCCACCCATCCAGCCTTGATCGGACGCGTAGATCACGAGGGTGTTTTCGTCGAGCCCGAGGCGCTTGAGGGTGCTCATGATCTCCCCCACCCCGTCGTCCACCCCGCTCACTTCGCAGGCGACGCGCTCCATCGCCACTTGCTGGTTGTGGAACTGCTTGTTGGCCCATTGCCAGGGATGCATGGCATCGACTGGGAAGCTCGTGAACCGCGCGTTGCGATAAGTCTCCACATGGCGATTGCGGGACTCGTTGAGCATCAAGTTTCCCAGCGCGTAAGGCCCATTGTGGGCCAGGTAGAGAAAGAATGGGCGCTCTTTGTTTTGCTCGATGAATTCGATGCCTTTCCGCGTCCAGAGGTCGGTGGTGGAGCCCGTCTCCTTCCGCATTCTTCCCTCCTCGATGACTTGCTGATCGTAAAATTCCCTGGTCGAGCCGTCGGGTTTTGTCACCCAGAAGCTGAAACCCTCGGACGGTGTCAGGTTCGCGCCAAGGTGCCACTTTCCGCTCAAGCCGCAGACGTAGCCTGAGTCGCGGAGCACCTCGCCGAGCGAGGTGAATTCTACGAGGGTATTGTAGGCTGCGGGTCCCATCATGTACTTCGGATCGAGGAAGGAGTGGACACCGTGTTGCGAAGGGATAAGTCCGGTCAGGAAGGTGGCGCGGGTGGGTGAGCAGACGGGATTGCTGCTGAGGGCGCGGGTGAAGCGGATCCCTTCCGCCGCGAGACGATCGATGTTTGGCGTGCGGATGTCTTTATTGCCATAGCAGCCCAGCGTCCAAGCTCCCTGATTGTCGGTCAGGATGAAGACGACGTTCGGCGGGCGCGCAAATGTCGGGAACGCACTGAGCACGAGGAGCAACGCCAGCGCGGCGCTGAGCCGCCAGCGAGAATCGGCGACACCCAAACCCCGGTGCGTCGCCGCCTTCACGGGAGCCTCGAAAATTCCACCGGGAATGTCTCGCCCTGCGTCGCTTGAAAATACTCCCCCGAAAGCTTCGTGCCGGTGTGCCGCAGCCGGTAAGTGGAACCCGGATAGTTCACATCGCGCAACTCCACCAATGCCGTCAGCTTACCGCCGTCGATCAAACCCATGGCCTTGCCGACTTTGATGGGACTCGGATTGAAATAATGGGCATCGAGCGTGCCGTCTGGACCTGCGGACCGAATCTCCAGGAGGTAATCGCCGTCTTCCCGTTGCCATCGGCCGAGGAGCGGGGAGTAATCAACCGCGGCGGAAGTTGACGCGGTTGCGGGCGCAGTCCCTGTCGCGGAGTGCGCGGGTCCGCGGAACAGCCAATAGCCAAGCGCCCCAAGCACGCAGGCAAAAACGAGGCCGACCACGAGGTAGCGACCGACTTCGGATTTGGCTGGAGAGGATGAAGGGGAGTCTTTGCTTTTCATAAAAATGGCCGGCCGGTGCGAGGAGGAGGACCGACTGGACCCGGAGCGTGGTAAGCGCAGCGGCCCGTGGGAAGTGCGAAATGCGGTCAAAGTGAAAGCGGGTTTGCGCAGCGCCGAACGCTCTGGCCTTGCTGGCGGTAGAGGCGCCATGCAGCATCGTGCGTCCGCCCTTCGCTCACCCTTACTTTCCATGGCAGTCTCCACTACCCGCCCAGCCGCGCCCGCCGATGCTGACGACATAGCGGCACTGATGCACGCTGGCATGAGCGCTCTCGTGCAGCGGATCACCATCCTCGGGAGCCCGCTGCTTGCCGCGTTTGTGGGCGATCAGATTGAAAACCCGAACGGCGATCGATTCACCGTCGCGGAAGTGGATGGCCGAACCGCGGGCGTGGCCGCCTGGCGGCAGATCGAAGCTGCGCTGATCCTGAACCACCTCTACGTAGAGGAAAGTTTTCGTGGGCACGGCCTGGGGACTTTGCTCCTGATCGATGGCCTTCGGACGTGGCAGGAGTGCGGAGTTCAGACGGTGAAAGTGGACGTTTTCTCCGAATCCCAGCGGGCTCGCGCCTGGTATGCCGCGCTGGGGATGGAGCCCGAGTTTCGGCGCTCCTGGCTCGAGACGACCCTGCCGCCTCCCCGGTCGATGAGTGGCGGAAAATGCACCGTGGAAGGCCTGGAGCAAGCCGATCTGGCTCACGCGCGGCAGGGCTTTTCGCAGTTCAAATTGATCACGTTCAAAGGCGAGTACACCATCGGGCGCCTGGCCGAAGGCGTCTTCCGCACCCTTGGTTTCGCGATCCTCGCGGATCGCCCCGCCCTCGAGGCGCTCGGGACCCTCGATGCCCGGCGTTCGCTCGTTTGCTTCGGGCCACCGGAGGAGTTGCGAGAGGATTTGCGTCGGAGCGGGCGACTGCTCGCGGAAAGCGAGCGCCTCACCGTCGCCGCTCCGAAGTTCGTGGCAACCTTGCTTGCTGGCTGATC
Source organism: Chthoniobacteraceae bacterium (assembly GCA_031409655.1). Lineage (GTDB taxonomy): Bacteria > Verrucomicrobiota > Verrucomicrobiia > Chthoniobacterales > Chthoniobacteraceae > JANNXQ01. The sequence continues at coordinate 76,012 of JANNXQ010000239.1, read as the reverse complement.
GCTTGACCAGCCATCGTCCGCCCGCGTGTCGTCTCGATCCTCGTCGCAAAGAAAGAAAAACGGGGCCAAGATTTTCCCCTTGCATTGCCCGACTCGCCCGCTAATTTCCCCGCCCTTCAAACCTCTATGGCAAAAACCTGCTGGATCGAACGTGAAAAACGCAAAGCCGCAACCGTGGCAAAATTCTCTGCGCTCCGCGCTGAACTCAAGAAGAAGGGCGACTACCTCGGCCTGCAAGCTTTGCCAAAAAACGCGAGCCCAGTGCGCATGAGCCGCCGCTGCCAGGCCACTGGCCGGAAGCGCGCTTACATCGGTCGCTTCAAGCTTTCCCGGATCGCGTTTCGCGAACTGGCCTCGAACGGGATGATCCCCGGCGTGACGAAATCGAGCTGGTAGGCTCCGCCTCCTGAATTTCATTTCGAGTCGTGGATCTCTGATCCGCGACTCGTTTTGCTTTTCAGGAGCCCACCCTGATGAACGACCAAGATAGCGCTCCCGCGGAAGCCGCGCTGCCGGCAGGATGCAGCTTGTGAGTATGACCTTCCTTACGCTGGCTTCGTCAGAAGTGATCGCGCGGACCTGGGACTCCGGCGGCACGATCTTCTTCCAACTCGCGGTGGTGATGTTCCTGGTGCTCCTGAATGGCTTCTTCGTGGCTTCGGAGTTTGCCATCGTCAAGGTGCGGAGCAGCCAGATCGACGCGCTCGAAGGGGAAGGCGAAAGCCGGGCCGTCTTCGCACGGCACGTCACGGCGCATCTCGATGCCTACCTTTCGGCGACGCAACTCGGCATCACCCTCGCAAGTCTGGCGCTAGGCTGGGTTGGCGAACCGTTCCTCGCCCGGATGCTCCAACCATTCTTCTTCCTGGTCGGGGTCGAGGCGGAAGGCGTCATCCGGACCGTCTCCGTGGCGCTGGCGTTCGGCGTCATCACTTTCCTCCACATCGTCCTCGGCGAACTCGCTCCGAAGTCCCTGGCCATCCGCCGATCGCTCCCGACGACCCTCGTGATCGTGCGTCCACTGGGGCTGTTTTACGTCATCTTCAAGCCGGCCATCTGGTTTTTGAATGGCGCGGCCAACTTGATTCTCAAACACGTCTTCAAGTTGCAGCCCGTGAGCGAGCACGAGTTGGCGCACAGCGAGGAGGAGTTGCGCTTGATCCTCGCGGAGAGCGAGAAGGCTGAGGAGGTCTCGCCCCTCGGGCGCACCATCCTCATCAACGCGCTCGACATGGCCGATCGCGTGGTCCGCGACATCACCACGCCGCGCGGCGACGTCGTCTTCCTGAATACCGAGGTGTCGTTCGAGGAAAATCTGAAGCTGGCGATCGAGTCGCGGCACACCCGCTTCCCGCTCTGCGAAGGCCATCTCGACAACACCATCGGCCTCGTCCACATCAAGGATCTCTTCAAACTGATGCGCGAGTCGGCGCCGGATTTTCACACCATCCGCCGCGACCTGCTCCATGTGCCGGAGATGATGGCGCTGGAAAAACTGCTGACCTTTTTCCTCAGTAAACACGCGCATCTGGCCCTCGTGGTCGATGAGTTCGGGGGCACCACCGGGATCGTGACCCTGGACAATGTGCTGGAGGAACTCGTCGGCGACATTCAGGACGAATTTGACGCGGAAAAGCCCGAGCTGCGGCAGGTGAGTGAGGATGAATTTGTCATCGAAGGATCGATCGGCCTCTACGAACTGAAGGATCTGATGGGGCTCGAGATCGAAAGCAACGAGGTGAGCACCGTCGGTGGCTACGTCACCCACCTCATCGGGCATCTGCCGAAGAAAGGCGAGACGGCGAAGATTGAGGACTATCTCGTGACGATTATCGAGACGGACGGGCGGCGGGTCGTCCGGCTGCAATTTAAGCGGACGCCGGAGGCAGCGCAGAGCGCCGTGGATTAGCGGCACTTCGCCCTCTCCAGAGTGGCCCACCGATTGGCTTGAAATGCCCAAAACCGGGCAAAAGCCCGATTCTTTGAGGGTTTGATAAAAACGCTTGCACAGCCACCCTTCCGGGCGGACGCTCGCGTCGCTCTCGCCTCCCCAGAAAGAGTTCCCAGAAAAACGCGTTTACACTGTCACATACCGTTCATCTGGCCGTAACCCGGGCGAGCAAAACTCCCCTCGTTTTGAGCAATAAATCTATTCTCCCTCCTGGCCAAAAAGCCACTGTCCGCGCGCTCTTGATCGTTGGGCGGGCGATTTTTCCGGGTGTCCTGCTCGTGCTGTCTGCTGGAGGTCTTTTCGCGCAGCAGTTTGGAATCACCGCGACCAACCTCGCTTCCGCGCAAGTCCTGGAAGGCGAAAGCAAGCCGCTTCTTCGAATCGTCGTGGCCAATCCTGCCGGCGGCGGCGTGGCCCTCGTGCAATGGTCCAGTTTGGGCCTGAAATTCGCGTCCGGCGTCGCCACTCCGATCACCCAAGCTGGCTTGGCGGCCATCGTGGACCGGGTGGACCTCTTCCGAGATTCCAACTCCTCCGGGATTCTGGAGCCCGCGTTGGACACGATCGCCGCGGAATTCTCGCACCTTCCCATTGCCGCCGACGGCTCGCTTTCGCTCCCCTTCCCCGGATCCGATCCAGCGTTGCTCCAGATCCCCGCCGGAGCCACCGCGACCTATTTTCTCCTGATCAAATTCACCGAAAGCGCATCTGCCGCGAACCCGCATACCCTCCGGGCAACGCATCTGGCAGACGGCTCGGCGGCAAGCACCGTCCGGAATGCGGCCACGAATGCCTTGCTGACCAGCGCGCCGACCGCGGATGTCCCGACGACGCTGATGACGATCAATGCAAACAGCGCGCCGACGGCAGGCAGTCTCGGTCCCATTGCCCTGCAGGAAACTTCGAAGCCTGCGGCCGTCCCATTCCTCGGAGTTTTTCACGATCTCGAAGACGCGCCCGGACAACTCACCTACGCAGTTACGGGCTACACCAATCCAGGCCTCCTGAACTTCATTGGCATCGATCCATCCACCGGCATTCTCTCGCTGGACACGCCAGCCTCCGCCAGTGGCGAAACGCAGGTCACCATCCAGGCGACCGATTCGGTCGGAAAATCAGCCTCCGCTACCCTCGCGGTCAAAGTCGGACCGATCGGTAGTTACGCAGGCTTTGCCAATGCCTACTCTGCGGCTGGAGGCCCGGGCGTGAGCGGCCCCTCAGATGATCCGGCGAAAAGTGGTGTTACTAATCTGCTCAAATACGCATTCTTTCTCCATCCATTGAAGAACAGCGATCGCGCTGGCCTGCCAAAGCTTCAGCAGACCATGGCGGCGCGCGTCTTTACCCACCTTCGCCCAAAGTTCGCCACCGACTTGCTCTACGCCTACGAGAAGTCCAACGACCTTGTTACTTGGGTGCCTGCCGTAAAAGACGTGGATTATTTCCTCCACAAATCCGACAAAGGCGACGGCTCAGAGTTAGTCGAATGCCTTTTGTTGGGCAACGCCCCCAAACAATTCCTGCGCGCCCGCGTCCAGCTCACCAATTCCGCCGCGCTCACTCTCGGAGGCGAGAAAGGCAGCACTGGGAGTGCTGCATCGAACTCCGGGAACGACGAACCGATCGGCGCTCTCAGCGATCCCCCTCCCCCACGGCCCATCCATAGTAGTGTCGTTTTCCCGGGACAGACCCAAGGGTTGGTCGGTGGCGGCTTATCCCTGCCGAGCTTCGTCGCGAGTGCGGACTTCAATGCCGACGGCTGGCAGGATCTCGTCTGCATTTCCGAGGGCGATGATCGCGTCTCTTGGTATCAGAACAACGGCGGCACCTTCGGTCCGCGGCAGGTTCTCTCGGGCATCACTCGCGGCGGCTCCTGCGTGGTCACGGCTGACTTGACCGGTGACGGGCTTCCCGACATCGCGTCAGCATCGACCAGTGATGGCAAGGTCGCTTGGTATCGCAATCTTGGAAATGGGGTGATCAATAGTCAGACGATAATTTCAACCGCCGCAACCGGTGCGACCTCGGTCGCAGTGGCGGATGTTGATCGCGACGGATTGCTCGACATCATTTCGGCTAGTGGAGTCCTAGGGGCCAGCAAGTTGGTTTGGTATAAAAATCACGGCGCTCCGAATTACTTCATAAACGGTCAGGAAAACCTCATCGTTGGAGCTGCGGGAACCGCCATAGGTGCCTCCGGAGATAGTCCGGCTTGTGTCGTCGCCGGAAATATTGATCAGGACGCCAACGGGTACGTCGATCTCGCCGTTGCCTCGTTCAACGACTCATCGGTAAGCATTCTTCGCGGCACGGGAAATGGCACCTTCAGCCGTCAGGTGCTCTCCAATACTCAATATGGCGCGGTCAGGGTCGCACTGGGCGACCTTGATGGCGATGGATTGAAAGACGTCGTCGCGATCACCGTGCAAGCGGGGCAGGTGGTTTGGTTCAAAAACAATGGGAGTGCTCCGTTTGGGCCCGCCATCCCGATCGGAACGGGCGTCTGGGGAGTCTATGGCGTGACTGTCGCCGACCTGAATAAAGATGGCCGGAGCGATGTGGTGGTTTCGGCGATTCGCCCAGTGGATCAACAAGTGCTGGCCCGCGTCCTTTGGTTCGAAAACTTGGGCAGCGGTTCATTCGGAAATCCAGCGACCTCCGCCAAATTGATTAGCACGAGTGGATTTGAGGCCCGCGCTGTTGTGACCAGTGATTTCGATCACAACGGTCTGACCGACGTTGTGTCGGCTTGGCAGGCCAGCAACACCCTCTCCTTTTATGCCAATTCCGGCGGTCAGTTTTCGCTCACTGCCACCGACATCGCTCCGTCGACGATTTACGAATCCGGTCGGGATGCCATGCTGCGAGTGTCCGTGAGCAATCGTGGAAGCGCAGGCGAGGATTCAGCGAAACTGGCGAGCCTTGCGCTTCGCTTTGAAGACGGCGCCGGCACCCCACTCACGACCAGTGCTGCCAATCAGCTCATCGAGAACCTGCACATCTACGCGGACAGCAATGCGTCTGGGGCCTTTGAGCCGGGAGTCGATAAGCTCGTCTCCACTACCTATTACCTCTCGCTTGATGTCGGCAAACTGAGCCTTTCGCTTGCCAATGCCAAGCCGGCCGACCTCAATGTCCCGCCGACAACAACCCGGAATTTTTTCGTTGTTCCGCAAATCTCCCACAACGGCTCTACGCAAGTTCCGGACACCTTTCGCATTATCTACAACGTCAACGGAACGACCGCAACGGAGGCCTTCACTGGAGCCACCCTCACACCCGAAAGTGGAGCGACAAACACGGAATCGTCTTACACCACCGCGCTGTTCGACTCTCCCCCGACGACCATCGGCCTCGGAAATCTAACGGTCTTCGACCCATCCTCTTCGACGATCATTCAGCTCTCGCAATATTTCTCAGACCTCGAGGAAGACAGCACTCAGCTCCGCTACACTTTAACTGGGAATACGAATCCTGGGCTCTTCCGCTTTTCCGGCGTTCAACCCGGCACCGGACGGCTCTCGTTGAAATACCGCCCCGGCGTCGCGGGGGCTGCGACGCTGACGGTCCGCGCCACTGATTCGCTCGGCAAATGGGTGGCAGCGAGCTTTCAAGTGACCGTTGGTTACTCCTTCCAGAATTGGTCCGGCGGCGAGTCGTCGGCGAATGGAGCAGCCAGCGCATTTGCGGCCTACGCCTTTGGATCGAACCCAAATGCGCCTGGGGATGTTTCCGGGATGCCGCGCTTTTGGCGGCAGGGCTCGGCGCTCGGGCTTCGTCATTTCAAGCAACGCTGGTCCACTGACCTCAGCTACGGCTACCAGATCTCTCCCGATCTGGTGAACTGGATACCCGCACGCAATGGAGTTCACTATTACGAATTTACGACTTCCCTCGCGAACGGACTCGACCAGACCGACCTCGCAGTCCTCGTTTCGTGGCCGCAAGTATTCCTTCGGGTTAAGGCGGAAAGTCCGTGAAGGTTTAACTCAAGCACTTCGCGGTCGCGTCAGCGGGCGGAACCGTGCCATCCTTGGAGATGACGCCCGAATTGTGGGCGAAGACGATGCAACGCAACGTCACCGCCACTTACTTCGTTGCCCAGCAGTTTGCGCAGCGGCTCGTCGCCGCAAAGCGCCCGGACTGCATCGTCATTTCCACCTCCACGAATGGCTTCCAGGCGGAGGCTGACTCGACGGCTTACGACACCTCGAAGGGTGCTCTGGTAATGCCGGTGCGGTCCCTCGCCGTCTCGCTCGCCGATCACGGCATCCGCGTGAACGGTATCGCTCCCGGACTGATCAAGACCCCACTGAATGCGGCCTGGATGGAGGCGAGAGCGAGCGACCTTCCGCGGAACTACGAAAACAAGATCCTCCTCGGCCGCATCGGAACCCCCGAGGAATGCGCGGGCGCAGTTACCTTCCTCTGCTCGCCAGCGGCGAACTATATCACCGGCGAGATCATCACCGGCGAGATCATCACCGTGGACGGTGGCCTCACCGCAGTGCAGATTGGCAAGCTCTATTGAGGTTGCCGCGCAATGGGTGATTCAAGAGTAAGTGCTGGGTTTCGACCCGCCAGCCGACGGTAAGGGAAAGGGGTAGTCCGGAATGGCTCGTAGATAAGTCTGCTTCGGGAAAAAATCGGGCTGCAGTGTCCCTCTAGGACAGGCTTGGCGACTGCTCTCCGCCCCCCATAAGCAGGCTTATTTTGGTGCCATGCGGGGCAGACCCCGGAGCGGCTGCCGCCGCGTTTCTGCGGCCAACAACACTTTCGATGGTTGGCACCTGGCCATCAGTGGGCCACGTTGCGGGGCCGTGCGCAGCGTCCACTTTCTCTCCATCACCGACCAGGTCGCCGGGCATCTGCGCGCCGAGATCCTCGGTGGCCGCTGGCACGGCACGATGCCCGGAAAGCACCAACTCGCCGGGGAGTTGGGGGTCAATAACAAGACCATCGAGGCCGCGCTCCGGCAGTTGGAAAAGGCCGGGCTGCTCGTGGCGCAGGGACCCGGGCGCCGGCGACTCATCCAATTGCCCGCTGGCAGCACTCGGTCTGCGCTGCGCATCGCGTTTCTGCTCAATGAGGGAGAGCAGGACCGGCAAACTTTCTACCATATGGAGCTCCACCACGCGCTCAGCGAAGCGGGGCACTCCGTGCTCTATGCCCCAAAATCCCTGGTGGAGCTGAACTTTGACGAAAAGCGCGTCGCCAGCCTGGTCCGTCAGACCCAGGCGGACGCCTGGGTGATCTACGCCGGCTCACGGAATGTGCTCGAATGGTTTGCGGGCCAGCCAGTGCCCGCGTTTGCCCTCTTCGGACATCGGGTCGGCGTGAAGATCGCCGCGGTCGGCCCGGACAAATTGCGCGCCTATGCCACGGCGACCCGGCAGCTCATCGAGCTGGGGCATCGTCGGATCGTGCTGCTCTGCCGCCGACTGCGCCGACTGCCGCAGCCCGGAGCCAGCGAGGCCACCTTTCTCTCGACGCTCGAGGTCCACGGCATCCCCGCTGGCGAATACAATCTGCCCGACTGGAAGGAAACCGACGCGGGCTTCCAAGTGTGTCTCAACGCGCTTTTCCGCGTCACCCCGCCGACTGGCCTCATCGTCGAAGAGGCTTCCTACTTCGTCGCCGTTCTGCAGTTCCTCGCCCGTCGTGGCATCCGCGTGCCGGGAGACGTGTCGCTCGTCTGCACCGACGACGATCTGGCCTTTGCCCACTGCGAACCGCCGATTGCCCGGATCACTTGGGACAGCCGTCCCCTAGTGCGCCGCATCGTCCACTGGGCCGCCAATGTCAGCCAGGGCAAGCCCGACCTCCGACACACCCAGACCCCGGCAAAATACCTGCCGGGAGGCACCGTAGGCCCGGTGCGAAAGTAAGGCGCGGGAGGTTTTTTCTCTCGCGGCGGAAGTTGGCAACTCCTGCGGCAGGCGCCGCGCTACGGCTGCAAACCGCGCGGTGGGCCGAGGATTTCGCGGAGCACGAAGGCCCGGCGCAGCGCGTCCCCGGGACGGAGGCTTGCGAGCAGTTCGGGCATCGTAGCCCCGGAAATTCGCGACGCGATGGCGGGTTCTTCGGTGTTCTTTGAATACTGAAAGCTCCCCACCGGAATGGCCGAGACTCGGGAACTCACGGTGGTGAATTCTTTGACCATCGGCACCTCGAGTTCGCGGAGGGTGATTTGCTCGACCGGCAAAGTGGGCGCATCCGCTTCGTCCAGAGAGACCAATTCGCGCCGGGGCGGGAGCGGCGGCGGGGCGAACGTCCGCCGCACCTCGACGGGAGCCGGGGGAGCCAAACGCGGCGCGGGCTTCGGTTCTGGTTCGTCGCTCGGGATGCCGAGCGCTTCCATGAAGCGCCGCATCCGCTCCGCTTCGGATTCCTCGGCGGCGGGCTCCTGCGAAAGGGGCGACGGCGCTGTCGGGCGACGGGGCTTGGGCGGAGGAGCGGCAGCCCCTTTCACCTTGCTCACGATCCAGTTGATCAGCCCGACGACGAGCATGATCACGAGGAGCGTGTAGTCCCCTCCTCCGGCAGCGAGGGAGATCATTTTGGCGTGTCCTGCGAACGATCCGACGAGGCGATGGCGCCGCGCATCTGGGTGTCGGCTTCGACATTCTTCATCTTCACGTAGTCCATGATGCCGAGATTGCCGGAACGGAACGCCGCCGCCATCGCCTCGGGCACCTGGGCTTCGGCTTCCACGACCTTGGCGCGCATCTCCTGGGTGCGCGCTTTCATCTCCTGCTCCACGGCGACGGCGGCGGCGCGGCGCACTTCGGCTTTCGCCTGGGCCACGCGCTTGTCGGCATCCGCCTGCTCGGCCTGCAATTTCGCACCGATGTTTTCGCCGATGTCCACGTCCGCGATGTCGATGGAGAGAATTTCAAAGGCCGTGCCGCTATCGAGACCCTTGGCGAGCACGGCCTTGGAGATGCGGTCGGGATTTTCAAGCACGAGCTTGTAGCTATCCGCGCTGCCGATGGCGCTGACGATGCCTTCGCCGACTCGGGCGATGATCGTTTCCTCCGTCGCGCCGCCCACGAAACGATCGAGATTTGAGCGCACCGTGACGCGAGCGCGGGCTTTCACGCCGATGCCGTCCTTGGCCACGCCGTCGATGGTGATCTTGCCGGTCGCGGGATTCGGGCAGTCGATCACTTTCGGATTGATGCTCGTGCGCACGGCTTCGAGCACGGTCTTGCCGGTGCCCTTCGTCGCGAGGTCGATGGCGCAGGCGCGGTCAAAGTCGAGCGCGATGCCGGCCTTGTCGGCGGCGATGAGGGCGAGCACGACTTCGTTCACATTGCCCCGCGCGAGGTAGTGGGCTTCGAGCGGGTCGGTGGCGAGCTCGATGCCCGCCTTCACCGCGGTGATACGGCTATCGACGATCAGCGCGACTGGGACGCCGCGCAGTCGCATGGCGACCATGTTTCCCAGGCCCACGTAGGCGCCGGCGACCCAGGCGCGGACGAAGATGCCGATGAAATTGAAGAGGACGATCGCGACGATGAGAACGACCAGCGCGATGATGCCGAAGACCACCGGTGTGAAGGACGCAAGAGGGAGAACCGGAGGGACGAAGCTGGCCGCGAGGAGTTGAATCATTTCGGGTGATTAGCTCCCGCGCCGTCCCCTGGCAACTTCGGAAAGCATTGCAGCCGCTGGGAGCGCCGCCGTCCCGTGCGGCATCTTCTCCCATGCGCCCAGCGCCTCACTAGCTTTCGCGAGCAAAGGAAACAGGTGCTGCGCTCGCTGCCACGAAGCCGCACGGGACGGCGGCGCTCCCAGGGCGGCGGCCCCAGCGCCTAGTTCCGACCGTAGTCGTCCTCGCCGACAAAGAACCTTTTCAACTGACCGCCCCGCCGCTCGAAACGCTTGCCAAGCCGATGAAAGAAGTCATCGACGCTGCGGAATTTTTCCCCGGGCTGCGAATAACGACCGCTCGACACGGGCGGCGGCAGATTGCGGTCTTCCTCGTAGCGCCCACGACTGTAGCGGTCGCCATCGCGATCCGGCGCGGGCTCGCGGTTCCGCGTCTGCTCCTGCGGCCGGCGCTCGTCCTCAGAAGAATCACGGGCCGCATTGCGGCTCAGGACGGAGCCGCTGTCCGCGGCGATGATCATCCGGCCGGCCTGCTTGCGGCCATCAAAGAGATCAACCTCCCAGACCGGCGCCCCGCCACCGGTGCCGGACTTGAGCAGATACTCGAGGCGACTAAAGACGGTGCCGTCCTTCTTCGCTTCCTGATCCACGATCGTGAAGAGCCCGTCGGAGTCGAGATTGAGCTGGTTGAAATTCATGGCGCCGCCAAAAGAGCGGCTGGTCGGGGTGCGTTGCGCGATGATCTTTCCGCGCTGCACTTCGTACTCCCGGATGCCGCCGCGCGCCTGCGGATCGTCCACCGTCACCTTCCATACATCCGGCTGCGGCGAGCCATTGCGGCCACGCACTTCCACCACGCGGTTGAGCGCCTCGCGGTTACTTTTTCCGATGACGCGCAGCGCGGCGTAGGCAGTATCGGCAGCGGAGGCGACAAGCGGGACGCAAAGAGCGAAAAGCGCAAGCAAAGGTGATTTCATGCGCGGGACGATGCTTGACCGCCGTCCGCATTTCCAGCGCGAATCTCACCGTTTTATGAATCTCAAAAACCCCGCGGATGGCGCGCCACGAATCCCTTCGGCTCGCGATACTTGGCCCGCCAGCGGGGGCCTTCCTGCGGCCGCCCACCCGTGGTGTCCACCCGCAACCCCGCGATCACGGCGTAGGTGTGGCCATTGCGGGCATAGATCGTGATCCAGCGCCCCGGGCCGGGCTCGCCCCAGGACATCAGCGCAGAGGAAGTCGTGGGCTGATTGAGCAGGCCAGCGTGATGGAGGAAAAAGGAAACAGTACCTGAGCAGTCATAGCCGATGTCATTGAAAGTCGCGTGGCCTCCGCCGAAAACGTAAGGTTTGTTGCGCAGTGCATTCACGGCCCAGATCGCGTGCTTCACGGGCAGCGGCGCATTCGCGGGCGCGGAGGCCACAGTGCCCTTGAGCACCGCGACATTGCCGGCGACCGTCGGTCCCTCGGCGGCGAGGAGAGCAGTGGGGAGGAAAAGGCACGCAAGCGCGCTAAGTAGGCGGTTCATGGGGCGGCGAAACGCAGGTCAAATGGCAGGGCGAATTTTCGCAATGCAAAAGTCCGGGGGTTCTGGGAATGATCGCGGTGCTTTGCAGCAGAACATCGAACATCGAACATCGAACATTGAACGTCGGACGCCGGACTTGGCGTCCGCGACGACCGTTCGATGTTCGACGTTCTCCCCTCCGCGCTGAATGGTCGCCTTCGTCCTCCGCCGCTTCGCTTCGCTCGGGATCGTGCTCTTCTGCGTGGTCACGATCACCTTTTTCCTAGTGCGCCTCGCTCCCGGCGGACCCTTTGCCCGCGAGCGGAAGATCCCCGAGGCCATCGAGAAGCAACTCCTCGCCCGCTACAAACTCGACGGCACCCTCTGGCAGCAATACAGCGATTACGTCGGCGATTTGCTCCACGGCGACTTGCGGCTCTCCACGAAATTCCGCGACCGCTCGGTCAATGAACTCATCGCTCAAAGTCTGCCCGTGAGTTTGCAGGTCGGCTTCACCGCTTTCCTGCTCGCGACCGTGGGTGGCGTCTGGCTGGGCAGTCTCGCCGCGGTGCGGCATCGCTCGTGGGTGGATGCGTCGGCGATGCTCGGCGCGCTTTTTGCCATCAGCATCCCGGCCTTCGTCACCGGGCCGGTGCTCGTCCTCATTTTTGCGTTGAAGCTGGGCTGGCTGCCGGTCGGCGGATGGACTTCGTGGAAGTCGCTCATCCTCCCGGCGATCACGCTCGCCGGTCCTTACGTGGCCTACATCGCGCGGCTGATGCGTTCCAGTATGCTGGAAGTTCTCGGGCAGGATTTTGTCCGCACCGCCAAGGCCAAGGGACTCTCGCCAGGGAGCGTCCTTTATAAACACGCGCTCAAGGTCGCGATCCTTCCGGTGGTTAGTTTCCTCGGTCCCCTCGCCGCAAATCTCCTGACCGGCTCCATCGTCATCGAAGCCATCTTCGCCATCCCCGGTGCGGGCAGCTTCTTTGTGAACTCGATCATCAACCGCGATGTCTTCCTGCTCAGCGGCATCATCATCGTCTATTGCGCGCTGCTCGTGGTGCTGAATCTCGCCGTCGATCTCGCTTATACCCTGCTCGATCGCCGCATCAAACTCTATGACTGACGCCCTGCCTCCCCCGCCGGGAGCCTGGCGCCGCCTGCTGCGCAATCCCGTCGCCGTCGCTTCGATGGCCATCCTCGCCTTCATCGCCTTCATCGCGATCTTCGGTCCGACGATCTTCCGCACCCAACCGCACGCGCTCTCGGGCGATCAGTTTTTTCCACCGGATCGCACGCATCTTTTCGGGACGGATGTGAATGGCCGCGACGTCTTCGCCCGCACCATCGAAGGCGCGCGCATCTCGCTGCTCGTCGGCTTTTGCGGCGCCATGGTCAGCTTCTTCGTCGGCACCACTTACGGCATGATCTCCGGCTACGTTGGCGGCAAGACCGACGCGCTGATGATGCGCCTCGTGGAAATCCTCTACGCCATCCCGCGCCTGATCATCATCATTCTCGTGAGCTTCATCTTCGATCCGAAGGTCAAGGAATGGCTCGCGGGGATCGCCGGTGGAGCGCTCGTCGGTTACTCGAAAGTGCTCATCCTCATCGTCAGCCTCGGCCTCATCGAATGGCTCACCATGGCGCGCATCGTCCGTGGCCAGGTGCTCGCGCTGAAAGCGCAGCAGTTCGTCGTCGCCGCGCGCAGCCTCGGGCAAAGCCACCCGAAAATCATCCTTCGTCATCTGCTCCCGAATCTCGTCGGCATCGTGGTCGTCTATCTCACGCTGACCATCCCGGCGGTCATCCTGGATGAAAGTTTCCTCAGCTTCCTCGGCCTCGGCGTGCAGGCGCCCCAGGCCAGTTGGGGCAGCATGCTGGCGGAAGGCGCGCTGGCCATCAATCCCATCCGCAGTCACTGGTGGCTGCTCGTCTTCCCCGCCGGAGTTATGTCCATCACGTTGCTGGCGCTGAATTTTCTGGGCGACGCCCTCCGCGACGCGCTCGACCCCCGGGCGCGGCGGTAGCGACTCAGAAGATCCTGCGCGCTTTTCAAGTTTAGGCTCGCCCTCAGACGAGCCCTTCAACTATGAGTTTTCCCAGTGATGGATCGCGCGCCGTGCGCCCCCCCGAAAGCCGTTATCTCATGAATTTGAGCCCCATCCTGCTGGCCCATCACAAGGCTTGGATCCTCCTCGCGGCGACGATCACCGTAGTGGTCATCGCCTTGCTCGATTTCGCCACCGGTTGGGGGTACAGCTTCTTCGTTTTCTATGCAGTGCCCATCCTGATTGTGGTTTGGTTTGCCAACCAAACTTCCGCTATTCTCATCGCCCTCTTCTGCGGGATCGCCTGGTTCATGGCGAATCTCACGGACCAACCATATCCCAGTCGCGGCACCTACGTCTGGGCATCCATGAATCGGGGGGCTTACTTCGTCTTCGTGGCCGTAGGTGCCACCGCGATGAGGCACTATCGGGACGAGAGTCGAGCGCGCGTCGAGGCGATGAGCCGGGCGCGTGAACTGGAGCAGGAGATTTTGCGCACGAGCGAACGCGAGCGCATGCGCATCGGCCAGGACTTGCACGATGGACTCTGCCAGAACCTGGCAGCCATCGACTGCGCCGCGGAATGCCTGCGCGCCAATCTCGAAGCGCAGTCCCTCCCTGATGCCGCAGCGGCTGGCGTGATTCAAAAACTGCTGAAAAATGCGTTAATCGAAGCGCGCAACCTCGCCCGCGGCATTTACCCCCCACAACTCGCTGGCGACGGGCTGCCAACAGCACTCGAAGATCTGGCGAACAGCACCTGCATAGCGGGGCGGATCACCGTGACCGCAGAGATTGACCCATCTCTCCCTGAGATCCCGGACGAGGCAGCCCTGCACCTCTATCGAATCACTCAGGAAGCCGTGAGTAACGCGCTCAAGCATGGGCGCGCCAGTCAAGTCACCATCAACCTCAAGACAACAGGCCCGGCTTTATTACTGACGATCACCGATGACGGCAAGGGCTTCGCCCCAGACGCCGCGCGCTCTCGAGGACTCGGCCTGAACACCATGCGCTACCGAACGGAAGCCATCAGCGGGGAGTTTACCATTGAAAGTCAACCCGCCGGCGGCACCGTGATTCGATGCATCATCCCTCTCTCCTATGAAGCCACCGATTGAGCAGGAAACTAGGCGCGTGGTCATCGTCGAAGACCACGAGATGTTTCGCGAGTGGCTGGCTCACATGATCGTTCGTGAGCCTGGCTTGAGCGTTTGCGGCGAGGCGGACAATATCACCGACGGACTTCGACTTATTCAAAGTTCAAAGCCCGACATCGCCATCATTGACCTCACCTTGCGCGGTTCGAGCGGGCTGGAACTGATCAAAGATCTGAAAGCTCACGATCTCACCGTGCCGGTGCTGGTGCTCTCAATGCACGACGAGTCGCTCTACGCAGAGCGTGCCTTGCGCGCCGGGGCGCGCGGCTACATCTCCAAGCACGAAGCCTCCTCGACCCTGACCCGTGCGATCCTCCATGTGCTCGCCGGTCAGGTTTATCTCAGTGAAGCCATGACTGCGGCGATGCTGGAGAAGGTCACGGGCCGGCGCACGCCCCAGGCCCAGTTTGGCATCGCGCAACTCGCGGATCGCGAACTGGAGGTCTTTCAGCTCGTTGGCCGCGGCCATAACTCACGCGAAATCGCTCAGCAACTCCATCTGGGCGAATCGACCGTCGAAACCTATCGCGCGCGGATCAAGGAGAAGCTCGGCTTGAGGAACGCAGCGGACCTCTACCAGCACGCAGCCAAGTGGGTGGACGCACAAGAGTCCTGATGACTTTGTAGCGGAGGAGCGAGGTTTGTGGCGGTTTCCCCTACATGGCATGTCTTTTGCCAGGCAAGTGGTGGCGCGGTTCAATCGTGCCTCCCAAATGGAAACCGCCCCCTCCCCCTCCCCAAGCACCGTTGGTTCAGGCGTCGCAAGCATGACCCCGTTCCAGAGAATGGCCCTCGATCCCGCCACCCCGATGATCCAGCGCCAAGCCTTCCTCACCAAGCCCCTCGAGTTCTTCAAAGACTTCTTCGGAGGCCGCGTGCCTTCCGTCGAGGAGAAGTTGTTCTGGATTGAGCAAGCCCTCCTCCGGATGACTTCCCTGAACATCTACGTGAACAACATCTATCGCGTGGAAGTGAAAAACTCGCCGCCCTTCATCCACCTCGACATCTGCCGGCACGACGGCGGCGCGTGCAAGGAGTGGAGGCATCTCCAGCGGATCAAGAACGAGCTAGTGGGACCGGAATACGAGGCCATGGAACTTTTCCCGGCAGAGAGCCGCCTCGTGGACACCGCCAACGAGTATCACATGTGGGTCCACGCCGATCCCACCTTCCGTTTCCCTTTGGGCTTCGATCATCGCTTCGTTCTCGATGAACCGATGCGGGTAGATTCGAGCGTGGAAATGCGACGGTGATGGGAAATGCGTAGATCGAGTGTGCCGACAGGCCCGCTCGCTTTACCTGGCGCGGAGCAGCGAGTGGCCTGTCGGCATACTTGCTCTAAGATGGAGTTCCCGACCGCCACTTGCGCCACAGGACAGCAACACCATAGGCCGCCGCCGCCACTATGATCAGAAGCGCGACGCAACTGGGAATTCCGAGACTGCTCCGCGGCACCATAGTCATCACCAGGACTTCGATGAGCAGAAGGTGCGCAGCGTAGATGACCAGTGATTCGCGGCCGATGAAGAGCAGCCAGCCTGGCTGCCAGCGGGCCGCGATCCACTGCACGAGCGGCACCGCCGCGAGGAGCCACAAAAGACGCTGCACAAAGAAGCCCGAAGAACCTGGGAGGAGAAACGCGAGCACCGCGAGGAGCGCGAAGTTCAGCAGCGACTCGCAGGAAAACCAACGCACTGCGGAACTCGCGAGGAAACCAGCGCAGACGAATCCGGCCCACGGCAGCAGCGGGAAAAGCGAGCCGGTGCTCGCATTGAAGTAACCGAGAAGCCAATCAGGCTCGAAACGCCAGCCCGCCACCCACGGCGTCGCGAAGACGGCGAGTGCGCCGAGGATTTTGGCGAGCGCATCCACCCCGCGCCGGGCCCAGCATTCGCAGGCGAGGAGCACGGCGAGCGAGACGGCGAGGCATTGCAGGACATCGACCTGCGTCCCGATCCGCACCGCTTCGCTCCATTGTCCGGCGAAGAGTTGCGGCGCGGGAAAATGGAGCGCGTAACCCAGGAGCCAGACTTCCCCGAGACGCCGCACCTTTCTCCCCCATCCTCGCCGGACGCCGTCCGAGTGCCGCATCCCGAGACCCTGCGCGTAGCCAGCGATGAAGAGAAACGCCGGGGCGATCAAGCCATCAAAGTAAGTCAGCCAGCCAAACCACGGCATCCCGCGGAAGGAGCCGGCGAGGAAGGTATTCAAGACGTGCGTCTCGATCATCCCCAGGACACACGCGCCGCGGAAGAGATCGAGCCACGCAAGGCGGGGGCGGGCGGCGGCAGGCGTGCTCATTGGAAATGAGGCGTCCGCGTAGTAGCGCAGGCTTCCAGCCTGTAGGAGTGCCGCAGGCATCCTTGCCTGCTTTCTTCCCCGGCAGGCTGGAAGCCTGCGCCCCCTACAGGCAAGGATGCCTGCGCTACTACTGGCGCTACTTCACCGCAAGGGCAGCCTCCACAGCCTTCTCCAGCTCCGGCGATTCCGGTTCGGTATCCGAGCCATAGCGCGAGAGGAGCTTACCATCGCGACCGATCAGAAACTTGCCGAAGTTCCACTTCACATTTCCCGGAAACGCCGACGCCGGACCGGAGAGCGCGGTGAAGAGCGGATGTTGCTCCGTGCCTTTCACGCTCACCTTGTCAAACATCGGGAACGTCACGTCGTACTTCGACGTGCAGAATTTCTTGATCTCCTCCGTGGAGCCAGGCTCCTGTCCGCCGAAGTCATTGCAAGGAAAGCCGAGGACCACCAAGCCCTTGTCCTGATACTTCCGCCAGAGCGCTTCGAGGCCGGTGTATTGCCGCGTATAGCCACACTGCGAGGCCACGTTGACCACGAGCAGCGCTTTCCCAGAGTAGGCCTTTAAGGACGTTTCCTTGCCTTCGATATCCTTGAGCGGGATCGCGTAAAGCGGGGAGTCAGCGGCGAAGAGGGGTGCAACCATAAGAGCGAGGGCGGTAAGGATGAGTTTCATAGGATGGTTTTATGCCTACGTTTACTTTCCGATTTCGGGTCCGCTGCCGACATCTTCCGCCGACGGCATCCGCAGGTTGCGAATCCAGATATTGCGGAAACGCATTGGGTTGCCGTGATCCTGCAATTTGATGGAGCCCTTCTCTCCATGAGCCTTGTAGGTGCCAACCTTCTTATGCGGGGTCTCGCCAATCAGGACGGTGCGATTCTGCGTCACCACTCCATTGTGCAGCACGGTCACGACGGCGGCCTTCGTGAGCTTCCCTTCCGCAAACTGCGGCCCTTCGAAAATGATGTCATACATCTGCCAGACACCCGGCGGGCGCGAGGTATTCACCTGCGGTGCCATGTAGCCGTAGATGCCGGTGGCCTGGCCATCCGGGTAGGTGGGATTTTCGTAGCTGTCCAGGATCTGGATCTCGTACTTCCCGTAAAAGAAGACGCCGCTGTTTCCACGGCCCTGGCTGTTACCGACCGGCGGCGGCGTGGCAAATTCAATGTGCAACTGCACGTCCGGCCCGAACTCGTCGCGGGTGAAAAGGTCACCGCTCTTCGGGACGACTTCCACGTAGCCATTCTCCACCTTCCACGGCGCATCAGAGCCATCTCCCTTCCGCCACTTTGCGAGATCCTTCCCATCGAAAAGCACCGTCGCATCGCTCGGCGCGGTCCCGGCTTTTTCGATCGTGCTCGGCGCCCCGGGCGTGACGATCGGCGGTTGCGGACGCTCGCCATCATGTACGTGCCATTTGGTGCCGGGGATGATCGGCGTGTCCTGGTGGCCGATGCCTTTGCCCTCGGCGGCGGAGGCGGCGGCGGTGAGTGCGGTGCAAGCGAGGAGCGAGAGGAGTGGGGTTTTCATTGGGAGTGGAAGCGGACGTCCTACATGCCGCCGCGAGACGGGCGCGGCAATCTCATAATCAGGCCCCGGCGACCGAGGGTCCGAGCGTACACACGACTTCGCAGCCGCCCTTCGGTCCGCAACTGAAGGCCACTTCCGCACCGATGGAGCGGCCGCGATAGCGCATGAGCTGCAAGCCAAAGCCACCGTTGCCCGCGGCCGGTGGTTTGAAGGCGCGACCGTCATTGAAGATCCGCATCACGGAGCGTCCGCGCTGGACCGTGAGCACAATCTCGATCGTCCGCGGCTTCCCGTGCTTGAGCGCATTGCTCACCGCCTCCTGGGCGATCCGGTAAAGGTGGATGGCCTGCGCCTTCTTGAAGCGAAAACTGCCGCGATGCCGGATTGCACAGCGCACGCCCGCGATCGCGTTCGTGCGGTGCGCGAGATCCTGCAGCGCCACGAGCAGCCCGCCCTCTTCGAGCACCACGGGGTAAAATCCCTTGGCCAGATCGCGCGTCGCCGTCACCGCCTTGCGCAGGAGTTCGCTGAATTCCGTGACGAGGGCCGCCCGCGGATGCCCGGCCACCTTGAGCTCCTGCTCAAAGGCAGCCAGCATCAGGCCCAGCCCCGTGAGCTGCTGGCCGAGTTCATCGTGCAAATCCTGCCCCAGCCGCCGCTGCTCGCGCTCGCTGATCTCCAGCAGTTCGCTCTGCAGCCGCACCCGCTCGCCAATCTCCCGCCGCAGCTCCTGGTTGGCCGTCGCGAGTTCCTCGGTGCGCTCGAGCACGCGCTCTTCCAGCTCCGCATTGAGCCGCAAAAATTCCTCCTCGGCGCGAATCCGCTGAGTCATATCGATCGAAATTCCACCCACCGCATCGACCCGCCCGGCGGCATTGCGCAGGGGAAATTTGACGGTGTGAAAGACCTGCCGGCCTTCGGGAAAGTCGACCGTCTCCTCCGTGGAAACCGTCCGTTCCCGCGCGAGCACCTGGCGATTCGCTTTCTCCAGGGATTCCGCCAGCTTTGCGGGGAGCACCTCCGTGATGGCGCGGCCGATCACCTCCGCGCGCTTCCTGCGGAAGAGCCTTTCCCATTCCCGGTTAACCAGCCGGTAGCGATGCGCGGCATCGCGGACGTAGATCGGGATGGGCGCGGACTCGAGCAGCGCGCGCATGAATTCCGTGGCCTCGCGCAGGGCCTCGGTCGCGCGGATGCGGGAAGTCACATCGCTAAAGACGGCGTAAGTGTGATCGGCCCCGAGGGCAAAAGTGACCTCGCAGATTTTCTCGCTCCCGTCGCGGCAGGTCACCCGATACTCCCGCACCGGTGAGTGGGTGAGTTCGCCGCGCTGGACGCGCCGGATGTCCCCTTTCCAGGTGTCTTCCACCTCCCGCCGATAGACGGGATCGGGATACACCTTCGAAAACCAAGTCTGCAAATCCGGCACCTCGCGCGGTCGCCATCCGACGATCTCGAGGAGCTTCGGATTCAAAAAGTGGATCTTGCCCGCGGTGTTGTAGATGCCGAGGCCGAGCGGAGAATTCTCCGCGATCTTGCGGAATTTTTCCTCGCTCTCGCGCAGCGCCCCGAGGGTCTCGCGCTGCTCGGTGATGTCGAAAAACGTGACCACGGCGGCGACGATCTTCCGCTGCCGATCGCGGACGGGCGCGGCATTCGCGGAGATCACCCCGCGGCTGCCGTCGCCGCGCTCGATCATGAGTTCCTCGTCCGTCGTGGTCGCTCCGCGGAGGACGGCGCGGGCCAGCGGATACTCCGCCAGGGGCAGCGGCGAACCATCGGGGCGGAAAAGCTTCCAGCACCCGTACTCGGCGATCTCCTCCGCCGGGCGGAAAGGGTGTCGGAAAATGCGGGCGCTCTCCTTATTGTCAAAGAGGCTGCGCCCACTCGGAGCCTCCACGATGATCACGCCCGCAGGCATCTGTTCCAGCACGGTGGTCAGCCGCGCGCGTTCAAGTTCGAGCGTTTCGAGCAGGCGGTCGCGCTCACCTTCCGCCCGCTTCTGCTCGGTGATCTCGTGAGCCATGCAACTGAGGGCGACGATGCGACCGGCGTGATTTTTCAGCGGATGCCAACTCGCCAGCCAAGTGCGGGTCTCCCCAGGGTGGGCGGGGGTCTCGCCAGTCACTTCCAGGTTCAAGATGGGCCGTCCGGTGCGCATCACCCGCCGCAGCATTCGCTCGATCAAAGGCGCGATCTGCGGGATGACCTCGCGGATCGTCCGCCCGAGATGCTCCGCGACGCTCCGTCCATTCATCTCGGCGAGCAGTTCATTGATCCGCAAATAGCGGAACTGAAGATCGACCACGCACATGCCGATGGGGGCCCGGTCATAGCAGGCTTCGATCTCCGCTGGACCCACGGAGGCGACTGGCGGCACGATTGCCACGACCCGCGGGCCTTTCCGCGCCCGCCGTCCGGTTGCTGGTTGCTTTGGGCCAGGCATCGCCGCCTAAAGTCCCGGAGCCTTCGGTTTGATCGGCGCCTCAAAGCTCGCGGCGGCTTTTACCTTGAGCTTGCGTTTGAAGACTTTGTCCCCGGCTGTGACGTAGAGCGTGTCATGCGCGGGGCCGCCGAAGGTCACGTTACTCACCTTTCCGTTCGGCGTCGGCAGGATCACATTCACGCGGCCCGCCTGGTCGCAGACTTGCACCCCGAGGCGGCTCGCGACATAGAGGCGGCCATCCGCATCCACCTCCATGCCATCCGCGCCCGAGTCATCGGCGGCATCCGGCTCGTGGAGCCAAAAGTAACGCTGCTTGTGCCGCAGCGAACCATCCCGCTGGATCTGGTAACTGTACACCCAGCGGGTCCGCGAATCGGCGACATAGAGCAGCGTCTGATCCGGGCTCGCGGTGATGCCGTTCGTGAACTTCAGGCCGCTATCGACGACCTTCCTGGTGCCGTCCGGTTTGATGAGGATCACCTGACTCGGCTGCTTCGGGTCCGCGCTCGGCGCGGTCACGTAGAGGTCACCATTGTGCAGCGCGACGAGGTCGTTGCCTTTGATCCCGCCCGCGATCTCCGTGGCTTTTCCCGCGGAGTCGAAAGTCACGACCTTCTCCTCTCCCGCCGCGACGGCGAAAAGGCGTCCGTCCGGCCCGAAGGCCATCCCATTCGCGCGCTTCGAGTCGGCAACGAATTCCGTGACCTTTCCGTCGAGCGCGATCTTGTAAGTCTTCGAGTTCGGCACGTCGTTGAAGAAGACTTCGCCCTGCGCATTCGCCGCCGGACCTTCGGTGAATTTCCCGCCCTCCCAGACCTGCTGCCACTCTTCGCCGGCGATGAGGATTTCATTGAGCATCCGGTTCTGCGAAGGACCGCCTTTCACCGGTGCCGGCCAGCCTTTCCACAGGTAACGCATGGCATCGGGAAAGACCGCCGTGCCGTGTTTCCCATTGTGCCCGCCATCGCCCCAGACGCTCCAGTGATCGTAGCCCGCAAAGGTCAGCGCGCGGTCCAGCATCTGGTTCGCCATCCACCAGTCGCCGGCGTAGATGTTGTTGTCATTCGAGCCATCGACCTGGAAGACGCGCAGTGGCTTCGGCTCATACTTGCGGATGAGCCCCGGCAAGGTGTCGCCGCCGCGCAGACTCACGAAAGTGCCGACATTGCTGAAGACCCGGGAGAAAGCATCGGGCCGCTCCCACGCCGCAGTGAAAGCGCAGATCGCGCCGGAGCTCGATCCACCGATGGCGCGATCGTTGCCGGATTTGCTGAGGAGAATTTTGCGGCCATCCGCGGTCGTCTTTTTCTCCACCTCGGGCAGCAACTCTTCGAGGACGAAGCGCGCATAGTCCGGACCGAGGCCATCGTATTCGAGGCTGCGATTGAACCTATCCAGAGCCTTCGTTTCATCCGCCGCCTTGACCCGTCCGTGCATCACAAAGACGCCGATGAGCACCGGCAGCTCGCCTTTCGCCAGCAGGTTATCGAAGACCGTGTCCGCCTTCCACTGCAGTCCGTCTTGATTCACATAGACGCACGCGGGCTTGGTCCCGTCGTATTGGCGCGGCACATAGATGGTCACGGCGCGCGTGGTCCCGGGGAAGATCTTCGAGCCGTCGAAGTCGAACTTGATGAGTTCCCCTTTCGGCACGCCCTCGCGCGGCGTAGCCTCGGGCGGCGGTGGATAATCGGTCTGGGCGCAGAGGGTGAGCGGAAGGACGAGGGCGAGTAAGCGTTTCATGGAGAGTTACAGGTCGAGTTCACGGAGCAGATTCTCCATCGTGCAGCGATGATGGGCTGCGACGGTCGAGAGAATCCCGTGGAGTGTCCCGACTTTGATCGGGTCGTGAGCGGGAATGACTTCGTGGTGTTCGCCATCCCGTTGCGTGGTGATGCGGATGTGCGAACCCTCCTGGCGCGTGACGGAGTATCCGAACGTGCGCAACGCTTGCACAAGCGCGGTGCCCGTCACATCGCGCGGCAACCTCATCGGGCGAGCACTTCGTCCCGCACAAAGTGCAGGCGAATCGTCTTTGGCGCCTCCATCGACTCGTCGAAATAGCAATCCACCGCCTCCCGCACATTGACCCGCAACTCCTCGATGCTTTCGGCCTGCGTGTGGATGCCAAACCCCAGCGCCGAAGCCGCGAGTCCTCCGTCCACAGTGTCTTCCCGGACTTCAAAGATGATCTCGGTCATGCCGCGCAGGCTGCTCGTTTCCCGGGTGAAATCAAGCCCGACGAACCCACCGAACGGAAACACTCGCCCTTTATCACCACTCCCCTTTTTAATCCTCCGATGCGAATCCCTCCCCTGCTCCTTTCGTTCCTTCTCTTGGCCGCACCACTCCAAGCCGCCGACTTCCTGCCGGGCGTGAAGCGCATCGTCTTCCTCGGCGACAGCATCACCTACGCGGGGCAATACGTGGATCTCTTCGAGGCTTTCCTCTTCACGCGATTCCCGGATCGAAAGTTCGAGGTCATCGACTGCGGGTTGCCGAGCGAGACCGTCTCGGGGCTTTCGGAGATCGGCCATGCGGGTGGAAAATTTCCGCGCCCCGACCTCCACGAGCGCCTCGATCGCGTGCTCGCGAAGACCAAGCCCGATCTCATCTTCGCGTGCTACGGCATGAATGACGGCATCTACAAGCCCTACGACGAAGTGCGGGCGCAGCGCTACAAAGACGGCATCCGCAAGCTCCGCGAAAAGGCCGCGAAGATCGGTGCACAGGTGATCCATCTCACCCCGCCGGTCTTCGATTCCGTGCCGATCAGTGGCAAGGTCGCGCCCGCTGGCCAGGAGTCCGCAAACTCTCCGTATGAAGGCTACGACGAAGTGCTCACCCGCTACGGTGCCTGGCTCGTGGAGCAGCGCTCGGCGGGTTGGAAGGTCATCGACATCCATCCGCCGATGAAGGCCGCGATCGCGAAGGCGCGGGAAACGAACGCGACCTTCACCTTCGCCAAAGACGGCGTGCACGCGGACGCCGCGGGCCACGAACTGATCGCCCTGAATCTGCTCACCGCACTCGATCCGGAAAGCGCGGATAAATTTCGCCAGACCAAACTCGCGCCCGAACTCATGACCCTCATCCGCAAACGCGGAAGGCTGCTTGCCGATGCCTGGATCAAGGACGCCGGCCATCTTCGCCCCGGCACCGCCGAGAAAGGTCTGCCCGTCGCGGAAGCGCAGGCGAAAGCCGCGGAGATCGAAGTCCAGATTCGCGCTCTTGCCAAGTGAGTGACCTCCCTCCCGAGAAGCCGAAACGGCGCCCGCGTTACTCGGGGAAAAATCCGCGCAGCTTTGCGGAAAAATACAAAGAGCATCAACCCGAGCGCTACGCGGAGGACGTCGCGAAGGTGCTCGCCAGCGGCAAGACGCCAGCCGGCATGCATCGTCCGATCATGGTTCGCGAGATCCTCGCCGCGCTCACGCCGCACCCCGGTGAGATCGCCGTGGACTGCACGCTCGGCTACGGCGGCCACGCGCAGGAACTGCTGCACGCCGTGCAGCCCCGTGGACGACTGATCGCGCTGGACGTCGATCCCATCGAGTTGCCCAAGACGGAGGGGCGTCTGCGGGCGCTCGGCCTGCCGGAAGAAGCGCTCATCGTGCGGCAGACAAACTTCGCCGGCCTCGCGCAAGTGCTCGCCATCGAAGCTCCGGGGGGCGCGGATGCGATCCTCGCGGATCTCGGCGTCTCTTCCATGCAGCTCGACGATCCCGCGCGCGGCTTCACCTTCAAGACCGAAGGCCCGCTCGATCTCCGCATGAATCCCCTGCGCGGCCAGCCCGCCTCCGAGTGGCTCACCAAGGTGAGCGCCCCGCAACTCGAACGCCTCCTCACCGAACATAGCGACGAACCGCACGCCGCGATCCTCGCCCCGGCCCTGCTTCGCGCGGCGCCCGCCACGACGACCGCACTCGTGGAGGCGATCCGCCAGACCCTGACCATCCATCCGCGCGGCCAGCGGCAGGACATTGAAGACTCCGTGCGCCGCGTCTTCCAGGCGCTGCGCATCGCGGTGAATGATGAATTCAGCGCGCTCGACACCTTCCTCCGCATCCTCCCGCAGTGCCTGAAACCCGGCGGGCGCGTCGCCATCCTCAGCTTTCACTCGGGAGAAGACCGCCGGGTGAAACAGGCCTTCAAATACGGCGCGCTCGACGGCTACTACAGCGCCATCGCGCCCGATCCGCTGCGTGCTTCGCCGGAAGAAACGCGCGCCAATCCCCGCTCCAGCAGCGCGAAACTCCGCTGGGCGACGAAGGCGTAGTAGCAGGATGCGCCATCCTGGGAGCGCCGCCGTCCCGTGCGGCATCGTGCCCCTCCGCGCACCGCGCCACCTCTAGAAAGCAAAGTGGCGCTGCGCGCGTGCGTGGTTGCCGCACGGGGACGGCGGCGCTCCCAGGTTCATCCCGCGCGATTCTTCGCGAAGACCGTCCCCATCCCGTCCTCCGGACGATGGTGGTAGATCGCAAAGCCGAGCCCGCCGAGCGCCGCGCGCACGTCGGAATAACTGCGCCCACCGTGCAGATGATATTCCATCCGCACCTCCCTGATCCGCTGCCACGGTCCCGGCTCCGTGAACATCTCCCACTCCGCCCCTTCGCAGTCCATCTTCACCAGATCGACGTGCCCCCCGAGTCGCTCGATCACCTCCCCGAGCGACACCTGCGGCACGCCATTTCCCTCGCCCGATACCGGCACCGTCGAAGCCGCATTCGATTCGGCAGTGTCTTGAATTTGCACCCAGCCCGGGCGCGCTCCGACTGCCTCGGGATACATGGGCACATTCACCGCGCCGAGATTCGCGCGGAGAAAAGGATGCACGCGCGGATTCGGTTCATAAGCGTGGATCTTCGCTGCCGGAAAACGCGCGCTCGCGGCCATCGAGAAGAAGCCCACATTCGCGCCGATGTCCGCGATCGTGGCGACGGGAAACCGGATCTTCCCGAGCGCGTACTCGTCGCTCAAAAAGCACGTCACAAAATCGCACCGCGCCCCCTGTTCCTCCGGCGCCGTGATCGCGACCTCCCGCCCGCCGAGCCGGATCTTCGCCGGCATTCGAAACGTCGAGCGCCGCCCAAACGACACGCCCAGATGCCACGCATTGACCAGCCGTCGCAGATGTTTGAATGGCGAACGCTTCATGCCGCTTCCAGAAAAAAACGGAAGCCGCCGCCTTCGTGGAAGACGGCGGCTCCGAAAGTCATGCCGGGCCTGCTCAGTACTCGGTCTTCTTTTTGATTCCCGGCTCCGGCAAGGGGTACTTGCCTTCGGCGTCCGCGAGGACCGGCGCGGGACTGTCCATCGTGAGCTTGTCCACATCCGGCGCAAACTCCGACTGCCAGTTCAGCGCGTCTTCGTAGCTGATCGTCTGTCCGGTGTGCGAGGAGAGACGGCCCATTGCCGTGACGAGACTGGATTTCACCGAGCGCTCCACTTCGTTGTACGGCTGGTTTCCGCGGATGGCTTCGAGGAAATCTTCCCACTCCACATCATACGGATTTGGCTCCGGCTGCGGATAGGACCAGATCACATCCTCGCTCTTCAGCGACTGCCCTTTGAAGATGCGCGACTTTGCCGGCAGATGCCCCGCCGTGGAGAAGATCGCCATCCCCTTGGTGCCATGCGCGTGCGTGCAGAATTGCGTCTGCGTGCCCTGCATGTTGCCGCTCTGCCACATCAGCTTCGTGCCGTCGCCAAAGGTGTACTCGACGGTGTAGTTGTCAAAGTTTTGATCCACCCATTCGTCCCGGTAATGCCGTCCACCGCTGCCCTTCGCTTCGACCGGCCAGTCGTTCTTCACCCAGCAGCTCTCGTCGATGTTGTGAATGTTGTAGTCGCTGAAAGCGCCGCCGCTGATCCACATGAAGCTGTGGAAGTTTTTGATCTGATAGAGCAATTCGTTCGGGTCTTTTTCCGGATCGCGCTTCTTCGTGCGGAAGGAAGCGACCGGCCCCTGCTGACGATAGGCGCGGATGAGCAGGATCTCGCCGAGTTCGCCTTGATGGATGCGGTTGGCGAGTTCCTTGCGCGCCTTGCAGTGGCGGACCATGAGGCCCACCGCGACCCGCATCCCTTTCGCCTTCGCCTCTTCATTGAGCGCCAGCATCCGGCGCGCCGTCGGCCCATCCGTGCAGACGGGCTTTTCCATGAAGACGTTTTGCAGTCCTTTATCGATCGCGTACTTAAAGAACACCCAGCGAAACGCCGGCGGGGTGGTGAAGATGACGATGCCATTCTTCGGCAGCGCGTCGATGACGTGCTTGTAGGCGTCGAAGCCCGTGAACTGCCGCTCTTCCGGCACATCGACCTGCGTCGGGAACTTCGTCTTGATGCCGTTGAGGCAGTTCTTGATTTTGCTCTCCGCGATGTCGCCCATAGCCATGAGCTTCACCGGCGGGCCAGTGACCGTGAGCGCATTCGCAATGGCGCCCGTGCCGCGTCCGCCGCAGCCCACGATGGCGAGCTGTTGGGTATTGTCCTCGGCCGCGTGGACGAAGGGAATTTTCACGCCCGCGAGCACCGAAGCAGTGGCGGCGGTGCCGGTCGTTTGGAGGAAGCGGCGGCGCGTGGTGGCTTGGGCGAATGGGGAGGGATTCATAAGAATTTGGAATCTGCGTTGCCGGGCATCAATCTGTCAACGCTCGGAACCTTAGTGCGGCGCCTTCGCGGGACCGCCCTGCGCGGAGATTTCTTTCGGCGGATGAAACGCCACCGCCAGCAGGATCGTCGCGCCCAGCGCCAGACCCACCGGCACGAGGAAGAGTTTGTGGTAGTCGATCATCTCCCGCGTTCCCCCGCCCTCGAGCGCCACGCTCACTTTCCACTGATTCATCAGCGGGATGAAGATCCACTTTGCCGCGAGATCGCCGAGCCCGAGAATGAGCAGATTGAAAAGGCCCTGCGCGCTGGCGCGGACATCCTTCGGGAAAGCCGCGTCGATGAAGATGTACACCGTGGCAAAAAAGAACGCGTAGCAGATGCCGTGGAGCACCTGGATGACGACGATGACCGCAAGGTTCTGCGCAAAGAAGGCAAAGACCGCATACCGCGCCGCGTGACCGAGGATGCCAATGATCATCGTGGTGCGCCAACCGAACTTCGCCAGCACCCCGCCGAGGATGGCCATCGTCGCGATCTCCGCAACCTGCCCGATGCTCATGATCGGCATGATGCTCTCTGGCTTGAACCCGATGTCCGCGAGAAAGCCGAAGGCCATGACAAAGTAACCGTTGTGAATGGTTGCATCAATGAAAGTGACGAGAAAGAGCACGAAGACAAAGGGCAGCCGGAGCAGCCGCATCGCCTCGAGCCAGGCGAGCGATTCACCCGCACCCTCCGCCGCCGTCTTCGGCGGCGTGTGCGGTAGCGTCAGGCAAAATCCCGCCAGCACCAGGGAAGCAATCCCCGCGACGACAAAGGCGTACATCTCCGCGTCCGCCAAGGCCTGCCCCGTCTTGCCTTTAAGAATGAAAACAAAGGGCCACGACGCCATGATCCACCCGATCGTCCCACCCATCCGCACGAGGCCAAACTCCTTTGCCGGATCCTTCAGGTTGGCAAAGGCGAGCGAGTTCCCGACCGAAATCGTCGGCACGTACAAGATCGAATGAATAAGCATCAGGGTGAAAAACGGCCCGAAGCTCTTCACGAAAAAGAGCCCGATCAGCGCCAAGCCGCTGACCAAATGACTGAAGGCCATGAACCGTTCCGAAGCGAAATTCCGATCCGCGAATTGATTGGAAAAAAAGATGCCCAGCACCGACGCGATGGCAAAGCAGCTCCCAATCAAGGTCTGCTGCGTGGCGGTGAAATTGAGCCCCTCCTTCGCCCCCATCAGATGGAAAAGCGGCGGCAGCCACGCCCCCCAGATGAAGAACTGCAGCACCATCATCAGGAAGAGGCGGAAGCGAGGGGAACGATTCATGGCCGGCATCGTGTAGAGATCCGGCAGAGAAGTGGCAAGAACGCGCCGGCGGATGCGGCCAGACGCGCTGCGCAGCAATGACGCCTCCCCGAGTGCCGCGGGCAACTACCTGCTCTCGTCAGCCCATCAAATCCGCAAGCAATTCAGCCAGAGGAATCGTCGCGATCGTACACGCGGTATCACTCAGGCCGTAGGGCAGGACGACACGACCGCGATGCAGCAGCGCGCCGCACGTGTAAACCACATTCGGCACGTAGCCTTCGCGACCATTGCCCTCTGGCGAAACGAGTGGCGTCACGGATTCGCCGAGCACCTTTGTCGGGTCCTGCAAGTCGAGCAGCAGCGCGCCGAGGGAATACTTCCGCATCGGGCCGACCCCGTGGGTGATGACCAGCCAGCCTGCTTCCGTCTCCATCGGCGAACCGCAATTGCCGATCTTCACCATCTCCCACGGATGACTCGGCCGACGCAGGATGCGGGGTTCACTCCAAAAGTGCGGGTTGTCGGAGAACATCAGGAAAAGATTCTCGTCATCCTGCCGTGAAATCATGGCATAGCGGCCACCGACGCGCCGCGGGAAGAAAGCCATCCCTTTGTTCTGCACCGCCCGGCCATTCAGCGTGCGCGCGCGGAAGCTGAGGAAGTCAGAAGTTTCCAAAAGCTGCGGCAGGATCGCGCGCCCATTGTAGGCGGTGTAAGTCGCGTAGTAGATGACGGTGCCGTCGTCCTCGACGAAGCGCACAAAGCGCGCGTCTTCCATGCCATTGCTCTCATTCGAAGAGACGGGAAAAATGATGCGCTCGGAAACAGCAACTCCGGGTGCGAAGTGGACTTCGTAATTCGACTCGGCCAGCCAGCGGATGCACTCAGTAGTGCGCTGCACTTCGCGCGGCAGCGGCCCGAGGTCGCTCGAGGCTCCGCGGATGGCGGCCTCGAGTTCACTCAGAGTAAAGTCTTTGTTGAGCGAACGCATCACCTCCGTGGACCACTCGTTCTCAAAACCCATCTCCATCAACTTGTGGAGGAAGACCGTCTTACGATAGGTCGGGTTCGGATTGAGCGCGGGCGCCGTCACAAAGCCCGAAGGTTCATCGAGCGTGATGGTGTGCTCGGCGTCGATGACGCCCGTGCGAAATTCGATCGACGAGATATGCCCCTCCCCGGTCGCGCGCAGGCTCATGATAAAACGCAGCGCACCCTCCGGGAGGCTGGATTGATCGGGATGCGCGACGATCGAGGGGTTGAAAAGCGCGGCGGATTCGAGTGCGTATTCGCCGGAGAAAAGCGCGCCGATGTAGAGCTGGCGGGTCTCCGAGAGCGGACGCCCGCTGAAGACGTGGGCGCGCACGCGTTGGTAATTTTGCCGCCACACTCCGCGAAGATCCACATGCCGATCGCCGAAATCCGCAAGCACCGCAGCCAACTGAACCTCGACCTCCGGCTCACTGAGCGCGAGCGCGCGCCCGATGACGTGAACGATCCGCGTGGCATCTGAGGGGATGAATGGTCGGACGAGAACGCGTGCGCTATTTGGTCGCAGCAGAATTCCAGAAGGATGAATGGTCAGGCGGCGCATGGCTGGAGGAGCTGGATTTGGCCGCTGGAAGCGCGCGCAAGTTCGGTGCGGGAGAGATAGAAGGCGAGACTCGATTCCGCTCCCTGGTTTTGATTGAGGTGATCTTGCAAAAGGGCATCGCGGCAGCCCCCGGTGCGCTCGTCGTAAAGGGGCAGACCGAGATCGTTGCGCCCGAGAAACCAATCGAAACAACGCTGGGCCCCGCGCCGCCAGAATTCATCGCGCGTCACGGCATAAGCCTCCAGGCAGGCCGAAACCGTGGCGTGCGCCTCAAGCGGTTGCTGATCGAAGCGCGCCCGCTGTCCACCCTGCTGCCAAAAGCCATGGCAGCCGATGGGCGTAAAGTGACCGCTCTCCGCCGTCTGCGCCTCCAGCAACCAGCGCAGCGAAGTGAGCCCGATCTCGAGCATTTCCCCATGCGAAGTCCAGTGACCACTGAGGATCAAAGCGTGCGAGAGCTTTGCATTATCGTAAGTGGCGATGCGCTCAAACCACTGCCAGCCCGGCGAAGAATTTGCGCGATAAAGGCCGACCAACTGTCCCGCCAGCACATCCCGCATCTGCCCCACCGCTCGATCTCCGGCAAAGGCCCGGAGATATTCGTGAATGGCGAGCAGGGCAAAAGCCCACGCCCGCGGTGAACTAAAGCGCGCGACTGGCGGAAGCCCTCGCTGAAACAACAACGCGCAGAGATTCCGATGTCCATGATCGTGCGAACGCCCGAGGGCTGTGCCCACGGCCCAAAGCGCGCGCGCATGACTATCCTCCGACCCAGCACGCTCGATCCACTCTCGGTGGTGATTCATGAAGTTGCGAAAGCGGCAGGTGTTCGCGTCAAAGGCATACCAAAGAAAAGCGAGGTAACTGCTCGCCAGTCGCTCAATATCCGGCTGTGGCGCCGTGTGCTCCTGCAGCAGCACCGTCAGGATGAAAGCACGCGCGTTGTCATCCGTGCAGTAACCCTCATGATAGTTTGGCACGTTATAGATCGCGTGCTGAAAGATGCCCGTGTGATCACTCATCTTCATGAGGTGATCGAGCTTCAACGCGGGCATCGGGTAGTTGGCATTCTCGATCTTCCGCTCTGCCACCGTCTCGATCGACGGCACGCTGAGACCCGCCCGCGCCCGCTCAAAACTCTCCATGTACCGCCGCGCCACCACCGGCCAGATCATCTCCCGACCTGCTTTCCACGCGCGTTTGCGCATCGCCGTCATCAGCGTGGGATTCGAGAGGAAATGGTTCACCCCGTCCGCGATCGCACTCGAATCCCGGAAAGGGACGAGCACGCCGCGTTCACCCGCGAGTAATTCCTGGGCATGCCAGTAAGGCGTGGAGATCACCGCCTTCCCTGCGCCAAAAGTATAAGCCAGTGTGCCCGACGTCACCTGCGCCTCATTCAGGTAGGGAGTAATGTAAATATCCGCCGCCCCGATGAATTCCTTGAGCTCTTCGATCATCACGAAACGGTCGTGAAAGATCACCTGCTTCGCCACCCCGCGCTCTACCGCGAGCCGCTCCAACCGCCGACGGTACACCTCCCCCTCCTGCGCGAGTAAGTGCGGATGGGTGGCCCCGAGCACGAGATAGACGATATTCGGATGCCGCTTCAGGATCGCCGGCAGCGCCTCGATCACATACTCGATCCCCTTATTCGGCGAGAGCAGGCCAAAGGTCAGCAGCACCGTCTTCCCCTCCACCCCGAAGACATCCTTAAAGAAGTTTGAATCGATAAACGGCATGTCGATCACCCCATGCGGGATCAGGTCGATCTTCGCGGGATCGATGCCGTAGATGCTCTCCAGCATCCGCTGCCCGCGCTCCGCCATCACGATGAAGCGATTGGAAAGCAGATCGAGTTGCTCCATGACCATGCGCTGATCCGCGTTCGGCTCGCTGAGTACGGTGTGCAGCGTCGTCACCACCGGCTTTCGCACCTCCCGCAAAAAATCCAGCAGATGACTCCCCGCCGGTCCCCCGTAGATCCCGAATTCGTGCTGCACGGAGACCACTTCCACGTTGTTGATGTTCAGGAATCCGGCCGCCCGCCGGTAGGAATCGAGTTCGCGCTCATCAATCTCAAATCGAACCCGCTCCGGGTAATCGTAGCCCTCGGGCCGGTCATTCACCGACCCCACGATGCACTGCGTCTGCGGAAACTCCGCCGCCACCGCCTCGCAGATATCCGCCGTGAAAGTCGCGATGCCACAACGCCGGGGCACGTAGTCGCCGAGGAAGGCGATGTTTTTGGTATTGGGAGGCTGAGCCATGGCGTCGAGATCGGGGGATTTCGAGCGCCTCACAGTGGCAGCGACGGTTCACCCGCCACGCGGCGAGCAGTCCTGGACGAAACACTCCGAACCTCCGGCCAGCGCTCCCGCGGGTCAACTCACATCTGGCCAGATGTGGGGTTTCCTTCAAACTCGGCGAAAAGTGGGAAATCGAAAGTTGATCAAAGCGACTGCGGCTCACGGCCACCTCCGCGAAACCGTTGACGGCGGAAGGTGCGCGTGCGGAAGCGCCGCAACACCTCCTGGACAAAGGGCGCGGAGCGACTATCACGCTGCTGAGTCTCAACTGATCAGGAGCAAGCGGGGCGGCTGCTCGGGGAGCGTCTCCGGAGCGCGATGGAGGCATGGGGGAACGGAACTGCCGGGCCAGTCCACGGCGATGCGCCAGAGATGCCCCAGGCCGAAGGAAAAAGGCCGGGCCTGCGCCAGCGGCGCGTAGTGGAGGTCATAGCAGTGCTCACTCAGGTATTCGCGGAAGTCGTCGTCATCTTTACCAGCGAAAACATCGAGCAGGGCGGCGCGGGTGTCAGGGATCTCCACGCGCCTTTGCGCCTCGTCGTTGCGCAGGCCCTCGCTTGGCGGCCCGTGGTAAGTGCAAAGCCAGGTGTCGGCTTCCACCGGCGCGCTGTCGGCATGGAAGGAAAAGACGTCCGTGCGGACGGGCACCGGACTTTCGTCGCGCGGGTAGCCGTGGATGCAGTTGAGCACGGGGTCGCGATCCTGAGCCCGGAGCAGTCGCTGATCTTCGAGGAGAATGTCGATGGCCACCCGGCCCGCGGCGCTCACTGGCAGACTGTTCAGGCGGGCGTCATCGAGCGTGCTGATCCCCACGCCCGCACCCAACTGCTCCACCACCTCGCGGAAATCCCCCGGGAGGGTCCGCGGCCAGCAGAGCGCATTCACGCCAGCAACAAACGGCGTCGCGACCAGTTCCTGAAAACTGCTCACCACCTTGATGCGAGGGTAGTCGGAAGGAAGGGCGAAAGGGTGCATGTGGGAGGTAACATCCACCGTCGCGCCCACCCACACCATCTTTCCGGAAAACCCAGGCACCGCCGAGGCCCGGGGACGAGGGAGCATGCCCGACAAACACAGAGCCGCCCCAGTCTTGCGACCGGGGCGGCTGTAGTGGGCGCTCACCGCGGGGGTGAGGGAGCCCTGCGTACTCTTGCGCCGAAGCGCATGGTACAAGTTCACCTTGCGGTGAAAGTGGTGGAGTTACTTCTTCTTCGCGGCGCGCTTTTCCTCGATCGCGGCTTGAGCGGCGGCGAGGCGGGCGACGGGCACACGGTAAGGTGAGCAGCTCACGTAGTTCAGGCCGAGCTTGTGGCAGAACTTCACGCTGTCGGGATCGCCGCCGTGTTCGCCGCAGATGCCGAGCTTGATGTTCGGGCGACTGCTCCGGCCTTTTTCCACGGCCATCTTCATGAGCAGGCCGACACCGACCTGATCGAGGCTGGCGAAGGGGTTCTTTTTGAAGATCTCATTTTCCACATAAGGCATGAGGAAGTTCCCCATGTCGTCGCGGCTGATGCCGAGCGCGGTCTGGGTGAGGTCGTTCGTGCCGAAGCTGAAGAACTCAGCGGTCTGCGCGATCTCGTCGGCGGTGAGGGCGCCGCGGGGAACTTCGATCATGGTGCCGACCATGTAGTCGAACTTCACTTTCTTCGCGGCCATGACTTCCTTCGCGACGCGGTGGACGATCTCGACCTGCAAATCGAGTTCCTTCTTGAATCCGACGAGCGGGATCATGATCTCGGGCTTCACCTTGATCTTCAGCTTCACCACATCGGCGGCGGCTTCGAAGACGGCGCGGGCTTGCATCTCGGTGATCTCAGGATACGCGATGCCGAGGCGGCAGCCGCGGTGGCCGAGCATGGGATTGAACTCGTGCAGGTCCTTGACGCGCTGAGAGATTTTCTCGGAGCTGATCCCGATCTTCTCAGCGAGCGACTGCTGCGAGGCGTGATCGTGCGGCAGGAACTCGTGGAGCGGCGGATCGAGGAAGCGGATGGTCGCCGGGAAGCCTTTGAGGGCTTTGAAGATGCCGGTGAAATCCTTGCGCTGGTAGGGCAGGAGTTTCTTCAGCGCGGCGATGCGGTCGGCGGTTTTGTCGGCGAGAATCATCTCGCGCATGGCGTCGATGCGGTCGCCCTCGAAGAACATGTGTTCGGTGCGGGTCAGGCCGATGCCGGTGGCACCGAAGGCGAGGGCGTTCTGGGTCTGCTCGGGGTTGTCGGCATTGGTGCGGACTTCCATGCGGGTGGCCTGGCCACACCATTTCATGAGCTGGTTGAAGGCGGCGAATTGCTCGGTCTTCTGCGCGCGCTTATCACCGTGCAGCATGCCGGTGATGATCTCGCTCGGCTGGGTGGCAAGCTGGCCGCCATAGACGATGCCGCTGGTGCCATCGATCGAGACGAAGTCGCCTTCCTTGAAGGTCTGGCCGGCGACCTTCACGGTCTTCGCCTTGTAGTCGATCTGCAACGCGCTGGCGCCGCAGATACAGACCTTGCCCATCTGGCGCGCGACGAGCGCGGCATGCGAGGAGACGCCGCCTTTCGCGGTCAGGATGCCTTCCGCGGCGATCATGCCGCGGAGATCTTCGGGCGACGTTTCGTTGCGGACGAGGAGGACTTTTTCGCCCTTCTCGGCAGCCGCGGCGGCGCGGTCGGCATTGAGGTAGATCTTGCCGGAGGCAGCACCTGGACCCGCGGGGAGGCCAGTCGCGAGCGCCTTGGCCTTCTTCACGTCGGCGACGTCGAAGATCGGTGCGAGGAGCTGGTCGAGCTGATCGGCGGGGTTCCGCATCACCGCGGTTTCCCAGTCGATGAGCTTCTCCTTGTACATATCCATGGAGAATTTCAGCGCCGCCGCGGCGGTGCGCTTGCCGTTGCGCGTCTGGAGCATGAAGAGCTTCCCCTCCTGCACCGTGAACTCCACGTCCTGCACGTCCTTGAAGTGCTTCTCCAGAGTCGCGCGGACCTTCATTAGTTCAGCGTATGACTTCGGCATCTGCTTCTTCAGCTCGGACACCGGCTCGGGCGTGCGCACGCCAGCCACCACGTCCTCGCCCTGCGCATTGATCAAAAACTCGCCGTAGAATTCGTTCGCGCCGTTCGCCGGATTGCGGGTGAAAGCGACGCCGCTGCCGGAGGTTTCGCCGGTGTTGCCATAGACCATCGCCTGCACGTTCACGGCGGTGCCCCACTCCTGCGGGATGTTGTACTTCCGGCGATAGACGATCGCGCGGTCATTCATCCAGGAGCCGAAGACGGCGCCCGAGGCTCCGCGGAGCTGGTCCCACGGATTGTTCGGGAAGGCTTTCCCGGTGCGCTCCTTCACGAGCTTCTTAAAGCGCGCGACGAGTTCCTGGTAGTCGGCGGCGACGAGCTTCGAGTCATCGATGTCGTGCTGCTGGTACTTTTCGTCCTTGTAGTGCTCGATCACGGATTCAAACGGATCGTGATCTTCGCCCTCGCGCTTCTGCACGCCCATGACGACGTCGCCATACATCTGGATGAAGCGGCGGTAGCAATCCCACGCGAAGCGCTCGTTCTTCGTCGCGGCGACGAGCGCCTTCACGGTTTCGTCGTTGAGCCCGAGGTTGAGGATGGTGTCCATCATGCCCGGCATGGAGTCGCGCGCGCCGGAGCGCACCGCGACGAGCAGCGGCATCTTCTGGGTGTCGCCGAATTTCGTGCCCATGATCTTCTCCATGTTCGCCACGCCCTTTTCCATCTCCGCCTGGAGCGTGGCGGGATAGGTGCGCTTGTGAGCGTAGAAGTAGGTGCAGACTTCCGTGGTGATGGTGAAGCCGGGAGGCACGGGAAGCCCGATGCGGGTCATCTCCGCGAGGTTCGCGCCTTTGCCGCCGAGGAGCGGCTTCATCGAACCGTCGCCGTCTGCTTTATTGTTGCCCCAGGTGTAAACGTACTTTGGGGATTTCGTGGATTTGGTGTTGTTGGTTGCTTTTGCCATGAGTGGTTGGTGGGTAAAGGAAAAGGACGATCCGTGGCGGATGCCCGGCGGCGGTGAGGAGGCGCCGGTTACGCGGCAGGCGCGGCGTTATTGGCGGCGACGACGACGGCGTCCACCGCGGAGTTGAATTCGTTGATCCCAGTCGAGGGAATGATCACGGTATTGCGCCGCCCCCCCGCATCCTCGGTGATACGGAGGAAGCGTCCGCGATCGTTTTCGCGGAATTCGATGGTGAAAGTTTTGCGCTCAACTTGGAGCGTGTGGCTGGCGATGACGTTTTCCATTGGGGCCCTTGGGAGGGAGTTTTGCTCCGGCGAAAAGGGGCGGTTCTTATGTCACAAGTGATCCGGTGCGCAAAGGGGATTTTTGGCTCCGGGGAGCGGCTCGCGCTCAATCGCGGTGGTAGGGCATCCCGGCTTTGATCGTATAGGCGCGGTAAAGCTGCTCGAGTGCGACGACCAGCGCGAGTTCGTGCTGGAGGGTGAGCGTGCTGAGCGACCAGCGCCAGGCGGCGGCTTTGCGCAGGGCGTTGCGGTGTCCTTCGGCGCCGCCGATGAGCAGGGCGATGTCGCGCGGGCCGCTCATCTCCCAGTCGGTAATTTTTTTCGCGAGTTCGGGACTGCGCAGTTGCTCGCCGCGCTCGTCGAGCACGACGCGGAACATGGACTTGCTGCGCTCGAGCAAGATCTCGCTCTCGGCGTCCGGCGAGGAGCCTTTGAGATACTGGATGGTGACGGGCGCGAAGGGCCGCAGCCGGGCGGCGTATTCGTCGATGCCGAGGCGGGCGAAATCGAGCTTCGGTTTGCCGATCGCGAAGATGTGCCAACGCATGCCGGATGATCAGCCGCGTTTCGGATCGAAGGCGCGCCGGAGGGCATCGCCGAAGAGATTCAGCGCAAGGACGAGGCCGAAGAGAGCAACGGTGGCGGAGGTTAGATTCCACCAGACCAGCGGATCGCGGCTGAGTTCGGAGCGGCCGCTATCGATCATGTTTCCCCAACTTGCCGTGCCGACGGGCGTGCCGACGCCGAGGTAGCTGAGCACGGCTTCGACGAGCACGATATTCGAGAAGCCGAGGACGAAATTGATGACGACGAGGTGCAGCACATTCGGCAGCAGGTGATGCGTGATGATATTCCAGTGGGTCTGCCCGAGGGCGCGCGCGCCGGCCACGTAAGGCTGCTCCGCCTGCCTCATGGTCTCGCCGCGGATGAGGCGGCAGAGGCCCACCCAGGCCGTGAGGCCGAGGGCGATGGACATGGTGCCGAGCCCTTTGCCCAACACGAGGATGATGGAGATGAGCAGGAGGATCGAAGGGATCGACGCGATGGTGCTGTAAATGTACTGGATGGCATCGTCCACGCGGCGGCGGAAGTAGCCGGCGAGGATGCCGAAAAGCGTGCCGAGCGGGATGTAGATGGCGCTGGTGAGACCGCCGATGATGAGCGCGGTCTTGCAGGCCTTCAGGGTCTCCGTGAACACATCCTTTCCGAGCGCGTCAGTGCCGAGCAGGTGGCGGCCAAGGAGCGGCTCGGGCTTGGCTTCAGAGAGGAGCTTCGTGGCGAGCGGCGCGCTGTAGCTTTTCTCGATCGGGATGCCGCCGACGAAACGATCGAGCACGCTGGAGGTGCCACCTTTTCCATCCGGGAAATGGAGCACCTCCAGCGCACCGATGAAGAGGTAGAGAGCGACGATCCAAAGGGAAATGAGACCCGAGCGATCCGCGCGAAAACGCCGCCAGGCGCGCTGCCAGCGTTCATGATGCGAGCCGCTCCAGAGCACCCATCCGAGCAAAGCAAAGCCAGCCAGGACCAGGAGGTCTTGGGTGAGCCAGTGTTCGAGGAGCTTGGACATGGGCTAACTCAGACGGATGCGCGGATCGGCCAGGGCGTAGGCGATATCCGTGAGGATGAGGCTCGCGACGTAAAGCAGCGAACCGAGATAAACGCTGGCCATGACGACGGGAAGATCGCCGGTCTGGATCGCCATCACGAGGGTGTTACCAAGACCGGGGATGCCAAAGAAATTCTCGATAAGCAGCGAACCCATGATCAGAGCCGGGAGGTGCGCGACGGTGAGGGTGATGAGCGCGATCATGCCATTCTTCAGCACATGGACGGTCAGCACGCGGGTCGGCGAGACGCCCTTTGCCCGGGCGGTGCGGATGTAATCCTGGCCGATCTCCTCGATGAAAATGGCGCGGTAAAGGCGGGCGTCGTAACCGAGATTCACGATGACGATGACGAGGATCGGCAGGGCCACAAACTTTAGAGTCCCGAGTCCGCGCCAATCAAAACCCGACGCGGGAAAGTAATTGAGCAGCAGCGCGCCGATGGCCTGGAGCACGATGATATAGACCACGGTGGGCACGCTCATCAGGGCCACGGCGGCGACGGTCATGCCGCGATCGAGGGCGGAGTTTCGGACGAATACTTGATAGAGCGCGAGTCCCACGGCGGTGATGAGTCCGACGAAAAATCCGGGCACGGTGATCATCAGCGAAGGCCCGGCGCCTTTGATGAAGACCTCGCTCAAATCGCGCCCGGTTTTCCAGGACGTGCCAAGCTCGAAGGTCACAAGCTTCCGCACATGCTCGGCGAGTTGCACGGCCTTTGGTTTGTCCAATCCCTCGCGCTTGATGAAGTCGTCCTTGGCCTGCCGGGTGGCTTTCGGCCCGAGGACCATGGTGGCGATGGACTCCGGCGTCTGCACCACGCGGAAGAGCAGGAACGTGAGCACGATCACACCGAGGACAATCGGCACCGCGTAGAGCGTTCGGCGGATGATGTAGTTAAGCATTCATCCTCCGATTCCAACGCACCGCGTAGCCGATCGCCGCGGCAAGCAGGACGCCAAGGAGCGCCAGTGGCCAAAGTGGCCGGCGATTCCACTCACCGCGTAATTTCTCCCGCAACACGGGGTCGATGGTGAGAAACCTCAAGCCGCCTTCCAGCATCAAGTTATTGTGCGTCCGCGGAGCCCAAGGCTGCACCGTGCTGTAAAAGGCTTTGTGAAAATTGAGGATCTGCGGGACCTCCTCTCCGACCAGCGTCGTGATCTGTTGCACAATCGCCAGCCTTTCGGGACCGTTTTCCATGGTGGCCATTTGCTCAAAGAGCCGGTCGAACTCCGGATTGCGAAAGCGGCTGATGTTCTTGCCGGCCGGGGGCACATTCTTCGAGTAGAGGAGGAAGAAGAAATTCTCTGGATCGGGATAGTCCGCGCCCCAGCCGGTGCCGTCGGCCATCTGGAAGTCACCGGTGTCCTGTTTCCGCAAAAGATGGGCGAAGGTGTTTTCAATGACGCGGACCTTCACTCCGAGTCGCTCCATGCCGCGCTGCACGAACTCCACGCGCTGCCGGTCTTCGCTGCCGACCGCGGCGCAATCGAGCGTCAGTTCGAGTTGCTTCCCACTGGCATCGCGTCCTCCTGGATAGCCAGCCTCGGCCAGCAGGCGTTTCGCACGCTCGGGATCGTGCCCGTAGGGATTGCGCCAGGCGTGATCGAAGCCGAAGAGGCCGGGCGGGATCAGTTGCTCCGCGACGGGCGCGACGGAACTATAGAAGATATCCGAGTAAGTCTGCGCATCGTAGGAGCAGGAGAGCGCCTGGCGCAGCTTCTTATTCTGCCCCACGATCGGGTCTTCCATATTGAAGCTGATCCAGAAGGTGCTGGGTTCGATATCTTTCTCCAGAAACATCCCGCGCTGCTTGTACTTGGGTGCCAGTTCGCGGGTCGGCGTGAGCATGGCGTTAAAGGCATCCTTATTGACCGCCATGCCATCGAGATAACCCTGCCGCGTGAGGATGAAGATGGGGATGTTTTCGCGGATGATGGCGAGGTTGACTTCATCCGAGAGGGGTAATGGTTTGCCGGCAAACTGCTGCAGCCACGCGGCTTTCTCCGGCGGAAAACCGTCACTCGGGAAAGTCGTGGTGGCGTAACCTTCCACCCGCTCCAGGCGCACCCGCTGCCGCGGGGTGTATTCGCGAACGCGGTAAGGACCAGTGCCGACGGCGTAAAATTTGTGGAAGTCGGGCCGCACCACCCCATCGTGCTCCTTGCCATCGTAGTATTCGACCGCTTCGCGCGCGACCGGCGTGGTGCAGTGCATCGCCAGCCAGTAGCTGAGCTGGGGATACGGCTTGGTCAGATGGATACGGAAACTCTGCGCATCCAGAACTTCAATACCAGGGAGTATGGCGGCGTAGTCGAAAGTGCCGCTCTTTTCCGCGGCGTCGTGCGCTTGCTGCAAGCCGGGAATGTATTCCGCGAGATTGGAAAGGAAGGGCGACTCGACCTTCGGATCGCAAAGCCGCTGGAAGCCGTAGAGAACGTCGCCCGCCACGACCTGACGACCTTTGCCTCCGGGGAAACAAACATCATCGTGGAAGCGAGCGGAAGTCTTCAGCCGGCAGAGGTAGCTGATCTTGCCCTCGGCGGAGACCTCCTTCACCGGCAGGTCCGCAAGCAGCGCCGGCCGGACCTCGTAAGGATCCGTTTTCATCGGGTGATACTCGAGCAGCGTGTCGTACACCGCTTCGAGCACGCGCCGGCTCATCTGATCATACGAGAACTGCGGATCAAAGGAGCGCGGGTCTTCAGTCAACCCAGCATACCTCGTCACCCAAGGTTTGCCGTCGGCGCGAGTCTTGTGGAGGGGCTCAGGATTCGGGTCATTGCCGCAGCCGGCAAAAAGGAGAACGGCAAACGCCAAACACCAAACGCGAAACACAAAATGTGAAGCCCACATTTCGTCCCGCCCTTTGCAGTTTGGCGGTTGAAGTTTGGCGGTTGAAGTCGGCCGTCGGATCACGACTTACGGGTCGTGATTCGCCGAATGGCATCCCGCAATTCCGCGGCTTTTTCGTAAGCCTCCGCCGCGATGGCGTTATCCATCTCACGCTGCATCTTCTCCAGCTTCGAGACGGGCTGCTTGCCTTTCACTTCATCGAGCCACTCGCTCAGAAAGCCGAGTTCTGGACTGGACGTGGCCGCCTCCGGCCCGCCGTTCTTGTCGTAGAAGGCGCGGATCTTTCCCATCCCCCGTTCGATCACCCGCACCGCGCCGGCAAACTCCTCGCGCTCGATCTCGATCGAGGCTTTGGCCCGCGTATTCATCATCAGCACGTAGGGTGTGAACTGCTCCACGGACCCGGAAAGCTCCTCCGGCGCGTGCGCGGCCACGAAGTCGAACATGTCCAGATTCCGCTGGGTATCGCGCATCACGCCGGAGAAATCGCCGAGCTGAAAGAGCGAGATGTAGCGGTGGTAATACTGGATGCCTTCCTGCTGCACATCGCCCACTTCTTCGGCGGAAAGGGTGTAGGTGTCGCTCTTCTTTTCCGCCCGACGCGACCGGCCGAGATGCCACTCGAGCAGGCTCTCGCAGTTGTGCGGACGCTGTCCGTCAGGGCGCCCTGCGGTCTCCATCTGAATGAGCCCCAGATCGATGCGCAGTTGAATTTTCTCCTTACCGTCAGTGCCGAGAATTCGCCGAACTTTCAGCATTCCAGGCTCGTGCGGCCAATCCCGGAGCAGGTCATTCAGGTCGAGACTCATCGTGTGCGCAGTATCGAAACCGGGGTGGCCTTTGTCAATGGATGGACTTGGCGAGCGGGTGCGGAGTTGCGCATTAGCCGCGCGCGAGCAGCCAGCTTTCATCGATCATTTCGCAGAGGACGTGAAAAAGGAATTTGTGCCCCTCCTGGATGCGCGCGGTGCTGGTGGTCGGCACGATGAGTTCCAGCGCGGCCAGTCCGACGGCTTTGCCGCCAGTGCCTCCGAGGAGGGCGATGCTCGTGATCCCGAGTTCCCGCGCAGTCGTGAGGGCGGCGAGAATATTGGCCGAGTTGCCACTCGTCGTGACGGCCACGAGCACGTCGCCGCGTTGCGCAAAAGCCCGAACCTGCCGCGCGAAGACCTGCTCGAAGCCGTAGTCGTTCCCGATTGCCGTGAGCGCGCTGCCGCAGGCCGCGAGATTGATCGCCGGATACGGCTGGCGATCTCGCGAAAACCGGCAGGTGAACTCCGTGGCGAAATCCGCGCCATCCGCGGCGCTGCCTCCATTGCCGCACACCAGGAGCTTGCCCCCGCGGGTCAGGCACTCGCCCATGAGCACGGCGGCGCGCTCGATCGTGGCGCTGAGTGAGGCGAGGCCTTGCAGGGTCGCGACGGCATCCGCGGTGGCTTTCTCCAAGGTCGTCATCGTCCGGCTAAGGCTGGAAGAGCACGCAGACCGGCGCGCCCACTTCGGCGCTTTGATCGGTGGCCGAGAGCCGGCCGGTCGTCTGATCGATCTTCAGCACCGCGATGCGGTTGTCATTCTGGCCTCCGGCAATGATCCACTTCCCCGTCGGATCGATCGCAAACCCCCGCGGCACCTTCACCATCGCGGGAGCCGCTTCGAGCCACTTCAGCTTCCCATCCGCGGCGATCGAAAAGACGGCGATCGTGTCATGGGTGCGATTCGAGACGTAGAGCCACCGGCCATTCGGATGGCAGAAAATTTCCGCCGTGGACAATCCTGCGGTTGCCGTGCCCTCAGGTAATGTCGAGACCGTCTCGAGCGCCGTGAGTGCGCCAGTCCCGCCGTCGCGGGCAAAGGTCGTGACACTCATGCCCATCTCATTGTTCGTGTAGGCGAATTTGCCGTTCGGATGAATGGCGAAATGCCGCGGCCCGCCACCGGGCGGCACTTTTCCCGAAGGCGGATTCGCGGGCGTGAGCGTGCCTTTGGGGGCATCGAGCGCGAAGATCCACACGCTGTCGCTCCCGAGGTCGCAGCTATAGACGAACTTGTTCGCCGCATCGGTGTAAATGGAATGGCCGTAGGATTTCTTTTGCCGCCGCGGATCGGGGCCCGAGCCTTCGAACTGCACGAAGGCCGTGCGCTCTCCGAGCGAACCGTCCGCCTTCACCTGAAAGGCCGCGATGCTGCCGCCCGAGTAGTTTGCGGCGAAGACATTCCGCCCCGTCGCGTCCACCCACACATGGCAGGTCCCCGCGCCGCCCGTCGGTTGCTCGTTGAGCTTCACCAATTTCCCATCGGCCCCCACCGCGAAGGCCGCGACTCCCCCACCGCCTGCTTCTGCGACGGCGTAGAGATTTTTCCCATTCGGAGAAAGCGCCACGAAGCTCGGGTTGGTGGCCTCACCCGCGAGTTCCACAAGCCCAAGCTTGCCGGTGTCGGTGTTCAGCTTGCCGACGTAGATTCCCTTGCTCATCCCGGCCCGGGTATAAGTGCCGAGGTAGAAGGTGGCATCGGCGGCGAGCGCGGCGCTGCTGATGGAGAGGAAAATGGCTAGAGGGAGGAGTTTTCGCATGGCCCGCGGAATCTGGCGGGGAAGCGGCCGCGGCTCAAGCGCAGAGGTGGAGGATCGCCGCCGCCCCGCTGCGCGTCTGCGGTCAGCTCAGGATCCCCTGCA
The DNA here is from genome assembly GCA_031409655.1 of Chthoniobacteraceae bacterium. Lineage (GTDB taxonomy): Bacteria > Verrucomicrobiota > Verrucomicrobiia > Chthoniobacterales > Chthoniobacteraceae > JANNXQ01. Next base: position 32,225 of record JANNXQ010000239.1, on the reverse strand, counting down.
GGCGCTCCCGCAACGCCGGCAGCGTGAAAGGCTTCTGGATAAATCCCGCAAGACCTTTCCCCGTGAAGCGCGCGATGGCATCCTGCTCATTGTAGCCGCTCATCAGCAGCACTCGCGTTTCCGGATTCAAGGCGGTGATCTCGCGAAAGGCTTCGGCGCCATCCATCTGCGGCATCGTGAGATCGAGGAGTACCAGCGAGATGTCGTCTTGCTGTTTGCGGAATATCTCCACGCCGACGCGCCCATTCTCCGCGAGCACCGTCTGGAATCCTGAGTACTCAAGCATTCGCGCCGTACTCAAGCGCACCGTCTCCTCGTCATCGACCACGAGCACCGTCCCCGCGCCGCGCCAATCTGGCAGCGGATCAGCGGACACGGGGGTGACCTCCGCCAGTCCATCGGTGAAGGGCAGGAGCACCTTGAAAGTCGTCCCCCACCCTTCTTCACTGAAGACTTTGAGTGCGCCCTTGTGACCGCGCACGATGCCGAGCACCGCCGCCAAACCGAGGCCGCGGCCGGTGAACTTCGTCGTGAAAAACGGCTCGAAGATCTTTCCCTGCACCTCCCGCGACATCCCATGTCCGGTGTCCGTGACTTCCAGAAAAAGATAATCCCCAGGCGCAATATCGGGCGCCAACAGCGTGCTCTCCAGATAGGCCCGATCCGCGCGCACGAGGCCGCTCCGGAGCGTGATGAAACCGCTCCGATCGCCGATCGCTTCGGACGCGTTGATCACCAAATTCATCACGACCTGACGGATCTGAGTGGCATCCGCGACGACCATTGGAAGCCCTGGCGTAAGCTCAAATTGCAGCACCGCCTTCTTGCTGATCGAAGCCGCCAGCAACTTCGCCGTTTCCTCGATGAGCGCATTCACATCGACTCGCAGGACGACGAAGCGCCCCTTGCCCGAATAGGCGAGCATCTGCTTGCAGAGTTCCGCCGCACGGGTCGCCGCCATCTCGATTTCGTCAAGGTAGGGTGCGACCGAGCAATCCAGCGGCAGCGTCATCCGGGCGAGGCTGGCATTGCCGAGAACACCGGTCAGGAGATTATTAAAATCGTGCGCAATGCCGCCCGCGAGCACGCCGAGGCTTTCGAGTTTTTGGGACTCCTGCAGCTTCCTCCCGAGCGCCTGCCGTTCCTCCTCAGCGCGCCGGCTGGCTCCTTCGGCCAGCACGCGTTCCGTCACATCCTGCACCAGCGAAAGGACCGACACGACGCCCCCATCGGAGTCGTGCAGCACGGAGTTTTGCCAGGTGCAGTGAATGGTCCGGCCCGTCTTGGTCAGATTCCGATTGTGCGAAACGTTCCGGTGCTCGCGACCTTCGATGAGCCGCAGCGCCACCTCCCCGACCCGCGCGCTATCCTCCAGATGCACGAGTTGAAACTCATTGAAGTGCAATCCCACCACCTCACTGGACTTCCACTCAAAGATCGCCTCGGCCTGCCCTGCCCAGCGATGCACGCGCATGTCCGGGCCCCACTCCACGATCGCGAGGGCGGAATTTTCGACGTGATCGGCGAGCCGGCGGCGAGTCTCCGCAAGTTCGCTGCTGGTCAGTCTTGCTGCGGTGATGTCGCGCGCATATCCCACGAGTCCGATGATCTGCCCATCGGCACCGCGCATCGGATACTTGCTCGTCAGCAGCCAGCCTTTTCGTCCGTCGGAGAAAGTGATCGGCTCCTCGCGATCCACCACCGCCTTGCCCGTCTTCAAGACCGCCATGTCATCCGCAAAATACTGCACGGCATTTTCCTGGAGCCCTGGAAAATCGAAAACGGTCTTGCCGACGACCTCGCCATCCGCCGCATGGAACATCCGCTGATCGGCCGTATTGATCAGCACGTAGCGACCCGCGCAGTCCTTGACGAAAATGGGGTCAGGAATCGCATCGATGAGCGCACGGAAAAGACGGCGTTCCTCCGCGGAAGCCACCGGCACGCTGGCGATCGCCGCAAGTTCCGCCCCCAGACGCGCGTCCGGAGGCGTTACCCTGAGTTTGGGACAGTCAGGGGCGTCCGTTGGTGGAGGAAGATTCACAGGGCAGGCAGGCTTCTCCTCTCGGGAAGCCAATTCCGGGCCAGCCCTCCCCGCGAAGTCCCCTCCGGACCTAGCTGCGCACCTGGCCGTCGCCCCGCAGCACGTACTTATAGGTCGTGAGTTCTTCCAGCCCCATCGGTCCACGGGCGTGCAGCTTATCAGTCGAGATCCCGATCTCCGCCCCGAAGCCAAATTCCCCTCCGTCGGTAAAGCGGGTGCTGGCATTCCAATAGACCGTGGCGCTATCGACCTCGGCCAGGAACCGTTCGCCGTGGCCAGCATCCCGCGTGACGATGCCGTCACTGTGATGCGAGCCATGCTCCTCGATGTGCGCGATCGCCTCGTCGAGCGAAGCGACGATCTTCACCGCGAGGATCAGGTCGAGGAACTCGGTGCGAAAATCTTCCGGCGTGGCCAGGACGACCTGGTCCCCCGCTGGAAGTGCGGAGGCCAGCGGCAGCGCGGCCTCATCGCAGCGGAGCTGAACCCCCTTTTCGAGAAGCGCGCGGCCCGTGCTGGCGAAGAACTCTTTCGCCACAGCATGATGCACGAGCACGGTTTCGATGGCATTGCAGACGCCGGGGCGCTGGCACTTGGCATTGAGCACGATGGCCTCGGCCATCGCTAGGTCGGCCTCCTGGTCCACATAGACGATGCAGATGCCGTCGTAGTGTTTGATCACCGGCATCCGGGCGTGACTGACCACGGCTTCGATCAAACCTTTGCCGCCGCGCGGCACGATCACGTCGAGCCAGCGATCCATGCCGCAGAGAATTTTCACCGCTTCGCGATCCGTGCTCGGGATGAGGAGCACGCTGTCCGCCGGCAACCCCGCGCGCGCCCCGCCCCGACTGAGTGCGGCGGCGATCGCGACATTCGAGTGAATCGACTCCGAACCGCCGCGGAGGATCGTGGCATTGCCCGTCTTCGTGCAGAGCACGGCGGCGTCGCTCGTCACATTCGGCCGCGATTCGTAGATGATCCCGACCACGCCGATCGGCACGCGCACCTTCTGGATGCGCAGGCCATTGGGGCGGGTCCAATCGCGGATGATCTCCCCCACCGGATCGCCCAAGGCGGCGACCTCGCGGATGCCATCCGCCATTTTCGCGAGGCGCTTTTCGTCCAGCGCCAGTCGATCGAGCATCGCTGCGGAAAGCCCGCCGGCCTTGGCTTTCGCCAGATCCTGCGCATTGGCCGCCAGGATGGCCGGCGCGTCACTCCCGAGTTCGTCCGCCATCGCGAGCAGGCCGCGATTTTTCTGCTCCGCGCTGGTCCGGGCGAGCACGCGCGCCGCGGCGCGGGCGCGCTGGCCGAAATCGTGGATCTGTTCAGTGAGCGTGGTCATGAAGTCCACGAGATACACGGAATGCGCGGAAAGTCATCCCCGGGAGCGCCGCCGTCCCGTGCGGCATCGTGCCATTCGCGCGTAGCGCGCACGAATTGGCGCTGCGCGATTGAAAGGATGCCGCTCGGGACGGCGGCGCTCCCAGGCTCACTCACCTGCCGCCACAAACCGCGTGCCAGCCCGGCGCCCCGCGACGATCGCCGCGATCTGCCCGGCTTTCCGTCCGCTCGCCACGTACGTGGGGATGCCGGCCTCGACCGCGAGCCGCACCGCCTGCAGTTTCGAGACCATCCCGCCGACGGAGAAGCGTCCCTTTTCCTGCCGCGCCAACTTCGCCACGTCGTCGATGTCTTCGACCACGGGCACGGTGCGCCCGCGTTCATCGAGGAGGCCATCGACGCTCGTCAGCAGGATGAGCATCTGCGCCTGCACCAGCACCGCGACTTCCGCGGAGAGCCGGTCATTGTCCCCGAAGCGCAACTCCTCGACTGCCACCGTGTCGTTCTCATTGATGATCGGCACCACCGACTTCCGCTCAAAGATCCGGTCCAGAGTGTTGCGGACATTGGCCGAACGCGTGCGGCTATCGAGGTCCCCGTGCGTGAGCAAAAGCTGCGCGACGTTCAGGCGATGCGCGGCAAATTTCTCCCCATACATCTGCATGAGCTGGGACTGCCCCACCGCCGCACACGCCTGCCGCACCGCGAGCGCCTCCGGCCGCTCTTTCAAACCGAGCGCGCCGAGGCCCGCCGCCACCGCGCCACTCGAGACGAGCACACACTGATGACCCGCTTTCACCAGCGCGGCGATATCCGCGGCGATGCGCGTGAACTGCCGTTCATCGAGCGTGTTTCCGCGGGTATTCGCCAGGATGCCGGAGCCGAATTTCAGGACGATGCGTTTGCAGGATGCGGACATGGAGTGCGAAAAACGCGGGAGTTTAGGACCGCGAACATTCGCCACAAGCGGAAACATCCCGCCTCAACGCGCGGCGATCTCCACCTTCTCCAACTCCGCCCAGACGCTGCCGACAGCGACATCGGCCGCGATCTTCAGGAGCAGCCGATCGCGATCATCCGAGAGCCAGGCGGTGGCGCGTTTGAATTTCTTGTGCGCGGCGAGCCGGAGATTTTTTTCCACGGCCTGAAGCTGGATCTCGAGCTTCACCGCCTCGTAAGAGCGGCCGGCCGCCTGCATTTTCTCCGAGCCGACCACACTCACCCGCGCGAGGTAGGCCCCGACCGCGGGATAGACGACGAAGCGGTAGATGTCCCCGGTCCGGAGCGGCTGGCTGCGCACAAAGAGGAGCCCGGTCTGGAGATCGAAAACATTCGGGCACTCAAAGCGCTTCGTCCTCGCCGGCTTGCCATTCGCGGGCACGGATTCGCGCAGGCGGGACACTCCTTCGGCATCGAAAGTCACCCGCGTCCGGAGACTTTCATCACTGTAAGTCTCCGTCTGCACGAGACTCACTGGCCGCAGCGCCGCCTGCCTGCAGATGGCTTCGTGCCGGGCGTCCATCCGCCAGAGCGCGCGCACCGCCCCGCTCGTAGCCGTGGAGACGGTCAGCCGGAGTTCGCCCCGCGGCAGCTTGGAAAAATCAAACTGTGCGCGGGCTGCTGAGAGCGCTCCCCAGCCAAACCGATAGGTGGCCTTGAGCGGCGGCAGCGGCGCAAATTTCCCTGGCTTGGAAGGCGTGAGGGACTCGCGCCAGTCACCCGCAAACGCCGGCCTGGCGACGGCAAGCAGGGCGACAGCGAGCCAGACTTTCACGAGCGCGAAGGGTCGATCCGCTCGATGGTGCCGGCCTCGACCCAGCCCCGACGTTCACCCGGCAGCTCGCAGAAAATCCACGGCCCGCGCTCGCTCAGCACCCGCACGCGGCTCCCCGCGGGCAGCACCCCGGCCAGGGCCGCGCTCTTCGCTGGGGCGAGGTGCGCCTCGATCTCCTTGGCCGTGACGATCGCCAGCGCGCGGTCGCGCTGATGCAGTCGCACCCCGAAAATCGCGCACGCGGCGATCAACACCCCGGCAATGGTCGCAATCCAAAGGCTGCCGCGAGCCGCCCGCGCCGTGGTGAAGATCGCGGCGAGACTGATCAGCACTGCCCACGCTGCCACCGCCCCGATCACCGTCCACGCATCCGCCGAAAGCCAGCGGAGCGCCCGATCGGCGAGCATGACATCGAGCCCGCTCGCCCGCGTCTGCTCGCGCACAAACGCCAGATTTGCCCTTGCCTCCGCATGACGCGGCGCCAGCGCCAGCGCTCGCTCGTAGCCAAGGGCCGCGCGTCCAGGAGAGCCAATGCGATACTCCGCGTTGCCCAGATTGTGGAAGAGATTCGCACTGCGCTCGCCAGCTTCGCTGAGCTTCTCGTAGAGCTTCTTCGCGTCGGCAAATTGGCCACCGTCATACAAGTCATTCGCCTTTTCAAAATCACCCGCCTGCGCGCGGACGCAGAGCAGCAGGAGCATCATCGCCAGGCGCAAAGTGCGGCCTCGGACTGCGGGCTCGGGGCTACGTGCTTCCATTCGCCGAGGAAAAGTTTTTGATCGTGGCCAGCGCCAGATCGCGCGCCGCCGGAGAGATGCCGCCGTCACCGCCACCGCCGCCGGCGTAGAGCAGTTCGGCCCGCGCGTTGAAAATATCCGCCACCGCGTCCGCCGTTTCCGCAGCGAGCCGTCGGGAGTCGCACGCCGTGGCCGCATCCACGCTGCCCGGCCTGCGCCCAGTGCGCAGCGCCGTTTCGAGTTGAATGACCCGCGCAGCCATATCGAAAAATTCCGCGTGTGCCGATTCCGTGCGCAGCTTGCGGAGGAGTTCACCTTTCTCCTGCCGCAGGTCCGCGACACGACGTTCCTCATCGCTCCGCCGAAACAGCCTTCGTCCGATGACGATCAGCAGCAGTGCCGCCGGGACGAACTGCGCGAGCAGAAATTCGCGGCGCAGGCAGAGCGGCTCGAAGGTCTGCCGCACTTTTCCAAATTCGTAGTGCAGGCCGAAAATATCTGTGGGCTGCGACGGCAGAGCGTTCTCCTCCGGTGCCGGAGCGACATCCGCGGTTGTAACCTTTGGCGGCGGCGGCGGTGGCCCGCCCTCGACCACGAGCGGCACGGTGTCGCTCTGCAGGGTCACGTACTTCTCCGCCTTCGGATCAAAGTAGGAGAAGTGAAACTTCGGCATCGCGGTCTGCGGCTTTTCCGGGATCACCGGCATTTCGAAAGTCTTCATCCCCCTCGTCCCCCAATCGTCGCCGGTCTGAAACGCGCCGGGCGAAGCCGGATAGGCGCGCCAACCTTCCGTATCCACCATCACCGGCGCGGAGACTCGGTCAAAATTTCCCTCACCTGTGATCCGCAACCGCATCGTCACCGGATCGCCCACTTTCACCAGCGCCGGCGAGCCATTGGCCTCGAAGCTAAACTCGCCGACCGCGCCGGAAAAGTCCGCGGGCCGTCCCTTCGCCGGGAGCGGCTTCACTTCGAGTTCGACCGCCGGGGCCTGTGCCGTCATCCGCTGCTGCTGGACGCCGAAGCCGCCGTTGTTGAAAAAATCGTCGAACAAATCCATGCCCGTCTGAGCCCGCCTCCGTTGGGCTCTCGGCACCTGCGCGATGAAACTAAAATCACTCGGCCCAATGCCGATCTTGCCCGCCTTGCTCGGCGTGATTGCCGTGCGGAAAATCACCACTTTATACTCCCGCCCGTCGCGTTGCACGGCTTCGGTTCGTGGCTCCGTGAGCTTGGTCTTGGTAAAGCCATCGCCAGGCAGGAGCGGCATCTGCTCGAGTTGGGCATTCACCCGCGCGTCGATGTAGAGCCGGATCTCCGCTTGCAGCGCTTGACCGACGTAGGCCGTGGTCTTCGGGAGGAAGATTTCCGCGAAAGCAATCTTGTCGAGCGGCTGCTCACCGGCGGGCTGGGCGGGATTCCCCGGCTCCACTTTCAGGGTCAGCGGCGCAGCGCGAAAGCGCTGCCCTCCCGCCTCCACCTCGATCGCCGGGATGGTGAAGACACCCGGGCGTTGCGCGATCACCTGATAGGTGTGCGTCACGGTCACGGTGCGCACGCCGTTGATGTCCTGTTGCAAGGTGAAGGGGCCGAGATAGCGGATGTCCAGACCATCCACGGCGATGTTTGGCGGCTGCGTCAATTGCAGCCCACCATTGATCTGAAGCTGAAGCTGGATCGGTTCGCCGACGCTTGCCGAGGAACGTGTGAGCGCGGTGCTCACGCTGATCTGGCCCTGCGCGCCTGCCAGGAAACTGGCGAGGAAAAGCAGGTAAACGAGCAAGCGCGCGCGGCCCTCCCCGGAAATCTGACTTCGCACGTCCATCACCAATCACGAAAAGTTCGACCCGGCGCCGGCCGATCGGTGCGCTCACGGAGTTGCACCCGGTCGTCCTCGGCCTTCAGTGATTCGAGCAAGGCCACGGCCTGCTGTTCCGTCATCTTCCCCATCGCGGCGGCGGCGGCATCTTCCGCTTCCTGCTTCTCCGGATCACCCTCCCCCTGCTCGTACTGCGGCGCAGCCTTCATCTCGCCCTCCTTCTTCTTGGCCGCCTCCTCGGGCGTTGGCTCGCCTTTTTTGTCACCGTCCTTGTCCTTCTTTTTCTCCCCATCCTTGCCCGCCTCGTCCTTCTCCTTCTTCTCGCCGTCGCCCTTCTCCTTCTTCTGACCATCCTTCGACTTGCCGTCCTTCGATTCACTCCCCTCACCCTCCTGTGGCTCGTCACCTTCGGACTTCTCCCCATCCTTCTTTTCGTCGCCCTTCTTTTTCTCCTGATCCTTTTTCTGCTGATCTTTGGACTGCTGCTGCTGCTGCTGCTTCTCGAGATCCTCGATCATCCTCTTCACGAGATCTCGATTGTGCTCCGCATTGCCATCCGTCGGCTCCACTTTTAACGCCTCTTCGTAATGCTGAAGCGCCCCGCGCCACTCCTGCAGTTTCGCGTCCGTTTCCTTTTGTCCCGTGCCGCGCTGGAAGAGAGTGTTGCCGATATTGTACTCGGCCTTGGCGCGGAGCTGTGGGTCAGACGTCGTCACGGCTTTGGCAAATGAATCCAACGCGCGATCCAGCTCCCCCGCTTTGTAGGCCGCGGCCCCCAGATTAAAGTGCAAGGCCTCCGAGTCCGGCTTCCGGCTGAGCTGTTTCGTGAAGGTCTCCAGCGCGCCCTTGAAGTCTTCCTTTTCGTATTTCGTCACCCCGGAATTTTTCGCCTCCGCCAGCGCCGGCAGGAGGAAGATCAATGCCGCGGCGGCCTTCGCCAAACGGCGCGGCACGACGAGGCGCCCGGCCCGCTTGCGCTCGCCGATGAGCAGCGAGGCCACCAGAAAAAGGATCCCCGCACCGAGCGGCCACTGGTAGCGCTCGATTGGCTGGCGGGAGGATTTGGCGTCGATGTCTTTTTCGGTCATGGATCCAAGGCCGTCGCGGACGATCTGCTGCATCTCCGCGGGGCCATTAAGGAGGTGAAGGTAGAAGCCTCCGGTCGCTTCCGCAATGCTCCGCAGACGATCTTCATCGAGACGCGATTTGACATACTGCCCCTGACCATCCTGCACGAAATTCGTTCCGCCCCCTTCGCGGGGCAGCGGGATGAAGCTGCCGTCCCTTGAGCCCAGCCCCACGGTGAAGATCCGCATCGAGTCCTTTGCCCGCTCCGCTGCGCGCACCCCGTTTGCGTCGAGTTCCTCACCATCGGTGAAAAGGATCAGGCAGCGGTGATCGCTCTCGCCTTTGCCAAAGGCATCCAGCGCCGCCTTTACCGCCTCTTCGATATTCGTGCCGCCCTGCGGGATGATCTCCGTGTCCAGTTCCTCCAGCGCCGTGATCACCGCGCCATAGTCCGCCGTGAGCGGTGCTTGGAGAAAGGCCGAACCCGCAAACGCCACGAGCCCCACCCGGTCCCCCTCGAGCAGCCCGATGAGATCCTGCGCCGCGAGCTTCGCCCGCTTCAGCCGGCTCGGCGCCAGATCCGTGGCCAGCATGCTGCGCGAGGTATCGATCGCGAGGATAATGTCGCGTCCCCGCCGCTGACTCTCCTGCCAGGAAAATCCATACCGCGGCTGGGCGAGCGTGACGACCGCGCAAGCCAGAGCGAGCAGGAGCAGGGAAAAACGCACCCGCCGCCGGATGACGCTGACGCTGCCGACCAGCCGATCCTGCAAGCGCGCCGCGACGAGTTGTCGGAGCAGCTTTGCCCGCCGCATTTCGTTATTCAGAAAGATGACCAGGAGCAGGGGTAGCAGGGCCAGAGCCCAGAACCATTGAGGATGGGCGAAAGTCATCAGATGAACCTCCTCGCTGCCCCATGAACGCCAAACTTCAAACGCCAAACTTCAAACGCCAAACGTCGGTCCAAGCGTCCAGACAGATTCGTTTGGCGTTTGAAGTTTGAAGTTTGAAGTTTGGCGTTCCCCATTTTCCTCATGGTAGCCGCCTCCACACCGTCTCCCCCAAGACCGCACCGAGCGCCAGCGCCGCCAGCCCCGCCGCCACAAACCACGGGAAGAGTTCGCGATACTGTTTGTACTGGCTGAGCTCGACCGTCGATTTTTCCAGTTGATCGATCTCGCTGTAGATCCGCTCCAGCGATTCCGCATCCGTCGCTCGGTAAAATTGCCCATTCGCCTTCGTCGCGATCTCTTTCAGCATCGGTTCGTTCACCTCGACTTTGATGTTCCGATACACCGTGCGACCGAAAGCGTCCTGGACCGGGATCGGCGCATAGCCACGCGTACCCGCGCCGATCGTGTAGATCTTGATCCCCAGCGCCGCCGCCGCCTCCGCCGCCGTGGGCGGCGGCACCTTCCCCGCGTTGTTATCGCCGTCCGTCAGCAGCACGATGATCTTGCTCTTCGACTCGCGGTCCTTCAGGCGATTCGACGCCGAGGCGATCGCCGACCCGATCGCCGTGCCATCTTCCACGAGCCCGATGCGGATGCGCTCCAAATTTTGCAGCAGCCAATCGTGATCCAGCGTCAGCGGGCTCACGAGATACGGACGACCGGCAAAGCACACGATCCCGATCCGATCATGCGGGCGGCCTTCGATGAATTTTTGCGTCACCTGCTTCACCGCATCGAGACGATTTGCCCGCTGCCCGCCGATGATGAAATCCTCCGCAAACATCGAGCGCGAGACATCCAGCGCCAGGATCACATCGATCCCACTCGCCTCCACCCGGCTCAGCGTCTTCCCCATCTGCGGCCGCGCCAAGGCCGCGAGCAGCAGCGCCAGCCCGAGCAGGAGCAAACTCGCCAGCCACCCGCCCGCGCGCGATTTCCGCACCTTCCCCACCCCGTGCATCGGCCGCAAAGAAGAGAAGACCACCGCCGGCGCCGCCCCGCGCCCGCCTTTCAAAAAGGCGAGGAGCGGCACCAGGAGGAGGAGCAAAAGCCACCACGGCTGGGCGAATGAAAATGAGTCGAACTTCAGATTGTTCACGCCCGGCCTCCTTCCACGAAACGCAGCGCGCTTTCGAGCAGACGTTCATTGTCCGTCGAATCCGCGTCGATGCGGGCAAACTTGATGAGGTCGCAACGCTCGAGGAAGTCCGCGAGCAGGGTGCGCTCGGCGTCGGCGAACTTTACCGACTGGCCGATGACGGCAAGGAACTCCGGCGAGGTCTGCTCGGTGGCGCGCACTCGATACTCGGCGCTGACATACGTGCGCAGGACATCGGAGACGGCGAAGGTGAACTCGTGCGGCTCGGTGCGCGCCGTCTGGGGTTGCAGCTTCCGCAGCTCGCGCAAGGCAATGGACTGCGGGCTCGGAGGGATCGGTGGCGGGCGGTTTCGAATCCAGCGCACTATGAAATAGACGAGGGCCGCCAGCAGGAGCAGCACGACAATGGCCGCGACTACGACCATCCAGGTCGGCCACGGAAAGACATCCACGGGTGGTGCGATGTCGCGGAGATCCGGCGGCTCTGGCGGGAAGGGTCCAGTCGGCGGAGCCGGAGGGGCTGGCGGCGGGGTCGAAAGGGCGGCGATCATGCGCGGAGCTGGAGCCTCCGTTCGCGGACGCGGAAAAAATTACGCAAGGCCGGGAGGTAATCCACGTCGGTCTTGAGCGAAATCGTATCGACGCGCTTGCGCCGGAAATCGCGCATGCGGTCATCGGCCAGCATGCCGAAAGTTTGCTCATACCTCAGCCGGGTCAGCCGGTCGGAAGTATTTATTTCGATCTGCTCCCCGGTCTCCGCGTCCTCAAAGGTCACGCGTCCGACATCGGGCAACTCCTCCTCGCGCGGATCGACGATCGGGATGGCGATCAAGTCGTGCCGCCGTCCGGTGATCGCGAGCTGCTTGGAAAAATCGGGTGCCTGAAAATCCGAGATCAGGAATACCACGGAACGGCGATGCAGGACCCGGTTCAGGAAATCGAGTGCGAGCGCCGGCTCGGTCCCCCGCCCTTCCGGCTCGAAGAATAAAATCTCGCGAATGAGCCGGAGCGTGTGAATGCGGCCTTTTTTCGGAGCGATGAAGAGTTCGACATGATCCGAAAAAAGTAAGAGCCCGACTTTGTCGTTATTGCGAATGGCGCTGAAGGCCAGCAGACACGCCACTTCCGCGGCCAGTTCGCGCTTGCTCAGATTCACGCTCCCGAAATCCCCCGACGCGCTCACATCGACGATGAGCATCACCGTGAGCTCGCGCTCTTCGGTGAACTTTTTCACGTAAGCCTCGCCGCGCACCTCGCCGAGGCGCGCCGTCACATTCCAATCAATCGTCCGCACTTCATCCCCCGGCTGATACTCGCGCACCTCATCAAAGTTCATCCCGCGTCCCTTGAAGACGCTGCGATACTGCCCCGCGAAAGCAGCCTCGACCATCCCGCGAGTTTTCAGCTCGAGGCGGCGGATCTTCTTCAGGATTTCGCGGGCGGATTCCATTCGGGAATGTGATTGGTGATTAGTGAGTGGTGATTGGTGGTTCAGCGTCGCCTGCCGCCAGCGCGCGGTAGTCCGTATCCGATGCGTTTTTGCAGAAGTCCGCAGCGCGATCGATCATGCGCGCGAGCATGGCACTGACGGAACGACAATTTGCATCCAGCTTCGCAAAATTCTGCTGCGTCAGGTATTCGGCATCCAGAGCATGGTCTAGCCACGCCTGCGTCTCCATCGCTTCCCCTAGGGCCTCGTCGATCTTGTTGATGAATGCCGCCTTGTAGCGCCGCCGCGCCCAGGCTTCGGCGATCATGGCATTCACCGCTCGCGAGCTGCGCCGAATCTGATCCGTGAGCGAAAACCGCTCCTCCTTTGGAAACGCCTTGGAAACGCGAAAAACCTCCTGCGCCGCTTCCCGCGCAAGGCGGTAGACATTCAAGTCACGAAACGATTTTGCAACGGCCATACCAATCACCATTCACCGATCACCAATCACGCAGCCCCACCTCACGGCACCGCCAGCCCATTAAAGATGGTCTCGATAATCTGCTCGCTCGTCACCTCCTCCGCTTCCGCTTCGTAGCTGACGATGATGCGGTGGCGGAGCACATCCGGTCCCACGCTCTTGATATCCTGCGGCGTCACGTAGCCGCGGCCCGCCATGAAGGCGCGGGCGCGGGCGGCGAGGGTGAGATTGATCGTCGCGCGCGGGCTCGCGCCGTAGCGGATCATGCCTTCGAGCTTGAGCTTGTAAGCTTTCGGATCACGCGTCGCGAAGACCACATCCACGATGTAATCCTTCACCCGATCATCCACGTAGATCGAGTTCACCAGTTCGCGGGAGCGGAGAATGTCCGCCGGATCGAGCATCGGCAGCACCTTGAGATTCGGTGCGCTCGTAGCCATCAGGTCGAGGATCTGCCGCTCCTCGGATTTGCTCGGGTAGCCGACCTTGAGCTTGAGCATGAAGCGGTCGAGCTGCGCTTCGGGGAGCTGGTAGGTGCCCTCTTGTTCGAGCGGATTTTGCGTCGCGAGGACGAGGAAGGGATCGGGCAGCGGATACGTGGTATCGCCGATCGTCACCTGCCGCTCCTGCATCGCCTCGAGCAGCGCGCTCTGCACCTTGGCCGGCGCGCGGTTGATCTCATCCGCAAGGATGAGATTGGAAAAGAGCGGCCCCTTCTTTGTCGTGAATTCCCCGCTGCGCGGATTGTAGATGAGCGTGCCGATGAGATCCGCCGGCAGCAGATCGGGCGTGAACTGGAGGCGGCTGAATCCCGTATTGATGCAGTTCGCCAGCGTCTTGACGGTCAGCGTCTTCGCCAGCCCCGGCACGCCTTCCAGCAGGATATGCCCATTCGTGAGCAAGCCGACGAGCAGCCCATCCACAAGGTAGCGCTGCCCCACGACGACGCGGGAGATTTCATCCTGCAACGGTTTGATCCAATGGCTCTGGGCTTTGACTTTGTCGGTGAGTTCCTGGGTTTGGGACATAAAGGCGGGGATTCGACAGGCGGGGCGCGAGTTCGTTCGACCGCGGAGACTACAAGTGGATCACGATGCGAAGGAACCAATAACCGTCTTTTCGCGGAGTGCGTTTTCGACGGCGACGATCACCTCGCTCGACGTGATCGCCTTCATGCAGCGAAAATCGCGCGGGCACTCGCGCAGGAAGCACGGACTGCAATCGACGTGATGGCGCACGATGCGATGGCCAGGGCCGAGCGGGCCGGTGAGCGACGGCTCGGTGGAGCCGAAGAGCGCGACGGTCGGCACGCCGAGGTGCGCGGCGAGGTGCATGCTGCCGGTGTCATTGGTCAGGAGGAGGTCGCAGGTGCGCAGTTCATCCATGAGTTGGGCGAGCGTGGTCTGCCCTACGAACGAGCGCAGCGGGCCACCTGCTGCCATCAGGATTTGGTCCGTGATCGGGAGATCCCTATCGACGCCGAAGAGCTTCCACTCGCAGCCGGTGCGAGCGCGGACGGCGCTCACGACTTCGGCGAAACGCTCGGGCATCCAGCGTTTCGTGGGACCGTACTCGGCTCCAGCGCAGAGGCCGATGGTGGGGGGGCGACAGTCGTGAATGGTGACTGGTGATTGGTGGATGGAAGGCACGCGCCCATTCACGATTCCCAAGTCACCATTCACTTCAGCGCCGACGAACTCGGCAAGTGCGAGGTAGTCGTGAACCTGATGGCGAGGCCGTGGCACCGGGGTCTTTCGCTTCGGGATGAAGACCTGATTGAGCAGCCGAGTGCGGTGATGGCCCGGGGAGCCGACGCGGCGGGGAATGCCAGCGAGCCACACTTCCAGGGCGGTGCGCAACGAGTTTGGGAAAAGGATCGCGACGTCAAATTTTCCCCGCAGCTTGCGCGCAACGTCAAAGACCGTCTCTGCCGCGGCGATGCCGATGACTTCCTCCACCTCGGCGACACTTCGCCAAAAGTCGGCAAGCTTCTCCTGCGTAAGAATCGTGACGCGCGCATCGGGCCGTCCGGCCTTGATGGCGCGCACCGCGGGCACAGTCATCACCGCGTCGCCGAGCCAGTTGCTCGCGCGAATCAAGATGCGGAAGGGGGAGAGTGAATCGTGACTGGTGAATGGTGAATCGGGTGCGGACACTCCGCCTCCATCTACGATTCCCGAGTCACTATGCACATCAGTTACCCCGGCCACCCCGCGCTTGTAAGTCGCCAGGAGAAACTTCGGGCGCGGTGTTTTCCAACGGTTGTGAACCCAGAACCAGTCCTCGGGCTGCAGGCGGATTTGCGCTTCGAGGACTTCGTTGATCCGCACGGTGATCGACTCGGCGGTCGCGTCCTTGGTGGGCATCGGCGCCTGGAGGACGATGCGCCAGCGGGCGGCGCCATCATTGTACACCGCGGCAGGAATCAGCTTTGCGCCGGTGCGCAGCCCGAGCGTGGCGGCCAGCGTGCTGGTCGAGGCGAGGCGTCGGAAAAATGGACACCACAGCCCGGCATCGCCTGCGTGCTGATCGACGAGCACTCCGACGGCTCCACCTTCGCGCAGAAATTTGGAAGCAGCGACGAAGCCCTCTTTCCGCTCGAAAAGCTCCATGCCGAGCCGGGCCCGCGAGCGGCGCACTTCCGCATCGAGATACGGATTCCCGAGTCGCTGATAGATCGTGCCGGTCTTGCACTTGAAAATGTAGGGCGTGAGCTGGGCGAACATTTCCCAGTTTCCGATGTGGCTGATGACGAAGACAAAACCGCCGCGCGCGGCGATCTGAGCGTCCATGTGATCGAGGCCTTCGACAGTGACGACGCTTTCAATCTCCGCACGAGAAAGGGTTGGCAGCTTGAGGCTCGCGAAGAGATTCGCGCCGAGCATGGCGAAGTGCGCCTTTGCGATCGTTTCGGTTTCCGACTCCGATTTTTCCTGGCCAAAGGCGATGCGGAGATTCTCCCGGACGAGCCGGCGATAGGGCAGCGCGAGGTGCCACGCCACTGTGCCGAGCGCGTAGCCGCACCTGTAGCCGGCGGCCAGCGGGAGCGCGCGGATCACCGCGGAAACGATCCGGTAGAGAATGTAGGCGAGGCGGTCCATCACGCGTGAGCCAGAGCACCGTTGACTGGCGGCCGCGTGAATAAAGCGGCGCGAGGACGCGCCGCACTCCAAAGCGGCTGCGCCGCGAAACGAGATGGGTGCGCAATTTTTTTGCCCGGCGCTTTGGCAAGCTGCCGATCCGCTTCCCATACACGCATCACCGTGACTGGCATCAGCGCTTTTTCCAATACATCGCCTTGAGCGGATGCTCGTCGAGCAGGTTGGGCTCGATGCCGCCGAGGCGCTCGGGGTCGTAGAATTGGATGCCGACGTAATAGTAGAGAGGGCAGATCGGCGCTTCGTCAGTGACGAGGATTTTCTCCGCCTGCCGGAAGATCTCGAAGCGTTTCGCATTGTCCACTTCGCGCCCGGCCGCGGTGATGAAGGCGTCGTATTCCTTATGGCTCCATCCTGTGCGGTTATTGCCGCCGTCGGTGATGAACATGTCGAGGAAGGTATTCGGATCGTTGTAATCGCCGACCCACGACGAGCGGCAGAGGTCGTAGTCGAGCGCGACCTGCGTGTTCAGATACACGGTCCATTCCTGCCGGGTGAGTTGCATGTTCACGCCGAGTTCACGCTGAAAGATGCCCTGGAGTTCGACGGCGATGTCTTGATCGAGTTCGGAATCCGCGCGGTAGAGATAGGCGAAAAGCGGGAAGCCTTTGCCGCCCGGAAAGCCCGCTTCAGCGAGGAGTTTTCTCGCCAGATCCGGATCACGCTCGTAACCAGGCGGCGGCTGATATCCGCCGCCCGCCCCCGGCGGCACAAAGCTCGTAGCCGGCACTTCCCCAGCGCGGCTGATGGATTCGGTGAGGTGCGCCCGGTCCACTGCCAGGCAGAAAGCGCGACGCACGCGCGAATCATTGAAAGGCTTTCGCGAGCAATTAAAGCGGAAGAAGTAGTTTCCGAGGAAAGGTGCGGCGTGGAAATCGGGGCGCTTCTTCAACTCATGCATCAGCGAAGTCGGCGCGAGGCCTTTGTCCATCATGAGATCGGCGACGCCGGTGGCGTAGAGATTGAAGGCCGTCATCGGCCGGCCGGCCGGGAGGACATCGACACTCTGCAGCGCGACTTTGGCGGCATTCCAGTAGCGCGGATTTTTCACGATGCGGATGCGATCAAAGAGCCGCCATTCCTTGAGCATGAAGGCGCCGTTGCCCATGTGATGCGCAGGGTTCGTGGACCAGTCGCTGTATTTCTCGACCGTCGCGCGATGCACCGGAAGCAGGGTGGAGAAGGCGCAGAGATCGAGGAAAAACGAGGTGGGATTTTCCAGCGTGATCTCGAGCGTGGCGGGATCGAGCGCCTTCACCCCGCACGCGCTCCAGTCCTTGAGCTTGCCTTCGCTGAAGTCGCGGACGCCCCGAATGTAGTGGAGCTGCCCCACGTATTCGCTGGCGGTTTCCGGCGATGCTGTGCGCCGCCAGGAGTAAACGAAGTCCTCCGCCGTGATCGGATCGCCATTGCTCCAGCAGGCCTCTTTGCGGAGATGAAAGGTGTAGCGCAAGCCGTCCGGCGAGACCTCCCAGCGCTCCGCGACGCCCGGCTGGGCAGTGCCCGTTTGGTCGAAGGTGGTGAGGCCTTCGAAGACCGCGTAACCGAGGCGGCTCGTGGCCTGCGCGGTGATCAGCGGTGGGTCGAGCGGCTCGGATTCAGCGCCATTGATGAAGACGAGATCCGCGCGATCCGGCACCCGCCCGCAGCCAGCGAGGAGCGCCGCAAAAAGCGAGGCGAGAAGGGTGCGAGTAAGGGTGCTTTGCAAAACGAGCCGTGAATCTGCACAAAAAATGCGCGCCGTCCAAGGGGATCAACGCCGGGAGCGCAGCCGTCCAGTGGGGCAAACCAAACAACCCGCGAAGCGCCAACTTCGCCGCATCCAAGCCGAATCTTCAGGCGCTGCGCGCGATGTGGGGATTGCCGCACGAGGACGGCGGCGCTCCCGGGGGCTCAGTTCTTCGGCGGCTCCGCCGGGGCCGGGGCGTCGACCGGCTTCGCGGCAGGAGCTTCGGGAGCGGGGGCGAGGACTGGCGTCACGGCATCGGGCTTCGCGGGTTCTGCTGGCTTGGCGCCGTCAGCGGGAGCAGGAGTGGTCTTGGCGTCAGGGGCGGGAACCGCGGGAACGTCGCCGACTTGCACCGGCTCGCTCGCGGCGGTCGGCGGCGTCGCTGGCACCACGGCAGGCGCTTCGCTCAGGCGCTGTTGCACGCCGCTCTTCTGCGCGGTCTGCTTCACATAGAGAAAGGAGAGCAGCAACGTCAGCGCAAAGAAAAGTCCGCCGAGCCAGCGCGTCATCGTCTGCAGTACATTCGTGGTCTGCGCGCCGAAAAGGTTGTCCGTCATGCCGCCGCCAAAGGCCGCTCCGAGGCCCTCATTCTTTGGCCGCTGCATCAACACAAGAAGCACGATGAAAAGCGACACCAGCACGTGGATCGCGAGGAGGATATTGATGGCAACAGGGAGCATGAGGGCGCGGAATATGGAGGAAAGGGTCCGGGGTGTAAAACGGAAGTTTAGCCCCGCTGAACGATTGGCAAAGGCGAGCAGGCCGGAATCCGGCGCCGTCTCCAAGTGCCGGCAGGCGTTACTTGATCAGGCCTTCGAGCGAGCTGTCGGGATCGGCCCCGAGTTCGATGGCTTTTTTGTAATACTTCTTCGCTTCTTCCTTGTTCGGCGGGGTCTGGGTGGCGAAGACGACGGCAAGATTGAAATGCGCGTCCGCATAAGTCGGGTCGAGCGCGCAGGCGGTTTCGAGCTCCTTCTGCGCGGATTCCTGCCAGCCCTTCTGGCTCGCGGTGATGCCGAGGTAGTTGTGCGCAGTGGCGTTCTTCGGCTGGATGGCGACGGCTTTCGTCAGCTCATTGACCGCGTCGTCATACTTGGCTTGGCTGTAATAAACAATGCCCAGCGTGGTGTGGGAGAAGGCGTCTTCCGGCGCGATCTGCGTCGCCTTTTTCAATGCCTCCTCCGCGAGTTTCAGCTTGCCCGCGCGGAAGCGAACGACCCCGAGATTCGAGAGGATGTAGAGATTGTTCGGAGCCTTCGCCAGGACGCGCTCGTAGATTTTTTCCGCGTCGCGGTAGTTGCCCTGTTCAAACTGCTCCTTGCCTTCACGCGCGAGCGGCAGGAGTTCCGGCGGGACATTCGGCGTGTTGCTCGTGCCGGGCGCGGGCGGCGTCGGTCCGCTGGGATCTGCCGTTTTTTTCGCCGCCGATGAATCTCCACTCGGGGATTTCGTCGGCATGGTCGGCTCGGTATTTTTCGCCAACTGTGTCGGCGGCTCCTCGGCTGGCACCGGGGGAAGCGGTGGCGTTTCCTGCGGCGTCGTGGTCTTCGGTTCGTCCGCAGGCTTGGGCGTGGGCCGCGAATCATCGGGCTTCGGCATCGGCGCCGACTTTGCCGCGGCAGGCGTTTCCACAGGCGGCGCGGCCTTTTCGAGCATCGTCGGTTCATCCGGTTGCGCAGCGGCCACGGAGATTTCCGTGTCGCTGATCTGGAGTTCGGGCTGTTTAAAAAGCGCGCGCTCTTTGGCCGAGAGCTGGACCACGGGCTGCCCCAGGTAATCGATCTGGCTGATCAGCGATTTCGATTTGATCTCCAGCTTCGCGAGTTCCCCGAGCACCAGCTTCCGCGTCTGGTCGCGCCGCGCCTGCTCGCGCTGCTGGCGGAGCACGATGCCGCGCAGGATGAGATTTTCGCCCTCCAGCTTCTTCCGCTCTTCGGCCCCGGCAGCGCTGTCGGACTTCAGCTTCGCGAGCTCCTTGCCGCGCTCGTCGAGCTTGGTCTGGAGATCCGCCATCTGCCGTTGGTAATCGGCGCTCTGCTCCTTGGCGCTGGAAAGCTGCTTCTTCGTGTCGGCCAGTTCGCCCTTGAGAGAGGCGATCTGCTTGTCCTTCTCGACACCATCCGCCCTGAAAACTTTGATGCTCTTCTCGGCCTCCGTGAGCTTCGTCATGAGGTCCGCATTCTCGGCGACGAGCTTGTCCACCTGCTTTTGCGCCTCCTTCATCTTCACGATCTGCTGAAGCGCATCGTCGCGCTGCTTGGTCACATCGGCCAGTTGCGTCTCCGTCTTGGTCAGGCGCGCGAGCACATCTTCCTTTTCCTTCCGCGCCTTATCGAGCTCCTTCTGGATCCCCGCGATCTTCGTGGGCGTGTCTGTCGTGAGCTTCTGCGCGGCGTCGCGCTGCTCGATCAAAGTCACGATCTTCGTCTGCGCAGACTTTAGCCGATCGCTGAGCTGCTGGCGAAACTCCGCCTCCGCTTCGCCGTCGATCGTCACGTCACGCAGTTGCCGCTTCGCCTTGTCGAGCTGCGCTTGCAGCGTCTTCACCGCGTCCGAATTATTGTCGCCTTTGGAAAGTGCCTCCATCAACGCCTGCTCCGCGCGATCGGCGCGCTGCTGCAAGAGTTGCTGCTTGCTCTCCGAGGTCTCACGGGCCTTCACCGCCGCTTCGAGTTCCTTCGCGAGCCGCCTCTTTTCCACCTCCGATTTGGACAAGTCTTCCTGCGCCTTCCCGAGGTCCCGTTGCAGCCGATCCATCCGATCTTCGATTTCACGAATCGGATTCCCTGAACTCGCGCTCCCTCCGGACGGCCGTTGTCCCGCTGGACTGTCCGGCATGGGAACCGGCGCGGGTGCTGCCTCCGCCGGCGGCGTAAAGAGAAGCTTCGTATCATCGACCGGCAGTGCCGGCTCCACCGTTCCACCCACCTCCCCCTCTTTACCCGGCCCAAATTTCGCGAGCTTTTCCTGCACCCTCTGAATTGCTTTACCGGTTTCGGTCCGGCGAAATTCCACCACCACTGGCTGCCAGGTCGGATACTTGGCCGCGATCTGGTCGAGCGCCTTCGCCGCATACTGCAGCCTCGACATCGCCGCCTTGAAGTTCCCCTGCCCCTCCGAGCGCTCAGCCTGTTGGACCGCCGTATAGACGTTCAGAAACAGATCGCTCGGATCAGCCGAGGACTGCGCGCGCGCCGCGGATTGCAGCAGGCAGAGGCATCCGATGAGGATGAGGGCGGAAACATTTCGCATAAGGTCTTTGAGAGCCGGGGAGACTACGTTGATTGATTTTTCAGTGCAATCAGTTCTCTTGGGCCGCGCGTGAACCGATTCCCTCCCCGCGAACCCTCGCGTCCTCTGCCAAAATCCTGGCTTCCCGGCCCCCAATTGGCGGCCTTCGAAGCCGCTGGCACCGATGCCCACCGGCTCTTTTCCTCCTCCGAAGCCTGGCTCGAGCGCTTCGGCGAGGATCTGCTGCTCTCCTATAAAAGTGACTCCGCTCGGGACCATGCTCTCGCGGCGCTTGCCCCTTGGTCGGCGGAACACGGCTTTCGGCCGCGGCGGGTCTTTGGGAAGTTTTTGCCGCGTCAAAATGACGAACGCGCCGCGCCTCTACTTCTGTCGGGCGAAACCGGACTCCCGCTCACGACCACCGTTTCGGAAAACGGGATGAATTTCGGCCTCGATTTCGGCGCCGGATATTCCGCCGGACTCTTTCTGGATCAACGAGCCAACCGCGCTCAGGTTCGGAATGGCGGCGTCCAGCGCTTGCTCAATACCTTCGCTTACACCTGTTCCTTCTCCCTCGCCGCGGCCTTGGCCGGCGCGGAAACCGTGAGCATTGATCTCTCCAAGAAGTCCCTCGACCGCGGCCGGGAGAACTTTGCCTTAAACAACATCCCGTCCGGTACGGAGAGCGGTCACCGCTTCCTCGCCGAAGATGTGCTCGACGTGCTCCCCCGACTCAGCCGCAAAGGCGAGTTATTCGACGCCATCATCCTCGATCCACCGACTTTCTCTCGGGGTCACAAAGGCCGGAAATTTCAGGTGGAGCAGGACTTCGAAGCCCTCTTCCTCGCCGCTCTTGAAGTCGCCACGCCCCAGGCCCGCATCCTCCTCTCCACAAACTGCACCCGGCTCAACCGCCGTGCGCTCGAAGCCATTGCGCGATTCGGCCTGAAAGCCACCCGGAAAGCGGGTGCCATCCACCTTGAGGCCGCCCTCCCCGACATCCCGAGCGACCAATGCGCCCAGACGCTGTGGGTGAATCTCCGCTGAGTCAGATCAGGCTCTCAAAGCCCCGCCCCCAACCTTAAAGACCACGCCGCCGCCGTTTGACGTGGAGTTGGGCGAGCGACTTGGCGAGCGCAGCCTGCACGGCCGCGCCTTCTTCGCCACCCAGATCCTTCCTCGCCATGGATTCCTGCGCCCGCTTCACCGCGGCCTCCGCAGCACCCTCGTCGATCGATTGCTCATCGATCGCCATGTCCGTGAGCACGCTCACCCGCGTTTGCGTGATCTCCACGAATCCTTCACCCACCGCGAGATAGGAGCGCTGACCACCTTTCATCACGGTCAGTTCGCCGGGGTGAATTTGGGTCATCAAGGGAACATGCATCGGATACACGCCCATCTCGCCCTCGACCGCCGGCAGCACGACCATATCCACGTCGTCGCTGTAAGCCTTGGTTTCAGGAGTGACGATTTCGAGTCTGAGTGTGGCCATCGGGATTTAGGATTTAGGATTCAACATTTAGCATTTGGAAGTAAGGCGCTAACGCGCGAATCAGGGACAAATGCTAAATCCTAATTGTTAATTGCCTTACGCTCGCACCATCTCGATGCCGCCCTTCATATAGAAGTTCGTTTCACCGACGTCGTCGTGCTTGCCTTCGAGGATCTCTTTGAACCCTCGGACGGTGTCCGCAATGGACACGTATTGGCCCGGCGTTCCGGTGAAGACTTCTGCAACGTGGAAGGGTTGGGATAGGAAGCGCTGGATTTTGCGGGCGCGGAAGACGGTGAGTTTGTCTTCGGGTGAAAGCTCGTCCATTCCAAGAATGGCAATGATGTCCTGCAGGTCCTTATACCGCTGGAGCACGCGCTGAACGCCCCGGGCCACTTGATAGTGCTCCTCACCCACAATCTCCGGCGCGAGCGCCTTGGAAGTCGAGGAAAGCGGATCAACTGCCGGATAGATGCCGAGTTCCGCGATTGAACGTTCGAGCACGACCGTCGAATCAAGGTGGGCGAAGGTATTCGCGGGCGCGGGATCGGTGAGATCGTCCGCGGGCACATACACCGCTTGCACAGAAGTGATGGAACCCTTTGTGGTCGAGGTGATGCGCTCCTGGAGCGAACCCATCTCGGCAGCCAGCGTCGGCTGGTAACCCACGGCCGACGGCGTGCGTCCGAGGAGCGCGGATACTTCGGAACCGGCCTGCGAGAAACGAAAGACGTTATCCACGAAGAGCAGCACGTCCTGATTCTTCTCGTCGCGGAAGTATTCCGTCATCGAAAGCGCGGAGAGCGCCACGCGGAGACGAGCCCCTGGAGGCTCATTCATTTGGCCATAGACCAGCGCCACCTTGGACTTGCTGAGATCCTTTTGGTTGATGACGCCCGCCTCGCTCATTTCGTGGTAAAGATCGTTCCCTTCACGGGAACGCTCACCCACGCCGGCGAAGACCGAGAAGCCACCGTGCTGCTTGGCGATGTTATTGATGAGTTCGAGAATGACGACGGTCTTGCCGACGCCCGCACCACCGAAAGCGCCGACTTTACCACCCTTGGTGAACGGACAAATCAGATCGATAACCTTGATCCCAGTTTCGAGCACGCTGGCCGAGACGTCCTGCTCGATCAGGGTCGGCGCGGGACGATGGATCGGATAGCGCTTTTCGTGCGGCACAGGGCCCCGCTCGTCCACGGGATCACCAGTCACATTGAAGATGCGCCCCAGAACACCTTCACCCACGGGAACCGAAATCGGCGCTCCGGTCGCCGTCACATTGACGCCGCGCTTGAGACCTTCGCTGGAACTCATCGCGATGGCTCGGACCCAGTTTTCGCCGAGATGCTGCTGCACCTCAAGGACGAGCCGGGTATCGACCCCGTTCACATTGAACTGGATTTCGAGAGCTTCGTAAATTTTCGGGAGCTTGCCCGTAGCGGAGAAGTCAACGTCGATGACGGGGCCGATGACTTGGACGATGGTGCCGATGTTACTCATGATATGCTTTTGATTGGAAATTGCGGGGACTGAAAGGAGCTAGCCGAGGGCCATCTGGGCAGTGGTGATTTCGAGCAACTCAGTGGTGATGCTGGCTTGGCGGATCTTGTTGTATTCGAGCGTGAGGTCCTTGATGAGCTGCTTCGCATTGTCGGTGGCGCTCTTCATGGCGACCATGCGTGCGGAGTGCTCAGAAGCCCGGGAATCGAGGGCCATTTGATAGACTTGGAAATGCACATAATGCGGGAGAATACCGGCCAAGACCCCAGCCATATCAGGCTCGAAAAGATATTCAGTCGCGTCTTCTTTGGCGACGATCGAGGAACTTTCAGAAGCCCCGCCGATGCCCGCGCTGACTTCAAAGGACTGGAGCGGCAGGAGCGTTCGGGCCTTTGGAATCTGGGTCAGGGTGTTGATGTAATCTGTAAAGACGACCGTCACCTTATCCACCTCGCCCTTGGTGAACTGATCCATGCAGAACTTGGACACCTGCTTGGACTCCAGGAAACTGAGCGGCTCCTTGAGCGTGAACTCGGCCAAAAGGGTGCGTTGCGCGCGGACGAGATACTGCATCGCCTTGCGTCCGGCAGCCACAAAGACGGTCTTTGCGGGATCAAACTTCGCCACTTCGCGGAGCAAGTTGGTATTCAGCGCGCCACAAAGGCCCTTGTCGGTGCTGATGACCAGCACGAGTTCCTTCTTCACTTCCCGGGAAACGAGCAACTCGTGCGAGCTATCCTTGGCCCGCGCCGCGACGGACCCGAGCACCTTGCTGAGCAGTTCCGCATACGGCCGGCCCGCGATCGCCGCGTTCTGGGCCTTGCGCATCTTCGCCGCGGCCACCATCTGCATGGCCTTGGTGATCTGCGAAGTATTCTTGACCGACTTGATGCGTCGGCGGATGTCGCGGGTATTCGCGGCCATTGCGGTTTAGCGGTAGCTGGCCTTGAATTCGCCGAGGGCGACTTTCAGTTCACCGGCGATTTCGTCGTCGATCGCAGCCTTGTCGCGGATCTTTCCGAGGAGTGCATCCTTTCGCGTGGAAAGGTAATCCTGAAGCTTGAGTTGGAAGTCTTTCACCTTATCCACTGGCACGTCATCGAGGAAGCCGTTCTGCATCGACCAGAGGACCGAAACCATCACCTCAGTGGCGACCGGATTGTATTGGATCTGCTTAAAGAGTTCCACGATGCGCGCCCCGCGATCGAGCATCGACTTGGTCTTGGCATCGAGATCGCTGCCAAACTGCGCAAACGCTGCCAATTCGCGGAACTGGGCAAGGTCACCTTTGATCTTACCAGCAACCTGCTTCATCGCTTTGATCTGCGCGGCGGAACCGACCCGGCTCACCGATAGACCCACGGACACCGCCGGTCGGATGCCTTGGTAGAAAAGGTCGGTTTCGAGATAGATCTGACCGTCGGTGATCGAGATGACGTTCGTCGGGATGTAAGCAGACACGTCACCCGCCTGGGTCTCGATGATCGGGAGCGCGGTCAGCGATCCGTTGCCATTCTGCTCGCTGACGCGGGCACTGCGTTCGAGCAAGCGGCTGTGGAGATAGAAGACGTCACCGGGATAGGCTTCGCGGCCGGACGGGCGCTTGAGGAGGAGAGAGACCTGGCGGTAGGCAACGGCGTGCTTGGAAAGGTCGTCGAAGACGATCAGCGCATCCATCCCGTTATCCATGAACCACTCGCCCATCGCAGCACCGGCAAAGGGCGCGAGGTACTGATTCGCCGCGGTATCCGAGGCGGTGGCGCAGACGACGATGGTGTATTGGAGGGCACCCGCAGCTTCGAGGACGGTGAGTGAACGGGCGACATTCGACTGCTTCTGCCCGATCGCGACGTAGATGGAGTAAAGCGGGCGAAAGCCAGCTTTGCCTTCGTTCTGCTTGTTGATCCGCGCCTGATTGATGATGGCGTCGATGGCGATGGTGGTCTTTCCCGTGGCCCGGTCACCGATGATCAATTCGCGTTGACCGCGGCCGATCGGAATCATCGCGTCGATCGCCATGATGCCGGTCTGCACTGGCTGGCTTACTGACTTACGCTTGATGATACCGGGCGCGATTTTTTCGACCGGGTATGTCGCGGTGGCGGTGATTGGACCTTTGCCATCGACCGGATTTCCGAGCGTATCGACCACCCGACCGAGCAATCCTTTACCAACCGGCACGGAGAGCAGGCGGCCCGTCGTCTTCACTTCGGTGCCTTCGACAACATCGCGGTCGCTACCGAGCAAAATGCAACCGACTTCGCTCTCTTCCAGATTCAACGCCAGACCATAGACCCCGCCGGGGAATTCGATCATTTCGTTGAGCATGACGTCGCTCAAGCCTTCGATGCGGGCCACACCGTCACCGACTTCGCGGACGATGCCCACATTGGTGCGGGTGGTTGCGGTCTTGAGGCCGCTGATTTGAGATTCGAGTTCCTGTAGGATGCTGCTCATGAGATGGGGCGGTTAGGCGTGGGTAAGTTGCGATTCGAGGCGGTTCAGGCGTTCGCGGACGGTGCCGTCTAAGACATCGCTGCCGATTTTGATGCGGAGTCCACCGAGAAGCTCGGGCGTGACTTTGAATTCAGTGGTTAGATCGCCGCCATACTTACTACGGAGATTGCTGACGAGTTGATCGGCCATGCCGCCGTCGAGCGGGGTCGCGCTTTCGATCACGGCGTGATGCCGTTCGACTTCGAGCCGCACGAGGCGCTGAAACTCTTTCATGATCCCGACATAGTGCCGGGGCTTGCTGGCGATGATCTGCCGGGCGACAACGCCGATCTTTCCGCCGTCGAGGCGACCGTTCGTCAGACTGGCCTCGAACAGTTGCTTGGAGAGTTTGCGTGAATCCTTGTCGAGCTTCATGTTTTGGGGGAAATCAGGCGGCGACTTGGCGCGCGGCTTCTTCGTTGATCCGACGCTGATCGTCTGGATTGAGCACCTTGCCCGTGACTTTCGAAGTGGTCTCCACCACCAGACGACCGACCTCGCGCTTCAGTTCAGTGAGCATGCGAGTATGCTCAAGCGTCGCGGATTCGCGGGCTTTGGTGAGGATCTGTTCCGCTTCACTGATCGCCCGCTGGGTCTCCTTGTCCTTGAGCGCGGCGGCGCTGGCGCGGGCCTCTTCGATCATCTTTTGCGCCTCGCCATTGGCTTTGGTCAAAATCTCCTGATAACGCTGCTCGGACTCCGCAAGCTGCTGCTTGATCTTATCCGCATTCAGGAGTCCTTCGGCAATCTTCTTCCGGCGTGTTTCGAGCACGGTGAGAATCGGCTTATAGGCGAATTTCTGGAGCAGAAAGGCGACGATGCAGAAGCTGATGATCTGCGAGAAGAAGAGCCAGGCATTGAAGCCGAAGGTCTCGCCAGTGCGCTGAGCACTCTCGGTGAGACTTTGCACGATGCCACCTTCGGCGGCGAGGAGAGGGAGGTATTGCATGATTACAAACTGGTGGTCGCAACGCAGGCTGGGGCGCGGAGCCGCGAACGGCTCCGCGCTGGCCAAATTACTTCACGAGGAAGATCGCGAAGAACACGATGCCTTCGGCGAAGGCGGTGCTCAGGATCGCCTGCACGAGGATCGGAGTAGCGGCACCGGGATTCCGGCCCACTGCTTCCGAAGCCTTCATACCGATGAAGCCCACGCCGAGGGCAGCGCCGAGCGCTGCAAGACCGACGTGAAGGTTGCCGGTAAGTCCGGCGGCGGCTTCTGCGAGGATGGTTACGAGTGTCATATAGGTTTGTTTGTTGCTGCGTTTTCCCGACGACCCCCGCAGGTTGCCCACGGTCAGATCGACGAAATCTTTTCTAGTCTAATGGTGCGCCTTGTCGTGGCTTTCGTCGTGCTGGCAGATGAGCAGCGTAAAGACTGCGGTGAGCAGCATAAACACCAGCGCCTGCACGAGGCCGACGAGCAATTCCATGAAGTAAAAGGGTACCGGGATCAGCCATGAAAGGCCGGGCACGAGATTGGCCATCGACTCGAGCATGTTCTCCCCGGCAAAGACATTCCCGTAGAGTCGGAAGCTGAGCGACACCGGGCGGAACATAATAGAGACGACCTCGAGCACGCCGACGATCGCGAAGACGCCGATCATCAGCACCTTCATCAAGCCTTTGGTGTCTCCTTTGGGTCCGAAAATATGGAGGATAAATCCACCGGGCCCATTCGCCTGCAGGGCCCACCAGATCCAGCAGACAAAGAAGATGACCGCCATGCCGAGCGTCATGTTCAGGTCGGCATTCACGCCGCGGAAAAGTGGGCGCGAGATATGCCCCAGCCCGCCTTGGGCATTCGGAATGCCCCAGCCAATCGTACCCACTCCAGGGATGAGTCCGGCCCAGTTCGTAAAGAGGATGAAGATAAAGAGCGTTGCGAAAAACCAGAAGGTCTTCTTCACAAGATCCTTGCCGATGATGCTCTCGAGGAAGTCGTGCAGGCTCTCAACAAGCCACTCCCAAAAATTCTGCGCGCCCTCGGGCACTTCCTTGATCGAGCGGGTCGCATACTGGGCGAAGCCGATGACCGCGATGGCCACGATCCACGTGACGATCATCGAGTTCGTCACCGAAAACGGACCGATCTGGATCCGCGGCGCGTCCGGCGTGAGGCCGTGATGTACCCCGCCCTCCTCCGCCATCGCCACGCTCGAAAACAGTCCCACGACCGCGATCAGCGCGAGGCAGATTCCAGCGAATCGGGAAGAGAGTTTCGAAGCGTTCATTGCAGAGTGAAAGTGGAGACTCGAAAGGAGAACCGGGTGCGGATGGCTTACGCACGACGCGCATCAAGTTGGGGACCGACGCGCAAAACACAGTTCTTCAGCCGAAGAAGACGCGGATGGAACAAGGAAGCGGAGGGCGAGGCAAGAGGTTTGTGAAATTTTTCACAATCTTTTTTTGGTCCGTAATTTCCACTCCCCAAGGCGAACCAAAATCACCCTCACCGACTCGCGCCGGCCACGCGTTTAACGCGCGGTCGGAACGGCCGGTCGATTGACGGCCGCCGCACCTGGCACTGGCACGGAGGTCTCGACGATGGCGCGTACCTTGAGGCCCCGCAGGGCGAGTTCGTCCCCTTCGTCGAGGATCACCAGCGGCGCTTTGAACTTCGACATTCCGAAGCCAGTCGGGACTTTCATCTTACTTGCGACGATCGCCCTTTGCAGCCCGGCG
This sequence comes from Chthoniobacteraceae bacterium, assembly GCA_031409655.1. Classification (GTDB taxonomy): domain Bacteria; phylum Verrucomicrobiota; class Verrucomicrobiia; order Chthoniobacterales; family Chthoniobacteraceae; genus JANNXQ01. The sequence goes on along the minus strand of JANNXQ010000239.1, from coordinate 3,174 downwards.
CTGCCAAGGTCGTATTCCAGCACCTTGGTTCCATTCAGCCAGTGCTCCACTTGGCTACCCTGCACCCGGATCTTTCCCGCACTCCAGCGGCCGGGCTCGTTCACGGTTTTCTCCGCGGCGGGCGGGAGGATGCCGTAGAGCGCGCCGGTCCGCCGGATGGGCCCGCCTTTGAGGCCATCGGGATGATGCACGTCGTCGATGATCTGATATTCACATCCGGTCGGGCGGGTGCTGCCGACCCCGCTGCGCGCAAGATAGAGAATGCCCGCGTTCGAGGAGACGCCGAGCTTCCACTGGAAGGCAAACTCGAAGTCGGTGAAGGCCTCGTTCGTGGCCAGGTCGCCCCCGGTCACTTTGCCCATGACGCTGATCGCCTTCGGCAGGATCAGGGCACCGTTTTGGATCTTCCAACCGGCCTTCAGAAACTCCCGGTTCTTCAAACCGCGCAGGCCACTTGCGACCTTCCCGTCGAAGAGCAGTTTCCACCCGCTCGCCGATTCCTCCGGGGTCAAGGTATTCGCCTCGGCGTTCCCCGCGGCATGGCCCGCGAGTTCCTCAGCATCCGCGGAATCGCCAGCGGCGCGCGCGGCGTCAGGCGCGAGAAAAAGGACGGCGATGAGGCAGAGCCGGGGGATGGACATGAGGGCGGGAGGCTAGCGGTGAGTGCGGGACTTTCCAGCGCGAAATCCCCAGCCAGCGCGGCAGCGCGGCCCGTTCCTAGCGCTCCCGACTCGCGATGGAGTGCCCGCGCTGATCATCCGGCGAAAAGTACTCGTAGCGATATTCCACATCCGTGGAGATCTGCCGGATCGTGGGCTCCCGCGTCGGACTGTGCTCGGCGACGTACTGCACGACGCAGGCGCGAGTGGCGCGACCGTACTCATCCTTCTCGATCACCAGATGCCCGTCCGCCGTGAAGTCTTCCACCGCCGTGCCCCGGGAGCGCCGCCAGCCAAGCAGATGGCCAGTGGCGTCGTAGCGCAGATCATCGCGCCAATCCCGCGGCGTATGCGCGAGTGGGTCGGCGTAGTTCCCGCCTTTCGCGAGAGAGCGATTCTCGATGCTTTGCAGCCGGCCCGCCTCGTCGTAGTGCCGCGTCTGATTGTCCGGAAAGTAAAAGGTCACAAACGCCGGCGCGGACCAGTGCTCGCCACTGCTCGCGAAGACCCCGATGTCCACCCGGTTGCTTGCGAGTTTGCTTTCCGGGGAAATGGCGAAGCGGCTGTGCCAGGCGACGCGCAGTTCGGCGACCGAGCCATTCGGGGTCAGCGGGGTGATCGTCACGTCTTCGCGATTTCCCTGAAGCAGCGCCCAGCGATAAGTCATGGGCCGGTTGTCGAGATCCACGCTCCCTTCCACATTCACGATCAGCCGCCGCGCCCGCGCCCCGCCATGCCAGACGCGCGCGACGGCGCAGCTCGTGGCAAAGAGCACTTCGCCCGGCGTCGCGTCGGGATACTCGGCACCCGGCCCCGTCGCGTCTTCCTCCCGCACCGCGAGGCGCACGAGCGGCGGGATTTCCGTCGGCAAAAGGGCGTGCGCCATTTCCACCATGCGCACCACGTCGAGCCGCGCGCCATCGAAGACCACCGGATGGGCGCGCCCGGTAAAGTAGTCCTCCGCGTTTTCCGACGACCGGTAGCAGCGGCGGAGGATCATCTGCACCGTCGGCGCGAGCAGCCGCACCGTCACCAGCCGCTCGAAAGTTTCGGGACGGAAGGCCGCGATCGTGGTCGCGAGCGCGCGGAGGAAGACCTGATCCGAGCCGGACGAACCCTGCGAGATGATGGCGTAGGGAGTATTCGCGGGGAAGACATCGCCCCATCCTCCGCCCGCGCCATTGCGGCCAGGATCGTAGTCGCGGTGCTCGGGATAGACGTAGAGCAGGTTACTTAAATACTGCGCGGCCTGCACGGCGATTGCCGTGGGAGTCGTCTGCGCACTGCGTTCCTGGCTGCGCCAAAGTGCTCCACCGGTCTGGGCCGTCGAAGAATTTCCGATCGTCGGGAGATTGAAAATCAGCCGCACCTGCAGGCCGAGATCCAGACTTTCGCGGCGCGCCTCCGGGCTGAACTCGATGAAGCTCAACTGCGGAAAATCCCGCGCCTGGAGAGCGCTGTGGTCGCGGTCGTGATTGTCATAGAGCACGCCGAGGAGACCGACCGCGGTGCCTTCGCGCTGCCATTGTCGGACCAGCTCCCCCGCCCTTCCCTGCCCGGCCACCGCGTCGGCCTGGCGACGCGGATCTTCGGGATCGACCGCAAACGACGTGACCAGCGTGCCGAGCTGGAGATCCACCGTCGTATTCTCCGTGCCGACCAGCGCCACGCCATCGCGGATCACCCGCGGCAGGGGCTGCGCCTGGATTTCGATCCGCGTCCCGGGCTGCGCCGCTTCCTCGAGGATCGCCGCAAATTCCGGTTGCCCGCGGAGCGACGCCAGATCCGCGTCTTGCTCGATATGCACCGGATTGCGAAAGCCGCGTTCGACGGACAAGCGCAGACTTACGAGCGCCTCCGGGGTCTTGCCCTGGAGCGCTCGGGCGCAGGCGAGGTTGTAGTGATTCTCCGCGACCCGCGGCTCCACCGCGACCAGTTCCGCGAGCAGCGTCTCCGCTTCCGCGTAGCGTTTTTTTGCGAAAAGTTCCTGCGTCACGGTGCTCCCCTGCTGCATCCCGGCGATGAGTCGCGGCGCGGAGAACACATCGACCTGACCCGGCCGCAGCTCGCCCGCCTTCACCCCATCGGTCGATTTGATCCCTGCCGACGGCCCTTCACGGACCACCAGCTCTGGCGTGCGCAGCACGAAAAATCCCCCGCCGAGGAAGGCGATGACGGCAGCGAGCGTGAGCACCTTTTTCACAGAAACGCGGGAACGGAACCACGGTGTGTATCCGATCCGCCGCGCGGTGCCAGAGAAGTCTCACGCCACCGCACCCGGGAGCGGCGCCCGCCCCCGGCGGCCCCCGGCCCCCACGCCGAGCGCCCTAACAAGGGGGGTGTGGGGGGGCGCGGGTGGGGTGATTGGCGCCCGGGGCGGCGGGGTCAAAGGTGGCTACGTCCACGGAGCCACGGATCCGCTCGGGAAGACGGCCGAGCAGGGCGTGATGGACACGCACGACCTGCACGCGACGATCCTGCACCTGCTCGGCGTCGATCATGAACGGCTCACCTT
>JANNXQ010000238.1:0-1524 GCA_031409655.1 Chthoniobacteraceae bacterium | reverse complement strand
AGCCGCTGCGCGGTGCGGATCGTCTCGCACTGGTAGTGCGAAGCGGCGAGGACGAGCAGCGTCGGCTTATTGCTGCTGTTCACTGATGGTGAAGTGGGTGGCGGTGCGGGTGATCTGGAGATTTAAGCGCGAGAGATAAATCCCGAAGACGTAGAGGCAGAGCAGCGTGAGAGCATTGAAAAAGGAAATGATGACCACGGTGCTTGCCCAGCCAGGCACGGAGGTATCGTGCAAGAGCGCGCGGGCAAAGGTCCAAGTGCCGAAGCCGAGCGAGAAACAAAACGCGGCGAGGCAGAGCGCGCCGACAAGGTGCAGCGGCCACGAGGAGTAGTTGAGGATGAGATTGGCGGCGAGGCGCAGGCTGCGGCGGAGGTTATAGTTGGAAGCGCCATGGCGACGTGGGTCGTGGCGGACTTCCACGTTCACCTGATTCGAAGCGTGCGAGAGGAGCATCGCGGTGACGTAGGGATAGACGCCGCTCATGCGACAGACATTTTCCACCACCGGCCGGCGCGCGGCGCGGAAGCTCGTGAATTGGAAATCCGCGGGCAGATCGAAGATGCCACGGAGGACGCGGTCGATGAGGTCGCCGCCGAAATTGCGCGCGGTGGAGTGCTCCTTGCGCAGGTAGGCGCCGATGGCGAGGTCGTAGCCGGACTCGACGGCGGCGAGGAGTTTTGGGATTTCCTCGGGGGGATTTTGCAGGTCGTCGTCCATCGTCACGACGATGCTGCCGGTCGCGAGGTGCAGACCGCAGAGGAGGGCGTTGTGTTGGCCGGAATTTTTGAGCAGGCGGACGATTTTGAGCGGGCGTCCGTGCTGCGTTTTCAGGCGCTTTAGGGCGAGCCAGGTGTCATCGGGGCTGCGGTCGTCGATGAGGATGATCTCAAACTCGCGGCGCAATTCCGCACTGACTTGCAGGAGGCGCGCGATGAGTTCTGCGAGCGACGCGGCGGAGCGGTAGCAGGGGATGACGATGCTGACGGGGCTCATGGGCGGGGGCGAAGAGGGGGAAACTCCAAACTCCAAACTCCAAACTCCAAACTCCAAACGGAAGATCGCCAGCCCGAGAAGGCGTGCGGCTCAGAGCCCTTTGGAGTTTGGAGTTTGGAGTTTGGAGTTTGGAGTTCTCTGCCGCTTCGAAGGCGCTGCACTCGGTCGCTCGCGCGCCCGGCACTTGGCGACTGGCGGGCGCCTGGGCTGGGAAAAGAAATTCGGTTGTCGGCCACGCGGGATTCCTGTCAGTTCGGGCGCCGCAAATCCAGCGCCGGTTCGGAAAACGCGCGCGCCTCCACATTCCCATGAATGCCCCATCCAGCGACGTCCCGCCCTCCCCGGGTGAAACCTCGAAGGCCAGTGCCATCGGTGCGTCGCGCGCGCCAAGGCATGGGCTCTGGCTGGCGCTCCTCGCGGCGGCGATTTCCTTTGGCTGGTTTCAGCTTGATGGAAACATCGGCATCAATCTCGCGGACGAAGGCTACCTCTGGTATGGCGCGCAGGCGGTGGGTCGAGGGGAAGTGCCGA
>JANNXQ010000237.1:0-38516 GCA_031409655.1 Chthoniobacteraceae bacterium | reverse complement strand
CCGCGGCGCCGCCCCCCATTTTCTCAGCCTGAGCGCCACAGCCGATTCGCACACCCGGAAGATCGACGCGCCCCGCCCGGTTGGTCTTCCCATCGCGCGGCGGAGCGCGCCATCCACCGAGGCCAGCATGCCTTGGCATTTCGGTGGATGGCGCGCTCCGCCGCGCCATGGCGAATGTTCCGCGGTGCCGCCGCCCATCTCCACCCTCGTCCCTAGCTGGAGCCGTGAACGCGGGGGATGATTGAGAGCTGTCTGCACCGGATCCAAACGGATCGCTGATCCCTCTTCACGAAGCACTGTCCGAGTTCCGCGTCGCGGTGCGCGCCGGGCTGCCTTTGTAGTCGGCAGTCTGGGAGGTGAGGCCGCTGGCGAGGCAGGCGGGGCAGAGGCGGGTCTCGGGGTTTTCGTGCTCGGTCTCTGCGGCGAGGAGGAAGAGGACGTGGCAGAGGTCGTGCAGGCAATTCACGAAGCGGCTGGTGGGGCGGCCGGTGTGGGCGCATTGGCCGATCTGCACGAGGGCTTCATCGACCTTCACGGTCATGCGCTGATCGAAGACGAAACACTCGCCGAGCCAGTGTTCGTTGCCGAATTCCTCCTGATACTTCGCGATGCCGCCGTGGAGTTGGTGGACGTCGCGGAAGCCGTGTTTGCGGAAGAGCGCGGAGGCTTTTTCGCAGCGGATGCCGCCGGTGCAATACATGAGGACTTTGCGCTCTTTATACTGTTCGAGCTTGTCGAGGTAGGCGGGGAGTTCGCGGAAGGTTTCGATCTCGCAGGCGATGGCACCCGTGAATTTTCCGGCGACGGATTCGTAGCCGTTGCGCACATCGACGAGGACGACGTTGGGGTCTTCCTCGATGGTGCGCTTCCACTCGGCGGGTGTGAGGTGATTGTCCTGATCGGCGGTGAGGGGGCCGGCGCCGAGGGTGACGATCTCGGGGCGGACTTTGATGGCGAGGCGGGGGAAGGTGGTGGCGTCGCCGGCGCTCACTTTCATCTCGATGTCGGTGAAGCGGGCATCGGCGCGGAGGGCGGCGATGTATTCTTCGATCGCGGCGCGCGGGCCGGCGAGGGTGCCATTGAGGCCTTCGGTGGCGATGAGGATGCGACCTTTCAAACCGAGTCTGCCACACACCGCGCGCTGGCTGGCGGCGAAACGCTCGGGGTCCACGAGTGGAACGTATTTGTAGAAGAGGATGACGGGGTGGTCGGGGTGCATCGGCGCTCCGGGTCATAGCGCAGCGGCGGCGGGATGCAATTCTGCGGCCTCGCCACGAGGGGGCAGTCGGCCGTGCCTTGTAGGGCAGGCGCTCCGCCTGCCGAGGCAACCGGAGCGGTTGCACTACAATGCCTACGCAAAACTGACCCACTACCGCCTCGCCACGTCGCACTCCTATCGGGTACCACTCGTCCCGCTCGCTTCATGATCCCTTTCCGCAATCTCGCTCAAACTCGCACGCCCGATGGTTCGCTCTTCACGCTCCACGAGCACGATGGCGAGTATTTCCTGAAGCTGAATGGCCGCCAGCTCATGAGCACGACTTCCACGACGTCCGAGTTGCTGCTCGCGGAACTGCCGTGCAAGCACCTCGGAAATGTGCAGGAGCCGTGTGTGCTGATCGGTGGGCTGGGGCTCGGCTACAGCCTGAAGCGGGTGTTGCAACTCGTGCCGAAGGATTCGCGCGTGGTGGTGGCGGAACTGCTGCCGGAAGTGGTGGCGTGGAATCGGGAATTTCTCCGCAAGGTGAATGGCAAGCTGCTCGAAGACAAACGCGTGGAGGTGGTGGAGAAGGATGTCTTTGACGTGATCCGCAAGGCCGGGCCGGAGGCCTATGACGCCATCCTGCTCGATGTGGACAATGGGCCGACTTCCTTTGTGCAGCCAAAGAACTCGCGTCTCTACGACCGGCACGGGTTCAGCATCCTGCGGGCTTCGCTGAAGCCTGGGGGACGCGTCGCCTTTTGGAGCGCGTGCCCGGAGCCGGGCTTTGTGATGAAACTCTCGCGGGCTGGTTTTGTCACCGAGGCGGTGCCGGCGAAAGCGAACGAGCGGGCGAAGCGTTTTGCGCACGTCATCTACGTCTCGCAGCGCCGCGTGGAGCCGCTGCCGGAGAAGGTGCATCAGCCGCGGCCGCCCTTTCGCCAGCGGCGGCGGAGAGAGGGGTAGGGGAAGTGGTGATGGGGGTGACCCGGCAGCGCGCGGAAGTGGCGGCTCCCCCCGCGTAATCGTAATCGTCCTCGTCCTCGTCCTCGATCCCCCGGCGTTCGAGGACGAGGACGAGGACGAGGACGAGGAGGAGCGGCCCGCGACTTCCCGCTTTCCAAGTCTCGCGAATGGGCGCATCCATGGAGGTCGCATGAGCCGCAGATTCCTCCCGCTCTTCAGCGCGCTGATCGCCGCCGCCTCGGCGGTTGCCCAGACGCCCACGCCTCCGCCGTCGCCAAAATTCGCCGCGCAGATGTCGCTCGTGCGTTACGATCTGCCGCGCGGACTGAGCAATGGCTTTGCCCCCACGCGCCAGCTCGCGACACGCCGCGCCGGTCCCGATGCGGTGGAGTGGCCGGACTTCACGCTCAATGGCCAGCCGCTCTGGCGCAGCGGGGCGGAGGAAACGGTGGAGCTGCGGCTGCGGCAGGGCGCGGAAACGGCGTCGCTCTTCCAGGTGGCGGCGGATGATGTGGTGCAGCCGGGCGGCCACTGGTTGCGCCCGATGGTCGGCAGTGCGAAACGCCGCCACGTTTACACCGCGGACAATAGCGCGCGGACCGCGCCGTCCAGTCTGGAATCCGGCGGACGCTACGAACTCTGGACGTTCCCCTTTGTGATCAAAAGTGAGGGCGCGCCGGCGGTGAAAAATGTGGTGGTGAAATATGCGGGACGCGTGGTCTTTCAAAAGATGGGCCCGTGGCGTTCGCTGACCCTGCTCCTGCCCGCGAGCGAGCCGGGGAAGAAATATGAGCTGACGGTCGCGGGCCGTCCGGCGCTGCTCTTTGAGGCCGGGCTCATGCCGGTGAAGCTCGGCACGCCGCAGGAGCGCACGATCCCGCTGAAGGCCACGCTCGCGGGTGATGGGCCGAAAATCGCGGTGGCGAGTGGCGCGGGCGGGGCGCAGTTTCCCCATCAGCGCGAGTGGGACGCGGATGTCGCCGCGCTCGCCGCGCCCTGGCCCGCGGGAGTCGCCTTTCCGCGCGCTCTCGGCATCGCGCGATGGATGGGCCTCGAGGTGCCGCGCTCGCCTTTCACCATCTACGCGGCCGCACTGCCGCATGGGATGAGCGGGGGCTTTTTCAAAAAGGGCACGAAGCCGGAGGAGTATGCCGCGATGGTCTCGGACGCGGGCTTTGATGCGGTCTTCGACGCCGCGGATGCGCTGCCGGACCCGACCGCGCCGGAGAGTATCGAGCGTCGCGCGGCGGCGCTCGGCGAACTCGGGGTGAAGCTCGGCCTGCAATACGACAGCGCGTGGTCCCGCCCGTCTTTGCAGCACCCTTCGCTGCCTTTCCTCGCGCACACTCTGCCGGAGTGGCACGCGCCGCTTTATCGCAGCCTCTCGCTGGCGGCGCAGCGGTTTGCGCGACTGCCGAATTTCCTCGGCTTTAATATCGGCGCGGACAATGCCGGCTACGCGAACTACCGGCCCGCGGCGCCGCCGAGTCCGGAGCGTCCGTGGGGGGAAGCGATGATCGCCTTTGCCGGCACGCAGCAACCGCGGGTGCCGCGCGCGCCCACGCTCGGCGGGCCGGAGCTCGGCTACGAGACGCCCGTGGATACCGCGGCCGAGTTCCTGAAGTTCGTGGATCGCTTCGACGCGTCCTTTCAGCAGTACGGTTACTTTGCCGAAGCGGTGCGGGAAGGCTCGCGGGCGGGAGTCTTCAGCACGGCGTCCTTTGGCAGTTCGCCGGGCGATGGCGGACGCGGCGGCTGGCCTTGGGGCACGGTGCCGGGGCGCGTCATGTTTCAAGGCGTGGATACGCAGCAGGCTTACGACTGGAATGCCACGCACGCCGCGAAGCCGCTGCACAATGTGGCGCTCGTCGATCGGCTGCGCAGCTACGCGCCGCGCACGCGGACGTGGGCGCTGCTCGATGACTACCGGCTGCTCCACGGTCGCGAGTGCTGGCAACGTTCCGTGGCCCTGGCGCTGACCCGCGGCATCCAGGGGCTCGGGACAAATTTCCTCGCCGATCCCTCCGCCGATCCCGAGCAAAGCGCCACCTACGCCGCGCGCCGCGAACTCCACGCCTGGATTCACAAATACGGCGGCGTCTATGCGCGCACCACGCCCGACGCGACGATCGGCATCTTCTACGGCCATCAACAAGCGGTGCTGCGCCCGGTGCTCGTCGGCGAGACTGTGGACGCGGCGAAAGTGCAGGAGGGTTCGCTCGAAGGGAAAGTGACCGAGGCGCTCTTCCTCTGCCATGCGGCGGGCTGGCCGGCGCGCGTGGTCACGTATCAAGAGCTCGCCCGCGGTCCGCTGCCGCGGGCGATGAAGGCGCTGCTCGTCGTCGGCTGCGCGACGCCCGATGCGAGCTGGCATTGGGCTCCGGGACTCGAGCCGATGCTAAAGCAATTTACCGCCGCCGGTGGGCGCATCCTCACGGATGAAAAGTCCTCCTGTCCGGTGCCGGCCACCAAGCTCCCGCTGCACGTCGCCGCTTACTTTCCGCAAGCCAACGTCGATCCCACGCCGCGCCTCTTCGCGCGCAATGCCGAGAATATCGCGACGCTGCGCACGGCCATGAGCGGGGTCGCCGAGCCCGTCGCCGCGTCCGATGAACTGACGGTCTGGGCCGTCCCCACGCGCTCCGGCGATACCCAATATGTGACCGTCGTGAATCAAGGCTTCGCCACCGGTGCCGAAGCCAGCGAGATGTTGCGCCCCGCCGATCCGAAAGCCACGCGGCCTGAACTCTGGAAGACCAAAGGCAACGCCAGCCTCTACGTGAAGCCGCAGACCGGCGCGCTCCGCTGGAATACGAGTCGCCCGATCTATGACGTGCGTCTCGGTCGCAAGCTCACCGCTGAGGAGGCGGCGCGCGTCGATTTGCAAAAGGATGCCTTCCAGTGGTTCGCGCTGCCGCCTGCCGAAGTCGTGCGGCCCGATCTGCTCGTGGAAAAATCCGCGTGGGGCTTTTACGAAGCGAAACCCACGATGACGAACGGCACCGCGATGACCGGCATCCCTGTGCAGATCACCGTCCGCAGCGGCGCGGAAATCGCGACCGTCGCCACCGCCACCGGCAGCACCGCGCGCCTGCCTTTGCACGTCACGCAGTCGCCCGGTGACTGGACCGTCACCGCCACCGAACTGCTCTCCGGCCTCACCACCACGATCACCCTCAGCCTCCCCGAGACGCCGCCCGCGGAGGCCGCACTGGTCGATGCCCGGGTCCGCGACGCGAAGGCGCTCGCGAAATTTGCGCAGCGCAAAAACCCACCGCTCAAGGTCGCGCTGACCGTCGAGCAGGAGAGTGATCCGAAGCTCGTGGAGCAGGCGCGGAAACTCGTGGACCATTACGTGAAGAAGGGCCGCAACGCCGCGCTTGGCAGTGTGCGCCCGCAGGGCATCGTCGAGAGTCTCCAGCCGCTCCAGAGCCCGCACCGCTACCCGCAGTGGAAGACCGTCGCCGCCGATCTCGTGCTCTTCGGCACGCCCGCGAAGAACGTCCTCCTCCGCGATCAAGCGCGCGGCCAGATCTTCCCGCGCGATCTCGCTACGCCTGCTGCTGGTCACGCCGACATCATCGTCACGCGCTCGCCCTTTGTCGGCGAGTGCGATGTACTGAATGTGCTCGCCAGCGACCTCGATGGCGTCGTCGCCGCCGTCCGCGCGATCACCGCGGTGCCGTAGCCGGCGGCTACGGCGTGGGGACGGGGAGCTGCGGGATCCCGCCGCCGGACATCACCACCGCGGCATTGAGGCCGATGCTCACGACCAGGATCACGGTCCAGATGAGCATAAGGTTCTTGATGCCCAGGGTGCTCGCATTCATCCAGCCCCAGATGAAGGTGTAGAGGCCGCAGATTATCCCGAGGATGCCGTGCAGCGCGCCTTTGGTCTGAAAGAGTTTGATGACGACGAGGACGAAGGGGATCAAGCCGGCGAGACCGACGAATTGAGCGAGTGTGGCCATGAGGAGGATTCTGAGGGGTGGTGGGTTTTTCCGCCGCGGCAGGGGCGCCGCGATTCACTTCACTAGCGAAAGGAAATGTGCGCCGTCGAGCGTCAAACGGAGCGCCCAGTAAAGTAAGAGCGCGCCGAGGAACCACGCCGCGAACCGGGTGCGCGCCTCGATCCGTCCCACCCATCCGATGAGCCGCGCGCGGGGTCCTGCCGCCAGCACCGCCGCCGCCAGCAGCAGCCCGAGCCCCACGAGCGCGCCGGGCGCAAAGGCGTGCCGTGCGAGCGCGTCCGCGACGTGACCGCCGAGTAGCTCCACCGCCGCACGCGAAAGCCCGCAGCCAGGACACGGCACTCCGGTTGCCGAAAGGAAAGGGCAAGGCCAACCGGCCAGCCCCGCGATACGCAAGCCGAGCTGCACCGTCGCCGCGCCGCAGAGCGCGAGCGCGAGCGGGCGATCCGCCAGCAGCGCGGTGAAAAAGCCGCGCGCGCCGCGGGCGGAAGATTCTCCGGAATCGGGACGCATCGGGCGCGAGGAGATCCGGGATTGCGGGACTGTCAGATGTGTCGCGACATGCGCTCGGCGAGGCGGCCGAGGGCGGCGGATTTGTCGAGCGGGTCGAGATGCACGTCGAGCAGGCAGTAGCTGGCGGTGTGCAGCGCAGCGGCGTCGAGCGCGGCGTCGAGTTCCGTCTCGGTCTGGACGAGGAAGGCGCGGCCGGCGCCGAAGATCTCCGGGAGCTTGGCGTAGTTCCACGCCAGTAAATCATTATACGGTCCGTCGTGGATCAGCCGCTCGGTGCCGTAGCCGGCATTGTTGAGCACGACGATCACTGGGTTCAGTCCCTGGCGGATGATGCTGGAGATTTCCATGCCGGTCATTTGAAAGGCGCCATCGCCCACGAGCACGAGCGGGCGGAGATCGGGCCGGGCCATCTGCACGCCGAGCGCGGCGGGCACCGCAAAACCCATGGAGGCGTAGTAGGCCGGGCCGAGGAAATCCGTGTGCTGGCGGATGAAAAGATCGCTCGCACCGAAGAGCGCATTGCCGACATCCGCGACGACGACCGTCTTCTCGCCGAGGAATTCATTCAGCCGCTCAAAGAGCCGCGCGATCGTCACCTTCTCTCCGCTCCGCCCCGGCACAAACTCGCGCGGGCGCGGTGGCGCGGGGATCGCCCCCGGCTCGTGCCGCCGGAGCGGTGCGGCCGTCAGCCCGCGCACGAAATCCTTGAACCGCACATCTTCAAACAAGTGATGCCGGATGGCCAGCCGCTCACTCGTCGTGTAGATGCTGCGCCCCTGATCGAGCTGCGCGGTGTAGATGCCGAGATTGATATCCGTCATGAAGGCACCGAGCAGGATCACGCAATCGCTCGACTCCAAATAAGCGCGCACTTCTTCGCGGCCCATCGCGCCTTCATAGATCCCGAGGTAGAGCGGGTGCTGCTCGCTGAGCACCGACTTCCCGAGGATCGTCGCGGCGAAAGGAATGTTCGCGCGCTCGATCAGCGCGAGCGCTTCCGCCTGCATCCCGAAGCGATGCACCTCCACATCCGCGAGGATCACTGGCTGCCGCGCCGCATTCATCATTGCCGTGGCTTCCGTGATGGCTTCCGCGAGGGCGTGCGGTTCGCTGGCTTCGTGCAGGTCGCGCGTGCGGTGATGCGGGAGACCTTCGGCGGCCGCGAGATCGCGCGGGAGTTCGATATAAACGGGACGCTTAAAACGCAACGCCGCGTGCAGCACCCGATCGATCTCCGCCAGCGCCGTCGCCGGATCGTCCAGCACCGCCGAGGCCACGGTGATCTGCTCAAAGACCCGCTTCTGCGTATCAAAGTCGCGCACCTTGTGATGCAGCAGCGGATTCTTCTCCCGCTCATTCATCCCCGGTGCCCCGCTGATCACCACCACGGGCGACTTCTCCGCATAAGCCCCCGCGATCGCATTCACCACCTTCAGCCCGCCCACGCAGTAAGTGACGCAGACCGCGCCCAGCCCCCGCACCCGTGCGTAGCCATCCGCGGCAAAGCCCGCGCCCTGCTCATCGCAGGTCGTCACGATCTTCAGCTCACTCGCGAGCAGTTGATCATAAAAGCCGAGCACATAATCCCCCGGAATGCCGAAGACATGCCCCACGCCATGCGCGGCGAGCTGCTGGATGAGGTAAGCGCCGATGGTCATGGGAAAAGGATGAAGGATGAGGGATGAGGGATGAAGTGGAAAGACGCGCGAAGATGTCGCTTCATCCTTCCGCCTTCCTCCTTCATCCTTTCCCCATGAACAGCGGCTTTCTCGACAAACTTCTCGAACGCATCGGACGGGTGCGGCCGGAGGAGGTGCAGAGTTATCTGCTGCGGTTGGCGGATGAGAAGGGCTTTCTGGAGACGATCTTCAATGCGATCCGCGAAGGGGTGATCGTGACGGACCCGAAGGGGCGGATCAATTATCTGAACCGGGCGGCGTGCGAGCTTTTCGGGTTGGAGCGGGAGGAGTGTATGGACCAGCTCGTCTCGGAGCGGTTGCGGGGTCTGGAGTGGGAGAAGCTGGTGGGGAGCGAGAAGGTGGTGAGCCGGGACATGGAGGTGTTTTATCCGCAGCATCGTTTCCTAAACTTTTACGTGGTGCCGCTGAGTCTCGAAAAGCCGGCGGTGAAACGCACGGACGCGACGGAGCAGGAGATGGTGGGCTATGCGGTGATCTTGCGCGATATCACGGAGAGCCGACGCTCGACGGAGGAGACGATCCAGAGTGAAAAGCTGACGGCGCTGACGTTGCTCGCGGCGGGCGTGGCGCATGAGATCGGGAATCCGCTGAATTCGCTGCACATTCATCTGCAACTGATGGAGCGGAAGCTGCGCAAGGTGCCGGCGGCGCAGCGGCAGGAGCTGCAGGAGGCGCTGGAGGTGGCGCGCGGGGAGATCACGCGGCTGGATTCGATCGTGCAGCAGTTTCTCGGGGCGATCCGGCCGGCGCGGCTGAATGCGTCGCTGGAGAATATCAATACGCTGGTCCAGGAGTCGGTGGCCTTTCTCCGCCCGGAGATCGAGGACCGGGGGGCGCTGGTGGAGCAGGAACTGCGGAGCGATCTGCCGCTGGTGGAGGTGGATCGCGATCAACTGAAACAGGCCTTTTACAATGTGATCAAGAACGCCTCGCAGGCGATGAAGTCGAAGGGCTTTCTGCGCATCCGCACGGACCGGAATGAGCAGTGGGTCTGGATCAGTTTCTCGGATACCGGCGGGGGGATCTCGCCGGAGCACATGAGCAAGATCTTCGAGCCTTACTTTACGACGAAGGCGGGCGGCTCCGGGCTCGGGCTGCTGATCGTGCGGCGGATCGTGCGCGAGCACGGCGGGGAGATCGACCTCGCGAGTGACGAGGGAAAAGGGCTCACGCTCACGATCCGCCTGCCGCTGCGCAATCAGCAGATGCGGATGCTGGAGGCGGGCGGCGGGTGAACGGGAGCTGGGGGGCGACCGGGAAGCGCGAAAGAAAAGGGCCTGCGGTCCGCTTACTTTTTCGAACGTCCCGACTTCCTGGAGCCCTTTGACTCATCGCTTCGCTCCTCCAGGGCCGTGACCAGCATCACGTCGATATGGAAGTGCTCGCCGTGCGGCCCATAGACGAAAGCGAAACGTCCGGTGGGCGACAGCGCCATGAAATCCTGGTGGGGCACTTCGACTTTGTTCCCGCCTGCCAGATGAATCGTAAATGGACGAAACGGATTGGCCCTCCAGACGTGACGGAGTTGGGACGGTGTCATTGGTGAAAATTCAGATAGCTCCGACCCGCCTGCCAATCAATCGGTGTCTTCCGGCAGGCGAGTGAGGTAGGCAACTACGCCACGCTCTTGCGCTTTGCGGCCTTCACGTGGAGGAGCACTTTCTCGACGGCGGCTTCGGCGGTGAGGCCGTGCTTTTTGCGGAGGATGTCCACGGCGCCGTGCTCGACGAATTGATCGGGCCAGCCGATGCGGACGACGGGGGTTTTGATCCCGGCGTCGTTGAGGTGCTCGATGACGGCGCAGCCAAAGCCGTTGTGCAGGACGTGGTCTTCGAGGGTGCAGACGACATCGACGCTGCGGGCGAAGAATTCGATGGTCCCGGCGTCGAGGGGTTTGATCCAGCGGGGATTGATGACGGCGGTGCTGATGCCTTGAGCTTCGAGAAGTTGCGCGGCTTGCTGCGCGAGTTCGCACATATTCCCGAGTCCGATGATGGCGACCTGCGCGGGGGCGCGGCTGCCGTGGGTGAGGACTTCGGCTTTGCCGATTTCGAGGATCTTCGGCTGCGCTTTGGGCTGGGCGCCGGTGCCGGCGCCGCGCGGGTAGCGGATGGCGATGGGGCCGGTGTGGTAGTTGGCCATGGTCCAGAGCATGTCCACAAATTCCTCCTCGTCCCGCGGCTGCATGTGGACGAGGCCGGGGATGTGGCGGAGGTAGCCGATGTCAAAGAGGCCGTGATGGGTGGGGCCGTCGTCGCCGCTGAGGCCGCCGCGATCCATGCAGAGCGCGACGTTCAGGTTTTGCAGCGCGATGTCGTGGATGATCATGTCATACGCGCGCTGCATGAAGGTGGAGTAGATGGCGAGGAAGGGCTTCATCCCCTGACAGGCGAGGCCGGCGGCGAAAAGGGCGGCGTGTTCCTCGGCGATGCCGACGTCGAAGTATTTCGTCGGGTGCGCTTTGGCAAAATGGACGAGGCCGGTGCCGGTGGGCATGGCGCCGGTGATGGCGCAGAGTTTGTTATTGGTGTCGGCGAATTTCGCGAGGGTCTTGCCGAGGAGTTCGCTGTAGGTCGGGGAGGTGGCCGCGGAGGTCTTGCCGGTCTTTGGCTCGAATTTGCCAAGGCCGTGAAATTTGTCCGGCTGCTCGAGCGCGGGGGCGTAGCCTTTGCCTTTCTGCGTGAGGATGTGCAGGAGTACGGGCTCATTCTGGGTCTTGAGGAACTCGAAGGTCTTCACGAGCACGTCCACATCATGGCCGTCGATGGGGCCGTAGTAGTGAAAGCCGAGTTCCTCGAAGATGACGCTGGGGACGAGCAGGTTCTTCATGCCGGCCTCGACTTTGTGCGCGAGATTGAGGGCAAATTTTCCGCCGAGCAACTCGACGAAGTGCGCGGCCTTGTCGTGCAGCCGCGCGTAGCTCGGGTGGGTGGCGATCTTATTAAAATAGGTGGCGATGGCGCCGACGTTTTTGGCGATGGACCATTCGTTGTCGTTGAGCACGACGATGAAACGCTTGGTCTGCTCGGCGACGTTGTTGAGGGCTTCGTAGCTCACGCCGCAAGTGAAGGCGGCATCGCCGGCGACGGTGACGATGTGCTCATCCGAGCCGCGCATGTCGCGGCCGACGGCAAAGCCGAGGGCGGCGCTGAGGGCGGTGCCGGCGTGGCCCGCGCCGTAGCAATCATGCTCGCTCTCGCTGCGCAGGAGGAAGCCGTTGAGGCCTTCATACTGGCGCATCGTGGGGAAACGGTCGCGGCGGCCGGTGAAGAGTTTGTGGACGTAGCCCTGGTGCGAAACGTCGAAGAGGAGCTTGTCTTTCGGCGTGTCGAAGACGCGATGCAGGGCGATGGTCAGTTCGACGACGCCGAGATTCGGCCCGAGGTGGCCGCCCACGGAACTGGGATTTTCATCGGAGAGCACGCGGATGAGTTCTTCCCGCACCTCCTGGGCGAGGAGCGGGAGCTGCTCGTCGCGCAGCGCCTTGATGTCGGCGGGAGATTGGATGTTGGGCAGGATCGGCGTGGGCATTAGGGGAAAGGATGGGGGATGAGGGATGAAGGATGAAGTTCAGAAAAGACTGACGTCTTCGCGCTTTGTCTTCGCCTTCGGTTCGGCGACGGCGGCGGGCTCGAATTCCTCGAGGCGCGGCTCGCCGGCACTGGTGCGGGTGATGATCTCGATCTTCTTTTCCACCGCGGCGAGGCGTTCTTCGCAGACCTTCGCGAGTTTGGTGCCCTCGGCATAACGGACGATCAATTGTTCGAGCGGCAAGGTGGCGTCATCCATTTCCTCGACGATCTTTTCCAACTGCCCCATGGCGGCTTCAAAGGTCTGCTCGGTCTTTTTGTCGGCGGTTGGTTCGGGCATCGGGGTGGGGAATACTAAAGCCGGTCGGGCGCTCCCCTCAACCTCCAAGTCGCGCGCCGCGGCGAGTTTCCTCCTCCCCAGCCCGCACGGCTCACTCCCCGAAGACGTACTTCGTGAGTTGGTCGATGGTGGCGTCCTGCGCGGAGATGATCCACTTCACGAGGTCACCGATGGAAATGATCCCGACGAGCGTTTCTCCCTCCATGACCGGGAGGTGGCGGATGCGCCGCTCGGTCATCGTCTCCATGCACTCCGCGAGGCTGTCGCTCGGGCGGGCGACGACGAGGGTGTCCGTCATGATCTCGGTCACGGGCGTGGATTTTGAAGATTTGCCCTTGAGCATCACCTTCCGCGTGTAGTCGCGCTCGGTGACCATGCCGACGAGCCGGCCGCTATTTAAAACCGGCAACGCGCCGACGCCCTTTTCCGCCATCATCGCGATGGCGTCGTACACCGTGGCCGTGGGGTCGATGGACCAGACGCTGGCGTTTTTTTGGTGGAGGATAACACTGACGGTGCCGCTGATTTCCATAGGGAATGAGATGGAACTAACGGGGGGGGATGCTCGGCGCAATGGAAGGGAGCGACAAGATGAAAATAGGGGTGAAATCCCGCTTTCGGGCATCGGGGGATGAGGAATCCCTTGATTCTGGCGGGCACATCTCCTTTGTTCCGCAACGCGACCTGCCGATGATCACCGGAATGAAGAAACCGAACGACTACGTCCGATTCCGCCCCTACAAGGCGATCGGGACGACGCGCTCGAACTGGCGGCGCAGTGATGGCTTCGTGCCCACGATGGTGAATGCCGGTCGATCGGCGCTGGTTTTCGTCGGCCTGCCTTCTCTGCTCATTGTGCCGGCGGTGGTTTACTACCTTGCCGGGTTTGAGGATTGGTCCACTTTCCTCGGTCACACGCTCGCGACCTTTCTCTTTCCGATTGGCGTGATTCTCCTCCTCGCTCTGGGCAGCGGCGGCCTCGCTTTCTGGCGCACGCGCATCCGCGGATGATGGGGTGCCGGGTGGGGTCGGGCGGGCGAAGGCTTTGACTTCCGGAGGGCACAGCCTGACCTTTCACGACGCAGCGGAAAGTTTGCCCAATGAACCCTCAGACCGAACAGCGGCCCGGCCCGATCCCTCCCTCATCCAGTGAGCGCGACGATACTTTGCGCGAACGCTACGCGCGGCTGGAACTCGCGGTGACGGCGGCGCAAGTGGGGACGTGGGCGTGGGACATCAATACGGGGCAGATCCATGTGGACTCGCTCGGCTGCTCGCTGCTGGAAGTCGAGGGGCGGTCGTTTCAAGGGAGCTACGAAGAATTTCTCGCGCTGGTCCATCCCGAGGATCGCGGGGCCGTGCGGAAGGGAATCGGTGCGGCGGTGCGGGAGCTTTCGACCTGCGACGTGCAGTGCCGGGTGGTTTGGAAAAGTGACGGGAGCGTGCATTCCTTGAGGGTGAGGGGGAGCGTGCAGGGAGTCGAAGCCGGCAAGGCCCTCGGGATGACGGGGGCCTGCTGGGACATCACCGAGCGGCGGCGTGCGGAGACGGAACTCGCGCGGGAGCGGCAGTTGCTGAACTGCCTGATGGAGAATCTGCCGGACAAGATTTACTTCAAGGATAGCGAGAGTCGCTTTGTCTGCGTGAACAAGGCGACGCTGGCCAAGCACAACCTCGTCGAGATGGCCGAGATTCTCGGCAAGACGGATTTCGATTTTTTCAGCCCGGAGCGCGCGCAGGAGGCATTTGAGGACGAGCGGAAAATCATGAGCACCGGAGAGCCGCTGGTGGATCACGAGGAAAAGGAATTGTGGCCGGACGGGAGCGCGACCTGGGTCGCGACGACGAAGATGCCGCTGCGCGATGCGGACGGAGGGATCGTCGGCACTTTCGGACTTTCGCGCGATGTGACGGCGCGCAAGCGCGCGGAACAGGAACTCGAAATCTCCACCGAGTTGCTCCGCCGGAAGAATGCCGAACTGCAGGCGGATCTCGAGATGGCGAGGGAATTGCAGACGGCGCTCCTGCCCCAGAAGTATCCGCGCTTCCCGCGGGATGCGGAGCTTGGGGCGAGCGCCCTGCGCTTCTCGCACTTCTTCAATCCTTCCGCAGAAGTCAGCGGCGATTTTTTCGACATCCTGCAGATCTCGGACACGCTGGCGGGCATTTTCATCTGTGACGTCATGGGCCACGGGGTGCGGGCGGCGATGGTCGCGGCGATCGTGCGCACCCTGGTCGAAGAATCCCGCGGACGGACCGAGACACCGGGCGAATTTATGACCCGTGTGAATCACGCGCTGTGTGGGGCGTTGAAACCGACGCCGACGCCGATTTTCGTCTCGGCCTTTTTCGCCGTGGCCGATCTGACGACCGGCGATCTGCACTACGCCAATGCGGCCCACCCGAGTCCGCTGTGCCTGCGCCGCGGTCTGGGTGCAGGCTCGGTCTTCGGTCTGGCTGGCGGCAAGCCCGGACCGGCGCTCGGGCTCTTCGAGAGCGCGATCTTTGAGACGTGGACGATCCGCCTGGCCAAGCACGACGTGCTGATGCTGTTCACGGACGGGCTCTTCGAGGTCGAGAGCGCGACGGGCGATCTGTACGACGAGAAGCGGTTGCAGCACGCCGTCGAGAGGCGGCTGGCGCTGTCTGCGGAAGCGCTCTGCACGGACCTCGTCCGCGAGATCCGCGAATTTTCCGCGAGTAAGAATTTCACCGACGACGTCTGCCTTGTGACGATGGAGATCGACCTCCTCGGAAGCTGACCTCCGGGCGGCGCGAATCGCGGTGCCTCAGGCCGAGAGTGCCTTGGTCGGTTCAGGCGTCTGAAACGAGGGCAGCGAAGGCATCATATTCGGTGAGGGGGCCGTGATCTTTGGGGGCTCGGCGACGGGAAGGTGCGGCGTGTACTCAGGAATCATTTTCTTGAGCAGGAGCTTGAGCGTCAGAGCGTCACTCGTTTCGATGGCCGCCGCGAGTTCGGCGAGGCGCGCTTTGGCTTCGCTGTCGGAGAGCGGCTCACAGATAAAGCGCGTGATCTTCGGATGGTCGGTCGGGCCGACGTTTTCCGCGCTGTGGCTCAGTTCCTCGTAGAGCTTTTCGCCGGGCCGCAGGCCAGTGAAGTCGATTTTGATATCGATGTCCGGCTTGAAGCCGCTGAGTTCGATCATCTGGCGGGCGAGATCGACGATCTTCACCGGGTTGCCCATATCGAGCACGAAGATGTCGCCGCCACAGGGATGACAAGCTGCCTGGAGGACGAGAGTCACGGCCTCGGGGATCGTCATAAAGTAACGGGTCACATCCGGGTGCGTCACCTTCACCGGCCCGCCAGCGGCGATCTGGCGGGTGAAGATGGGGACGACACTGCCGGAGGAGCCGAGGACATTGCCAAAGCGCACCGCCATGAATTGCGTCGAAGTGCCGGGGCGATTTTGCATCGCCTGCACCCGGAGTTCCGCCATGCGCTTGGTCGCGCCCATCACATTGGTGGGGTTGATGGCCTTGTCCGTGGAGATGAGGACGAAGCGCTCCACGGCGTAGGCGTGCGCGAGTTCGGCGACCTGGGTGGTGCCGAAGACGTTGTTGCGGATGGCTTCGCGGGGCTGGCTTTCCATGAGCGGCACGTGCTTGTGCGCGGCGGCGTGGAAGACGGCCTCGGGACGATAGCGCTGGAAGATTTCCTCCATCCGCGAGCGATCGAGGATGTCGGCGACGAGCGGGACGAGGATGTCTTTCATGCCGCCTTCGACGAGTTCCTGCTCGATCGGGAAAAGGGCGGGCTCCGAGCGCTCGACCATGAGCAGCATTTTCGGCCGGAAGGAGGCGATCTGGCGGCAGAGTTCGCTCCCGATGCTCCCGCCCGCGCCGGTGACCATGACGGTGTGGCCGGCGATCATTTGCCGGATGCCTTCGGTGTCGATGTCGATCTCCTCCCGGCCGAGCAGATCTTCGATCTGCACTGGGCGAAGCGTGCTGACGCTGACCGACCCGGTGGCGAGCTGGGAGAGAGAGGGGATGATGCGGAAGGACAGCCGCGACTCCTGGAGGATGTGGACGATCTCGCGGAGCCGCGCGGCCGGCGCGGAGGGCATGGCAATGATCACTTCATCGAGCGCCAGCCGGACGTGCCGGTCGAGGAGGTCCTCGGGCGTGCCCCAGAGGCGGACGCCGTGGAGGCGGGTTTTCGATTGGCGGATGTCATCGAAAAAGGCGATCGGCTTGAGGCCGAGCCAGCGCTTTGACTGGAGGTCACGGCAAAGCTGCGCCCCCGTATCGCCCGCGCCGATGATGCCCACGCGCCGGATGCGCCGGCTCTTCCGGGTCTTCGGCGCGAGAAAGCGTTCGCGCCCGAAGCGCAGCGCCATCCGGCCAGAAGCGATGGCACCTCCCGAGAGGACGAGATCCATGAGGATCACCCCGCGCGGCGGGGCATACTCAGTACCGCCAAATTGATTGACGATGCCGACGACCACGGAGCTGCCGAGGAAGACGAACGCGAGCCGGAGGAAGTCCGGAGTGCTGAAGTAGCTCAGCGAATCGCGAAAATGCCCAAAGACCGCGAGCACCAGGAGTTTGAGCGGGATGATCCAGAGGAGGCAGTAGAGAAAATTGGTGACGAAGTGCGGCGGGACATCGAAATCAAAGCGCACCAGATAGGAGATCCAAAGGGTGAGAGAGAGAGCCGTGGCGTAGGCGAAAAGGAGGATGGCGTACCGCATGGGCCCCACCTCAGCGAAGAGGCCGTAGAGCCGCCGGAGGCGGACGAGTGAGCGATTTATGCGAAGGATTTCGGACATCGATAGAGGAGTGTGCGTCGTTCTGGCTGCGCAGGGCTAGCCGCGCTGCGTGCCGTGGTGATGCACTTCGAGGACGATGTCGCAGACGCGCGCGAGGTCGTCGTCAGGGAGATTGGAGCCGCTCGGCAGACAGAGGCCGTGGGTAAAGAGTGCTTCCGAGACCGCGCCGCCGCGCACGCGGCTGCCGGCGAAGACTGGTTGGAGATGCAGTGGCTTCCAGACCGGGCGGGATTCGATGTTCACGGCTTCGAGCGCGAGCCGCACGTCTTCGCGGGTGGCGCCAAATTCCGCCGGATCGATGGTCAGGCAGGTGAGCCAATAGTTGGCCTCGCCGTAAGCCGCGATCGGCGCGAAGCGAAGACCGGGGAGCTGGCCGAGGGTGGCTTCGTAGTGGGTGCGGTTGCGCTTGCGGGCGGCGATGCGATCGGGGAGGACGCGGAGCTGGCCGCGACCGATCCCGGCCAGGACGTTGCTCATGCGGTAATTGAAGCCGATGGCGGAATGCTGGTAGTGCGGCGCGGGATCGCGCGCCTGGGTGGCGAGGAAGCGCGCGCGTTCGATCATCGCCGCATCCGCCGAGACGAGCATGCCGCCGCCGGAGGTGGTGATGATCTTGTTGCCATTGAAAGAGAAGACGCTGCATCGCCCTTGGGTGCCGACCTTGCGACCTTTGTAAGTCGCGCCGAGCGCTTCCGCGGAATCCTGGATGATCGGCACATCGTAGTGCGCGCAGGCGGCGACGATCGGGTCGTAGTCCGCACTTTGTCCGTAGAGATCCACGACGACCACGGCGCGCGGCAGGCGACCGCGCGCGGCGCAGGCGTCGAGTTCCTCGCGCAGCAGGGTGGGGTCCATATTCCAGCTCGTCGTTTCGGAGTCGATGAAAACGGGCTTGGCGCCTTCGTAGGCGATGGGGTTCGCGCTCGCGCTGAAGGTGAAGGAGGAGCAGAGCACTTCATCATCGCGCTGGACTCCGAGCAGGCGCAGGGCGAGGTGAATCGCGGCGGTGCCGGACGAGAGCGCGGCGGCATGGGGCGCCCCGACGAAGCTGGCGAGCTCGCGCTCAAAGCCATCCACGTGCGGCCCGAGCGGCGCGATCCAGTTCGTGGCAAAGGCTTCGGTGACGAGGCTGAGTTCCTCCCCACCCATGTGCGGAGAGGAAAGATAAACTCGGGGATGCTGGGCTTTGTTCATGTCAGATCGAAAGGACAGGCAGGCCAGCCTTCCGGCGGCTCTCAGGATGGAGGTGGAGATCATCGACGTCCTCCGTGGGCTGGGCGTTCTTCACCCCACTCGAGCGCACCACTCGCAGCAGCGTGAGCGCGAGGATCCGGAGATCGAGGCCGAGGCTCCAGTGGTCCACGTAGTAGAGGTCGAGTTTGAAACGTTCGCTGAACTTCGTCTCATTGCGGCCGTTGACTTGCGCCCAGCCAGTGATGCCTGGACGCACCTCATGGCGGCGCAAGTGTTCGGCGCTGTAGTGCGGGAGATATTCCATGAACAACGGGCGTGGACCGACGAGCGACATATCGCCGCGGAGGACGTTCCAGAGCTGGGGAAGTTCATCAAGACTCGTCTTGCGGACGAAACGGCCGAGCTTCGTGAGCCGGTCGCGGTCGAGTGCGCCCAGCAGGTGGGCATCCGTGTCCCGCGACACCGTCATGGAGCGGAATTTCATCATTTCGAAGGGCCGACCGAGCAGACCGGGCCGACGCTGGCGGAAGAAGACTGGCCAGCCGAGGAAGAGGGCGATGGCGCTGCCGGTGACCAGCATGATCGGCAGCAGCACCAGAAACGCGGGGCCGGCGATGCAGAGATCGAGGAGCCGTTTCCCGGGCTGGGGACGGCGCTGGAGTTCGGGCTTGTCGGGGCTAGTGACCATGCGTTTTGGCGAGGGCTCCGGTTGCTTCGCTTGATCCTGCAGGGGCGACGTGGCTTTCGTAGATGCCGATCTGCTCACGGATGTAGGCGTCGCGGCTGAAACGCTCGCGACCGGCGAGAGCGGCAGCGCTCATCCGGCGGCGCAGGTCTGGGTCGGTGGCGAGTTTCGTCATGGCGGTGGTCATGGCATCGAGCGTCGCAGCGCGCAGCAGGAAGCCATCGACACCGTCACGGACGGTGTCGCGGCAGCCTCGGGAATCGCTGGTGATGACGGGCACGCCCATCGCGATCGCTTCCATGGTGCAGACCGGCATGCCTTCGCGCTGGCTGGGAAAGACCATGGCGTCCGAGATCGCCAGATAGCGCCAGACGTCGCTGCGGTGCCCCGCTTCCACGATCTGGGCGCAGCCCTGGCGCGCCGTTTCCTCCTCGGGCGTGAGGCCGGTGGGGTGGATGGGATCAGCGGTGCCGACGAGCAGGAGACGCAGCTTGGGGTGTTTGGGAGCGAGCTGGAGGAAAGCGCGGACGGTGAGGCCGAAGCCTTTGAAATCGGCGAAGCGACCGACGAAGACGAAGACACACTCGTCGGGTTTCAGGCGATGTTCCGCGCGCAGTTCGGCGCGCTCGGTGGCGGACACGCGGTCGGGGTGAAATTGCTCCAGCGAGCAGCCGATCCCGGCGGAACGGTGGACGGAAACTCGGGCGGAAGGCGCGGAGCCGAGCAAGGCTTCGCGGTCGTCGCTGGTCAACACCCACACGTGATCGAAGCGCGTGGCGGTCCAACTTTCCGCGACGCGCAGGATGCGACTTTTCAAGCCTGGCATGAGCGGAAAGGACATGCCGTGATAGGTCCCGAGCGTGACGGGCCAGCGCGCACGGCGCGCGAGGGCGGTGGTGAAAAGCGCGGCGGAGAAGTGCGCGTGGATCAAGTCGGGTTGGAGGCGCGTGACGAGGGCGTCCAGCTCGCGGGCGGCGCGGAGGTGGCCCAGTGGGTTCATGCCGCGGGGGAAGGTGACCGGATGGACGGTGGCGGAAGGATCCGGCGGCGCCTCATGGCCAAAGAGGGTGTGGGGCGAGCAGGCCACGTGGATCTCGTGTCCCGCGCCGTGCAGGCGCGCGCTCAGCTCCGCGAGGAAGACGCAGTAGCTGACGACATTGGGGACGACGAAAAGGATGCGCATCGCTTTTCGTCAGTGGATCGAGGCGCTCGGGGTGGCGCTGGATTCGTGGGTCTGGCTCGCGAAGGTCTTCGGGGTCTTCGCATAGTGGCGGAAGCAGCGCTCGTAGAGCGCATCGGTCTCGGCAAACATCCGGCCGAGAGAAAATCGTTCCATCGCGCGCTGGCGGCCGGCTTCGCCGAGGCGCTGGCGCAATTTAGGATCGAGCAGCCGCGTGAAAGCCTCGCTGATGGCGGTGCTGTCCCCGATCTCTGCGAGGTATCCAGTCTCGCCATCGACCACCACTTCCGGGATCGCGCCGGCCCGGGTGGCGACGACGGGTTTGCCCGCGGCCATCGCCTCCACGAGCACGAGGCCGAAGCCTTCGTGCTTTGAGGTCAGCGCAAAGACGTCGAACGCATTCATGACCACCGGCACATCTTCGCGGAAGCCCGCCCAGATCACCGTGTCCCCGAGACCGAGGTCATCGGCAAATTGCTTCATTTCCGCCTCCAGTGGTCCCATGCCCACCATCACGAGCCGGGCACCGCGCGCGTGGGCCGTGGAGAAAAGCGCGAAGGCGCGGAGTAAGATCTTGATGTCTTTTTGGGGCACCAGTCGGCCCGCGAAGCCGATGACGATCGAGTTTTCCGGCGGCAGCTTCCATTGCTCCCGGAGCGCGGCGACCGGCTCCGGCGCCACGGACTGGTAGGGTTTGGAGTTGCTGCCATAGACGATCGTCTCAACCTGCGCGTCTGGCAGACCGAGCGTCGGCGCGATCATGAAGCGGCGGACGGCGTCGGAGATCGCGACCACTTTCCACGCGCGCTTTGCGACCCACCGGCCGAGCAGGCCCTCGCCAGGCTGCTCATGAAAAGCGCAGTCGTTGTGCTTCGTGATGAGCAGGGGCAATTGCTGCTCGCTGATCCCGAGGAGCGCGAGCCGGACGTAGAGTTCCGCCGGCGGCAGGTGGGCATGGACGAGATCAAAGTGCTCCCCCTTGACCAGCTTTCGGAGGGCCTTCACCGGCGCGAGGTGGCCGTAGAATTTGAGATCGAGAAAGTGAACCGCCACCCCGAGCTCGCGCATCTTCGGCGCCCAGTAGCCTTGGCCCTTGAGATACGCGACCGCCACCTCGACGCCCGCCGCGCGCTGGTGGGTGACGAGTTCCATCAAATGTCCCTCGGCACCACCGCGATCGATGGCCGTCATGACGTGCAGCACTTTCATGATGCGATTGTGATCATGGAAAACGGAGTGAACAGACTGAATCGAGGCGTTTTCGGAAAATTAGCAGGGAACTCCCCAGTTGGTAGTATGGCGTTTTTCAAACGCGCGCATGGTTCCAGGCTAGGATTCCGGTAGTGGCGTAGATGAGGGCGTAGTTTTGTTCCTTCAGTTCATCCAATGGGAATACATCTGTGGTATATATGTCGAATACGATGAGTTGCCGGGTTCCTAGAGAAAATGCGATTTGGTTGATGAGAAAGAGAGCGCCAAACCACGGCGAGGGGACGGGTAGGCCGAGGGCCTGGAAGACCCTCCGGGCGTGAGCCGAGATGCGGTCCAGCAGCGGGACCGCGACGAAGAAGGTGAGCCAAAAGAGCGCGAAAAGCCGGTTTGCGTTGGTAAGCGAGCGGAGAAATTTTTGCGTCTTCGGATTGCGGATGCCGCCTTCGATGAAGGAGAGGTTGTGGAGATTGGTTTCCGCCTGGGCATTTTGCACCTTCCACGTCGGCGGCGTCTCCCAGCCGAAGATCCGCTGCCCCCAACTAATTTCTTCCCCCATGCAGATGAACATCAGCGCGGCGAGGATGAGGATGTAGATGGGGCGATCGGTCTGGGGCGTTGGCTGGTGTCGGCGCCGCCGCCAGGTCAGGAAAAAGGTGAAGCTCGCGAGTAGGAAAAGGGCCGCCGTGGCCTGCTCGACGGGGCCATCTTCACGGAGGAGCACGCGCGCCGACGAAGGCGGCAAAAAGACGATGAGATAACTGACGGAAACCACGAAGGCACAAGCCGCCACGAGGACGCCGCTTTTGCAGGCAAAAGCGCGCTTGGCAAGGGTGGCTGGTGGTATCGGAGCGGTTCGGGACTGAATAATCTCCATGGTCTGAAAATGAGATGAGCGCGCGCCGTGCCTGACGGCGCGTCGAGTTCAGCGGGGGCGATCCAGCCAGGCCTGAAACATGAGCACGCTCCAGAGCGAAGCCACGCGGTCGCGCTTGCCGGAGAGGTGCTCCTTCCACTGGGCCTGAATCGGGGCCGGCTCGAACCAGCCTTCGCGGCGCAGGCGCGATTCATCGAGGAGACTGGCCGTCCAGTCCTTGAGCGGGCCGCGCAGCCAATCGCCGAGCGGGACGACGAAGCCCCACTTCGGACGATCGACGAGGGCCTTGGGCACGAATTTGTGAAGCAGGGTGCGCAGGACGTGTTTGCCCTGGCCGTGGTGCAACTTCATCGCGACCGGTAGCGTGGCCGCAAATTCGAGGACGCGGTGGTCGAGGAAAGGCACCCGCAGTTCCAGGCTGACAGCCATCGCGGCGCGGTCGGTCTTCACGAGGATGCAGTCTGGCAGGTAGCCGAGCATGTCAAGGCACTGCATTTCCTCGACGTGATCGGGCAAACGCTGGCGGCGGTCGTCGAGCATCGGCGTGAGCGGTTCGACGGCGCCGGGCGTGAGCGCGCCGGGATCGCGCCAATGCGACATGAAGCGCGGGTAAAGCTCGTAGGCGTTGGCCACGTCGATGACCTCGGCGAGCTTCGTGATTTTCCGCCCCTTCGGCAGCAGTGGCGCCGTGGCGCTCAGGAGCGCCGCGGCGGCGCGGCGGGCGGGCTGCGGCAGCCAGCCGATGCGATCCCAGATGGCGCGGGCGTAAAAGTGGCGGTGATAGCCGGCGAAAAGTTCATCGCCGCCATCACCCGAGAGGCACACCGTCACGTCGCGGCGCGCCATGGCGGAGACGAGGTAGGTGGGGATGCCGGAGACGTCGGCGAAAGGTTCGTCGTAGATCGTCGGGAGCTTCGGGATGACCTCGAGCGCATCCTGCGGCGTGAGGTAGAGCTCGGTGTGTTCGGTGCCGAGATGCTTGGCCACATCTTTCGCGAAAGGCGCCTCATTCACCTGCCCCGAGCCGCCGGTGAAGCCGATGGTAAAAGTGCGCACGGGCTGCGAGGACTCGCGCTGCATCAGCGCCACGACCATGGAGGAATCGACGCCGCCGGAAAGCAGCGCGCCCACGGGCACGTCCGCGACCATTTGATCGCGGATCGTCCCGCGGAGCAGCTCTTCCAGACGATCGTGCGCCGCGCTGAGGTTTCCGGAAAAGCGCGTCGCGCCGCCCCTTTCCATGACCTCGCGCGCCGACCAATAGGGCACGGGCACCGCGGCGCTATCGGGCCGATCAAAAGTGAGCACGGTGCCCGGGGTGAGCTTGCGAATGCCGCGGTAGATCGAGAAAGGCGTGGGGATGTAGTCGTACCGCAGGAGCAGCGGGAGGACGTTGCGATCGATCTCCCCGCGCCAGGCGGGATGCGCTTCGAGAGCCTTTAACTCCGAGCCGAAGAGCAGCGTGCTACCCATGCGCCCGTAGTAAAGGGGGCGCTCGCCAAGACGATCGCGGCAGAGGTGCAGGCGGCGGTCCCGCCGATCCCAGAGCGCAAAGGCATACATGCCGACAAAACGCCGGACGGCCGCTTCGAGGCCCCACTGCTCCACAGCGGCGAGCAGCACCTCGGTGTCCGAGTGGCCGCGAAAGCCTCCCGGCGGCGGATCGAGTTCGGCGCGAAGGGTGCGGTGATTGTAGATCTCGCCATTGAAGCTGATCACGTAGCGACCGCTCGCGGAGTGCATCGGCTGATGGCCGGCGGGCGAGAGATCGACGATCGAGAGCCGGCGGAAACCGAGCGCGATCCCCGCATTGTCATCGGCCCAGGCGCCGGCGTCGTCCGGGCCGCGATGCACGATGCGCGTGGCCATCCGCGTGGCGATTTTCTCCATCTCCGCGGAAGGGACAGGCGAAAGGGCGTCAAAGAATCCGGCGAATCCGCACATAGGTCAGAGAGAAAGGGAGAGGCGTGAGGTGAAGGCGGGGGGCGTGGCGAAGCTGGGCCGTCCGTCATCCACTCTTCCTCGTCGCCAGCCAGCGTTCGGTGCAGTCCCGGACGTGGCCGTAGAGCGCGATGCGGCGCGGGGTGAGCACGTCCTGGCAATACTCGCGGGCTTTGACCAGATTGCGCGCGGACTCGCTGGCGAGGCGCGCGGGATCGGCGAGCACTTCCGCGATTTTCGCGGCCAGTGCTTCCACATCGTTTGGCGGGACCAGATCTTCCGCCGGGAGCAGTTCGGGGATGCCGCCGACGGTCGAACTGATGGCCGGGAGCCCGCGCGCCATGGCTTCGATCAGAGCGCGCGGCAGACCCTCCTGACGGGAAGGCATGACGTAGAGATCCGCCTTATCCAACTCGTCACGCACCGCGGCGGGGTCGGAAAGATTCCCGGTGAATTGGACGGCCCCATTGAGGCCGTGGGCGGTGGCCCGAGCCTGGAGATCCTGCTGATGCACGCCTCCGCCGACGATCGTGAGCTTCAGCGAAAGGCCACGACTGGCGCACCGGGCGACGGCGTCGATGAGGACGTCTGGTGCCTTGTAAAGTCCGGCGAGGGTGCCGACGAGGAGCAGTCGGGCGGGCGAAGAGATCGGTCCGGTGCGCGGCGCCGCGACGAAGGAGGACGCCGGAAGGTCGATGCTCGAGTAGTGGGTGGAGAAGGCGCCGGGCGAGGGCGGGTAGCGGCGTTGCAGCGCGTGCTGGGTGACGTAGCTCACGCCACAGGCGGACTGGCAGAGGTTCCGGAGATTGCGCGCGAACATCCAGCGGAAGAAACGGCGCAGCGGATGTTTGACCGCATTCGCGGAGAAGGAGTCGTAAGGATCGCCAACGACTTCCATCCCAAAAGGCCGTCCAGTGCGGCGCAGTTCCGGCACGAGGCAATTGCCCACCGGCGTCGGGGCGCGCAGGAACACGGCATCGTCGCGGCCAATCGCGCCCGCGGCAACTTTCATGATCGAGCGCCTCCGGAGCATGAATTGCTGCGGGCCGGTGAAGTCCGGCACCGGGATGAATTCCACGCCTGCGCCGCTCGCCGGTTGCTCGTTGGTGGGCGCTTTGGGAATCTCGCGGACGCGGGCCACGAGTCGCACTTTTTCAAAGACCGGCAGATAGCGCGCCCAGAAGGCATGGGTGAGTGGCCCGTGGGCCCAAACGGTCCCATCTGGCGAACGCTCGAAATGATGATCGCAGGCGACGATGACGTTCATGCGGCTAAGGCTCCGCTCATGGGAGGCAGGGTGGCTGGAGTGCGGTCTGGAGGGGCCGCAATTTTTCGCCGCACGGTGCGCGAACCAAAGTACACCACGGCCAGAGGCATCATGCCGTCCTTGATGAAGTTGAAGATCAAATTGTCGGAGTCGGACTGGAGGATGCTGAAACACCAGACGACGAAGAACGGATAAGCCAGCAGGCGCGCATCACGGCGATCAAGATTGCGATGAAAGCGTTGCAAGCGCCCGACGACGAGGCCAAAGAGCAAATAGGCGAAGGGCACGGGCCATGGGCCGAAATTCAACATCGTCTCGCCCGCGATGCCGTACACTTTCGACGAGTACCACTTGCCCTCGTCGTAGGTGCCCGCGCCGAAAAAGGCGTCCGTGCCTTCCTTGGTCTTGATCGGTGGTCGATACGGCCAGAAACCGCGGGGCACGAGCAGGCCGACGGAGCCGATGTAGGTCCGGCCCCAACCAAGCTGGTAGTCTGAATCTTCTTTCATGATGCGATGCAGGAGAAACGCATGAACGTCCGCCCTGCCCAGATCACCTAGCAACATTGAGTCCATCCCACGCCGACTTTTTTGGTTGAGTGATCCGTCTTCAAAGGCGGCCATTGCCTGACTGCCGAGGCCTTTGTAAAAGCCGTAGATGTACATAAAGGCCACGAGGAAGCAGAGGCCCACGGCGACGAATTGCCGACTCAGCGGGCGGACCCAGCAGTGGATGATGCCCGCGGCCCAGAAGAGCCCCCAGATGATATTCGAGCGGCTCCCGCGCAAGCCGCCGAAGAAGATCTTCAGGACGAAAAAGACGAACAGCGCGATGAGGACCACGGTGAGGGCGCGAGCCCACTTTCTTTTTTCCGAGACCAGCGCGTAAAACATCATCGCGAGGATCGGGAAGCTCTCCGAGATCATGAAGATGATGCCCATCCCCTGATCGGCCTGGTCTTCGGACGCGGCGCCGACCGATGCGGTGATGCTGTCGATGTAGCTCATGATGCCGCCGCGCATGATGTAAAAGCCGACCTGCAAAGTACCGCTGACGAGCAGTCCCACGATGCAGGCGAAATACATCCGACCGCGCGCGACCTGCCGCATCGTCGTCGGGGGAGCATTTCCTCCCCAGAGCGCAGCGCGGCGGCGGGCGCCCTGGTAGAGGCAGAGTCCGGCAGCGTTCAGCATCGCCATGTGGCCGAGCCACGGGCGCCAGTCCGGCGGATGGGCGAGGTAGTCCTCGAGGTAGCTGTCCCAGGCGACGTGGAGGAGCGGGCAGAGGAAAAAGAAATGCACGCCGAAGAGGCCAAGGATGCCGACGGGGTCGAACAAATCGAGACGACCGCGCAGATACTCGACGGCGTCGTGACTGATCAGCACGCCGCAAACGAAGACCGGTGCGAGGAACCAGTGCGTCATCCCGTCGGCGGTGGCGACGAGGTAGGCAATGATCGCGACACAGCCCGCGATCGCGATCTGCAGACTCGAAAGATCGACCGGGGTGCGAGCTGGGCGACGGGCCGGGGTCATGGGAGGCGCGAGGTGGCCGTGGCGTAAACGTCGAGGAGCGACGCGACGGATCGCTGAATATCGAAAGGGCTGGCGGTGACGGTGGCCAGGGCGTCGGTCTGGTTGACGGGCCGCGCCCTGCGGCCTGCGTCAAGGATCCGGGCGGCCCAGGAGGCGGCGGGCTCGGCGAGTGGGACGCGGGTCGTGAGTTCGGGGACGACCGTGGCTTCACCGGGAATCGTCTCCGTGAAAACGCAGGGCAGGCCAGCCGCTTGCGCTTCGATGAGCACGATGGCGAGACCTTCACAGAGCGACGGCAGGGTGAAGACATCGACGGCGCCTTTGAGCACCCGCGCGATGTCGGAGCGCAGGCCGGCGAAGATCACGCGGTCGGCGATGCCGAGTTCCACGGCGCGCTTTTCCATGGTGGGCCGCAACGATCCCGCGCCGATGAGGAGCAGGCGCATCCGCGGCTCGAGCGCGGCGAGGGCTTGGGCGATTTCGAGGAGGAAACCGTGGTTCTTTTGCTCATCAAAGCGGCCGATGTGGCCGACGACGAAGGCATCCGCGGGCAGGCCGAGTTCGGCGCGGACCGCGGGGTCGGGCGCGGGCTGGTAGCCGGAGAGATCGATCCCGTAGAAGAGCAGGCGAAAGCGCGGGTCTTCATTCCACCCGGGGCCGAAGAGGGCGGCCGCCGCCTGCTGGCTCGCGGCGAGGCCGTGCGTGGCATTTTTCCAGATCAAACGGCGCATGCTCCCGAGATAGAGCCGCCGGGCGAGACCGGGCGCGACGTCTTCGGGCATGGTGTCCACGTGGCTGTGCGCGATGCGGACGGGGATCCCGGCGCGGCGGGCGCAGCGCATCGTGAAGCCATTGAAAAGATGCACGTGACTATGGACGACCTCGAAGGGGCCGTGGGTCTCGAGGATGCGTCGAAAATTGCGCCCATACTCCCAGGGCCGCGCCGGACTGAGGCAGGGAAAGATGCGGCTGCCAAGGCGGCGGGCTTCGTCGTCGTAGGGGCCGGGCTCGGTGGTGTGGACGAGGAAGTCCATCTGGCACTGCGCGGGATCGCGATGCCGGAGGATATTCATGAGCCATGTCTCGATGCCGCCGCGCACCATGCCGCCCACGATGTGGAGGACGCGAGTGGGACGGGGATGGAGCGGGGCGGTCATGCCTCTTTGCACGAGGAAAGGGCGTGCCAGACCACAGCGGCACTGCCGAGGATCTGGACGATGCTCGCTGCCGTCATCGCGAGGGCTGCGCCCACCAGGCCGAAGCGCGGCACGAGCACCGCACCAGCGGCCGCAGTGACGAGCAGTGTGGCGAGGAAGACGGGCACCTGAGAACGGAAGTAGCGCGCTGCCGTCATGCCGTAGCCGAGGAACGAGGCCGCAAAGGCGACGCCGGTCGAGATGGCGATCCAAAGGAAGACGCGGGTGTACTCCGCATACTCAGGGCGGTAGAGGAGACTGAGGATGGGCCCGCCGAGCAGCCACACCCCGAGCACGCCGACTGCGCCGAGCCCAGTGCCGATGAGGACCAGCCGCGCCAGCAAGCGACTGAACCCCGCCCGATCCGCGCTCGCATAGAGCTGCGCGAGCCGCGGCGTGGCGGATTGGCCGAGCGCGGCGATGACCGTGCCACCGGCGACCATGGGATAGACGAGCGCGGCGAAGATGCCGAGTTCACGGGTGCCGAGATGGTAGTCGATGAAGTAGCGCGGGATGTTGCCATTGAAGGAAATGAGCGTCATCACGATGCCTCCGGGGAAGGCTAGCAGCGCGAGCCGCCAGAGGACGGCGGGCGACCAACTCGGAAGCAGCAGTCGCAGTGCGGACTTCGTGCCACCAAGCAAGCGCGCGGCGATCGGCGCGTCGTAGCAGAGGAGCATGCCCGCCCAGACGATGGCGATGCCCGCGGCGGCGATGACCAGATTGCCCGTCAAGTAAATCGCCAGGGCCATGACCGCGAGCGAGAGCGGCCCTTTCAAAATCATGGAGCGCGCGATGCGATCCATCTGCTCGCGCTGCTGGAGGAAGCCGAAGATGATGTCGCTCACGAATTCAAAAGCCTTGGCGAGCCCGACGAGGAAGATGACCGAGGCCAAATGGACGCTGTATCCAGAACTCAGGGTCACGCCCGCCACGATGACGAGGCCGAGCAGCATGGTGAAGATGCGGAGCGAAAGGTAGTGCTCGAAGGCGTAGTCCCCGACCGCGTCCGTGGCCTGCACATTCCGCAAGCAGAGGCTCGCGCCGATGAGCACGGGCGCGGTGATCGCGAGGGCGAGGCCAAATTCTCCGACCAACTCCGCGCTGCCCAGTTTCGCGAGGACCATGATCATACCCCACTGGCAGGCGGCGTAAATGAGGTTGCCGCCGAGCGACCAGAGAAAGTTCGCGCGGAGCGAGAGTCGCTTGGAATGGGGAGGGTGTTTGGCCACCTGATCCAGGCAGGTTTCGGTCAGTGGTTCGGAGACGGACGGCACGCGATTTTGGAAAAAGAAGCAGGTTTCCGGAGCCCTGCGGCGGACCGCGATTTCAGCGGGCTGCGGGAGGTTGCGCCGCAGGGGAGGGGAGGGCTCCGCGCGTGGTTTTGGCCAGAGCGGGAGTGCCCTTCGTCTCCGTCTTTGGCTTGGGCCCGTAGCCCGCGAGCGTGTAGCGCTGGTCGTAGTAGGAGAGGCCGCGTGGCGGGACGCGGTTGAAGATGAAACCGACGGGTTTCGATCCGGCTTCGGTGAGCTTGCGGACGGCGCGTGCGGCGGCTTCGGCGGGCGTGCGGTTCGCTTTGATCACGAGCACAGTGGCATCGACATGACCGGCGAGGAGCTGCGTGTCCGGCACCGCGTGGATCGGCGCGCTATCGATGACCACGCGGTCGAAATCGCTGCGGGCGCGCGCGACGATTCGGGCGAATTCACCATTGCCGAGAACTTCCGCCGGAGAGGAAGTGCGGGTGCCGGCGCAGAGGAGATGGAGGTGCGGAATGCCCGGGATGCGGATGGCGTCCTGAAAGTGCATCTGGTGCGTGAGCACGTCGATGAGCCCTTGCTCGTGCTCGCTGCCGAAGAAGGTGGTGGCGAGCGTCGGGATGCGGATGTCGGCGTCGATGAGCAGCGTCTTCAGACCTTGCTGCGCAAAGGCCATGGCGCAGTTGATCGCGCACGAGCTTTTGCCCTCGGCCGGGAGGGCGCTGGTGAAAAGGAAGGTCTTCGGCTGGCTCCCAGTCTTGCCGAGCAGCGAGAGCGAGGTGCGCAGGGCGCGGAAGGCTTCGGCGGCGGAAGACTCGGGATTGGAGGAGAGCAGCGGTTCGTCGGTGCGCGACTTCATCTCGACGCACTCGGGGATGACGCCCAGGGCGCGCAGGCCGAGGCGGCGTTCGGCGTCGTCGGCGGTTTTGAAGGAGCCATCGAGCATCCGCAGGAGCACGGTGATGGCGATGCCGACGGTGAGGCCAGCGAAGATGCTGGAGAGGAGGATGCGCGGCTTGTTGGGCTTGATCGGCTTCTCCGGAAGCAGCGGGCGCGAAACGACGCGGATGGGGCTCTGCGTCACGCCTTTGGTCACGTCGGTTTCCTTCAAACGCGCGAGCACGGATTCGTAGAGGACGCGGTCGGATTCCACGTCGCGGAGCAGGGCGTTGTAGGGGATCGCGAGTTTGCTGAGATCCAGGGCGCTCAGGCCTTGCTCGCTGAGCGCGCCTTCCATCTTTTTCTCCGTCTCCACGGCGGTCGCATAGGAGGAGGCGACGACTTCGGCGGCGCGGCGGATGGCGGTCTCCAGCCCATTGCGGAGGCCGGAGAGTTCGCTCTGCGCGGCAGTGTATTTCGGGTGCTCGGATTTGTAGCGTTGCGTGAGGGTGGCGAAGAGCGCCTGCTTCTCCGAGATCGTCTTCTTCAGCTCCACGACGGGCTGCGAGGCGGCGACGCTCGGCACGGAAAGAAGTTTCTCGGTGGGCTGGTCGGTGAGGCTCTTGATGAGCGCATTGTCGCTCTCGAGCTTGAGCCGGTCAGACTTTGCTTCGGTGACGCGCTGGTTGAGTTCCTTGAGCTTCTCGGCGGTCACGTTCTGCTTGTCCTCGAGCGAGACGGCGGAATGCTTCTCCTTGTAGGTCTGCAGCGCGCCTTCGGATTTTTCGAGGCGCATCTTCAGCCGCTCGGCTTCGCGGATCAGAAATTCATTGGCGCTCTGCGAAGCTTCGAGTCGGCCTTCGTAGCCCTGCGTTTCAAACTCACGGACCAGATATCCGGCGATCTGCTGGGCCATCTTCGGATCGGCGTCCTCGACTTTTACGTCGATCAGCCGGGTGCCGCGCCGGACTTTGGCGGCGATCCGCGTGGTGAGCACTTCGCGGAGCTGATTGGCGGTCACCGGACGGCGCACATCTGGCAGGAAGTTGGCGTTTAGCTCCAGCTTGTTGCGCTCGATGACGCGGAGCAGCAACTCGGGGCTGGTGAGATTTTGCTCGATGGTCGAGAGGACCTCGAGCGACTTCAAATCATCCGACGTGACGCCATCGATCTTGAGGATTTTCTGCTCCGCATTTTCGACCTGCACGGTGACCTGCGAGGCGTAAATCCGCGGACTGCGCTCGGCCTGGAAATACCCGAGCGCTCCCGCGGCGGCCGCACAGAGCAGGATGAGCCAGAGCCTTTCCCGCAGGGATTCGAAGGTCGCCCGGAGATCCGCGGCGAAGGTGGCGGGGGTATCGTTGGGGTCGACTGGATCCATAGTTTAGAACAATCGTTCGCCGACGGAGATGATGTCCCCGGGCTCGATCTCGAAAGCTTTGCTGGACTCGTCCTTGGCCATTTTCTTGGCGTCGAGTTTGAAGACCGTTTCCTTGCGGTTCACGGTGCGCTTCAGGGTGATGCGACCGGCATCCGCGAGGCGGGTGTAGCCACCGGCCATGCCGATGACTTGGATGAGGTTCAGACTGCTGCGATCGGGGAAGCGATAGGTGCCGGGGCGCTGGACCTGGCCGAGCACGGTGAAGAGGCGCTTGGTGGCTTCGGTGACCATCACGCTGACCTGGGGATTCACGAGGAAACGCTCGGCGAGCCGGTCGCGGATGGCACGGGCCGCCTGCTCGGCGGTCTTCCCCCGCACCGAGACGGAGCCAATGAGCGGCATGGAGATGGCGCCGTCTTCGGCGATGCGGGCCGTGGTATCGAGTTCCGCTTCGTCGAAGACTTTCACGGCGATGACGTCATTCGGCACGAGGATGTAGCCAGGCGTGGAGTCGGAGCGCGGGGCGACTGGGGCTGGGAGTTGGGCGCTGGCTGCGGCTCCGCAGAAAACGAAAACGGCGCAGAGCAGGCGCAGGAGGCGGGCTTTCATAGGCGGGATGGTTTAGAACGTGACGCTAAATCCGAAGGCGATCTGGTTGTTCGTGAAGTCGGATTCGGAGCGCGATGAATCGTTTTGCCGATACTCGTAGCTGACCGAGGCGCTGCCCCAAGTGGCAAAATTATACTGAAGCGCGACCTGTCCGTAAACGTAGTCGTCCGAGCGCGGCTCGCCGATGCCGGAGTCCGAGTACTCCGAATTCCGGTAGCCGCCCTCGGCCGTAAGGCGGACGCCATCGCGCAGCATCCGGGAGAAGCGCAGGGCAAAGCCGGTGGCGGTGACAAATTCCGCCGGCTCGGAGATCGAGGAGAGGACCTGGCGCGAGACGTTCAAGCTGACGCGCGTGGCCTCGGCGGGCAGGTAGCCGAGATCGATCTCGAAGATGGGGTTCGTGCGGTCTTCGCCGCCGCCGTCGGATTGCCGGAATTCGACGCCTGCGAGGACGGATGCTTCCAGCTTTTCGGTCAGCGAATAGGTGCCACGAGCGAGCACGCGCTCGAAGGTTTGATTCGACGCATTCTCCACTTCGACGGCGCCAAAGGCCACGCCGAGGCCGAATTTTACGACGGGCGTGAGTTCGTAGCCGATGAAGCCTTCAGCGCGATACTCGGTGTTGCCGGAGGCGTTTTCGTATTCATCGTTTTGAAAATATCCGCCGACCTCGATGGAGGTGCGTTCGGTGAGCTGGTAGTTGGCGGAGAGGCCCGCGCTTTCGCTGGTCCGCTCGAGCCGCTGGTTCAATTCCACATTTGCCTCTCGCACCGAGATGTAGCGGGCCTGGGCCGCGAGCGAGAGCTTTTGAAGCTGCCAGCGCGCCTCGAATCGCGCCTCCTGATCGAAGGAATCCTCGGAGCCATTGTCGCTAAAAACGACAAAGCTTGGCGTGTAATCGAGGAGTAGGAATTGACCGTCGAAGCGATCGATCCGGCTGGCCCGGTTCTCGCGCTCGAGAAAGCGCAGGAGGCGCGTTTCTTCATCGAGATACCCAATCGCGATGCCTGGCGAGAAGGTGAAGATGAGGTCTGAGGTTTCGTTCGTCGGCTGGATGAAAATGTTGTCGTCCCAGCGAATGCCGATGTCGAAGTGCGGCAAAAACTTCCACTTGGAAGCCGAGGGCCCGGGGTTTGGCGCGTCGAGGACGGCGTCCGGACTTTCCGCAGCTTCCATCGCTGCGGGCTCGGCGGCATCCGTTTCAGGGAGCATGCTTTCGTCACCGACCATCAGGGAGGGGCCGAGATCCAGCGGCTGCTGGCTGGGCGTGGGGAGATCCTGGGCAAGGCCTGCGGAACGGAGGACGCAGCACAGCGCACCGATGGAAAGTGCGGAAGCCAGACCGCGGGTTTGTCGGACCGAACTCGCGAGCGGAAAGGCAGAAGTTCCGAGGGACGGGCGGTGGGAAAGTGGAGTGCGGTAAATCATTAAAGATAAATTTACAAAAATTCTGACTGGCATGGCAAGGCAGTGCGAAATCGAGAATTCGCATCAGTGCTAAAGCACGAATGCGACTCGCTGGGGAAAAAAGTTCCTCCAGTCGTCATCAGCCAACATGGAAAGTGTGGAGCTGGACGCTGAGTTTCGCGTGCTTGCCTGCGGCACAGTTTCGTGGCGGCTCCATTCTGGGCGGAGGGTTGGGCGTGGACCGGCGGTCGTCCACCCAAATCTTGTTTTTTGCGCCGAGGTCCTCTCTAAGGTGCCGACCGTGGCGTCCGAACTTTCCACCGATTCCGCCCCGACGCCCGCCGAAATCACCGCGGCGCTCCGGCGTCATTTCGCGGAGCATAATCGGCGGGTGCTCCTGCTTTCGCTCGCAACTCTCGCGGGCGCCGTGGCGCTCTGGACGGCGATCTACGTGGTTGGCCAGTGGCTCACGCTGCTCTTCCTGACGGTCGCCAATGGAGAGGACACGGCGATGCCCGGGGGCTTTGCCATCGTCTATGTGACGGCGGCGATTTGCCTGCTCGTTTATGCGTGGATCGACCGGCGACTCACGCCCAATGATTGGCCGCGCGACAGCAAACCGCCGCGCGAGATCGTGGAAGATTTCCTGCTCGCGACGCCGCGCGCGACGCTGGCGGTGTGGAGCACGCTGACGGTGCGGCAGCGGCTCACGGAAGCGGAACTCGCCCAAGCCGGCAGCTTCCTCGCGCGGCTCGCAGACTTCGGGAAGCTGCCGATGTCCGTGGTCGGCTATGACATCCCTGACGGGAAGGAGCGGGAGCGGATCCTTTTTGCCCTGGAAATCACGCGGGTGATCGAGATCGACCGGGGGAAGGGGGACGCGCTGATCCGCCTCAGTTCGCAGCGGCCCACGCTGCTCCGGCTGCCAGACGCGCACGCTTGAGGTCAGAAGCCGGCGAGCAGTGTGCCGGTCGCGGCGACGGCTTGCGGAAAGGAGGGATACTGCGGCGCCCAACCGAGGGCGCGGAGTTTGGCGTTGCTGACGCGCTTGCTGGTCCAGCCGCGCTTGCGGTCCTTGGGGATGGGGCCGGACGGCGGGAGCGGCTTCTGAAAATGGTCGGCGAGCCATTCGTAGGCGGCCCGCTGGGTCATGGGCTCGTCGTCGGTGACGTTGAAAACGCCGCCCGCTTCGGATTCCACGAGCGCCAGCAGCGCCGTGGCGGCATCATCGCGATGGATTTGATTGATCCACCGCCCGCCGTCGCCCTCGATGACGGCTTCGCCAGCGAGGAATTTTTTAAGGAGAACCGAACGCGCCGGCCCGTAGATCCCCGCGAGTCGGGCGACGCTGCCACCGCCAGCGAGGACCGCGTCCTCGGCTTCCCGCAAGACGCGGCCCGTTTCGCGATCCGGGAGCGCTTCGCTCGCCTCGGTGACCCATTCGCCATCCGTTTGGATGTAAACGGACGTGCTCCCAGTGAAGACGAGCCGCTTCGGAGCCAGCGCCGTTGCGAGATTTTTCACGCCCTCCAGATAGACGCGGCGATAGGCGTCTGCCCCGCCGCGTCCCGAACTGGCGCAATGGATGACGGCGTCGAGGTCGCGGAGTTCCGGGCGCGCGGCCAGGGCCGTGGGATCGGCGATATCGACGGGGAGCGCGGCGAACGGCTCGCCAGCAAGCTGCGCCGCTGATTCCGGCGTGTGCGTGCCGGCGAGGACTTCCCAGCCGCGCGCCTGGAAAAGCCGCGCGGTGGCCAGACCCACGAATCCGCAGCCAGCGATGAAGATGCGCGCCATAGCTAAAATAAGAACGCTCCAAACCTCACGGCAGCGGTTCGCCGCGGGCGATGGTGAAGAGGCGATACCATTCCTCCCGGCTCAGCTCGCACTCGGTGGCCTTCGCTGCCTCCCGGATTCGCGCCGGGCCGGTGCTGCCAATGATCGGGATGATTTTCGCAGGATGGAGGAGCAACCAGGCCAGCGCGATGACCGTCCGCGAAGTCCCGCGAGCGTTGGCGATCTGGTCGAGCGCGGTGACGATTTTCTCCGGGCGATAACCCTGCTGCCCCGGGAGGAGATCCTTCCCGCCATCTCCGAGCAATCCGCCCGCCAGCGGGCTCCAGGCGAGCGGCGTGATCTTCTGCGCCTGACACTGATCGAGGGTCCCGTCGGAGAGGGTGGAAAGCTGCGCCAGGCTGATCTCCACTTGATTCACGGCCAGCGGCTGCGCGCACGCTTGCTGGAGCAGCGAGACCTGCGCGGGCGAGAAATTGCTGACCCCGAACTCACGAACTTTTCCGGCGCGCTGCAGCTTCTCGAGCGCCTCCGCGACCTCGTCCGCGTCCATCAGCCAATCGGGCCGATGGAGTTGGTAGAGATCGATACAATCAACGCTCAGCCGGCGCAGTGAGTGTTCGCATTGCCGGGCGATGTATTCTGCCGAGAATTCGTAGCGCGTCGGAGAGTCGGGCGAAGGGTCGCCCGCCACCCGGATGCCGCACTTTGTCGCCAACACGATCTGCTCACGCATCCCGGGGGATTCCCGCAAAAGTTCGCCGAAGACCTCTTCCGCCCGTCCCCCGCAGTAGATGTCCGCGTGATCGAAAAGCGTGTAGCCAGCCTCCAAAGCCGCGGTGACGGCACGACGGGCGACGTCGAGATTTTCCAGAAAATCCTTGCCGGGAGCGACGCGCCAGCATCCGTAGGCGAGCCGGCTGCTGAGCAAGGCGCCGCGGCCGAGGGGGAGAGTTTGCATGCGGTCTCCGTAGCGAACGACGCCGCGCTAGTCGAGCAGCCGCACGTCGCGGCTCAGCATTTCATCCCCGGCGAAAACGAACCAGCCGCGGAAGCTCCGCCCGGCCAGCACCTCGGGCAGCCAGTGCCGGTCATCCGCCCACATTTCGTCGAACGGAATCGCGCCGATCGGGAACCACAACGGCACCGCCTCCTCCGTCTCGATCGGTTCGCCAGCAAAGTCCCCCGCCACGAACACCGTGCAGTGGAGGCTATAGCCGTCGGTGAATTGGAAATGCAGAATGCCGCGCTCCGTGACGGCGAGAGGCGTGACCCCCACTTCCTCCTGCGTCTCGCGGATGGCCGAGGCCAGCGCTGTCTCGCCCGGCTCGATTTTCCCTCCCGGCCCATTGATTTTTCCGGCGCCGAGTCCGCGTTTCTTCCGAATCAGAAGGACTCGCCCTGCTTTGCAGATGAAGCAAAGATTGGCGCGCTCGCGTGGGGTCCAGTGATTCCAATCCATGGGGCGAGCAGAAGTATCCAGAGAGGCGAGCGATGGGAATACCAAAGACGAATCCAAACGACGGAAAAGCGCTGGCCAGGAGGGGCGGATGTTGCATAGCCTTTTCCTATGACGAGGAGGCACTTTTTCCAGGCCAGCGCTGCCGGAATGTGGTGGGTCGCACGCGCTCGGGCTGCTCCACCGGCCTCCGCTGAAACGCAGAGGATTCCAGTGGTTTCGACGCATCTTACGAGCGTCGGATACGACCGGACAACGTCCACCCTCGAGATCGAATTTCGAGACGGAACCGTTTACCAATACCGTGGCGTCTCGCACACGGTCTATCGTCAGTTGATGAGCGCCGACTCAAAAGGGCGCTATTTTGCCCAGCACATCCGCGGGAGATTCGCTTTCGACCGCGTGCCGGGGAGGAAGTCGTGAGATTGAGCGCCGATGAAATCCGTCTGATCGTCGTGGTCATCCTCGCCCTCACCGTTGGGGCGGCGGTGAAATACTACCGCGACAGAAATCCAGAGCGCGCGATCGCGCCACCCGCACCGCCCGAGAGCGTTTTCTTCGAGCGTGCCGGATATTGATCCCAGTCGCTCGTGGTCTCCTTCCGCGGCTCCGCCACTCTGCGATCAGCTACCTTCCGAGCGATGGAAATCCCCGCATCTCCAACGCCGTTCCCAGTGCCGAAACGGGTTTCAGAAAAATATCTCAAAAAGCTCTTGCCGCTCTTGGATGAGTTGCTACTTTCCGCCCCCCGCAGCAAAACGGGCAGTCGCGAAAGCGGCGGGCAGTGCTGAGTGAAGTGAGTGAGATTAAAAAAAGTTTGAAAATCTCGTTGACCAAGCAAAGCAGCCCGCTAGTCTCCGCCTCCCGTAACGAAGCGGGGCTGCTGAAAAGCAGTTCGTTCTTCACTACTTCGGCTCCAATGCTAAGCTTGATGCGGAACTGAAAAACTCTATGCGAAATGCATCGGGTTATAAGAGAAGTGAAAAAGCAAGCAGTAAGGAAAGTAGTGTAAGAGCAGTTGTTCTTTGATAGTCTGATTCGTGAGTTTTCAAGCGATGAATTTGATGTGCCAAGCGCATCATGAGGTTTCCGCAAAAACTCAGAACGGTCATGAAAAGCAAAAATTGAATTGTGCGTTATACGTCAAATCTTTGAACCAAAAATCGAGTCGCAAGACTCACAAAAATTAAAGATCGAACAAACCCTGCTTAACCTCAGTGTTAGGCAGGAACCAATCGGTCAGAATTTGCAGCGCTTTTAGCGAGCGCTGCGCAAACTTTCACGGAGAGTTTGATTCTGGCTCAGAACGAACGCTGGCGGCGTGGATAAGACATGCAAGTCGAACGGGATATTTCTGGTAGCAATATTAGAAATGTCCAGTGGCGCAAGGGTGCGTAACACGTGGGCAATTTGCCGAGAAGTGGGGGATAGCTCGCCGAAAGGCGAATTAATACCGCATGTGGCCAGGGAAGACATCTTCCCGACGCCAAAGCCGGGGCAACCTGGCGCTTCTTGATGAGCCCGCGGCCTATCAGCTAGTTGGTGAGGTAACGGCTCACCAAGGCTATGACGGGTAGCTGGTCTGAGAGGACGACCAGCCACACTGGAACTGAGACACGGTCCAGAC
>JANNXQ010000236.1:0-11741 GCA_031409655.1 Chthoniobacteraceae bacterium | reverse complement strand
GCCGCTCCGGCGGTGCTCCCGCATCTGCGGCAAGGCCCGGATTTATCCGGGCAACCCGCGCTTCGCCACTCCTTCAAGCACACCGCTTCTCTTTTTCAGAAAACGGGACGCTCACAGAGAGGGCAGCCATAAGGTCTAGGCCGATTCGCGCGCTTGCATCGATAAGAGAATCGTCATACGATACCCGCATCGATATGGATACCGTCACGCTCTCACCCAAGTTTCAGGTTGTCATTCCACAGGCCATTCGTGAGGCACTGCATCTCACGGCAGGCGAGAAGCTCCGTGTTTTGCGCTACGCCAACAGAGTAGAATTCATTCCCGTTCGCCCGATTCAGCAGATGCGGGGCTTCCTCCGTGGCATGGACACGACCATCGAACGGGAGGACGACCGCCTGTGAGCGCTGCCAATGTCGTTGATTCATCCGGCTGGCTCGAATACTTCACGGACAGCGACCGCGCGCCGTTGTTCGCATGTGCCATTGAGGACGCTGAGAACCTTGTCGTGCCGGCCATTTCCATTTACGAGGTCTTCAAGAAGGTTCTTCGGGAGCGTGGCGAGGATGACGCGCTCCAAGTCGCCAGCATGATGCAGGGTGGCCAACTTATCGACTTGGATTGTGCGCTGGCGCTGGAGGCTGCGCGCCATCCGCTGACGCTGGCAGACAGCATCATTTACACGACGGCGATGCGCCACGAAGCGACTCTCTGGACGCAGGACGAGCACTTCAAGGACCTTCCGAATGTGCGTTATTTCCCAAGACAACCAACGGCCTCCTAGGAAGTACGGGTCAGGCGACAATTCTTGACTGATCGATCCAATTTTCCACCGTCGTTGCCAAGTGGAGGACTTGGGAACACCACTTTTTTGCGCGGGGAATGGAGCGGAGCGACATCGCCCGCCGCACGCAGCGCGAAGGGTGGCCGCGGGAACGGCGAGCAACCTGAACTTCGTGGTGAAAGATTGGTCAGCTTGTTTCCGGTGCGGCTCTCTGCTGCCTCGGGGAAACGGAAGTCCTTTTCAGCACTACTCAGGAAGCCGATGGCGGGTTTGTGGGCGAGTGGCTATCCCGCGACATATTCACTCAGAGAGACACTTGGGATGCATTGCGGGCCAACGTCAAAGAAGCGGTGAGCGCTTATTTTTTCGACCAGCCCAAGCCTTCGGCGATTCGGTTGCACCTGGTGCGTGACGAAGGGCTGGTGGGAGCATGAAGTTGCCGCGCGATCTGACCGGGGCAGACTTGAT
Source organism: Chthoniobacteraceae bacterium (assembly GCA_031409655.1). Lineage (GTDB taxonomy): Bacteria > Verrucomicrobiota > Verrucomicrobiia > Chthoniobacterales > Chthoniobacteraceae > JANNXQ01. Next base: position 10,492 of record JANNXQ010000236.1, on the reverse strand, counting down.
CAAGCTGCTCGGCTGGAATTTCGGCGATCGGCCCGTAAATCAGGAAGGGAGCCAGGTGATTCTCGATACCAACGATCCTCGCCAGCAGCGGATTTCCATCCCCGATCACCCGCCGCGGCGCTCCCGGTGGGTCAGGCCAGCGCGTCGAGCTTTGCCAGGATCTCCGCCTTCGGCACGCGGCCGACGAGCTGATCGCGGACTTCGCCGCCTTTAAAAAAGAGCAGCGCGGGGATCGAGTTGATTCGGAATTTTCCGGCGATGGTGCCGTTTTCGTCCACGTTTACCTTGCCGACTTTGGCGGTGCCCAAGCGGGCTTCCGCGATCTCGTCGATGATCGGGGCGAGCTGCACGCATGGTCCGCACCATGGCGCCCAGAAGTCGATGAGCACGGGCTTGTCGCTCTCGAGGACCTCCGTTTGGAAGTTGGCGTCGGTGATGGTGAGGACGTTGGCGCTGGCCATAGATGGAGAGGTTGCGGAAGGAGGGTTAAATTTACTGCACGCCAGAAGCGCTGTAGGCCCAGAAGGAAAGGCCGAGGGCGGCGAGGGAAAAGACGAAGGCGGCGATGCTCATGATGGTGGTGCCGCTGTCCGGCCCTTCGGAGACCGGGGACATGGAGAGGGCGGCCTGCTGGATCACGGGTGAGGCTTGGACGGTGGAGGGCTGGCGGACGAGCGGCTGGGTCTGCTGCATCTTCACCGTGGCCTTGGGCATTCCGACCTTGGCGCCTTCGGGTGGCAGGGTGATGCGGGCGGTTTCTTTCTTTGGCTGGGCGGCCTTGACGGGCTCGGCTGCTCTGGGCGCGAGCGGGGCGGAAGGCGCGCCGGCAGGCTTGAGCGGGGCCATGGGGCGCGCGCCCAAAGATGGGGGCTTCGGCGGTGGAGCCGCGCCGCTGGCACCGAGCGGGCGGGGTGGCATTGGGGCTCCGGGCTTGGCGCCGGGGACGAAAGGCCTGGCTCCGGCAGGCCCTGGGGGCGGCGGCGGGGTGAGACCGCCTTCGACGGCGATCTTAGTCGTCTCTTTCTTCGGCGCTGAAGACGTTCCCGGACCCGACAACTCCGCTGGCTTGCCGGGCAGATTGATGCGCACGGTCTCGCGCTTCACCGGTTGGTCCCCTTTTGGGGGCAGGGTGATCCGGATGGTCTCGGCCTTGGCGGCTTCGTCTTCGGGGGGGGTAATGGAGGGTTCGTCGGCCATATAAGGAGTTGAGGGGGTGGTTCATCTCACCCGGCATTTTGTGTGTCAACCGGGAAACAAGCCGGGGACGATGATCCATGCATTGATTAGGCCTTTCGGGCTTTTTTGGCAGGGGGGAACTTTCGCTTGCCCGCGTTTTCCGCAGTTCGCTACGGTGGCTCTATGAAAATTCTCGTGACCGGCGGAGCCGGGTTCATTGGCTCCAATCTGGTCGAACGACTCCTCGCGGAGGGCCATGCCGTGAGCGTGCTGGACGATTTCAACGAATTCTACGACCCCGCCATCAAGCGCGCGAACGTCGGCGCCTTTGCCAAGCAGGTGCCCATCTACGAAGCGGATCTGCGGGACGGGGCCGAAGTGGAACGCATCGTCCGCGAGCAGCAACCGGAGGTCATCATCCACCTCGCCGCGCGCGCTGGCGTGCGGCCTTCCATCAAGGATCCGAAGCTTTACATCGACACGAATATCACCGGGACATGGCATCTGCTGGAAGCGGCGCGGGTGCAGGGGGTGCCGCGGTTTATCTCGGCATCGAGTTCGTCGGTCTATGGCGTGATCAAGACGGCCCCTTTCAGCGAAGACATGCTCATCAACCAGACCATCTCGCCCTACGCGGCGACGAAGATGGCCACGGAGCAGTTTTGCTCCAACTATTCGCACCTCTACGGAATGCGGACGATCAGCCTGCGTTTCTTCACCGTCTATGGCCCGCGGCAACGGCCCGACCTCGCGATCCATTCCTTCACCCGGGCGATCGATGAAGGGCGGCCCATCCAGCAATTTGGCGATGGCTCGACGCGCCGCGACTACACCTACATCGACGACATCGTGCAGGGCATCACCGCTTGCCTCCACTACGAGGGGGCGCTGTGCGATGTCTTTAATCTTGGCGAAAGTCAGACCACGACGCTGAGTGAGCTCATCGCTTCCATCGAGCGGGCGCTGGGGAAAAAGGCCGAGATCAAACGGATGCCGGAGCAGCCCGGTGACGTGCCGCTGACTTACGCGAACATCGACAAAGCGCGCCGCCTGCTCGGCTACGCGCCGACGACGAAAATCGCCGAAGGCATCCCGAAATTTGTGGATTGGTACCGCACGATGCGGAAGTGATCTCGACTTCGGGCGGCGGACGGAAATGCTGAACGCATGAGACTCCCCGCTGCGCTCTGTTGCTTCGCCTTATCCGGCCATTCGCTGCTGGCCAGCGATCCAGCGCTTTCCAACCGCTGACCTTGCGATGAGCCATCCGCATAACGTCGTCGAACTCCTGCAGACGCTCATCCGCATCCCGAGCGTAAATCCGCACGGGCATCCCGGCACGACCGGAGTGGGAGAAAAGCGGATCGCCGAGTGGCTCGTGGAGTATCTCAGAAGCCTCGGTGCGCACGCCGAGCTGCGGGAGGTGCTGCCGGATCGCCCGAACATCGTTGCCCACTGGCCGGGGGATCGCCCCGGCAAACCGCGCGTCCTTTTCGCCCCGCACACCGATACCGTGAGCGTGGCCGGGATGAGCATCGACCCCTTTGGCGGCGACCTGCGCGACGGCAAAATCTGGGGCCGCGGCGCGAGCGACACCAAGGGCTCCATGGCCACGATGCTCTGGGCGCTGCGCGAAAATCGCGACCGACTCGCAACCCTCGGACACGAGATCTGGTTTGCCGGCCTGATGAGCGAAGAAGCCGCGCAGCACGGCTCCCGCGCGCTGGCGTCCGAGGAGCGTTTCGACTTCGTGATCGTGGGCGAACCCACCGGGCTCGATGTCGTGTACACGCACAAAGGTTCCGCCTTTCTCCTGCTCAAGACGCACGGCAAAGCCGGCCACGCCGCGCGTCCCGATCTCGGCGACAATGCCATCGTGAAAATGCTCTCGGTGCTCGAAGTCGTCCGCACGGAATTCGCCGCCGAATTCGCCGCGCAGACGCACCCCGTGCTCGGCAGCTCCACGCTCAGCATCGGCACCATCGCCGGCGGCTCGAAGACGAACATCATCCCCGACTCCTGCGAGGCCAGCGTCGATATGCGCTTCGTCCCCGCGCATTTTCAGCCCGGCCTCATCTCCGGCTTCCGCAAGCGCCTGCGCCAGGTCTGCCCCGATGTGGAAGTCTCCGCCGACGCCGCCCCGCCGCTCTACACCGATCCCGCGCACCCGCTCATCGCCAGGCTCGGCGAATGCGGCGCAAAACCGATCGGCGCCCCGTGGTTTTGCGACGCATGTTTCTTTGCCGAGAAAGGCATGCCCGCCGTGGCTCTCGGCCCCGGCTCCATCGCCCAGGCGCACACCGTGGACGAGTACCTCGCGGTGGAAGATTTGGAGCGCGGGGTGGAGTTCTTTGGTAAGTTTCTAAGAAGCCTATGAAACTCCTCGATCCACACCTGCGTCACCTCGTTCGCAAGCCGAGGAATTATTCTGCTCATGAGCCCATGCATCCAGTGCAGATCGACGGATATCGCCGGATGACTCCCACCGAGAAGCTGGAACGCCTGGCTGCATTCCAGCGGGCCGGCCGTGAGATGCTCAAGTGCGGCATTTCCGCCCAGCACCCCGAATGGACCGATGCGGAAATCGAGCGCGAAATCCGGGAGCGAATGCTCTATGGCGTTTCCTGAGCCGTTTGGAGTCTTCCTCGACCCGCTCGAGCAGGCGGGCATTTTTTACTGCGTTACGGGCTCAGTCGGTGCCGGGTTCTATGGACTGATTCGCACCACGCACGATATCGACCTCGTAATTCTCCTGACGGTTCCTGAACTTGCGCTCTTTCGAGATGCTTTTCCCTGCGAGCACTATTACGTCCCACCCACGGAGGCCCTCGTCACGGAGATGTTCCGCGGTGCCCGTGGGTGTCTCAATCTTTACCATCACCAGAGTGGGTTTAGGGCAGACTTGTTCTTTGTCGTTCGAGACCCGCTGCATCTTTGGGCGATGAAGCATCGCCGCCGAGTTCCTTTCGGGAGCGCCGAAGTCTGGATCGCTCCACCGGAGTATGTCCTGCTCCGCAAGCTGGAGTTCTTCCGCGAAGGCGAGCAGGACAAGCACATTGATGACATGCGATTCATGTTAGCAGTCACGAAAATGGACCGGGCAACATATCGAGCGTCTCGGTTTGCACGCACAATGGGAGGAACTGCTCCGCGCATATCGTCTGACGGGTGGCGAAGAGTTGCCGCCCATTCCTTAGTCTCGGAAGCCGCGCCTTGCCCGGCGGGTTCGCGGCGTCTAGTTTGCGCGCCCTTTCTCCGCACCACCCTATGAGCCAGCCACAGACCGCCATCACGCCTACTCGCGAGCAGGATTGTCCCGAGTGGTATCAGCAAGTCGTCCGCGCGGCGGATCTCGCGGAGAATTCCGATGTGCGCGGGTGCATGGTCATCAAGCCGTGGGGTTACGGGATCTGGGAAGGCATGCAGCGGGTGCTCGATCGGATGTTTAAGGAGACCGGGCACAAGAACGCCTACTTCCCGCTTTTCATCCCGCTCTCGTATCTCGCGAAGGAAGCGGAGCACGTGGAGGGCTTCGCCAAGGAGTGCGCGGTCGTGACGCATCACCGGCTGGAGTCTGATGGCGCGGGCGGGCTGCGTCCGGCGCCTTCCGCCCAGCTCACGGAGCCTCTGGTGGTGCGGCCGACGAGTGAGACGATCATCGGCGCGAGCTATGCGAAGTGGGTGCAGTCTTATCGCGATCTGCCGATCCTCATCAATCAGTGGGCGAACGTCGTCCGCTGGGAAATGCGGCCCCGCCTTTTCCTGCGCACCGCGGAATTCCTATGGCAGGAAGGGCACACTGCGCACGAGACTTCCGAGGAGGCGGTCGCCGAGACGGAGCAGATGCTACGGGTCTATGAAACTTTCGCCCGCGAGTATCTGGCGCTGCCCGTCTTCACCGGAGAAAAAAGCGAGAGCGAGCGCTTCCCCGGCGCGGTGCAGACCCTGTGCATCGAGGCCATGGTGCAGGATCGGAAGGCTATCCAGGCCGGCACCTCGCACTTCCTCGGGCAGAATTTTGCGAAGGCCAGCGGCATCCAATTTCTCTCCCGCGAAAACAAACAGGAGCTCGCCTGGACTACGAGCTGGGGCGTGAGCACGCGGCTCATCGGCACGGTGATCATGGCGCATTCCGATGACGACGGACTCGTCCTCCCGCCGCGCATCGCGCCGGCGCACATCGTCATCATCCCCGTCGCGCCGAAGCCTGAAATGCGTGACACCGTTTTCCCGGCGGTGGACAAACTCGCCGCCGAGTTGCGCGCGCAGACCTTTGCCGGCGAGCCGATCCGCATCGAAGTGGATAAGCGCGACATCGGCGGTGGAACGAAGAGCTGGGAGTGGATCAAGAAAGGCGTACCGATTCGTATCGAGCTGGGCCCGCGCGATCTTGAGAAAGGTACCGTCGCCGTCTCCCGGCGGGATCGTGGGCATAAGGAAAAGGAATTTCCCTTCGCTGCGGATCTCGTGGCCAGCGTCGCCGGCGTGCTCCAGTCCATTCAGGATTCGCTGCTCGCCCGGGCCACCGCGTATCGCGACGCGAACACCGTACCGATCGACAGCAAGGACGCCTTCTACGAATTCTTTACCCCGAAAAATGCCGCCAAGCCCGAGGCGCACGGCGGCTTCGCGCTCGCGCATTGGGATGGTTCGCGCGAGGTCGAGGAGCAGATCAAGAAAGACCTCAAAGTCACCATCCGCTGCATCCCGGATGCGCTCGCCGCGGAGTCCGGCGTGTGTCCTTTCAGCGGCAAGCCCAGCGCCTGCCGTGTGATCTGGGCGAAGAGCTACTGATGGTGTTTGCGGGGGGCTTGGAAGCGAGGTGGGTGAGGGCGTTCGCCCTTTCTTCCCGAGGCCCGTCCCGTCCACGTCACGCATTCGTCGCGAAGTCTCACCTTGCTTCGGGCTCGGGCCGTGCTCGATACTTCGCGCCCCTTTTTATGCAGCAAATCGGCATCGGACTAGCAGGCCTCGGGAATGTCGGCGCAGGTGTCTTCAAGCATCTGACGCTCAATCGTGCCCTGCTCCGGGAGCGGCTCGGCCTCGAGCTGGTGGTCCGCAAAGTCGCCGTGCGCGACGCCGCCCGCGCTCGCGATGTCGCGGTGCCGCCCGAGATGCTCACCACGCGCTGGCAGGACGTGCTCGATGATCCGGCGGTGCAGATCGCCGTCGAGCTTATGGGCGGATTGAAAGAGGCGCGCGAATTCATCCTCGGAGCCATCGAGCGCGGCAAGATGGTCGTCACCGGCAACAAGGCGCTGCTCGCCGAGCACGGAAAAGAAATCTTCGACGCCGCAACCGCGAAGAAAGTCCCCGTCTTCTTCGAAGCTGCAGTGGCCGGTGGCATCCCGATCATCAAGGCCATCCGCGAAGGTTTCATCGCCAATCACATCACCTCCATCCACGGGATCATCAACGGCACGAGCAACTACATCCTCACCCGGATGACCGAGGCCGGGCTGAGCTTTGAAGCCGCGCTCGCGGAAGCGCAGGCTGCCGGTTACGCCGAGGCCGATCCCACGCTCGACGTGAACGGCTGGGACGCCGCGCACAAAGCCGTCATCCTCGCCTCCCTCGCCTACGGCACCTGGATCGACTGCAAACAAATCTATGTCGAAGGCATCGAAAAAATCCGCGCGAGCGACATCGCCTTTGCCGACGACCTCGGCTACCGCATCAAATTGCTCGGCATCATTAAGGCCGACACCGAGGGACAGATCGAGGTCCGCGTGCATCCCACGCTCATCAAAAAGAGCCACGTGCTCGCCTCGGTGAATGGCGTCTTCAATGCCCTCGCCGTGCATGGTGACGTCGTCGGCGACACCCTCTTCTACGGCCGCGGCGCCGGCCAGGACCCGACGGCCAGCGCCGTGATCTCCGATCTCGCCGAGGCCGCGCTCGCCCTGCAATCGCCACGGCGCGACTGCGGCTTCATGCCGCACGGGCTCTACGGCCAGTGCAAGCCGCTCGATGCGATCAGCACCCAGTATTACCTGCGCATCTCCGTCAAGGATCGTCCCGGCGTGCTCGCCCAGGTCGCCGGTATTTTGGGCGAAAATAACATCGGCATTTCCTCCATGATCCAGCCCGAGTCCGAGGAAGGTGAAGACGCCTCGCTCGTGCTCATGGTCCACGATGCGACCCATGGCCAGATGCAGCGGGCCATCGAGCGCATCAGCGCGCTGGGATGCGTGAAGAAAGCGCCGCAGGTCTTGCGAGTGGAGAATTTTTCGTGAAGAGCAGTGTGGTGAAACCATTCCGCCCACTCCACGATCGCGGCGTGATGGCCCGATGGCAGCAGTATCTGCCGGTCACGGAGGCCACGCCCTTTGTGTCGCTGAATGAGGGCAGCACGCCGCTGATCTTTTCGCCGAAACTCAGCGAGCGCGTCGGCCGCGGGTGCGAGGTCTATATCAAATACGAGGGGCTGAATCCCACGGGCTCCTTCAAGGATCGCGGCATGACCGTGGCACTTTCCAAGGCCGTCGAGCGCGGGGCGCAGGCCGTGATTTGCGCCAGCACCGGCAACACCAGCGCCGCCGCCGCCGCCTATGCCGCACGGGCGAATGTCGCCTGCATCGTGCTGCTGCCTGCCGGCAAGATCGCCTTTGGTAAACTCGCTCAAGCCTTCATGTACGGCGCGAAGGTCGTGGCCATCGACGGGAACTTCGACGACGCCCTGCGGCTCGTCCGCGAGATCGGCGAGACGGAGCCGATCTCGATCGTCAACTCGATCAATCCCGACCGTCTCCAAGGCCAGAAGAGCGCGAGCTTCGAGATCGTGGAAGAACTTGGCGACGCGCCCGATGTCCACGTGCTCCCCGTCGGCAACGCCGGAAACATCAGCGCCTACTGGCTCGGCTACGACGAATTTTTCAAGCTCGGCAAAGCCACAAAACGTCCGCGGATGGCCGGCTTCCAAGCTGCCGGCAGCGCACCGATTTATTTCGGCAAAGTGGTTGAGAAACCCGAAACCATCGCCACCGCCATTCGCATCGGCAATCCCGCGAGCTGGGATCTGGCCACGAGCGCGATCCGCGAGAGCGGCGGCAGCATCGACATCGTCACCGACGCCGAGATCCTCTTCGCGCAGCAGTGGCTCGCGATGAAAGAAGGCATCTTCGCCGAACCCGCCAGCGCCGCGAGCATCGCCGGACTTTTCAAATGCCACAGCGCCGAGCGCTGCGACCGCTGCGTCTTCCCGACCATCCCCGAAGGCAGCCGCATCGTCTGCACCGTCACTGGCCACGGCCTCAAAGACCCCGACATCGCCCGCGAACAGTGCGGCAGCGTCATCCCCTGCAAAGCCGAGAAGAGCGCCATCATGGGGCTCATCGGTTGACGGAAAATTCCGGGTGTCAAAATCCCGATTTCACGCGAGCCTCCCGCCCGCCTCGGCCCCCAAATACATTTTTACCCATGGATACACCCACTCCCGCCGCCGCTGTTCAATGGATCGACTGCAATGCCTGGGAACTCGATCTCTATGGGCTGCCGCACCGCATCCCGTGGCCCGGTGATTCCGATCCGAAGCTCGCGGAGCAGTCGCCTTTCGATGCCGGCTTGCTCCTGAATGCGGTCGAAGATCTCGGGGCGGAGGCGACGGCGCCATGGACGGATTTTCTGAAGGCGTCGGAGCATTTCGATGATCTCGCGGAGGCGCTCGAGGACAATGAATTTCCCAAAGCGCGCGAGCTTCTCGATGCGATCGAGAAGATCCACCCCGGCACGATTTTCACGAAGTTTCACCGCGCGCATGTCCTCCGGCACGATGGCCAGGTGGAGGAGGCGATTGCCCTCTACACGACCGTGGCGGAGCAGGTGCCGCGGTTTGGTTTTGTGTGGGTGAATCTGGGCTCGACGCTCGCTGCGGAAGGTCGTCGGGATGAGGCGGTGGTGGCCTTTCAAAATGCCCTGCGCGTGGTGCCGAACGACTCCGCAGCGCTCGACGGGCTCGCGGCTATGCGGGCGATGGTGCGGATTCAGCGCGATCCGAATGATCCGAAGTCCATCGCCTATCTCGACCTGCCGGGTTTTGCGCGGATGGCGGCGCAGCAGGTCCCGCATCTCGCGGCCAATCCGGATCAGTTGCAGGCTTTTGCCGAGCAGTTGTTGCGCGACGGATTTGCGCCGGAGGTCGCCATTCAAGCGCTCCACATGCTCCTGGAATTGCGGCCTGACGACGGTCGTGCGTTGCTCGCGCTGGCGGCCGGTTACCGGCACGTGGGGCGGCACGAAGAGGCGCGCAAGGCGGCGACGAAATTCACCGAGGCGCACCCAAAAGAGGCCGGGGGCTGGATGCATCTGGCGCAGACTTGCAACGCGGCGGGCGAGACGGCTGCGGAGACGGCGGCCCTGGAGAAGGCGCTCGAACTCGATCCGAACGTGCAGGCAGCGATCGGGCTGAAGTTTGGGGTCGCGGCGGATCCCAAGAGCCTCGATACCGAATTGAAAGTGGTGGAATTCGGCGAGCAGCGAAACGCCTGGATGCCGATGCTCATCGCGAGCGCCATGGCGCGCGATCGGGGCGACCTTCCGGCGGCGCTGCGCCATGCCGAGCGAGCGCGGGAAATCGCGCCTGAGGCCGAGGAAGCGATCCTTCATTTCTGCGCGATCCTCGGTCAGCGCAAGGACTCCGCGCGGCTCGTCGAGGAGATCGATCCGCTGGTCTCGTCGGGAAAATTTTCTCCGCGCCTCAACTGGAACTACGCGCAGGCCCTGAAGAGCGCGGGAAAGCAGCGGGAGGCGATCGCCGCTCTCGTCATGGCCGCTTCGGCGGAAGGGGCGCCGGATGAATTCAAGCAGGCCGCGGCCTCGACCATCGACTTCTGGGAGGGCCACCTCGTGGAAAGCGGCGCGAAGATCGAACTCCTGAAAGCGGGCGTGATCGCCCGGCCGATCCTCCTCCGGATCGTGGATGGCGACGGCGCCGTGGTGCTCCATGCCGGGCGGCCTCTGCCACTGGAGGGAAAATTCCCCTGGCGGGTGCCGCCGGATGGCCGCGCCGAGACGCGCGTGCCGATTCAGCAGGGCCAGATGGGCTCGGCGCTCGAGCCGCGGGATCTGGGGTCCTTCATCGTGCGCGGCCTGCCTCCAGTCACCGGAGGCGCACACACCTTGCAGTGTCAGATCGCCGCATCCCCGCAAGGGACGATCATCTTCCGCGCGGAACTCGGTAATCGCGTGCTGCGCGTGGCCTGGGAGCCGCCGCTGCTCGAAGTGTAGGTGCAAGGAGTCGGGGCGCCCACCCCCCCAGTTTGGTACAGGGGGGGGGGGGGGCCCCCCACCTTTAGCCCGGTGTAGCGAACGAAAACCA
>JANNXQ010000235.1:0-90024 GCA_031409655.1 Chthoniobacteraceae bacterium | reverse complement strand
GTACGAGGACGCAGCCTTTGTAGCCAGCGCCGCCAGTCACGAGAACATTTTTCATAGAAGGTATGGGGACGCTCCAGCAACTCCGAAGCCCGAGGGGATCTCGATGTTTTGGATGCGTCCGGGGACCGGAGCGGGGCGGAGCTTTTACGGGAACTTTGTCCAAGTGTCAAACCGGGCTCGGTGCGGAAAAAACTACCGCAGGTGCGCACGGAGATTGCTCAATCGCGAGGGAGCAGTAGACATAGGGATGAGCCGTGAGACTCATGCGAGCCGCCTGCGCCTTGAGGCAAAGGTGGTGCGATTTGGGATCGTCCGCGCCGGATCCTCGCCAACCACGGCAGTGCGGCCAAAACTCCTCCGGGGTTTTGCGCCCCTCGAAGACGCCCTCACCGATTGCCCCCTTGCATTCGTCGCGACATTCGCAAACCCTCCCGTGCAATCCTCTTTCCCGTGAACTACGCCCAGCAACATCTCCGCGAAAGTATTCAGATCATCGAAAAGCTCGACCCTGCGGTCATCGAGAAAATGGTCACAGCGCTCGTGGAGGTGCGCTCGCGGGGTGGACGACTCTTTATCCTCGGCGTCGGCGGCAGCGCGGCCAATGCCTCCCACGCGGTCAATGACTTCCGCAAGATCGCAGGGCTCGAATGCTACGCGCCGACGGACAACGTCTCGGAACTCACCGCACGGACGAACGACGAGGGCTGGGCGTCGGTCTTCATCGAATGGCTGCGCGGAAGCCGGCTGAAGCGCGAGGATGGGGTGCTCGTCTTTTCCGTTGGCGGTGGAAGCCTCGAAAAGAATGTGAGCCCGAACCTCGTCTCAGCGCTGCAGTTTGCGAAGGAAGTCGGTGCCACCATCATCGGCATCGTCGGACGCGACGGCGGCTTCACGGCGCAAGTCGCGGATGCTTGCGTGATCGTGCCGACGGTCAATCCGGCGAATGTCACGCCGCACTCGGAAGCCTTTCAGGCCGTGGTTTGGCATCTCCTCGTCTCGCATCCGGCGCTCAAAGTGCAGCAGACGAAATGGGAGAGCACGCGGTGAATAACGCCAAACTTCAAACGCCAAACTTCAAACGCCAAACGACCTCGCGGCGAGCGTCCTTTGAAGTTTGGCGTTTGGCGTTTGGCGTTTGGCGTTTTCCGCCTCCACTGACCAAACGATGAGCGCGGCCGTCTTCCTCGATCGCGACGGCGTTCTCAATCGTCCCGTCGTCCGCAACGGCAAGCCCTATCCCCCGACGAGCCTCGCCGAGTTCGAGCTTCTCCCGGGAGTCGGTGAAGCGTGCGCCTTGCTCAAGAGCGCGGGCTTTCTCCTCATCGTCGTGACCAACCAACCCGACGTGGGCCGCGGAACGCAGAGCCAGCCCGTGGTCGAGGAGATGCACCAACACCTCTGCCGAAGCCTGCCGATCGACAGGATCGAAGTCTGCTACGATCCGGGGAATGGAGTGCCCTCCGACTTTTACAAGCCCGCGCCCGGCATGTTGCTCCGCGCGGCGGAAGCACTCGGCATCGACTTGGCCGCGAGTTTCATGGTCGGCGACCGCTGGCGGGACATCGACTGCGGCCGTGCCGCTGGCTGCACCACCATTTTTATCGACTACGGCTACGCCGAAAGCCTCCGCCAACTGCCGCACCACCGCGTCAGTGGTCTGCTGGAAGCTGCGCAATTGATCACTGCCCAAGTCCCCTCCCCACATCATGAGCACCCTCGCTGACCTCCGGATCAAGATTTTCGCCGACGGCGCCGACAAAAAAGGCATGGAAGCCCTCGCCGCCAATCCCCTCATCAAGGGACTGACGACGAACCCAACGCTGATGCGCAAGGCAGGGCTCACCGACTACGAAGCCTTTGCGAAGGAAGTGCTCCAGATCGTAACAGCAAAACCCATCTCCTTCGAAGTCTTCGCCGACGACTTTCCCGAGATGCGGCGCCAGGCCCTCAAAATCGGGTCGTGGCAGAGCAATGTGTACGTAAAGATTCCGATCACGAACACCCAAGGCGAATCCGCGAATGACCTCATTCGTGATCTTTCGCGCGAAGGCGTGAAGCTCAATGTGACTGCGATCTTGACGCTCGATCAGGTGCGCGGCGTTGCCGAAGCGCTCGACGCGTCCACCCCTTCGGTCGTTTCCGTCTTCGCCGGACGCATCGCCGATACTGGCGTCGATCCGACTCCTCTGATGGTCGAGTGCCTGCAAATTTTGCAAGCGCACCCCAGCGCCGAACTACTCTGGGCAAGCTGCCGCGAAGTGCTGAACATTTTCCAAGCGGACCACTGCGGTGCGCAAATCATCACCGTCACGCACGATGTGATCCAGAAGGCGATGACGATGTGCGGCATGGATCTCGGCGAACTCTCCCTCGATACGGTGAAGATGTTCCACCGCGACGCCACCGCCGCGGGCTTCAAAGTGTGAGCCTGGATCGCGGCGGATCGCGGACGTCCAAGGGCGTTGCCAGAACCGCGGAAAACACGTAGAGCGCCGCAGATGCACGAGCCTCCCGCGAATTCCCCTGACCTCCGGCGCGCCTGGAAGCCGTGGGCGGCGCTCGGGTTGGTGCTGCTGATTGTCGGTGGGATCAGGCTGCGGTTGCTGGATTTTCCGCTGGAGCGCGATGAGGGCGAGTATGCGTATGCGGGGCAGCTCATGCTGCAAGGGGTGCCGCCGTATCTCATGGCGTACAATATGAAGTGGCCGGGGACTTACGCGGCTTATGCAGCGATCATGGCAGTCTTCGGGGAGACGACGGCGGGGATTCATTTCGCGCTCATCCTGATCACGATCGCGACAGCGGTGCTGACCTTCCTGCTGGCGCGGCGCATCTGCGGGGACGCGGGCGCGGTGGTCGCGGCGGGGACGTATGCGCTGCTGGCCATCACGCAGACGACGCTCGGCATCGCGGGGCATGCCACGCATTTCGTGATTTTGCCGGCCCTCGCCGGGGTCTTGCTGCTGCGGGATTTGGGCCCGGAGACGAGGCTGCGGCGGATTTTCGCCGCTGGCCTGCTGATCGGAGTCGCGATCCTGGCGAAGCAGGCGGGCGCGGCTTTTGGCCTCTTCGCGGCGCTCTGGGTGGCGGGGAGGGAGTGGGGCGGCGGGGCGAAAGATGGGCGGCGGCTCGCCAGCCGACTCGGAGTGCTGGCGGCGGGCGGCTTGCTGCCCTTCGGAGTGACCTGTGCGATCCTCGCGAGCGCCGGGGTCTTCGATCGGTTCTGGTATTGGACCATCGAATATGCGGCGGCGTATGCGTCCATTCTCGGTCCGTCGCTGGGGATGCAATTGCTCGCGGAGACGATGGGTGGGCTTTTCGCAGACGCACCGGGGCTGTGGATCCTCGCAGCGCTCGGCTTCGTGCTCCTCTGGCTTTCGCCGGCGCTGAAGGAATGGCGCCTCTTCGTCGCAGGCTTGGTCTTCTGCTCGTTTCTCGCGGTGTGTCCCGGATGGTACTTTCGCGGACACTACTTCATTTTGCTCCTCCCGGCGGTGGGGCTACTGGCCGGCATCGCGGTGAAGGTGATCACGGAAATGCTCGCCCGATCAACTCCGCAGGTGTCGGCGGCAGCGATCGCGGCCACGCTCTTCGGACTGAGTGCGGCGCACACCCTCTGGGCCGGACGCAGCATCTTCTTCCAGCTCTCGCCGATCCGCGCGAATCGCCAAATCTACGGCGCCAACCCCTTCCCGGAATCCATCGAGATCGCGAAGTTCATCGACCAACACTGCCTCTCGAACTCGAAAATCGCCGTGATCGGTTCTGAGCCGCAGATCTATTTCTACAGCAAGCGGCGCTCGGCCACGGGCTACATCTATACATACCCGCTCATGGAGCCGCAGCCCTTTGCCGCAAAGATGCAGGAGGAAATGATCCGCGAGATCGAGCAGGCGAATCCGCGTTACATCGTTTTCGTTTCCATCTCGACTTCGTGGCTCCAGCGGCCGGATTCGCACAGGCGGATTCTCGAGTGGTTCAACGAATATCAAAAGACGCTGCGGCTCGCGGGGATCGCCGAGATTTTATCGCTGGATGAGACGAGCTACCGGTGGTCCCTCAATGGCGCGGCGGTTTCTCCGAGATCGAATGCGTGGGTGGCGGTGTTTGAAAATCCGCGGGCAAACTGAGGTCCACGCCATGAAGAAAACATCGAATTTTGAATCTCGAACATCGAACGTCGAACTGGTGAACGCGATGTCCCCTTCCCCATCATGACACCCGTCGCTCTCATCACCGGAGTCACCGGCCAGGATGGTTCCTATCTCGCCGAGTTGCTGCTCTCGAAGGGCTACACGGTGCATGGCCTGGTGCGCCGCACCAGCAATCTGGTGCGCTCGCGCATCGAGCATCTGCGCAACGATCCCGCAATCTGCGGTCACACTTTTTTCCTCCACTACAGCGATCTCTCGGATGCGACTACGCTGCGCCGGATCTTCCGAAAGGTGCAGCCCACCGAGGTGTACCATCTCGCTGGCCAGAGCCATGTGGGCATCAGCTTCGAGATCCCGGAGTCCACGTGCGAAGAGGTCGGCATGGCCACACTGCGCCTGCTGGAAATTTGCCGCGACCAGCCGCAGCCCGTGCGCCTGTATCACGCCTCGACTTCGGAGATCTTCGGCTCCGTGAAAGAGTCGCCCCAGACGGAGCAGACGGCCTTTCGCCCGACGAGCCCGTATGGCTGCGCCAAAGCTTTCGCCACACAGATCGCCGGCGTTTACCGCGAGGCCCATGGCCTCTTTGTCGCAAATGGCATCCTCTACAATCACGAGTCGCCGCGGCGCGGGGAGAACTTCGTGACGCGAAAAATCACCAGCCATGTGGCCCGGATCAAACTCGGCCTCACCGACCGCCTCACGCTCGGCAATGTGCAGGCCCGCCGCGACTGGGGCCACGCGCAGGATTACGTCCGCGCGATGTGGATGATGCTGCAGCATTCGCGGGCGGACGACTTCATCGTGGCCACGGGCGAGAGCCACAGCGTGCTCGAGTTTGCGCAGGCCGCCTTTGAGGTCGTGGACCTGCCCTGGGAGAAATATGTCGTCGAGGACGCGGCCTTGCAGCGCCGCACCGAGCCCGGGCAACTCTTGGGCGATTCCGCAAAGCTCCGCCGTGAACTTGGCTGGAAGCCCACCCGCACTTTTCAGGAACTCGTGCGCGAGATGGTGGAAGCCGATCTCGCCGCGCTCCGCTGAGGTCCGCGCGCAGCGACTCAGGCGAGGATGCCCTTGATCACTTCGCCCTGCACATCCGTGAGGCGGAAGTCGCGACCGGCGTAGCGATACGTGAGCTTTTCGTGATCAAAGCCGAGCAGGTGCAGGATCGTGGCGTGGAGGTCATGCACATGGACCGGATTCTCCGCCGCCTTAAACCCAAACTCATCCGTCGCACCATAGACCGTGCCGCCTTTCACCCCACCACCGGCAAGCCACATGGTGAAGCCGTGGTGATTGTGATCGCGGCCATTGACCTTGCCGGCGTTGGAGCCGGGAGCGGGAAGTTCGACCGTCGGCGTGCGCCCAAATTCCCCACCCCACATCACGAGCGTATCCTCGAGCAGCCCGCGCTGCTTCAGATCCTTGAGCAGCGCACCGATGCCCTGATCGCACTCCCCCGCGAGCTGCGCGTGTCGCTTCTCGATGTCGTCATGACTGTCCCACGGCTGCCCTTCGCCATGCCAGACCTGCACCATGCGCACGCCGCGCTCCACCAGCCGGCGCGCGATGAGAAGCTGCCGCGCCTGCGTGCCCGGGCCATACAGATCGCGGATCGACTGCGGCTCGCGCGAGACATCGAACGCATCCGCCGCGTCCATCTGCATCCGGTAGGCGAGTTCAAAGGATTGCACCCGCGCCTCGAGTTGCGCGTCGTTTTGCCGGCGGCGTTCGTGGTCGGCATTGAGCTGCTGGAGCAGGTCGAGCTGCGCGCGCTGTTCTTTCAGCGAAACGTATTTGCTGCGGATGTTTTCGATCAGCTTCTCGACCTCGGTGTGCTTCGTGTCGATGTAGGTCCCCTGGAAAACACCCGGCAGGAAACCGCACTGCCAGTTCTGCGATTCCTGGATGGGGTAGCCGCCGGGACACATCGTGATGAAACCCGGCATGTTTTGATTTTCACTCCCGAGCCCATAGGTGAGCCACGAACCCATGCTCGGCCGGACTTGCCGCGCCTCGCCACAATTCATCAGCAGGAGCGATGGCTCATGATTCGGCACATCCGCGCGCATTGAGCGGATCACGCAGATGTCGTCGATGGACTCCGCCGTCTTCGCGAAAAGATCGCTCACCTCGATCCCGCTTCTCCCATATTTTTTGAAAGCGAAAGGCGACTTGAAAGCCGCCCCCGTCTTGCGCTCGGTCGGCAGGTGACTCGGGATTTCCTTCCCGTGCCATTTGTCCAGGGCTGGCTTGGGGTCAAAGGTATCGAGGTGCGACGGCCCGCCATTGGCAAAGATGTGGATCACGCGCTTCGCCTTTGCGGCAAAGTGCGGCGCCTTGGGCAGGAGCGGATTCAGGCTCGCAGACTCCGCGGCGGTCGGCAGCCCGAGGGCCTGCTGGAGGACGCCCCCGAAAGCGAGCGCGCCCATGCCCATGCCGCAGCGATTCAGAAAGTCGCGACGGGTGAGGAAATGGTGTTCGAGGCTGGGCAGATGATGCGACATGCGGCGGGTTTCGGCTTGCGGGAGGTAATCCGTCGTCGGGTGCGAGCTTAGTCGCAAGTGCGGAAAGCGACTGGTCGTCCGTCCCGGCCGGCCCCAAATTCATCCCGTCGCCGTCTTTTCACACGGCATGGAATAGCCACTGCTACCCCTAAGGCTTCCCATGCACCGCAAGGCCGGCTTCAGCATCATCGAATTGCTCATCATCGTGGTGATCCTCGCCGATCTCGCTTTGATCGCGCTGCCGGCTCTGTATCGCGCGCGCCAGATGACGCAGAACACCCAATTCATTAATGATTTACGCACCGCCGCTGCGGCGGTGGAAATGTACGCTGCGGAGAATGCCCGCTACCCGGCGGAATCTCCCGCCGGCATCATGCCCCCAGGCTTGGGCATCTACCTGCGCAATAGCAACTGGGGCAAAGCCAACACCCTCGCCGGTAGCTGGGACTGGGACTTCCAGGCCAACGGCTCAAACGCCGCCATCTCCGTGGTCCTCCCGGCGGACGACGATCTGCGGATGTCCGATATCGACGAGCGCATGGACAATGGCGCACTGGTCACGGGAGCTTTCCGGAAAAGGTCCGCTGGCCGCTATTCTTACATCATCGAGTAGCCCCCCGGCCCCCCGCGACGAACCAAGTTCGACTACTGGGGCGGATACCAGACGTAGAGCATCAAGTAAACGAGGACGCCGGTCACCGAGACGTAGAGCCAGATGGGGGCCGTGATTTTCGCCCAGCGGCGGTGCCGATCATAGCGGGCGCGGAGGGCAGGGATGACGGTCACTAAGACGAGCGGCAGGGTGAGGGCGGCCAACGGGATGTGGGTGAAGAGGATGACGAAATAGACCGCTTTGGGCCAGCCGGGCTCGGTGAACTTGGTGACCACACCGGCTTTCATCCAGTGGTAGGTGAGGTAGCTCGCGAGGAAGGCGGTGGACGTGACGAGCGCGCTGACCATCGCCGCGATGTGCGCGGTCTTGCGGTCGTTCTTAATCGCGATGAGCCCGGCGATGATGAAGAGGGTGCTCAGCGCGTTGAGGCTGGCATTGACGGCAGGCAGGTCGCTGACGGTCATGGCTTTTCTGCGCGGAGACGTTTTACGGCGGCGAGCAGGCGGGCGATGCCTTCGCTGGTGGTGCCATCGTAGTAACCGCGGATGGTGCCGGTGCGATCGACGAGGACCAGGCGGGTGGCGTGGGTGATGGGCTCGGTGGTATTCATCAGGTCTTCGGTGAGACTGAGGAGGAAGCCTTTGTTGGCCAGTTCGTAGATGGCCTCCTTATTCCCAGTGAGGAAAAACCAGTGCGGGCCAGCGTTAAAGGTCTGGGCATATCCGCGGAGCACTTCGGGCGTGTCTTTCACCGGATCGCTCGAAATCGAGACGAGGCGGACGTCTCCAAAATCAGCGACCGCTTTCTGCACGTCACCCATCCGGGCGCTGAGCGCGGCGCAGGGACCGGGGCAGGTGGTGTAGAAGAAATTGGCGACCCAGACGTGGCCTTTGATTTGATCGAGACCAAAGGCGTCGCCGGTGCGCTCGGTGAGTTGGAAGGCCGGAAGCTCCTTTATTTTTCGCAGTTCTTCGGGCGCTGCCTCCGGGGTCCGCGAACAGCCCGCGACCAGAAGCAGCAGGGCAAACAAAGGACCTCGCATCAGACCTTGGTGAAGATCATGAGACCGAGCAGCAGCGGGAGGAAAATGATGGAGGCGAAAAAGAGGCGGCGGGCGGCGGGACGATTGCGCTGCATCAGGAATTGTACGGCGCAGGCAAGGAGCAGGGCGTCGAGGATGAGCGCGCCGGTCAGATAGACGCCGTTATTCATGCCTCGGCTGAAGGGGAAGATGGTGATGACCGTGAGCGCGATGGTGTAGAGCAGGCTCTGCATGGCGGTGGCGCAGCCGCTCAGGTCGTCGCGCCGCAACATGACGAAGCCAGCCTGCGCATATTCATCGCGATACATCCAGGCGATCGCGAGGAAGTGCGGCATCTGCCAGGTGAAAAGCACGCCGAAGAGAATCCACGCCCCGGCATCGAAGGACGGCCGGATGGCGGTCCAACCAATGATTGGCGGAATCGCCCCGGCGACGGCGCCGACGATGGTGCAGAGCGAAGTGCGGCGCTTCAGCGGGGTGTAAAAAGCGATGTAGATCAGGATGGTCGCGGCAGCGAGGGAAGCGCTGAGGGTATTCGCCGCGAGGGCGAGCCAGACGACACCGATGGCCCCGAGCACCAAGCCAAAGGCAAGAGCCGTGCCAGGCCGCATGCGGCCGGCTGGGAGGGGGCGATGGCGGGTGCGCTCCATGAGTCGATCAACGTGCGACTCGAAGTATTGGTTCAGCGCCGCGGCAGCGAAGGCAGCCAGGGTGGTGCCGAGCACTGCCTGGACGAGTAAGAGCCAGTCCAGCCGCGGCCCGGAAGCCATGCAGAAACCGACAAAGGTAGTGACGACGACGAGGAAGCTGAGGCGCGCCTTGGTCAGCGCCAGCACATCCCCGACGATCCCCTGCTCATCATCCACGCGTGGGATTTCCATCGAGATAGCGGCGTCTTGCAGGGGACGGCTCACGCGTGCGCCTCCGTGAGTTCCCGCGTCCGCGCCGGCGATTTGCTGGCCACGGTGAGCGGGCGCGCGGTGCGGCTCGCGCGCACGGCGAGCAGGACCAGGGTCGCGAGTAGGGCTGCGCCGTTCACGACGTGGAGCGTGGTGAGAATTGGCGGACGCATTTTCCATATGACGAGGACTCCAAGGCTGAACTGGACAATGAGCAAGGCCAGCAAGAGCGCGCTGGGCCGGGTAATGGCCAAGGCGCTACCGGCTCTCCGAAAGGCCAGCGCGACGAGGGCGAGCACGAGAATGGACACGACCACGGCGCCAAGACGGGTGTGCGTGAAATTGAGGTCGATGAGCGCATTGTGCGCGCTCGGCACCCATCCGCCATCCGCCATCCGCGGATAAGTCGGGATCGCGAGGCCAGCGCCGAGATGGCGCATCGAGGCGCCGACGGCGAGTTGGAGAAACACGAACGCTGCCGTGATCCAGGCGAGTCGCGCCACACCGCGCAGTTCAACCTTCGGCCAGGCTCGCGCCCACGCCGGCGAGAGCAGCGCCGCGATGGCCACGAGGAGGCAAAGCTCAAATTGGGCGAAACATCCATGCACCACACGCAGGACCGTGGCCGTGCCCACGCTGCCGGCGAGGGTGCCAGCCGGATCGTGAATGACCCGCATGCCCCCGAGCACGGCCTGCACACAGACTCCGAAAAATGCCGCGAGCGCCAGCCAACGCACCGCTGCGCTGCGTGGAGCACGATCCTTCCGCGAGAAAAACCAGAGCAGCCCGAGGAAAAGCACCACCGAAGACCACAGTCCAATATGCACCACCGTGACTTTCGGGAGCTTCAGCAGCGCCGCCGCAACTGCGAGCAGCCCCGCACCGAGAAACGAAAGAGGCACCGCTTTTCCCGCACGCCAGACCCACGCGCAAAGCACCCCGATCGCCAAACCAACCGCCTCAGCCAGGTAACGGTGACCATGCTCAAGCCGCTGCATTCCATCGCTCCACCAGCCATCAGGATTGAAAGATCCGTGGCTCATCGGCCAATCCGGAAACGCCATCCCGGCACCAGCGGTCGTCGTATGCCCGCCGATGAGAATGAGGAGGAAGGTTAGCGCGACGACCACTTTCGCAAAGCGCGCCAGCCCCGGGTCCCCGTCAACCGCTGTCGAGGTTGCGTTCACCTGGAAGCGCCGCTCACTGCGCCGCCACCTTGGCCGCCGCGGCTGCTGCGTCGGGATGCTGCATTTTAAACCTCTCATCGAACCACTCATCATACTTTGCCTGATCCTCGACGATCATTAGGGCCTTCATCGCGTAGTGGCCAGCGCCGCAAAGCTGGGAACAGACGATTTCAAACTCACCCGCCTTGATCGGACGGAACCACATCGGGATCTTACTCCCAGGAATCGCATCCTGAGACATGCGCATGTGCTGGAGTGAAAAACCATGAATCACGTCCTTCGACGAAATCTGGATGACCGCGGGTTTATGGTTCACAAGATGCAACTCGTTTCTCGAAAGGATATCGTCCTTCGCGGCAGGATCATTCATGTCGAGGCCCACGGGATTATTGCCATCCACAAGTCCGGTTTCCCGGCGACCGAAGACCCCATCGAGACCAGGGTAATGAAAATTCCAGCCAAACTGCTCCCCGATCGCGTGTACACTAATCGCTTTGTCTCTATCCGGCCACTGGTCAGGATTCACGCGCTTACCCCACAACGGAAGGGCAAAACCAAGGAGCAATACCGCCTCGACCAAGACAACGGAAAACTCAAGATGGGCCGATGCCTTACTCTTCACCCCATGATAATTGGCCTTCGGATTCCTCGACTTATGAAAGCGGAAGATCGTGTAGAAGAAATAACCGGTCCAACCGACGAAGAGCAGGAGCATGAACCAATGACAGAACTCCAGCAGGTGGTCGATCAGGTAGCCGTGCTCGGAGGCGTTGGGGACGATTCCCAGGAGTTTATTCAGCATGACAGGATAAAATTCAGGACTGTTGCAGTTCTAACTCCGGGGGCAACGGCGCATTCGCGCGTTTCATCAGATAAAAGCCGAAACCCACCAATGTCGCGAGGACGCCGCCGATACAGCCAAGCAGAAGAAAGATCGCGGAATTGATCGCGGGACCAGTCCTGCTGTCATCCGCACCCATGCAAACGGAGCAGGCTTGGACCGTAGCCGGCATCGCCGAAACGATAAACGCAATGAACAGAGTGACGAGGCGGCTAGAACCGATGGACTTCATACAATAATCTTTCGACTTTTCCTCATGAACCAGATGCCATAAATTACAAGACCGGCAGCGACGATGGCGGAGGCGACGCCGAAGTCCACAGACGTTTTGTTCAAATACGACCACGCCGCGCAACCCATCGCGAGCAGGATCGAGAGGAAAATGAAGACGAGGTGAAACGCTTTGAGTGACATATGCTTTGGATGGATTGTTTTTCAGTGGCTCCACCTGCTCACTTTTAGCAAAGCAAGCGCGCAAATTGGGTTAGTGCTTATTGTAACCAGTCCCAAAAATCGGGTCGGCATAGTGGAGCAGCGTGAGCAGGAACAGTCCTGCGACAAAAAAGATGGTGAAGTAGAGAAAGCGCCAGACCGTCTTCGATTCCCCCTTCAAATGCATGAAGATCGCAGCCACAAAGCCAACCTTGATGGTGGCGACGATCATCGCGACGGTCACGTTTGCCGCGTGGCTGCCGAAATCGACGAAGGACAGCCAGACCGTGATGACGGTGGCGACGAGCAGGAATACTCCGACCCCAAGATAGAGGCCGAGGTGCATGTCATGCGCTGCGTGGCCATGATCGCCAGGCGTGGCCGTTTCAGGCGCGGTGCCATGCGCTACTGGTTTGCCTTGTTCGTGGGATTCGGTCATGAGTTTGGCCTAGAGGAGGTAAAAGATCGGGAACGCGAAGATCCAGACGAGGTCAACGAAGTGCCAAAAGAGCCCGACGACTTCCACGCGGTTGGCCAGGTGCTCAGGATTGCGCTTGAAGAGATTCGCGCCGCCTTCGATCGGGAGCCAAAGATAGCCCATAATCAAAACACCGGCCAAAACATGCAAGCCGTGGATGCCAGTAATCGTGAAATAAACCGCGAAGTAAGAACTGTGCTTGGGTGCAAATGCACTGTAACTCTCGATGTCTTCGCGTGCGATCCGGCCCTTCTTTTCCGTTGACCCCTTGTACCAAAAGTGAGGCTCATCGCTCTCGGGGTCCGTGGGAGCGGCATTGATGGGATCCAAACCCACCTCGAATGCTTTGAACTTCATGCCCGGAAGCTTTTCGAGATCCTCCGCTATGCCGGGAGTCAGGTGCTTCCCACTGACCATCTGCAGGTTGTGATCGTTATGGTCCGCCTCCGCCGTCAGGTGATGCTTCTTGAGAAAGGCATCCAGCCGCGCCTTATCGACGCCCGTTGGGTCGATGATGACCTCATGGAGATGCCCCGAGATTTCGACTCGTTTCTCGAGCTTTCTCTCGGCCAGATACTTGTTGCCGAGATACGGCTCATACTTTTCCAGAGCACCCTTCTTAATGAAGGCACCGAAGTGATGGAACTTCTGGGGCCATTCGTAAGCGAGTTTGACAATGAGGAACAGCGCCCCGCAAAGGATCGAAATTCCCATCCAAAGCCGATACTGCTGGAACTTCCGCATCTTCAACGACGCCCACGCCAGCACCACCGTCACCGAGGAAGCAATGAGGATCGCCGTGTTACCCGCGCCTACCGGAACATTGAGCAGGCCGCGCGGCCAGTATCCCGGTTCGGCGCCCATGCGGAGGAAGATATAGGCGGAGAAGAGCCCGCCGAAGAGCATGACTTCCGATGCGAGAAAGAGCCAGATGCCAAGTTTCGCATTATAGAGCCCGGTATCAGGACGGGCCTGGACTTCGTGAGGAATTTGCATGTCAAAGAATGGAGCGCAGAAGGAAGGCGTCAGTGTTTGGCGGCGACAGGAGCTCTATTCCGATCGCTGGGCTCCTCGGTCTGAGGCGTGAAGTCCTTATCCGCACCGGGGATGCTATACTCGTAGGGTCCACGATGGACTTTGATGTCCTTGATGAAATTGCCGTGTCCCGGAGGCGAAGGCGTATCCCATTCGACGGTGGTTGCGTCCCAAGGATTGTCGTTCGGCACGCGCTTCCCAAATTTCATGCTCCAGAAGAAATTCCAGATGAAGGGCAACTGAGCCGCACAAAGGAGAAATGCAGACGTGGAGATGACCACATTCCATTCGATGCCCGTTTTTCCTAGCACCACCTGATTTGAGATCTTGTCGTAGATCGCCCCACCGTCATACCAACGGCGGTGCATTCCTGCCATCCCCTGAAGAAACATAGGTGCGAAGACTCCATTTATGAAGATGAGCGAACCCCAGAAATGCACTTTTCCGAGAAACTCACCAAGCATCCTTCCAGTGGCTTTCGGGTACCAGTGATAAATCCCCGCAAAGATTGCAAAGATGGTGCCTGGCGCGACGACGTAGTGAAAATGTGCGATGACGTAATAGGTATCGTGCAGGTAGAGACCGACGGCATTAAAGGCGAGCGGGATCCCGGTCAGGCCGCCGATTCCGAACATCGGTAGAAACGCCGTGGCGAAAAGCATCGGTGTGGTGAAACGAATCGAACCACCCCACAGTGAGAGGAGCAAAGCCGTGATCAAAATCACGGAAGGGATGGAGATGATAATCGTGGTCGTCTGGAAGAACGCCGCGACCTTGGCTCCCATGCCGGTCATATACATATGATGCGCCCAGACGATGAAGCTGAGGAACCCAAGGACGAAAATGGCACCTACCATGGCCTTGTAACCATAGAGCGGCTTGCGGGTGTTGCAGGCGATGATCTCCGCAACCATGCCGATACCGGGAAGAATCAGGACGTAAACTTCCGGATGGGCTAGGAACCAGAAGAGGTGCTGCCAGAGCACCGGACTACCACCTCCGCTCCATTGCGTGGCTTGCTGGTTCACGATGAGGCCAGTCGGCATGAAGAAACTCGTGTCGAACACCCGATCCATAAACTGCATGACCGCTGCGGCTTCGAGCGGCGGGAAGGCAAGCAGCAAAAGGAAGGCCGTGACGAATTGCGCCCAGACGAAAAAAGGAAGGCGCATCCAAGTCATCCCCGGAGCCCGGAGTTGAATGATCGTGGCGATGAAATTCACCGACCCAAGGAGAGAAGCCGTAATGTTGAAGACCATCCCAGTGACCCAAAGCGTCTGACCATTGAAGAAAGGATGATTTCCAGGCCCGAGATCGGCCATTCCGGCAAGAGGTGAATAAGAAGTCCACCCGGACTTTGCCGCACCACCCGGAACGAGAAACGAGACCAACATAAAGATACAACTGATGAAAAAACACCAGTAGCTTGCCATGTTAAGCTTCGGGAAGGTCATGTCGGGCGCCCCGATCTGCAGGGGCACCACGAAATTTCCGAAGGATGCGAAGGCGATTGGTACAATCCCGAAGAACACCATGATGGTGCCGTGCATCGCCCCGAAGGAATTGTAGCCGTCCGCGGAAAGCTTGCCGCCAGGAAAAATTTCGGAAATGGCGCGCAGCCAGAACCATGAGTCGAAGCTGTCGGTCTTCGCCAGCGTAGCGAGCGAGCGAGCATCCTGGTTGAGCCAGACTCCGATATCCCCAAAGAACTGACCGATTAGCGGCACCACGGTGTCGGGATGCGCAAGCTGCCAACGCATCACCATCATCAAAGTGAAACCGAAAAAGAGAAAAACGAGTCCGGTCAGCCCGTATTGGATACCGATCGTCTTGTGATCGGTGGAAAAGACGTATTTCCAGATCCAGTGCTGCTCGTGCTGATGATCGTCGTGAGCATGGGCATGAGCGGCGGGCTCATGAGAAGTGGTGGTTGCGGCCATACGTTTGAGTCTAGGAACGGGACTGGTAGAGGTTGCTCAATTTCCGATGGCTAACCGGGAGTGCCAATGGATTTCTGAGCTTTCTGTGCAGGGTGCTGAAAATTCTTGGACACTACCGGAAACTAGTTCGTCGGCGCTGCTGGAGGAGACGCAGCAGCAGGGGCGGCATCGTCTTTCCAAGCGTCGAGTTCGGCTTGGGACCAGGGCGTCTTGCGATCGAGGAATTTTTTGCGGGCGGCGGCTACGACTTCGACGGCGACGGGTCCAGCAGTATTGCCGAAGTTTGCGCGGACGTAGGTCATGACAGCCGCAATCTTGGTATCATCGAGCATCGCTTCCTGCGGGACCATGATGTTGTTGTAAGGCTTGCCGTCCACCACGAAAGGGCCCGCATTCCCTTTGAGAATGATCGCGGCGAGGCGCTCTGCTGATTCCATGACGTAAGGGGACTTCGTAATCGGCGGAAAAACCATCGGCAGTCCAGCACCGTTCGGCTGGTGACAGGCAACGCACGTCATCATGTAGGTTGTCTTACCGAGCTTCATCTGATCTGTCTCCTGCGCAAAGCTTGCGACTGAGAGCAAAGTGGCTGTTCCGAGCGAGAAGAGAGTTTTCGTCAACATAGTCAGCTTGGGAGTGGGAGATGATGGATTAGGAATTAGTTGGCAGGAGCAGGGCTGGGAGTCGGTGCAACCGGAGTCGCGGGGACTGGGGCAGGTGCGGGAACCGAGGGCGTCACCGGTGCCGCGGGGGCGGGACTTACTGGGGCAGCAACCGGTGTTGGAACTTCGGCCGCCGGAGCGGGAGGCAGTGCCGCTGGTGCCGCACCCCACGCGTCGAGTTCGGGCTGAGTCCAGGGGGTCTTCCGATCGAGAAACCTCTTGCGCGTTTCACTTACCACTTCCGCGTTCACCGGGGGCGCATTGTTTTCGAAGCTCGCTCTGACGAAAGTCATGACTGCGGCAATCTTGACATCGTCCAACATGGCCTCCTGGGGGACCATAATGTTGTTGTAAAGCTTGCCATCAAAGGTGAACGGACCGGCGTTCCCCTTGAGAATAATCGCGGCCAGACGATCTGCCGGGCCACTGACGTAGGGAGACTTTGTGAGTGGCGGGAATACCATCGGCAAACCAGCCCCATTTGGCTGATGACAGGCCACACAAACCGTCATGTAAACGCCTTTCCCCATGGCCATCTGCGCCGGATCGGCAGCCGCGGTGACCGCGGAAGCAATGCCTGCCGCTGGAACGGCAGCGGCCGCGGATGGAGCAGCAGCAGCAGCAACCACCGCGGCAGGCTTGGCGGGCGCGCTGGTCGTGGCTGGCGCGGCACCAGCACCATCGTAGTTCTCGTCAGGAATCTGCAGCAATTGCGCCTCAGTAAACTGAGTCTTAACCGCGGCAAATTCTTTCTTCGCGAGTTCGACGTCGGCTTCGGTCACTTCGGGCGCCCCATTACCCCACTCAGAGCGGATGTAACTCGCCACCGCAGCGATCTTCTTTGAGGAGAGCGTCGCCTCCCAGGGAACCATGTTCCCTGCATACGAACCCTGCTTACCCAGCACCGTGATTGGACCAGTCATACCCTTGAGCAAAATCCCGATGAGCCGCTTTTCGCCGCCCTTCACCCACTCGGAACCCGCCAAGACGGGGAACTGCGCCGGGACACCCATGCCGCTCGTCTGGTGACACGCGACACATTGGCTGTAAACGACCTTTCCAGATTGGGCTAGGGTCAGAGGAGCTTCCGCGACGGCAACGGCGCCCGCTCCACCCGCAGGTGGCGGGAAAAGCAAAGCCGGTGAGCTTTCGTATTCGTTGAAGACGCTGCCACTCAGTCCCCCGTTGAAGATGCCGAAATAGGTTCCAGCCCAGACCATGGCAGCGCCGCACACCGCGGTGAGCCAAAGCGGAATCGGAGTGACCTTGGCAGTGGGCTCAACGTGCTCCCGCTGAATCGCGGAATGCACTTCAGTAATGTCACCGGCTTCCCGGTAGTCAATCTGGTCGGGATTCTCGGGTGGTGTCGGACGATCGGATGGCGTGCTCATTTGGCGGCGGGCGCGGGTGAGGAGGCGATTGCCGCCTTCACTTCTTTCAGCGGATGACTCCGGTCGAGCGTCATGAGGTAACCAACCAAGGCCTTCGCTTCAGCTTTTGGAACCACTTCGTAGTCGCCACCTTTGGTTGCGGCCACCGGGAGCGCATCGGCAGACCGTTGCCCAGTAACCTTGCGCTCTTCAAAGAGGTAGCGATACGAAGGCATGTTCGACTCGGTGATGACCGTGCGCGGGTTGTAGAGATGCAGGAGTTGCCAGGCGGCATCGCGCTTCTTTGGCTTGCGCGTTTCGTTCTCAGGTTCGTTGCGCCACTTGGCGGAGCCGACATTTGCCAGATCCGGCCCGACCCGAGCGCCTCCAAGAAAGGGAGGCTGCTCGAAAATGTAATCGCGCGCCACGGTCCTCCGTTGCCCCCAACCGCGTTCGATATCCAAACCATTCTGCGCATCGCGGACCTGCTGTGAGTGGCAATAGTAGCATCCAAGTGAAGCATAGACCTCGCGGCCCTGCGCTGCGACGCCAACATTTTCGATCGGAAAAATATCAACGATCTTCCCCTCATCCTCCGCGGTCTGAGGCTGGAGAGCCCCGATCTGCGCCTTTGGCAGGAGGATAAGAGCGGTGACGGATAGCGCGAAGGAGCCGATGACGCCGGCGTAAAGTTGGATCGAGCGGTTCATGGGTGGGACTCGTCCCCGATTGGGGCGAAGAGTGTGGCCTGACCACCGGGCTGACCGATGCGCAGGAGCATGAGCAGGAAGTGCAGAGCGAAGATCAAATGTCCGAGCGAGAGCAGGATAAGCCCTATCGTCCGACCAAGGTGCGAGTAGTAACCGATTTGTACGACCTGAGAAAACAACGCCTCAGGATCAGCGAGCGTCAAGCCGCTGGCGATCCCCCCGAAGAGGAGCAACAAGATCGCCATGCCGCCCCCATAAGCCGCACCCCAGAAGTGCAGGCTGATCATCGTCGAAGAGAGCCATTCACAACCGACGAGCCGCGGCATGATATAATAAATCGCACCAAACATGACGATGCTGAAGAAAGCGTAAAGAATCGCCGTATCAATCGCCGTCGTGGCTTCCGTGAAATGCAACACCCGGTCAACAGAGCGAAGAGAAGCGAACAAGCCGAGCACACTGGCAATCGAAAACGCGATGGCTCCGAAGAAAGTGAACCTGATTGTCGGCGAGTGATAGACCATGTGGTAGTTGCCGCGCATGGTGAGGACCAAGTTGGCAGTAACCGTTACGATCTGAACGATGAGAAGGATGTGCGCCGCGATGCTCAACGTCACGAGCCATGCGGGGATCGGTCCACCGCTCAAGCGGACCATGGAAGTCAAACCGCCAAAGACGAGCCATGACCAAAATCCGATGGCGGCAAGGTTGTAACTAAAGACGGGGCGATTGATGACCTTGGGAATCAGGTAGTAAGCGGCCGCGAGGCCGACCCCGGTGATCCACATGTGCAAAAGACTGTGGCTGGCCCATGCGGCGAGCACATTGTGCATGACTCCTTGAACACCAGACAATTGCTGGCCGAAATACCCCAAACCGAAAGACCACGGCAGCCAAAGGAACGCCGCAAGCAGATACCAGACTGAAATATAAGCGGGACCTTGGCGGCGCAGGCCGAAGATCATTGCCGCCCAGAGAGCGACGAGCCCGTAGCCGACAAACATAATGCCGGCCGCTCCACCAGTGAGTTCCATCCCTTCCACCCCGCTCGTCTTTCCTCCGAGGATCTGCGCGACGCCGACAGTCAGGCCGATATTGCAGAACAAGGCCGCGATCATCAGGATTCCCGTGAGTTTCATCTCCACACGGCAAAGTCGGGAGAGAAGCCAGAGCCCGACGCCAATCCCGGCCTGAGTCGCCCATCCGTAGAAGATCGCGTGGTGGTAGGCGGGAAGGACGCGTCCGTAGGTCAGAAATGGGCAGCCAGCGAGGAACTCCGGGGAATGCAGTTGCACCGAAGAAATGAGCCCAAGCACGGTGGAAGCGAGCAGCCAAAGGACAGCAGAGCCAAAGAAGAAGAGCACAGGACCGCTCGTCGAAGCGTCGATCCGCGCGCGCTCGATTCCGAGGACGCGGCCCGGAGCCGGCGTTGCCGAGACGGGCGCGCTTCCGAGTGGCGCGGCGGGTGTGGGAGCGGGGGCGGCGGCGGTCATTTCGTAGGCTCGGATTTTTCTGTCCAATGGACGAGCGGCGGCCGGTCCGGCGCGGCGCTGGCGGTCAGGCTCTCGGCAACAGGGGCGACCGCGGCTGATGGCGCCAGTACCGGCGGATCAAAACGGATGGTGTCAGAACCCTGTGGTGAAGAAGGGAGCGCCCCGGGAGCGGGCTCAGCGGCATTTGGATCGTAGGGCGGCGGCATCGGCAGCGGAGGATCCACCTTCACCGTCGAGGGCGCGGGCTTTTTCCCGGCAAGATCAGCGGCGACCAGTTTAATAGCCTGATCCACCGGAAGGCGCACGATCCCCTTTTCCTTGTCCACCCAGTCTGCGACGGTCGATTGTTCGAGATTGGCCTTATCGAGTTTTTCCCGAGCTTCGATCCGGAGTTGGCCGCGTTTTGAGTCCACCGTCTCGACCTTGGGTTTGGAGCCCACGAATCCGCTGCCGATGACGATGACGACCGTAAGGGCGAGGGCGCTCCCGAGGAAAACCAGGAAAGCGTTGGGCTTGCGGGATTCGGTATCGGCCATTTCAGTTCGTGAGTTTCAGCGAGGCGGCGAGGCGCGGATCGCGTTTTGGAAAGAGGCAGGTGCGGCCAATCTTCTTGAGGAATATCCAGCCAAGGATCCCGGCAATCGCGGCCACCGAGCACGCGCCGAAGAAGAGATCACTGAAATGAACGCCCGTCGGGTGCAAGGCGGGAAGGACAACCACGAAGAGATCGAGCATTTGCATCAGCAGGATCCAGACGGCGCAGAAATTGATGAGCCCGCTCTTTTTCGTGAACTGGAAGAGCAGAATTGGGAAGGGCAGGAAGAAACGACCAATCACTAGGAATTGGGAGAAATACCACCAGCTCTCGGTATTGCGGATGCGGAAGTAAATCGTCTCTTCTGGGATATTCGCATACCAGATGAGCATGTACTGGGAGTAACCGATGTAGGCCCAGAAGATGGTGAAGGCCAACATGAACTTACCCATGATATGGTAATGCTCCTTATTGACGAAGCTGAGGTAACCTTTCTTCTTCATCGCCGTGATGATCAGGACGAGCAGGGACATCGAACTCCCTGCCGCACCGGCAAAGATATAGACGCCCCACATGGTCGAGAACCACTTCCAGTCGAGCCCCATGAGCCAGTCGATCGCGGCAAACGTCAGGCAGATGGCAACGACGGGAATGCCTCCGATTCCGAACTTACGCATGACCATGGTGTGCTTCGCCGCGCCGTCCGCGTCCTGAGCAACCGAAAGCGCACGCAGACGCAGAGCGACCCAGCTCAGAAGCAGGAAGTAAGCGGCGATGCGGAAGAGGAAGAAACCGTGGTTGAGGAAGCCAGACTTCGCGTCGAGGAGGACATCGTCCCCAGGATTGATGCTCCACCAATGCCAGAGTGTTGGCACGCACCAGAAGACCAACAATGGCGCAAAGGCGATGCCGAGGTAGGGAATCAGGCAGGCGATATTTTCCAAGACCCGACGCACAACAACCGACCACTCGGCATCCGTGGCGTGATGCAGGCACGTCCAGAAAAGCGCCCCCACGCAGATCGTGAAGCAGTAGCTGAAACCGAAGAGCCACGAATACGCGAATTGCTCCTTGGAGATAATGAGTCCGAGCAAGCTTCCGAGCAGCCCAACGATGCCAGCGAGAAAAAAGAGCTTCGGCAAAGAACCCGCGTCTTTGATGTCGAAGGTCTCGGGCTCCGGTGGGGAAACGGCGTGAGAATGGTCGCTCATTTTTTCGCTTGGAGTTCCTTTTGTTGGGCCTCTGGCAGATCTGCCAGCTTGCCGGCAGTGGCGCGCTGCAAGGCGCGCATGTACGCCACGATCGCCCACCGATCCTCAACGGCGATCTGCGGGCCGTAGGCACCCATGGTGTTTTTACCGTTAGTCACCGTGGAGTAGAGCTGACCGTCCGGCATGGCTTTCACCCGGTCGTCAACAAGGTTCGCAATCGCCGCAAGTCCGTATTGACCGACGATACCGTTCCCCAAACCGCTCTTGCCGTGACAAACAGAGCAATTTATGTCGAACCGTTCCCGGCCGCGGCGGAGGAAAGCTTCATTGACCGTTAGATTTGCCGGGAACCCGTCGCCGTAAACCTCGCCGATCCGACCGGTGTTGTAGTAATCGGGCGCATTCGTAAAACCACTGGGTGCGATCGTGGCGTTTTTTGCGCCAGCCTGGAGGAAAGACCCGGGAATCGTGTAACCTACTGGGATCGTCCCAGTAACCGGCTTGCGGGCGGAGCGACCGTCGGAAAAGAAGCGATTCGGGTGTTGCGGCTGGAACTTGGGCTGATGATCCATGTCCCGGAAAATCTCGATCGGGGGCTTCGAACTCTTCGAGCCACGGAACCCAGCCAGCGCGACGATGGCGACGGTGATCAAAAGGAAGGAAACGAAAAAATAACGCAGCATATCAGTCGTGGATGAGGGTCACGTGATGGCCGCCGACGCCTTCGAGCAATTCCCGGGTCTTCGATTCTGAGAACTTGGGATCGCGGGCCTCGATCACGATGAAGTAACCGTCGTCGGAAACCCGGCTGAACCGCTCCCAATTGAAAACGGGATGATACCACTTCGGCAACTGGTTCATGATCAGGACCGCCGCGATCGTCGCAAAGGCCGAGAAAAGGACCGTCAGCTCGAACATGATCGGAAAGAATGCCGGCAGCGTCCGCCAATCAGTGGGCTTCCCGTTGACGATGATCGGATAGATCCCAAACGAAGGGATGCAAGTCAGCAGCACGGCGGTCAGGAGTCCGGTAGCGCCACCAATGAAAACCGGGGCGGAGAGCCACGACTTCCCGAGGCCCATGGCTTTGTCCATGCCATGCACGGGGAATGGCGTGTGGACATCCCACTTGGTGTGTCCGGCGTCGCGGACTTTCTCAGCGGCGGTGAGCAGATCGGCAGCGCTGCCAAACTCTGCACCGAGTCCGTAAACTTTGCGGTAATCGGCCATCTAGTGTTTCTCCTCCTTATCGGTCGGATGATGGTGAGGGTCTGCTTCCGGAACAACGAGTTTGACCTCAAACATACAAATCATCGGCAGGAAGCGCATGAAGAGCAGGAAGAGGGAAAGGAAGATGCCAAAGGTGCCGACGAAGGTCCAAATTTCAACCCAGCTCGGGGAGTAATGTCCCCAGGAGCTCGGCAGGAAGTCTTGAGCGAGGGAGGTGACGATGATGACGAAACGCTCGAACCACATCCCGATATTCACGAGCATACAAACGCCGAAAACGACCAGATAATTCGAGCGCATCTTCTTGCTCCAGAAAATCTGGGGCGCGATGACGTTGCAGAACATCATGCAATAGTAGGCCCAGGAGTACCAGCCGTCGTTATTGATGCCCATACGAGCCCGGAGGAAGGTGAAGAGTTCGTATTGGTTCCCGCTGTAGTAAGCGATGAACAGCTCCATCAAATAGGCGTAACCGACGATGGAACCGGTCAGCAGGATGATCTTTGCCATCTTGTCCACGTGCTGACGGGTGATGAGGTCATCGAGTTGCGGATAGAGGAGGCGCGCCGGGAAAAGGATGGTGAGCACCATCGCAAATCCACCGAAGATCGCGCCGGCGACGAAGTAAGGAGGGAAGATCGTGGTATGCCAGCCTGGCAGGATGGACGTGGCGAAGTCGAAGGAGACCACCGAGTGAACGGAGAGCACCAGCGGAGTCGAGAGACCAGCGAGGATGAGATAGGCCATCTCATAATGCCGCCACTGGCGGTTCGAACCGCGCCAGCCGAGGGCGAAGATTCCATAGAGATACTTCGAGACCCGCGATTTCGCGCGGTCGCGAAGGGTTGCAAGATCCGGGATCAAGCCTGTGTACCAAAAGAGCAGCGAGACCGTGAAGTAAGTCGAAACGGCAAATACGTCCCAGAGCAGTGGAGAGCGGAAGTTTGGCCAGATGGCATTCGCATTCGGGATCGGTGCGAGAAACCAAGCCATCCAGACGCGACCCACGTGGATGCCTGGGAAAATGCCGGCGCAGATGACCGCGAAGATGGTCATGGCCTCGGCCGCGCGGTTGATGGAGGTGCGCCACTTTTGCCGGGTCAGGAACAAGATCGCCGAGATGAGGGTGCCGGCGTGTCCGATACCGATCCAGAAAACGAAGTTCGTGATATCCCAAGCCCAGCC
This sequence comes from Chthoniobacteraceae bacterium, assembly GCA_031409655.1. Lineage (GTDB taxonomy): Bacteria > Verrucomicrobiota > Verrucomicrobiia > Chthoniobacterales > Chthoniobacteraceae > JANNXQ01. The sequence goes on along the minus strand of JANNXQ010000235.1, from coordinate 66,500 downwards.
GTTGGGATGGTTCTCGCCCCAGACGCCGACGCCATTCGAGATCTGATAACCGATGCAGAGGAGCCCGACGAGGGCGATGGCGGAGCAAGGCAGGAAGGCCAGCCACCACCAGAGCGGCGTGCCGGACTCGCAGATGTAGGAGACTTTGTCGCTAATCCACGAGAGACCGCGCTTGTTCTGAACAAGCGGAACGCGCTCGAGTTCTTTCGGCGTGGTCAGGGCGAGAGCGGATTCTGCGGACATGGGTTAGTGACCTCCGGCTTTGGCGGATTCTTCGTGCTTGGCGCCGTGATGATGAGACCGCATGGCCTCGCCGATTTTCCCAGCGCCGGGCATCTTTGGATTCGGGTTCTTGATCCGTGCGAGATAGACGACGCGGGGAGCGATGTTTAAATACTCAAGGAGGCGGTAGCTGCGCTCTTTCGCCATGAGCTTCGAGACGCTACTCGCGGGATTTGCCTTGTCCCCGAAGACGATCGCACCGGCCGGGCAAGCCTGCGCACAGGCACTGGTAAAGGAATCGGCTGGGATGCGGATGTCTTCGATGTTCTCGGAGTCGCGTCCATTGACTTTAGCCGCGATCTTCGCCTCCTGAATCCGCTGCACGCAGAAGGTGCATTTCTCCATGACGCCGCGCATGCGCACCGTGACGTTCGGATTCTTCTGCAGCTTGAGGGTATCTTCCATGCCACGATCGGCGGTGAGGTTCCACTCATAGACACCGGAGAAGGGATTACCCTCCTTGCGGCTGTGGATGTTGCGCTCGTTGTAGTCGAAGAAGTTGAACCGGCGGACCTTGAAGGGACAATTGTTCGCGCAATACCGAGTGCCGATGCAACGATTGTAGGCCATCACGTTGAGGCCGTCTTCGCTATGCACCGTGGCGTTCACGGGGCAGACGGTTTCGCACGGTGCGCTTTCGCAGTGCTGACACATCATGGGTTGCGAGATCAGTTCGGGCTCTTCGTCCGCGTTGCTCAGCGAGGCAAAGTAACGATCGGTGCGAATCCAGTGCATCTCGCGACCATTGATGACCTGCTCCTTGCCAACGATCGGGATGTTATTTTCCGACTGACAGGCCACCATGCACGCGGAACAGCCTGTGCAAAGGCTCATATCCACGGTCATCCCCCATTGATGCATGTCCGTGAGGGCGGGATTCGTATAGAGCGACGTATTCGGCGGAATGTGGGCATCCATGCCGCTCTTCTTCACGAAATTTGGGTCGTGCCTAAACTCCTCCAGGGTGCCTTCCCGGGTCAGGTCAGGGCCACGACCTTCGAGGGTGCCGTGTTCCTGCGTAACCGCCAATTTGTAAGTTGCACCGGTTGCCTTGGCCGTCGCGCCGAGCGCGTAATAAGGTGCCGCCGTGGAGCGCAGCGGATAGACATTGAAGCCGGTGCCATGGCCAACCCGACCAACCTCGGAACGTCCGTATCCAAGCGCGATGGAGATCGAGTTATCCGCGTGGCCCGGGAAACGCAGCGCAGGAACGGTGAGGGTCGCCCCATTGACGGTAATCTCGAGCATCCCACCATCCTTGACGCCAAGCTGACGGGCCGTGGTCGCACTCATCAGCGCGGCGTTATCCCAAGTCAACTTGGTCATCGGGTCTGGCATTTCCTGAAGCCAGCCGTTGTTATTAAAGCGACCGTCATCGACCTTTGGACAGGCGATGAAGACGACTTCGAGGCTCTTATCGCTGGGGGCGTCCACCTTCAGACCCTTGAGCGCTTCCGCCGCAGTCGCGCCATTGAAGGCCAGAACCTCGGCCTTCGCGGATTCGCCGGCGACAAAACCGTCGTGCAAGAACTTTGCCCATCCAGCGGTGAAGTCCGTCGGCTTCACCAGATTCCGATACGTTTCCTGGACCAACTCCGGACCTTCGGCCTTTTTCCCGAGAGCGATGGTGGCGAGGAGATCGATTTCCGACCAACCGCCAAAGAGCGGGAGGATCATCGGCTGGACGGAGGTATAACTCCCGTCGGCCGCGCGTCCGTCACCCCATTGCTCCAGGTAATGAGCGGCCGGAACGTGCCAGGTCGCGTTCTTGGAGGTTTCGTCCACATACGAACCAAGACGAACGACCAGCGCCACCGAGGCCTGCAAGTCCTTCCAACCGAGATCGGACGGAGCGTTGTAGATCGGGTTGCCGCCAAGGATGAAAAGCTTGGCGATCTGCTTGCTCTTGATGGCTGCCGCAAGGTCCGTGATGGTCGCGCCGGGCTGGACCGTCGCGGCACGACCGACAAGGGTTCGCGTCGGCGCACCGAGCATCTGATTGATAAATGCCCCTACGACCTGCACCGCCACTGGCTGACGCGGTCCGACCAGCACGACCGCCTGGCCTTTGTGCGCCACGAGATCCGCAGCGCACTCTTCCACCCAACCCGCCGGGAAATTACCCGCCCCACTCGGTACCGAATTCGAAATCACGAGACCACCCGCATCCGCCGTCAACTCTGACACCTTCTTGCTCACGGCGAGGGCAAACGCCCCCATCTGGCTCACCGGCAGGCGCAGACGGTGATCGGCAATTCCGCCGGTCACGGTGTAGCGATTTTCAACCGCGTAGAGCCGGTTCATCTTCGACTCCGGGCCCTCGACTTTGCGCTTTGCACTGAAAGCTCGCACCATCCCGACTTCGCCATCATTTCCGAGGAAATCGTGGTCGATCGAAAGGATCACCGCAGCCTTGTCGAGTTGCGCCACGGGACGCAGGCCACCGTAGGCGGCTTGCGCAGCCTGGGTCGCGAGATCATCGCCAAGGGGTTCGTAGATCGCCCACGTTGCCTTCGGGTATTTCTTCGCGATCTCCGCCCGGAGACGTTCGCGAGTCGGGGATTCATTCGCGTCCACGAGGAAGGCAAGCTCCGAGCCATCGCCCGCAACTTTCATCGCCTCAGCGAGCGCCTTCGTGAAGGCAGCTTCGTCCGAGCGCTGGCCCTTTTCGAGGAAAAACCGGGACCGATCCGGGTCATAGAGATCGAGGATCGAAGTCTGCGCATGCACGTCGGACGCGCCTTTGCTGACCGGATGCAGCGGGTTCCCCTCGACCTTCGTGGGCCGTCCGTCGTTCGTCGCGATGACCAGCGGTGAGGCGCCCTTGCGAGTCGGATAGGAGGTGGAGAAAAAGAGCGTCTTACCCGGGATGGACCACTCCACGCCCCTCGTGAAAGGCACCAGATGCTTCTCCATCCGCCGGCAACCCGTGAGGCCGAAGCCGGCCAGGGCCATCGAGGCACCCATCAATTGCAGGAAATTCCGCCGTGAGACGTCGCCGCCCTGAAACTCCGCCGCACCTTGCGGAAACTCGCGCTCGAGCCAGCCGCGAAATTCCGGGGTATCGCCGAGTTCGCCGAGCGAACGCCAATATTTCTTACCCGTGGTGGCCGGGACGGGGTGTTGGAAAACTCGTTTGCTCATCGGTGACAGCCTGCGCAGTTACTATCCGGCGGATTAATGTGCCATTTTTTCGCCAGAGTTTTGCCCACCTGCTCCTGGGTCAGCGACGCCGTTTTCGAGAAATCCGTGTTCTCCTCGCCGGGCGGCTTGCCGTATTTCCCGATGAAGTCCGCGACGTTCAAGGCCTTCGGGGTCCAGTCCAAATTTGTGATCTGATCCAAAGGCCGCAGCGCATTCTCCGGGGCGCGATGGCATTCGAGGCACCACGCCATCGAGTGCGGCTCCGCGTGATAGACGACCGCCATTTCGTTCACCTTGCCGTGGCAGCTCACGCAGGAGACGCCACGGTTCACATGCGCCGCGTGATTGAAATACACGTAGTCCGGCGTCTTGTGGATTTGTACCCATTCCATGGGCTTGCCGGTCAGCCAGGATTCGTGCAGCGGCGCGAGCTTCGGGTTGTCCTTCTGCACCGCGTTGTGGCAGTTGATGCAGACCTGCGTGGTCGGGATATTTGAGTGCGCGGCCGTCTCCACGAAGCTGTGGCAGTAGCGGCAATCCATCCCGAGTTGCTTGGAATGCACGTCGTGCGGGAAGGGGATCGGTTGGGCGGGCTGATAGCCCACGCGGGTGTATTTGGGGGTAAAGTAGTACCAGGCTCCAGCCGTCAGCGCCGGTCCGATCACGGCCAGGCAGACGAGGATTTTGATTGGGAGAATGTTGCTCCCGCGCGGGAAAATATTCGCCATGCCTTAGTCGAGCGGGGTGCTTCGGGAGTGCGGGGTTGCGTTCTGCATGAGGCGGAAAAAATCGGGTCGAATTCTTATCCCGCTTCAATTAGGCCAACGCAACAACTTTGTGAAATATTTCACAAGCGCCGAATCGGAGCCCGATTTTCAGGACGATCGCGGGGGTCGCGCGGCTTACGGGACCGCCACTTTTTGGGTTCTGTCCGCGCGTTGCAAGAGCAAAAGCGGCGGACCGGTTTTCAGGCTGATTTCTCGGGCGACGCGCAGGTCCGGCCGTTTCTTCGCGAGCTTCTCCCGCTCCCCTCCCCGGGCCAGCACCCACGGCGCATCCGCTGGGATGTCCTCGGTCTGGGGGGCGTAGCTGGAGGGCGTGCGGAGATAGAAAATCGCGGCGAGGAAGCCGGGATTGTACAAAGTCAGCCGCTCGCCGACAGGGATGGCCGCGTCGATGGCCCGGGCCACCGGGCGGAGATCGTCCGACCGGAGGATCCACGGCAGGGCGGCGATGGCGTAAAGTGCCGCGCCGATGCCGAGCAACGTCGCCGTGGCCGTCGCGAGCATCGACGGTCGCAGGGCGCGCGCACGCCGGGCGATGATGATCGCCGCTAATGGGATCAAGGGCAGGCAAAGGAGCGCCGCTTTCACGACCTGGGAGAAATCCGGCGGCGGACCACCCGGTCCGCGCTGGCTCGTGCTCACGACGAAAGGTGCCGCGCACGCCGCCAGGATCAGCAATGCGGCGACCCCACGGTTTGCCCCATGCCAGTAGCGGATCGCTCTCGTCCTTTCATCCGCCCCGCGCAAGGCGCTCGCCAGGAGCAGCGCGACCGGCACGCCGAGCGGGAGGACGTAGCGCGGGAGAGTGCCGGGGATCAGGAGGATGACGAGGAAGCATCCGGCCGTCGCCAAGGCCACGGCGCGGAGCCCGTCCAACGGTCCCCGTCCAACGTCCCCGCGCCGCTTCGCCAGCGCCACCGGAACCAATAGCACCCACGGCAAAAGATCCCCCAACGCCCGCGGGATATTCGTAAAATAATTCCGAGCGTTGAATTCGCTGTCCGTGAAGCGGTCGATGCCCTGCCGCTTCCAGACTTCCGCGGCGGTCGCCGCTTCGGGCGTTTGGAAATACGGCACCGCCCACGCGGCAAAGATCCCTGCGCAGATCGCCAGCCCGGCGAATGGCGCCGGATGCCAGAGCTGACGCAGCGCATTTTCCCGCCAAAGCGCGACGCCGACGATCCCATAGAAAAAAACGAGGTGCAGAGACGGCCCTTTCGTCAGGCACGCCAGCCCGAGCAGCACGCCCGGCACCGTCCACACGAGCCACGGCGAGCGGCCCTGCGCGTGCCAGGCCAGCCAGCAGACGATGGCGATCCCGGTGAGCGGGGCGTAGATGCCTTCGATTTCGGCACCCGCAAACTTCGCCTTTGCCAGGAGCCCGAATTGCGTCATCGCCATGAGCGCCGCGACGAGGCTCGTCTCCACATCCAGCCACTGGGTGGGAAAAGCCCGCCGATCCGACGCCACCGCGACGATGCCGAGTCCGAGCGCCAGGACGCAGAGCGCGGCCGGCAACCGCGCCGTCCACTCGTTGCGCACCCCCGTGATTTTGAACATCCCGGCGATCGCCCAATTCACCAGCGGCGGCTTGCGCAGATACGGCTTGCCGCCCACGTAGGGCACCAGCCAGTTCCCCGTCTCCAGCATCGTCACGGCGGGGAGAATGCGCCGACCTTCCTCGCCCTTCAGCTCCGTGGAGCCCAGCCCCGGCAGATAGATCGCCGCCCACAGCACGGCGACGAGAGCGAGAGCGGTGGGGCGATGCATCGCGGGTTTCTCCCCGATGCATGGAGAGGCGGGAAGGGAAAATTTGACGCGCCGTGCTTCAGCGGCGCTTTCACCGTCCGCGGAGCGCGCGCCGCCCCGCGCCTTTCGCCTCGCCGCGCGGACCCCGATCCGGCAAAACTCTGCCTCATCATGCCGCTCCTCCCCCACCCCATCGAACCGCTCGAAACCCGCATCGCGCCCGCCACTTTCACCGTGATCACTGCGGCCGACGCGGGCGCTGGTTCCTTTCGCCAGGCTTTGCTGGAGGCAAATGGTGCCGCCGGCTCCGACACGATCATCTTCAGTCTCGCCGGCAGTGGCGTTCAGACGATCAACCTCGCCACCGCACTCCCTTTGATCACCGATCCGGTGATCATCGACGGCACCACGCAGCCCGGCTTCGTGGCTGGCGGCGCGCCTCGCATCGAACTCACCGGCACAGCCCTCGGCGTCGGTGCGAATGGCCTCGAAGTCGCCGCACCGGGCGTGAAAATCGGCGGGCTCACGATCAATCATTTCGCGGGTGCCGGCATCGTCCTCGGCGCTTCGGGCGGCACGGTCACGGGGAGCTACATAGGCACTGATGCCACTGGCACCGGCACCGGCACTCCTGCAAATGGCGTCGGCATCCGCATCACCGGCCGGGGGCACACTGTCGGAGGCGTGACGGCAGCGCTGGGCAATGTCATCTCCGGCAATACCGGCGAAGGGATCCTCCTCACGGGTAGAAATGCGGTGGAAAACAGCATCCTCGGCAACAACATCGGATCGCTGGCCGACGTCATGGGGCCGCTCGCCAATGGCACGGGCATCCGCTTTTCCGCAGGCGCAAATGGCAATCTCGTGGGCGGCCTCGACCCCGGGGCTTTGAACATCATCGCCGGAAATCTGGGTGCTGGCGTCGCGACCAGCGCGGACTCGCTCGCCGCTGGCAATGTGATCAGCGGCAATCGCATTTTCAAAAACGGCGGCCTCGGCATCGATATCTTCGACGACGGCGTGACGCCGAACACCGCCGGGCATCAGGCCTTCCCCGTGATCACGCAAGCGCTCATCGGCGGCGGCCGCACCGTCCTTCGCGGCACCCTCACCAGTACCCCGTCCAGCATCGTCGCCGTACAGTTTTTCATCCCCGACCCCGCCGACCCGACGGGCTACGGGGAGGCGGAAAATTTCTTCGGCGCCACCGGAGTGAGCACGGATGCCGCCGGACTCGGGACTTTCAGCGCGAGCTTCGATGCGCAACTCAACCCTGGGGTCGCCGTCTCCGCCATCGCCATCGATGCCGCGGGCAATACCTCCGAATTTTCGCTCTCCGTCGTCTCGATTTCCGCCGCCGTCGCTCCCGTGATTTCGACCGAAGGGCGCACCGCGACTTTCACCGATGTGGATGGCGACCGCGTCACCGTCCGCACCTCGAAGGGCCAGTTTGCGCAGTCGAACTTCCAGATCAACGCCGGCACCTCGGGCGGCGGACAACTGCAAACCCTCGACCTGCACAACGACGCCGCGGAATTCAACGGCGCAAACATCACCATCTCCGCTCAGCGCACCGCTGCGGGCGGCGATGGCTTTGTGAACGTGGGCTACCTCAATGCCACCGACCTCGACCTCGGCAGCGTGCAGATCACCGGCGACCTCGGACGCATCGACGCCGGGGATGGCACCGCCTCCACGCCCGCCCTCAAGTCGCTCAAAGTGCATTCCCTCAGTCGCTACTTTAGCGCCACCCAGGCGCTGCCAGCCATCCTCGATAGCGTGGTGGTCGGCACCTTGGGCAAAGCCACGATCACGACCGACCTCGTCGGCTCCAGCCTCACCGTCACGGGCAATCTCGATTCTTTGACGATCGGCGGGAGTGTCATCGGGGGCGCCAATGCCACCCTCGGCGCGATCTTTGTCAGTGGCAGCCTCGGCAAGGTGCGCATCGGCGGTGATATCATCGGCGGCTCCGCGTCCGGGTCCGGCTCACTCGGGAGCGTCAGCATCAAAGAGATTTCCATCGGTGGCTCCCTCATCGGCGGCACCGCCGCGAATAGCGGCATCCTCGTCGCGGGCACCGGCGGCATCGGGAAAGTGAGCATCGGAGACCGGATCGTCGGCAACCCGAGCGCCACGGGCATCGCGGTGAATGGCTCCATCCAGTCAAATGGCCGGATCGGCAGCATCACCCTCGCCCACAATCTCCTCGGCGGTGCTTCCGCCGACAGCGGCTCCATCCTCGGCGTCGGGATCGGCAGCGTGACCATCGGCGGCACCCTCCTCGGTGGGGCCGGGGACCGCTCCGGCACAGTGCAGTCCAACGGCACCCTCGGGGCCACGAAAATCCTCGGCTCGCTCATCGGCGGCAGCGGCGCCACCTCCGGCTCCGTCTTCGGCTTCGCGGGCATCACCTCGATCTCCGTCGCCCAATCGCTCGAAGGCGGTGCGGGCCCCAATAGCGGGACGATCGTCAGTGCCGCCTCCCTCGGTCCCGTGAAAGTCGGCGGCAGCCTGCAGCGCGGCAGCGGCGAGCTTTCCGGCTCCATCTCCGCCCTCACGCACATCACCAGCGTCGAGATCAAAGGCACCCTCTTCGCGGATATCTCCACACTTTCCACCATCGGCAAAGTGAAGATCGGCCGCGACGTCAGCGGCTTGATCAGCGCCCGCGGCCACACCGGCGCGACCACCGCCAGCGCCGCCCTCGCCATCGCCAGCATCAGCATCGGCGGCGATTTCGATGGCTCGATCTTTGCCGGATTCGATCACCTCACCCGCACCTGGACCAACCCCGACGTGCAAATCGGCGCCATCACCATCGGCCACAACGCCACCCTCGCCCGCATCTCCGCGGGCGTAAATCCCGGGCCAAATTTCCAATTCGGCGACGGCGACGATTTCGTCATCGCCGGCGGCAACGCCCTCGTCTCCCAGATCGCCAGCATCACCGTGCAAGGCCAGGTCGGCGGCTTCACCACCGGCGAACACTTTGGCTTCGCCGCGCAACAAATCAGCAAACTGCAGATCGGGTCCGTGAAATTTCCGCTCACCTCCGGCACCGACCGCTTCGACCTCGGCACGCAGGGCAACTTCAGCCTCCGCGAGGCGTGAGCCAGCGCGGTCTCGGACCCAGTAAACGTCCCGCCCGGAATATCCCGAGAGGAAACGCGGCGTGACTGTCAATCGATCGCAATTGGGGAACTACGTCAGACAGCACTTCCAAAAAATTAGCTGCGGTCACTCGATTCGTTGATCACCACGCCCGAGGCAATTCGTCGGCGGTCCGGCGACGGCGGCGCGCGAGCAGCCAGACAGCACCCGCGAGGGCAAATGCGGCAGCGTTCGACTCCGGCACCGCGATGAGTGCCACGTCATTCCCGCCCACGGAGCGGCTCGCCGCCTGGGTGCCCTCCCAATCGGCGCGGTAGGTGACGGTGAACGGCGTGCCATCGGCGGCAAGCACGGTCGCCCCCTCCGCGAGCGAGGCAAAGGTGCCACTCACGGGCTCCTCGTTCGCAACGTTCACGGCGATGAAGAATATGTCACCCACGTCCAAGAAGCGCCCCGCGGGAAAGGCGATCTCCAGCGTGGCGTCGAATCCGAGGACGATGCGATTGAGCGTGCCGCTATGTCCGTTGACCACGATCTGATCGTAATCGACACCCGGACCGAGCAGCGTGTTGCCGGCGATCGCTTTCCCGACTTCGATGCTCAGCACGGCGCCGCTTCCGCTGCTGAGGTCGAGTCCAGGCGTGGTCGCCGTGCCGTTTACCGTCAGTATGCCGATGCTATTGCCCGGAGCGACGCGCGCACTGGTCGTTGCCGCGCTGGTGACCACGGGGCCGAGGCTGCCCGTCCCGGAGACGGTGCCGTTGGCGACGACGGTCGTTGCGCCGGGATTGATCGAGCCGTTGACGCCGAATCGCGCTCCAGGGCCATCGACGAGCACGGAGCTCGTTTGCGTGAGGGAACCATTCACGGTGAGTCTGCCACCAGAGACGGTGACAGGCCCCGAAAAGGAACTCGCAGGGTGCGTGAGCGTGAGCGTGCCGCCCCCTTGCTTCACGAGCGAAAAGCTCGCGCCTCCCTCGATCCTCGAGTCCAGCGTAAAGTCGCCACCATCGGCATTGGCGAGCGTGAGTGGCGCCGCGCCGAGGATGCGGCTGCTCGCCGCGCCCGTGATGCGATCCACGGTCTCGGCATTGTCCACGAGCAAAAGGCTGTCCGCGCCGAGCGTGACGCGGAGATCGTCGTCGAGGATATTAGGCCCGACGAGCCGGAGGGCGACATCAGGGATCACCGCGATTTTAGCACCTGGCGCTGCATCGACGCGAGCAGCAAGCCGCACCTCACCGTGTTTGAGTTCGCCATCGAGGTTCAGGTCAGAGCCCACCGTAAGGATGTTCGTGCCGAGGTTCATCGCGTTCTCCATTTGGAAGAAACCGGTCGTCGATGCCGCTATAACACCTCCCCCGGTCCCCACCGTGATCACTCCATTGGGCGCATTAGCCCACGCGCGGCCTCCGCTGTCCGCCGTGACGATGCCGCCGTGGTTTAGGTTCAAGATCGTAGTATTCGGGACGAGCGGATTCGCCGCAGCGACGGAACTGGTTAGCACGTAGATTCCCGCCCCAGAAAAGGATGGTTGGGTAAGGAGCGGCTGCGAAGGGGAGCCGAAATTGCTTGCCAGGATTCGAACGATGGCGTTGTCCGGCAGCAGCGTTGCATTCGCCTGCGGGCGGCTCCAGCCATTGGGTGAAATGCTCAGGATCGAACCCGGCTCAAAGGCGATCGAGCCCGTGCCCGAGAGGCTGGAGATGAGGGCTGGAACCGCCCGCCGGCCTCAATGCGAACGGCACCATTGATGGCGGTGGGCGATGCGGGATTCAAGGATCCGCCATTCGTGACGCGTACGCTGGCCAAACCCGTCCCGCTGCCGAGGGCGTTGCCGCTTTGAAGAGCCAACGTGCCGCCGGGATCCACTACGAAGGTCAGCGGAGCTGCAGGTCCCCCGAACACGCTGGTGTCGTCGTTAAGGGAGACATTTGTTCCCCGCACGTGCGCATTCACGGGGCCTGTTCCCTGGGATGCGATTGTGACGGACCCGGCAGCCGAGCCATTGCCGATTGAGAGTAAGTTGGACCCCGTGCCTCCCGTTCCCCCAGTGAAAGAGTTTAAGACAAAGTCTGTCGTTCCTGCCGTGACAAATACCGTCCCCACTCGGCCGCTGGCGACTCCACTGGCGATGCTGCTGATCCCGTGAAACGGAGTACCAACACCGATGGTGATCGAACCGGCGGACGAAGTTTGCGCACCGACTCCCAGGAGCAAATCTGCATTGGTTCCCAGGTTATTGATCAGCGAAGCTGAACTTAGCGGTCCGGGAAGGTTGCTAGTGAAACCGACGATTGCGTCTGGGGAGAGAACGACTTGTCCTGGTCCGGTAAGGGTGGCCACTCGCGTGAGGCTGCTAAGTCCCAGACCGGAGGCGGCGCTGTTTGCGGTGATGATCGAGTTGGACGAGATCGTGAATCGATCACCGGGAGAGTTGAAGGCGATCGAGGAGAGCTGAATCTGCCCGCCGTTTTCCGCAGTATATCCGCCCAACGAAGAGGTCGCCCCAGACACGCCGAGGCTCAGCAGACCACTATTCACGAAAACAGGCCCAGCCCCGAGTGATGTACGGCCAGCGACAGTGGTTGTAGAGACGGTGCCTCCACCGCTAATATACGTAACCCCCTCCGTAGGAATTGTTCCCGCTGAGTGTCAAGGTCCCATTCATATCCTTCACGACTGCGACATTTGGGCCAGTGATCGACGCCGCCACGGCACTGGTTGCTCCGCCTGTGGTCGCAACGTGAAAGTAGATGGCGTCGGCGAGCGTGGTCAAAACCCCTCCTTGGGATCCGAGAATGTGTGTTGAGGCCGAACCCGTAAAGATCACGCCGCCCGAGTCGATCGTGAGGGTGGTTCCGGGTTGTTGGGCTATGATCGGGCTACTCGATGCGACAGCTTCAAATTTTAACGAGTTGATCGTGACGCTCCCGATGCTTGCCACCGTTCCAGTTCCTCCCGAAATGAAGACATTCTCAGTCGGACTCGCGGATCCGATCGATGCACCCGCATGCACCGAATAGCCGGCAAATCCTGTGGTTCCTAGCGCACCCACACCCTGGTCCGCCGCCAATCCCGTCCCGAGGTAGCTTGCGAAATCCGCCCCAATCGTTGGGGCACTTGCCGTGCTAGCGTCGATGAGCGCCAAGCCTCCGATGATCCCGTCGTTCAACACTGGCGCCGTGCGGAAAGTCACGCGCGGGCTGCTGCCCGGAGCACCGAGAGTTCCTGTTTTGGTGGCGCCATTGTATGCCGTAAAGGAGACGGCCCCCCCAATTGATGGGTTATCGACCTGAGATCGAGCACGAAGTCGTTTTGCGCAAAACGGATTGGGTTCACTCGCGACAAACTCCGTTGGACGATGAGGTCTCCCGCCGTCTCGCGTTGCGGAAAATCGAGAGCCGTGCCCAGCAATTGAAGCGTACCGCCACTCAGCGTGACCGGGGCTGTATCCGAAAACGAATCTCGCACCGGATTCGATGTATTTGCGCCATTGGCCGAAAGGATCGCGCCGTTCTGCACGACATACCCTGCGGCATTTCGCGCACTGCCTCGCTGATTATGCAAAGCGTCGACATCCGCGCGGTTGAGAAGCTGAAAGATGCCCTGCTCGACATTCAGGATACCGGTGAACGAGTCATTCGCTTCCGCAGACCGCACGGTGCCGAAGCCAGTCTTTGTTAGTGTCGCTACTCCTTGAAACTCTCTGATGGCGGCAACGCCGCCGCCACTGGGAAGTGATACATCGATCCTGCTTGCGTTAGAAACCGTGATCAAACGGTCGAGACGTGTCGATCCGAGTTGGAGAATCCCGCTCGCAAGTATTACCGGCGCACCTGGTGCCCCGAGATTCGAGTCGTGCCACACGTTCAAAGTGCCACTGCTGATCGTCGTTCCGCCGGTGTAAGTATTCGCTCCGGTGAGGGTGAGGGTGCCGGGGCCGGCGAGGGTGAGGCCATTGCTGCCGGCGAGGGTGGCGGAGATCTTCGCATAGGTGCCGGGCTTGGTGACGGTGATAGTCGGCAATGGGCCGCCAAGCGTGAGCGCTTCGGCGGGGGTGGCTCCGGCGAGGACGTAGTTGCCGCTCTCGAATCGCAATCCGCCGGCTTGCACGCCGCTCGCGCCGGTGTTGATCGTCACGGTGCCCGCAGTACCGGAGAAGACGGCGGTGTTCGTCGCGAGGTTGGGCCAGGGGTTGGTGGCGGGGGCCAGGCCGTTCCACCAATTCCCGAGCGTTGTATTCCAACTTCCGCTGCCGCCGAGATTCGCGCCTGCGGTGGAGTTGCCGATCGCGCTTCCGTCGGCATCCCAGAAAATTTGGGCGTAAGAGAAGGGGGCGATCAGAAGGAAGAAGCCAGCGCAGAGTGCGCGAGCGCGCTGGGCGCAACACAGTTTGCCGGAAACGAGTATAGGATTCATTGGGGAGGGGGGATTTTCCGAAGACCAGGATCTTCCCTTGGACGCCATTCTTCCGCTGGGCTCGTCTCAGAATTGACTCCCAAAAGGTCCAGATCTGCGCCGAGAACCCTCGGATAGCCTGCCAGACACGGCGAATCGAATGCAAGGATTTTCCTATAATTTTAAGACTGCGCTGGCTGGAGTGCCATTCAGACCTGTCCCTTTGCACACTTTGCACATGCTTTGTTCAGTACTTTTCTATCGCGTGAATGCTCGGTCAGCCCAACTCGGAAGTGCGTGCCAACTTCGGAGGATTCGCGTTTTTCGGATCTAACAGGGTCAGAAAGATGGCCGGAGGCGCGTTTGGAACTCTAAGTGGGCCGGAATGCATGATTTCCATACATCTAGAGCTCTAAATGGACTTCCGGGCTCGCAGGCATGAGAACTGGAGCTCTAAGTCTCTCAGAATTGTCCTTTCCGGGGCACTTAGAGCTCTAAGTGGGCTGGAAAGGAGATTTCTGACGCGGTTAGAGTTTCGAGCGCTTGAAAATTGTCCTTTCCAGCACGTTTGGAATTTTCGGTGCTCGGGCGTTTCGCCTTTCGAGTCCGGTGGAGTTCAGGGTTCTCGGGCATTGGCCTTTCTGGCGGGTTGGGAGTTTGCCGGGGGGCGAGAATGGTGGCGGAAGGCCGCCTTGGGAGAATGTGCCAGCGTGCTCCCTAGCCGCCCGCGTGCTGGTCGAGATCCATGCCTGGGAACGTCGATGGAATTGGCCACGGATTCCACGGATGACACGGATGACACGGATGGAGAAAGCGGAAGCACCTCGGGGCGCGAACGTTCGCTCCGCAACGGGCGGACGCCTCCGTTGCGGCAAGGCCCGGCGAATCCATGTCATCCGAGTGGCAGTGGTCATCCGCTGAGCGCCGAGTGTCAATATATAGTAAGCTTTGACCCCGTTGCCTTTTACAGCGTCCGCGAGGCGTGAGGAAGCGGAGCTTGGAATTTCTCGCGTGCCTGGGGCTTTGGTGGCGCGTGGCAAGGACCGTGGCAAGGAGCGGCAACATTCCTGTCGCCGAACCAGGCGCGCGCCGGAGGCGCACCTCTTTTGGAAAAGCGGCGGGGTGGTGCGCCTCCGGCGCAGGGCCCCGACGGCGACAGGACTGTCGCCGCTCCTTGCGCCGCCAGCCCTGCGATCGTCAAACATCAGGTTGTTTGCGCCCAAGGAGCAGGGGCGCCCCCGCCCCGAGTTGCTTCTGTGGGCGAGGGCGCCCCTGCTCCTTGCCGGAGTTCGGTCGCACGTCCAGCCCTCAGCGATTGCCGATGGAACGGAGGATGAGATTCACCACCGGCACGGGCACGAACCAGCGCGAGCGCTCCATGACTTTGCCATCGCGCGCCGTGCGCGGGACGGATTTCGAAGTGGCGCTCGGGCGGGACGTCGTGCGGCTCGAGGATGCCGGCGCGCCATCGTTCGGGTCGATCAAGGTGCTATCGATGGTGACGACGCCGGGCCGGCTCGCGGCGGCGATCTCGTGGCGGATGATGAGGTCGTTGGTGCCTTTGACGCGGTTGTTGATGAAGTTGTAAGTGTGGTAGCCAAAGGAGTCGTCGAGTTCCTTGGTGCGCTGGCGGGAATTCTCGTCAACGACGAGCGCACTGACGAGTTGGTCGGCATTGTCGGTGACGAGGTAGAGCCGGTTGTAGCCGCCTTCGAAGATGCCGGTGAAGGCATAGGCAGAGAAGCTGTCGAACGGCAGCCCGGGGCACGTCACCTTCACCTTTGAGGGTGTGCTGCTGTCGAGTTTGAGCCGCTTGCGGGCTTCGGCCAAGGGCGTGAGAAAAGGGATGTCCTGATAGACGATGATGGCGGTGTCGGCCTCGGAGGCTTCGGCGGCGGTGCCCTGGCCGGAGAAGAGCCTGGCGAGATCTTTGCGCGTCATCGCGCCGGTCTGGGATGCGTTTGCCCAATTCTGCGCGAGCACGATCTTCCGCGCGTTTGCGCTCTTCGGCAAAGTCGCGGTCGGAGCCGCCTTCGCTTCCGCTGTTGCCGTAGGCGTCGGTGCGGCAGGCGCGCCAGGTTCCGTAAGTTTGATCTGCTCCGGCTTACTGATCACGATCTGGGGCTTCTGATCTGGCGAGAGTTCGATCTTCCCGCTGATCGCGACGGACTTGCCTTCGTAGAGCTTCACGTCGCCCACCTTCTCCTGATCGCGCACCAGCACCACGCCGCTGAAAGTCTGGCGCGGGAAACGATCGCCGAAATTCAGGTAGCTCGTGCCGCCTTTCGATTTTGTGACGGCGGTCACCTTTCCGGTGACGGTGGCCTCTTCACCGGCGTGCGTCGCAGCGTCGGCGTCGGTGAAGGTGGGGAGTGGCTTGTGCTGCGCGCGGCTGCTTTGTGGCAGGGAAAAGGCGAGTAATCCGGCGAGGAGGAAGGGGCGTGGGGAACACATACCGTTCGAGACGTTGCGCCAGAGCACCCGGCGGTTACAGGTGATTTTTCAAGCCTCGACCGCTCGCGCGCGCGGCCGGCGGGCAGCAAGCAGGCCGATGCACAAGGCCCCGGCCAGCGCCGTGCCGGGCTCCGGCACCGCGGAGACAATCGCCGGAGCGGTACCGGTGACCTCCAGGCCCCAACTGATGATCTGCCCAGTGCCGACCAGCGAAAGATCGGCAACGAAGAGCGTCCAGGCGCCGTTGGGGTCCAGGCCATTGAAGGAGGCGAGCGACGTCGTCCGCAGGGAGGTATCCAGCACCGTAGTGGGGTCCACATTGCGCCCGTCCGTTCCCCAGGTGCCGGTCAGTAGTCCACCGGCTGGGTTCGTGACGAGCTGGTATTTGTGAATGTCGATTCCGGCGGGCGAATCGTCGAAGGTGACATTGAACCCCGTATCGGCATAGCCCAGCGGATTGCTGGCCGTGCGCCCCGCCCGGTTCAGCAGCACCGCGAAGCCGGAAGCGTGGCTGAGATAGGCGTAGTAGTCTCCGTTGAAGGTATCGCTATTCACCGGGGCCGGGGCGAAGTTTGAGACGTCGCTGGAAATCTCCAGAGAGATGCGGATCTCGGAGATGGACGTGATCTGCGAAGTGAAAACGCGCGTATCCGCCACGCCCACGCTGCTGCCGTCAGGGATCACAAGGTTCGGTGCATAATTCGCCGTGTCGGTGAGCAGCGCGGCGCGGGCGGGACTCCCAGCGAAAACGAGGGCCGCGATGATGAGAGAAAGACGGTGCGTGGATTTCATAAAAAGAGTGGGAGCGCTCGAGGAGTCGCAGTGCGGCAAGAACGTGTGGAAGGCCGAGGGCTGGGTCGATCCTCAAATTCGATGCGCCCCTCAGCCTGGCGGCACGATTCATCCTGCCGTGCATCAAGCTTTGTGAAATGGAGCCGCGTCCTTTGGCGCTTGCGGTCACGGGCGAAATTCCCCAGGCGTTCCTCCCCCGCGTCACCGCTAAGAAATCCGGCGTCCGGGCCTTGACTCGCCACGTCGCTTGGAGCGTCGTTCCTCTTTCACCACTCCTACCATGAAGTCATCCCCCACCCGTCTGCTCCTCGCCGCCTTCACTGCGCTCGGCTGCACCGCCGATCTCACTGCAAAAACCCCGGACGGAAAACCGCTCGTGCTGCTGCTCGCGGGCCGACCTTCCCACGGCCCTGGCGAGCATGAGCACAATGCCGGCGTGCAACTCCTCGCCAAATGTCTCGCGCAAGGAGCGCCGGGCGTGGCCACGAAATTTTTCCTCAGCGCCGCGTGGCCCAGCCCGGAGGAACTCGCGCAGGCCGATACCGTGGTCTTTTACTGCGACGGCGGGGCGGGACATTTCCTGGTGAAAGATGGGCACCTCGATGAGTTCACCAAGGTGATGCAGCGCGGCGTGGGTTTTGTGGCGCTGCACTACGGGGTGGAATTTCTCGCGGAGAAGGGCACGGGCGGGCCGGAGGCACTGGATTGGATGGGCGGTTTCTTCGAGGCGAATTGGTCGGTGAATCCGCACTGGCTCGCGGAGTACACGGCGTTTCCGAAGCATCCGATCAGCAATGGCGTGAAGCCGTTCGCGACGACGGACGAGTGGTACTTCCACATGCGCTTCCGTGGAGACGGGAAGGGCAAGCTGACGCACATCCTCTCGGCGATCGCGCCGGACAGCACGATGAGCCGGCCGGATGGGCATCACTCGGGGAATCCAGCGGTGCGCGCGGAGGTGGCGGCGAAGAAGCCGCAGACCACGGCGTGGGCCTTTGAGCGGCCGGATGGCGGACGCGGGTTTGGCTTCACGGGAGGACACTTTCACGCGGGCTGGGCGCAGGAAGATCAGCGCCGGCTCGTGCTCAATGCGATCCTCTGGACGGCGAAAGCCGAAGTGCCGGCCAATGGCGTGGAATCGAAAGTCACGGAGGACGATCTCAAGGCGAACCTCGATCCCAAGCAACCGCGCGAGCCGAAGCCAGCCGCGGCGGCGGCGGCGCCCGCAGCGGATGGCGACCCGCACGCCACGCCCATTGCCACGACGGCGAAAGTGAACCGGGGCTCGGTCCCGATCAAAGCCGACTTGAAAGGCGCGAAGCAACTGCACCTCGTCGTCAACGACGCCGGCGACGGCATCCGGGCGGATTGGGCAAACTGGCTGAACCCCGTCCTCATCAAGGCGGACGGCAGCCGCATCCCGCTCGGCTCACTGAACTGGAAGGCGACGACGCAAGGCCATGGGGCGACGATCAATGGGCGCAATTGCGACAAGGGCGCGCTGAAGGTGAACGACGAGCGCTTCAGCGACGGCATCGGCACGCACGCGCCATCGCTGATCTCGTATAATCTGCCGGAAGGTGTGGTCGGCTTTGAAGCGCAGGGCGCGATCGACGACGGCGGGTTCAACCAGAACCTGGGCTCGAGCGTCATCTTCCAAGTCTTCACCACGAAGCCTGGCGCAGCCGTGCTGCAAGCCTCGGTCGAGAAAGCCGGCAAGGGCCCCGGCGTGCCGCTTGGCTGGGCCGCGGCAAAGGAAAACATGAGCCGCTTCAAGGCCGCCAGTGGGCTCGGGGCCTCGCTCGTCGCCGCGGAGCCGATGATCCAAAATCCCACGAACATCGATATCGATCCGCGCGGCCGCATCTGGGCGGTCGAGGCGGTGAACTACCGTTCGAGTTTCAAATCGTGGGGCACGCTGCGCGAAGCGGGCGACCGCGTCGTGATCCTCGCGGACACCGACGGCAATGGGGAGGCCGACCAAGAGACGACATTTTACCAAAGTAAGGATCTCACCAACCCGCTCGGCATCCTCGTGCTCCCGCAAGGAAAGGGAACTCAGGTCATCGTCAGCGCTGCGCCGAAGGTCTGGCTCCTGACAGACGCGGATGGCGACGACAAGGCAGAGAAGGCGGAGGTGATCTTTCAGGTCAAAGGGAACTTTGATCACGATCACCAAGTCCACGCCTTCGTCTTCGGCGCGGATGGAAAGTTCTACTTTAACTGCGGCAATGAGAGCCGGGACTTACTCGACGCAAACGGGAATTTCTTCATCGACGTGAGTGGCCGGCGCACGGCGGGAGATGGCAAGCCTTACCGCCAAGGGATGGTCTTTCGCTGCGACCTCGTGAATGGAAAGCCGACGAACATCGAGACGCTGGGCTGGAACTTTCGCAATAACTACGAGGTGGCCGTCGATTCCTTTGGCACGATGTGGCAGAGCGACAATGACGACGACGGTAACAAGGGCGTGCGCATCAACTACGTGATGCCATACGGCAACTACGGTTACACCGACGAGATCACGGGCGGGGGTTGGAGAGTCGAGCGGACGAATCTCGAAACGGAAATCCCGCAGCGGCACTGGCATCTCAATGACCCCGGAGTCGTGCCGAATCTGCTCCAGACCGGCGCCGGTTCGCCGACGGGCATTCTCGTCAATGAGGGCAGCGCGCTCGGGCCGCAGTTTGAAAATCAACTCATCCACTGCGACGCCGGTCCGCGCACGGTGCGCGCTTATCCCGTGACCGCCGATGGCGCGGGCTACCAGGCGACGATGGTCGATATCCTGACTTCGGAGGACCCGTGGTATCGCCCGTCCGACGTGGCCATCGCGCCCGATGGCTCGCTGGTCGTCGCGGATTGGTACGATGCCGGCGTCGGCGGGCATAATATGGCCGACCACGAGAAGGGGGAGATCCGCGGACGGCTCTACCGTGTGGCTCCGACAGGCGGGAAACTTTCCGCACCGACGCCCGATTTCAGCACCGCCGCAGGCTGCGTGGCCGCGCTGCAATCGCCGAACCGTGCGACAATGTACGTCGCCTGGCAACGTCTCTCCAAGATGGGCGCGCAGGCCGAACCCGCGCTCGCGAAGCTCTGGAAGGAACACCAAAATCCCCGCATCCGCGCCCGCGCTCTGGGGCTGCTCACCCGCCTGCCCGGTCGGGAAATCGCGTATCTGAAGGAAGCACTCGGCGACGCCCAGAGCGACGTGCGCATCACCGGCGTCCGCCTTTGCGCCACCCTCGCAAAGACGGCCGATCTCGACACCGGCGCGCTGGAGGAAGATCGCGCGCTCATGGGCAAACTGCTGCGCGATCCGAGCCCGCAGGTCCGCCGCGAGATCGCCGTCGCGCTGAATGGCGCCAAGGACATCGCCAAGATCTGGGCCGCACTCGCCGCGCAGCACGATGGCCAGGATCGCTGGTATCTCGAGGCGCTCGGCATCGGAGCCACGGGGAATGAAGAGGCCTGTCTCGACGCTTTCCTCACCACCACCGCCGGCCAGTGGAATACGCCCGCCGGTCGCGACATCCTCTGGCGCCTGCGCACCCCGAAGGCCGCGCCCTACCTCGCGCAATTGCTCAGCGACAAGAACACCACCGGGAAGCCCCGCTACGTCCGCTCCTTCGACTTTCTCCCCGCGTCTCCCGAACGCACCCAGGCCCTCGTGGCTCTCGCCACCGCCGGCCAGGCCGCCGACGACATCGCCCGCGAAGCCCTGCTGCGCCTCAAAGGCACGGATCTCAATGCCAATCCCGCCGTCGCCGCCGCGCTCCAGGGCGCACTCGACAAGGCCCGCGGCACGCCGCAGTTCATCGAACTCGTGCGCGATTTCGGCGCGAAAGGCCAGGGTGCCGCGCTCCTCGAGACGGCGCTCAAAAAGCCCAATGATCCCGTCGCGAGCGACGCCCTGAAACTTTTCTACAGCGACGGAAATTGGGGGACTTTGCTCAATGAAGAATTGAAGGGACCGAACGCCGCGGCCGTGCTCGACCTGCTCGGCGTGGCCGGCGGCAATCGCGGCCTCGCGCGGCTCTCCGCCATTCTCACGAAGTCCGGCCACCAGGCCGGGCTGCGCGGCGGTGCCGTCCGGGCGCTTGCCCGCACCCAGGCCGGCGCCACGGCGCTCCTGAATCTGGCGAAGGAAGGGAAGTTCCCCGAGGACCTGAAAGCCACCGCCGCGAACGCGCTGGCCCTCGTGCAATACGCCAACCTCAAGGACGCCATCGCCCAGCACTTTCCCGCACCGAACGCCCTCGGCGGTCAGCCGCTCCCGCTGATCGGCGACCTCGTAAAACTGCCCGGCGACGTCAGTAAAGGCCGGGCGATCTTCGAACGCGCGGAGTCGAGCTGCGTGCTCTGCCACCGCGTCGGCGACAAGGGCGCGGACTTCGGCCCCGGCCTCGCCGAAATCGGCAGCAAGCTGCCGAAGGAAGCGCTCTACGAATCCATCATCAGTCCGAACGCGGGCGTGAGCATGGGCTTTGAAACGTGGCAGCTCACTTTGAAAGACGGCAGCGCCGCGCTCGGCATCATCCGCAGCGAGACCGCGGACGAAGTGATCGTCGCCCTTCCCGGCGGCGCCACGACCAAGGTCGCGAAAAACAGCATCGCCAAACGGGACAAACTCCCGACCTCGATGATGCCCAGCGGCCTCAACCAAGCCCTGAGCAAAGACGACCTCGTGGATCTCGTCGCCTACCTCGCGTCGCTGAAGAAGTCCTAGCGAGCGATCCCAGCCAGCGCTCCGCCGCAGTCCGCGAGCTTTTCTCGCGGGGCGGCTACTTCACCGCTGGCTCAGGCTTCGCGGCTTCCTTCGCCTTTTTCGCCGCCGCGTCAGCGGCCCTCTTCGCGGCCGCGGCTTTGGCGGCTTCGACGGCTTTCGCCTCGAGTGGTGGCCACGCGGCCTGCGCCTTCCTGAGCTGCGCGGCATCGCAGCCGATCGCCTTGAGGATCCCGAGGGCCATCAACTTATTGCCCTCGGTGTTCATATGTACGCCATCAACGGTGAAGACATTCTTGCCCGGCGAATTCGCCTTCTTGATCTGTTCCTGGAAAGAAGCATTCAGGTCGGCGATGCGCAGCTTCTTCTCCTTCGCGAGCTGACGGAGGAAATCGTTGTAAGGCGCAAGGCTCGCGTTCTCTGCATTGCCCAATTCCTCCCTGATCACCGTCGCCGTGAGAATCACGGGCTGCGCGCCGGCGGCCTGCGCCCGCTCGACGATGGCCGTGATGTTCTTCTGGTAGGTGCCCTTTTCCGGCTCGGTCGTCGTGCGGCTTTCGTAAGTCTGTTTCGCCGCCTGCGCATCATCGAGCGGCACGCCCATCTTGCCGTGCCACACGTCATTCACGCCACAACTCAGCACCATCCAGTTCGGCTTTTTGCTCAGCACGTCCTTCTCGAGCCGATCAAGCATTTGATTTGATTTGTGCCCGCTGATTCCCGCCGGGATCGGCGTGACCTGCACCCCATTCGCCGCGAGCCCGGCAAGCACCAGTTGCACGTAGCCCGCCGGATTATTCCACCCACCCGCGGTGATCGAGTCCCCGAGAAAAGCAAACTTATTGCCGCTCTTCACCGCGATCTCCGCAGACGAGGAGAAGTTGAAGGCCACAGTGAAAGCGGCAACGGCAGCCGTGCAAAGGAGACGAGGGGAACGCATCATTCCTCCTTTCTCCGCAACCGCGCCCGTTGTGGCAAGAGCCCTTTCGAGCGACTACGCGCCCGCACTGCGCAGCCGGAGAAAGCGGAAGAACTCCGCGCCTTCGCGCAGCCGACGTTTCATCACGCCGAAGTCCACAAGCATCTCGCCGACCATCCGCACGATCGGGCGCGGGCGGAAATAGTAAGCGCGGTAGAATCGCTCAAGCGCCGCGAAGATTTCGTCCCGCGAAAGCCCGTCGTATTCCAGCGCCGCTGTCTGCTGGCCGTGGCCATCCACGAGCTCGGGCGCTTTGCTGAACCAGCCATTCTCCTTGGCCTGCCGATACAGCTCCGTGCCCGGATACGGCGCCGCGAGGCTCACCTGCATGGAGAAAGGATCCACCTCCTTCGCAAACTCAATCGTCTCGCGAATCGTCTCCCGCGTTTCGCCCGGCAGGCCGAGGATGAAGGTGCCGTGGATCGTGATGCCGAGCTTCTTGCAGTTGCGGGTGAACTCGCGCGCCTCCTCCAGGCGGATGCCTTTCTTAATGTTATCCAGGATCCGCTGATTCCCGCTTTCGTAACCCACGAGTAAGAGCCGCAGACCATGGTCGCGCATCGTCTTCAGCGTGTCGTAATTCACGTTCGCGCGCGCATTGCAGCTCCACGTCATCCCGAGCTTGCCGAGTAACCTGGCAATCTCCCGGGCCCGCGGTTGGTAAGCCGTGAAGGTATCGTCGTCGAAAAAGAACTCCTTCACCTGCGGGAAAAGCCGTTGCGCATGCGTCATCTCGCGCGCCACCCCTTCCGGCGATTTCGCCCGATACTTATGCCCGCCCACCGTCTGCGGCCAGAGGCAAAAGGTACACTGCGCCGGACACCCCCGCCCCGTGTAGTGCGAGACATACGGATGCTTCAGGTAACCAATCGCATAATTCTCGATCGTCAGATCCCGCGCATACACATCCATCACACTCGGCAGCGCATCGAAGTCCGTGATCGTCGCCCGCTCCGCATTGTGGATCACCTTTCCCACCTGACGAAACGACAGCCCATCGACCTCCGCCAGCGACTTACCCAGCGCCACCTCCTGACAGGTAAAGTCAAACTCCTTGCGCCCCACAAAATCAATCGCCTCGCTCGCGCGGAGCGTCTCCTCCGGGAGCACCGCCGCATGCGCCCCCACCAGCCCCACTTTGACATCGCGCTGCTGCGACTTCAGCGCCTCCGCCAGCCGCGCGTCGCCGCGCAAAGTCGGCGCACTCGTGTGGATGATCACCAACTCATAGTCCCGCGCGATCCCCAGCACCTCCTCCTGCGAGAGATCATCCGCCGGTGCATCCACCAGCCGCGCGCCTTCGATCAGCGCCGCCGGTTGCGCCAGCCACGTCGGATACCAGAATGACCGCACCTCGCGCTTCGCCTGATAGCGCGACCCCGCCCCCCCATCGAAGCCCTCCCACGAAGGCGGATTGACGAACAGAGTCTTGAGAAATGCGCTCACCCCCGCTTTTTACCGGAGATTCTCCCGCAGAGCCAGCGGCGAGAGTGCCCGACCCGCTCCGCACCGCCCCCCCCACTGCGTTTAGTGCTGGGCCAAGGACGAGACCCAGCCTTAAAACTGAAATTATGAAAGGCGTCGCCACAAAGTCCGAGTTGTCACCCGTACAATGTGCAGAACTCTTCAAAGTGTTGAATGCCCGGTTTGAGAAGAATATGGACCGCCACACGGGTCTGGAATGGACGAAGGTCGAGGCCCGGTTGGGAGCGAATGCCGGAAAGCTGTGGTCACTCCATGAAATGGAAAGGACGGGCGGGGCACCGGACGTGGTCGGACAGGATAGAAAGACGGGCGAATTCGTCTTCTTTGATTGTTCCGCGGAAAGTCCGAAAGGCCGGGTCGCGGTTTGTTACGACCGGGAAGGGTTGGAATCGAGGAAGGAACACCGGCCCGCCAATAGCGCATTGGACATGGCCGCGGCCATGGGCATCGAGCTTTTAACGGAAGAAGGATATCGCGAACTGCAGACGCTGGGAGAGTTCGATACGAAGACGTCGAGTTGGGTGAAGACGCCGCCGGATATCCGCAAACTCGGTGGCGCGCTCTTTGGGGATCGGCGCTTCGGTCATGTCTTTATCTATCACAATGGGGCGCAGTCTTACTACAGCGCGAGGGCGTTCCGTGGCTCGTTGAGAGTCTGAGCTCGATCTTCCTCGTCTCCGGCCTTTAGTTCGCGGGCAGATTGCGCGACGCTTTTGCCCTGCATGTCCCGCGTCATTCTCCACGTCGATATGGATGCGTTTTTTGCCTCCATCGAGCAGCGGGATCATCCGGAGTATCGGGGTAAGCCCGTGATCGTGGGGTCGCCACCGGATCGGCGCGGGGTGGTGTGTGCGGCGAGTTATGAGGCGCGGAAGTTTAAGGTCCGGTCGGCGATGCCTTCGCGCACGGCGGGGAAGCTGTGTCCGCACGGGATCTTTGTGCGTCCGCGGATGGAGGTGTATCGGGCGGAGTCGGCGCAGATCATGGGGATCCTGCGCGCCTTCACAGAGGCGGTAGAGAAGGTGTCGGTGGATGAGGCCTATCTGGATCTCAGCGCCTCCTTTGAAAATGTGGCGGAAGCGGACGAGGCGTTGCTGGCCGCGCGGCCACTGGCGGAGGAGATCAAGCGGCGAATCGCCAGCGAACGACAACTCACGGCAAGCGTGGGCATCGGGGCGAATAAGTTTCTAGCCAAGCTGGGCAGTGACTTTCAAAAGCCCGATGGCCTGACGCTAATCGCCGAACGGGACAAGGTGGAGTTTCTCCGGCCGCTCTCGATCCACTCGATTCACGGGGTGGGTCCGGTGACGGCAGCGGCGCTGGAGGAAAAGGGGCTCGCGACGATCGGTGATCTGCAGGATACGAAGATCGATCTGCACGGCGTTGTCGGTTCCTTTGCGGAGAGTCTGCGCGAGCGGGCTTTCGGCAACGACCCGCGCCCGGTGGATCTGAGCGAGGAACGGAAGAGCATCAGCGCGGAGAATACCTTTGCCGAGGATACGGACGACCGGCCCACGCTGCGGGCGGCGCTGAAGGATCTCGCCGAGGATGTCGCGCACACGCTGATGAAGAACGAGGTGGGTGCGCTGACCATCCAGGTGAAGGTGCGTTACAGCGATTTTACGACGCTCACCCGGCAGCTTCGCGTGGAGGATCCGATCACGAGCGCGAAGGAGATTTACCGGGTCGCGTGTTACCTCCTCGCGCGGGATCGGTTGGTGAAGAGCCCGCTGCGGCTGATCGGGATCGGCGCCTCGACGCTGGTGCCGCCGGAGACGGCGCAGATGCGGCTGGGCCTGTGACGGCGGTGGATTTCGCGCTCCACCGCGCCATGATTGACGTTCTGGCCGGAGGCCACTGGATGATGCTGGGCGCTGCACGCGCGCTTTACCCATGGCGCGGCGGAGCGCGCCATCCACCTCTAGTCGAGTAGCTGGTACCAGTTATTCCGGCGGCGGGGTTCGTAGCCGGCGTCATTGATCAGGCGCTCGATCTCCTCTTTCTGCAGACGGAAGGTGGTGCCGGCGCTGGAGACGACGTTTTCCTCCATCATCACGGAGCCGAAATCATTCGCTCCATACTTGAGCGCGAGCTGGCCGATCTTTGGGCCTTGAGTAACCCAGGAGCTTTGCACGTTATCGAAGTTATCGAGGAAGATGCGGCTGAGGGCTTGGGTGCGGAGATACTCGCTGCTGCCCACGGGCTCGGCGCGGAGCTTGGTGTGTCCGGTGCTGGTGTGCTGATCCTTGAGGTCTTGGAAGGTCCAGCAGATGAAGGCGGAGAAACCGCCGGTGTCATCCTGCACCTCACGCAGACGGCCGAGATGTTCGATGCGCTCTTCCACGGTCTCGACGTGGCCGAACATCATCGTGGCGCTGGAGCGCAAACCAAGTTCGTGGGCGATGCGCATGACGTTCAGCCAGTCGTCGGAGTTACACTTGAGCGGGGCGATGCGATCCCGCACGCGATCGACGAGGATCTCGCCACCGCCGCCGGGGATGGAGCCGAGGCCGGCTTCGACGAAGCGCGTGAGCACTTCGCGCACCGGCATTTTGAAGACTGCGGCGAAATGATTGAACTCCGGCGGCGAGAAGCCATGGATATTGATGTGCGGATATTTTTCGCGGATGTGCTGGAGAAGGGTGAGGTACCAATCGAGGTCGAGCCTCGGGTGATGCCCGCCTTGCATCAGGATCTGGATGCCTTCATTGGCGGAGAGTTCGTCGAGCTTTTCATCGATTTGCTCGAGCGTGAGCACGTAATGATCGTCGTCCTTCTCGGTGCGATAAAATGCGCAGAACTTGCAGTACACATTGCAGACGTTCGTGTAGTTGATGTTCCGGTCGATGATGTAAGTGACGATGTCATTGCCGCGGCCCTCGTAAGCGCGAGCCTTGGCGAGTTGGCGGCGGCGATCGGCGAGGATGCCGAGTTCCAGCAGCGGCAGGTGGTAAAGCGTGAGCGCTTCGTCCGCGGTCACGCGTTCGCCCGCGAGGACGCGGTTTGTCAGAGATTCATCGGAAATCGTGGCAGTGGCTTGCATGGAAAAATTAGGCGTGGCTTTTAGCGATCTACCCACCAGAGGCAACGTTCGTTAGCGCTTCGCAGATGCTTCGGACCAGAGCGGGCCCTTCGTAGATGAAGCCAGTGTAGAGTTGAATGAGGGCGGCGCCGGCATCAAATTTCTCCAGCGCATCGTCCGCGCTCAGGATGCCGCCGACGGCGATCACGGGGAGTTTGCTGCGGCTGGTGATGAAGCGCACGACTTCGGTGGAACGCGCGCGCAGCGGGGTGCCGCTGAGGCCGCCTTGCGTCCGGCGATGCTCAGGGATCGAGGAGTGATCGATGGTCGTATTCGTGGCGACGATGCCGGCGAGGCCCTGCTCCTCGGCGAGGCTCAGGATTTCCTCGATCGGCCCCCACTCCAGATCCGGCGCGATTTTCACGAGCACGGGTTTCTTGTCCCCATTGCGACTTTGGATCGCGCGGAAGATGACCTCGAGTTGCGTGCGATCCTGCAACGCGCGCAGGCCGGGCGTATTCGGGGAACTGACATTGAGGACGAAGTAATCTCCGAAGTGCTCGAGGCGCTCGAAGGAAAGCAGGTAATCATTGGCGGCTTCGTCGAGCGGGGTGACTTTTGACTTTCCGAGATTGATGCCCACCGGCATCGCTGGCCACAGGCCTTTCATCCGCAGGCGGCGAAGGCGATCGGCGACGCGATCACAGCCGTCATTGTTGAACCCGAGGCGGTTTACGAGCGCTTGGCATTCCGGGACGCGGAAGATGCGCGGCTGCGGATTTCCGGGCTGCTGGCGCGCGGTGATCGTGCCCACTTCCGCAAAGCCAAAGCCGAGGGCCTCCCACGCCGGCAGGGCGACGGCGTTTTTATCGAAGCCGGCGGCGAGGCCGACGGGATTGGGGAAACGCAGGCCAAAGACTTTGCGCTCGAGTCGCGGATCGCGCGCGCGCGCAAACCAGGCCATGGCGGGACCGAATCGCTCCAGCGCGCCCATCGCGAGGTGATGGATCGTCTCCGCGTCGAACTGGAAGAACAGTGGACGGACGAATCGGCGATAGACCGGAGAAGGCATGTGCAGGGCAACCTACGCGCGCGCGGGGCTGAGCGGCAATCATCGGAGTAAAATTGGGCGCCGCGCGCGGCAGTTTTACGATGCCGCACCGGACGGCGGCGCTCCCGGGGCGCGGTCGTCGTTCCTATTTTCCGATGCAGAAGGTGCTGAAGATTTTCCCCAGCAAATCCTCGGAATCGACGCGGCCGACCACGTCGCCGACGGCATCGAGCGCGTCGCGCAATTCCTCGGCGACGAACTCCGGCGAGAGGCCGTCGGCCAGCGCAGTGCGGGCGGCTTCGGTGAATTTCTTCGCCGCTTCGAGGCAGGCTTGGTGGCGGGTATTGATCGCGACAGCCCACTCGCGGTGCGCAGCCTGTCCTCCCACGACGGACTCGACGATCGCTTCCTCCAAGTCCGGGATGCCCGCATTCGTCTGGCAGGAAATGCGGACGCCTTCCGCGCTTGCCCACGAGGGGTGTTCGCCGAGGTCGGTCTTGTTTAGGATGAGCAACACCTTCGCGGTGCCGGACGCGATGGGCGACGGAAACTCCAAGGCCGCGGTGCTGGCATCGACGACGTGCAGCACGAGGTCAGCACGCTCGAGCTGGCGGCGCGTTCGTTCGATGCCGGCTTGTTCGAGTTCGTCCGCACTCTCGCGGATGCCGGCGGTGTCAATGAGGCGGATGGGCAGTCCGCGGAGGTTGATCGCTTCCTCGATCACGTCGCGGGTGGTGCCAGGGCGCGCACTCACGATGGCGCGCTCGTAGCCGAGCAGCAGATTGAGGAGCGAAGATTTGCCGACGTTCGGCGCGCCGTAGATCACGGTGCGCACGCCTTCGCGGAGGATTCTCCCCCGCCCCGCGGTGGCGAGGAGCGCGGCGATGTCGGCACCCACGGCGTCCAGGCGCTGGCGCAGCGCTTCGCCGGTGTCGGGGTCGATGTCTTCGTCGGGGAAATCGATGTAGGCCTCGATGTGGGCGAGGAGTTCGAGGATCGCCTCGCGGAGCGCGCGGATGCGTTCGCCGAGGCGGCCTTCGAGTTGCTCGCTGGCGGAGCGCAAGGCGAGATCCGTCTGCGCGCTGATCAGGTCCATGACGGCTTCGGCCTGCGTGAGGTCCATCTTGCCGTGCAAGTAGGCGCGCTGGGTGAATTCGCCCGGATTCGCCGCGCGCGCCTCGTGGCGCAGGAGGAGTTCGAGAACTCGCCGCGTGATAAGCACGCCGCCGTGGCCGCCGATCTCCACGACATCTTCGCCCGTGTAGCTATGCGGGGCGCGGAAGACGGTGAGCAGCACGTCGTCGATCTTCTGGTCGCCGTCGAAGATCGCCCCGAACTGCTGGCGGCGCGCGGGGAGATCGCCGGCGCGCACTTTGGCACGGAACACCGTGTCCGCGATCTCCACTGCGCGCGGGCCGCTGAGGCGCAGCACGGCGATGGCGCCTTCGCCGAAAGGCGTGGAGATGGCGGCGATGGTGTCGTTCACAGCGGCGCAATCTAGGAGCGGCGGCGAAAATTGAAAGAGCGCCGCTGGGAGCGCCCAGCGTT
The DNA here is from genome assembly GCA_031409655.1 of Chthoniobacteraceae bacterium. Lineage (GTDB taxonomy): Bacteria > Verrucomicrobiota > Verrucomicrobiia > Chthoniobacterales > Chthoniobacteraceae > JANNXQ01. The sequence continues at coordinate 36,965 of JANNXQ010000235.1, read as the reverse complement.
GTGCCGCCTCCGAGCCTCCAGTAACTTCGCGCGGATTTGAAAACGCCCACTCGTGATCGCTACGCCGCGGAATTTTTCCGCGCGCTCGAGGTCGAGCGCAATGCCTCGCCGCGCACGATCGTAAATTACCGCCACGCCTTGACCCGCTTCCGCGCGGCGGTGCCGACGCCCGGCTGGCACGATCTCACGGCGGATCATTTCCGGCGTTATCTCTTCGAATGCGCTAAGGCGAAGATGGCCAAACCCACGCAGCGGCTACATTTCGCGGCGTTCCGCACCTTCTTCAAATTCCTCACCGAGCGCCACGGCTTGCTGGTGAATCCGCTCAAGGAAGTGCTCCTGCCAAAGCTCGATAAGAAGCTGCCCGTGGTCCTGACCATGAAGCAGATCGATGAACTGCTGACCGCGCCCCTCCGCGTGGAAAAGCAGGCCCAGGCTCCGACGTGGATGCCGGCGCGCGACGCCGCGATCCTCGAACTTTTCTACTCCAGCGGACTGCGCCTCGCGGAACTCGTCTCGCTGGATGTGAAGGACATCGACGTCTTCACCGAGAGCGTGCGCGTGCTCGGCAAAGGGCGGAAGGAGCGCGTGGTCCCGGTGGGTGCGCCGGCGCTCGTGGCGATCCAGAATTACCGCCAGCAGGCGCGCGTGGAAGCGGGGCCGCTTTTTCTCAGCAAAGTGCGCAAGCGCATGGCGGCGACCAATGTCTGGCTCACGATCAAGCGTTACATCTGCGAGACGAGCATCCCGATCTCGGTCAGTCCGCACAAACTCCGGCACAGCTTTGCCACCCACTTACTCGACGCCGGCGCGGACCTGCGCAGCGTGCAATCTCTCCTCGGCCACGCCAGCCTCTCGACGACGCAGATCTACACGCATGTGACGGTGGAGCGGCTGAAACGGGCTTACAACGACGCGCATCCGCGGGCTTGAGGGAAGTTCCAAGCTCCGATCTCCGAAGGAACTGAGGCGCTGCGGAATTCGGGGCTTCGAGTTTGGATTTCCCCCAATCGCGGCCGTGGCTGGATTTGCCCAGCCTGCCCATTCGTCTGCACTTCGCGCCCCATCAGAGCCTCCTCTGGGCGAGCGGGTTTCAGCTATTTTCCTCTGTAAAAGCAGCGAAAGCAGCGGGCTGGCACAGCCGTTGCTAAATGCGCGACCGACATCAAGGCGCGCTTCTTCCGGCGCGGTGGATTCGATCGCCAAACGCGGTGATCGAGCCCTTCGCATCGGCCTGGAGTGCAAGTGTCAGACCACCATCAAACCCAAATCATCCTCGATTCCATGTTGAACCTAAAACGTCACTTCGCCCTCGGCGCGCTGGCTGCAGTCTTTGCAGTCTCGTCCCTGGGTTTCACCCCGCGCGCTGCCGCGCAGGCTACTCCACCCGAGGCGGCGGCTCCCGCCGCCGCTGAACCAGCCGCTCCGGCCGCCGAGGCACCCGCACCACCGAGCAAGGAGGATCTCGACAAGGCGATCATCGCGCTCTCCGCCTACGTCGGGAATATGGACCCGGCAGGCGCACTCCAGCCGCTGACCGGCGTCGCCGGCCCTGGACACAATGGCTTCATGATGATCAGCGCCGCCTTGGTGCTCTTCATGACCCTCCCCGGCTTGGCGCTTTTCTATGGTGGCCTCGTGCGGAAAAAGAACGTCCTCTCCGTCTGCGCCCAGTGCATGGCCTGCGCCGGTCTGGTGACGATCCTCTGGTTCACCTGCGGCTATAGCCTGGTCTTCGGCACCAGCTTCGCGAGCCCCTACCTCGGCGGAACGGACTTCCTCTTCTTCAAGGACGTGGATGCCGCCCCGAACACGAACTACTGCTACTGGGTCAGCGAGTCGGTCTTCTCGATGTACCAGCTCATGTTTGCGATCATCACTCCGGCGCTGATCATCGGCGCGATCGCGGAGCGCATGAAATTTTCGGCGATCATGGCCTTCATCGGCTGCTGGATGTTCGTCGTCTATTTCCCCATGGCCCACATGGTCTGGGGCGCCACTGGTCTCATGAATGGCGTCTGGAATGCGGACGCGAAAATCCCCGCCATCGACTTCGCGGGCGGCACCGTGGTCCACATGACCTCCGGCTGGAGCGCGCTCGTGCTCTGCGTCATCCTCGGCAAGCGTCTCGGCTTCGGGAAGGAGAAGATGCCCCCGCACAGCATGGTGCTTTGTATGGTCGGCACCGGGATGCTCTGGGTCGGCTGGTATGGCTTCAATGCCGGCTCCGCTCTCGCCGCGGACGGCGTCGCGGGGAATGCCTTCATGACCACCACGCTCGCGGCGGCCACGGCCGGCTTTGTCTGGGCGATGATGGAAGGTGTCCTCAAGGGCCATCCCTCGATCCTCGGCTTCTGCTCAGGCATCGTCGCGGGTCTCGTCGTCATCACTCCGGCGTGCGGATTCGTGGATGCCAAAGGCGCCATGATCATCGGCATCTTCGCCGCGGTCATTCCCTACATCTTTGTCATGATCCTGAAGTCGAAGTTTGGTTACGACGACGCGCTCGATACCTTTGGCGTCCATGCGGTCGGCGGCACCCTCGGGGCCATCATGACCGGCATCCTCGCCACGGATAAGGTGAACTCGAACCTGATCAGCGACGGCTACGCCGCGAAGAATGGCCTCAAGGAACTGATCCTCAATGGCGGACTCCTCGGCGCGCAGCTCAAGGCCGTGGCCATCACCCTCGTCGTCTCCATCGTCGGCACCGTGGTCATCGCTCTGGTGGTGAAAGCCGTCATCGGTCTCCGCCCGACCGCCGAAGTGGAGTCGCAAGGCCTCGACATCGCCGAACACGGCGAAGAGGGCTACGTGCTCTAAGCAGGAAAATCCGAAATCCGAAATCCGAAAACACTCAGATGAAAAAAATCGAAGCAATCATCAAACCCTTCAAATTGGAGGAAGTAAAAGACGCCCTCGCCGACATCGGCGTAGAGGGTATGACGGTCAGCGAAGTCAAAGGCTTTGGCCGTCAGAAAGGACACACCGAAATCTACCGTGGCAGTGAATACACGGTGGACTTTCTGCCGAAGATCAAGATCGAGGTCGTGATCACCGACGGCCTCGTGGAATCCGCTGTCTCGGCCATCGTGAAGGCCGCCAAGACCGGCAAGATCGGCGACGGCAAGGTCTTTGTCTCGCACGTCGAAGAAGCCGTGCGCATCCGCACCGACGAGACCGGCGACAAGGCCGTGTAGCCGCACCAGCTTAGGGTTAAAACAGGGAACGCAAGCCGGTGACTCCGCAAGGGGTCACCGGCTTTGCAATTTGCGCGCTCGTGCGCGGCGGCGATTTCGTCCTTCGTAATCGTCCTCGTCCTCGAAAGACTGTCGTTCGAGGACGAGGACGAGGACGAGAGCGAGAACGACCTTCTGCCACCAGCGGACCGTGGGAGCCTCTGGAAACAAGCGCTTTACTCGCGCCGACGCATCTGGTGTCTGCTCACTCTCACTACCCCCACCTCATGAAATTCCTCCCAGCAATCTTCTTCCTCTTTTCCGCCACGATCGCCCGTGCCGCCAGTGACCTTCCCCTTCCCGCGATCGACACCGGCGACAATGCCTGGCTGCTCGTGAGCTCCGCCCTCGTGCTCATGATGACCGGCCCCGGCCTCGCGCTCTTTTACGGTGGCCTCGTGCGCTCAAAGAACGTCCTCGCGACCATGATGCAGAGCATGTTTCTCATGTCGCTCATGTCGGTGCTCTGGTTCGTGGTCGGCTACAGCCTGGCCTTCGGCGATGGGAATGCCTTCATCGGCAGCTTCACCCAGCACCTCTTTCTAAAAGGCGTCGGCGCCGCGCCGAATCCCGACTACGCGGCCACCGTGCCCGCGCAGACCTTCATGCTTTTCCAGATGATGTTTGCCATCATCACCCCCGCGCTCATCACCGGCGCCTTTGCGGAGCGAATGAAATTCAGCGCCTTCGTGCTGCTCATGGTGCTCTGGCTGCCGCTCGTTTACTGCCCGCTCGCGCACATGGTCTGGGGCAAAGGTGGATACTTCAATTGGGCGCTCGGCGGTCATTTGCCCGTGCTCGATTTTGCCGGCGGCACCGTGGTCCACATCAGCTCCGGCGCCTCCGCGCTCGTCTGTGCGCTCGTCCTCGGCAAGCGCCGCGGCTTTCCCCACGAACCCATGCCTCCGCACAATGTCGTGCTGACCCTCATCGGTGCCGGGCTGCTCTGGGTCGGCTGGTTCGGCTTCAATGCCGGCAGCGCGCTCAATGGCGGGGCCCTGGCCACCAGCGCCTTTGCCGCCACCCACTTTGCGGGCGCCGCGGGCGGGCTGAGTTGGACCCTCGTGGAGTGGCTGGGAAAAGGGAAAGCCAGCGTGCTCGGCACGGCCTCCGGCATGGTCGCTGGTCTCGCCACCATCACCCCCGCTTCCGGCTTCGTCTCCGTCGGCAGCGCCGTCTGCATCGGCCTCGCCGCTGGCGTGGCCTGTTACCTTGCCGTCACGAAACTCAAGGCGCGCTTCCGCTACGACGACTCGCTCGATGTCTTCGGCATCCACTGCGTCGGCAGCGTCGTCGGCATGCTCATGGTCGGCTTCCTCGCGAGTGCCGAGGTGAATCCCGCCATCGCCACGACCTTCAAAGTCGGCGAGCAAACCGTCTCGCTCGCCGGCAGCTTCGGGCAATTCAAGAACCAGCTCCTCGCCGTACTCTTCACCGCCGCCCTCGCCGCAATCGTCACTTACCTCCTGCTGAAAATCATCAGCGCCACCATCGGCCTCCGCGTCGAACCCGAAGCCGAACACGCCGGCCTCGACGTCAGCGAACACGGCGAAAGCGCCTACAACCACTGACCACAGGGTTGAAGAAATTCGTAGTGCGAAGAAGCCGCGTTTTTGACGAAGCCCGGCTTCGCAGCTAGATCGCCGTCAGCTTCACCGTCAGGGACTCGTAACCGAGCGCCCGCTCGAAAGCGGCTTCCTTTTCCACGCGCTCCTCCGCTTCGAGCACCGTGATCCGGCCGACTCGCGCACAACATTTCTGGAGCAAAGTGCGGATCAATAACCGCGCATGAGGAGCACCAAGACAGAGGTGCGTGCCGAAGCCGAAGGAGAGGTGCGGATTCGGTTTGCGATCGAGGCGCACCTCATCGGGCGACTCAAAGGCCGCCTCATCCCGATTGGCGGATGCCCAGCAGAGTGACACGCGGCCTTTCGGCGGCACCGTCACGCCCTGTACTTCCGTCTCGACGGGGCAGACTCGGCCGATGTGCGTGAGCGGCATGAAGACGCGGAAAAGCTCTTCGCTCGCGAGCGTGATGCGTTTCGGGTCCGCGCGGAGAAACTCCAGCGCCTCAGGATGCGCACCGAGATGCGCGAGCACGCAAGACACGGAGTGGATGATGGTGTCGCGCCCGCCCGCGAAGGCGAGGTTCGCAAACCCCATCATCTCGTTCCGCGTCAACCGCCGCCCTCGGAACTCAGCATGAACGAGCGCGCTGAAAAAATCCGGGCCGAGCTGAGCCTCCGCCCGGTCGAACTGCGCGTGCAAATAATCCTCGAGCACCGTGCCCTTCTTAAATGCCCCGCCGGTCACTTTGAAAACGTGAATTCCCCAGCCGATCCACATCTCGGCCTCAGAAGCCGGCACATTCAGGAGCAGCGTGAGCGCGCGGGACTGCAGGGGGAGCGCAAATCCTTGGACCACCTCGATCGAATCGCGACCCAGCGCATCGTCGAGCAGCGCATCAATGAGCGCCTCGACTTGCGCGACCACCGCAGGATCTTTCGCCCGCTGGAAGAAAGGTTCCACAATCGCTCGGTAGTCGGAGTGGTCCGGCGGATCCGTCTCGATCGGGAGCTGCCGCATAGACCGCACATCCTCCTCCGAAGGAATCGGCACCCGGAACGGCGCATCCGAACTGAAAGTCTTCCAATCTTTCGCCGCCCGCCGCACCTCCTCATGTCGCAAAATCATCGGCAAGTTCTCACCCTGGAACTCGCACTTTAAAACGCCGTCTTTTTGACGCGCTTCGCGGAAGGGATCAGATGACGGACTCATTGGCACACTATTGAGAAAGCAGGTGCTTGGTGGCAACTCCGCCCTTGGATTCGGCTCCAACTCGCCCTAGATCGCTTACCCAAACAACATCCGCCGACAGGAACCTTACCCTTTCGCGCAGCGAACCGCTTGGGGTTGCTCGTTAGCGTTGGATGATATCGTCCTCGGTGCCCATTGCCTTATCCGGACCAGCGGAATGGATCTCCATGGACGTAGCCGACATCTGGTGGAAAAAATACGGTGTTCCCCAACGATCCACCAACTTGCCCTCGCCGTTCACGGTGCTGTCGTCCGGCGCAAGACGAGCGCCTTTCGGATTGCCCCCAGTCAATGCAGCCGTGATTTCCTCATTCGTCCCGACCGGATTCTGCGCCATCAACGTTCGATAGTCGCGCATACTCAATGAAAGTTTGTCGAGGTCCGCGGCGATCAGTTCCACATTGACCTCGCCCGCGGCGGGAGCTGCCGGAGAGGGCCTCGCGGTCATCGCGGGGGGGGCGGCCAGCGGAGGAGAAGCGAGGGCACCGGGTGCTTGCGCGCCAGGAAGGGGCGACCCCGAGGACGTTGCAGGGACGACTGCCAGCGCTCGCGGCGAATTCACCGGGTTTTCCGGCGGCTGAGAAATCGGTGGTTGCGCAGAAGCGGGCACCGTGGGCGCTGGTTCATCCAGGATCGCTCCAGAGATAGGGCGCTCCGGTGGAGAGGACGCACCATCACCGAGAGGCTGCCTGTCGGAACGGAGGACCACCCACCCAAGCACCGCCAGGATGACGATCACGCTGGCACCTCCGAGAACACGCATTTTCATGGGGTGCCTACGCTCTGCTAGGCAGACCTCGCGTCAAGTCATGAAACCCTGATACCCGCCAGCATAGTTCCCGGAAAACCGCGTCAGATTCGGGAAAACGGTGGTGATGTTCGTGCTACTGACGCCAAACCATTTCGCCAAGGTTGCAGCGTATTGATCCACGGCGGTCGTCGGAATCCAGCGGCCAGTGCTCGTATCGTCCGGACCGCCAACGGTCAAAGTGGGGAACTTCCCATAGGTCCTCTGACCATTCACGGCCCCCCCGACGACGATCGTATGCGTGCCCCAACCGTGATCGCTACCCAGGCCATTGCAGGGGAAAGTGCGACCAAAGTCACTGGCCGTGAAGGTCGTGACGCGATTGATGAAATTCGGGTCTGCGTATTGCGTGCCGATGGCGGCCATCGCCTTCTGGAACGAGTGGAGACACTGGCTGATCTCGGCGAGAAGGTTCGCTTGGGAGCCGAGGATGACGTTGGCCGGGGTCGGAGTGACATTCGTGCCAGCGGCATTGGTCTGATTGGTGTGGGTGTCGTAACCGCCCACTTGGACGAAAAAGACCTGCCTCTTCATTCCCAAGCCAGTCCCATTGCTCCGGTATCCAGCCTCGATGATTTTGGCGACCATGCGCAATTGCGCCATGAGGCCCGAGCCAAAGGTCGATCCGGCGTTCGGCGTCACCACTTGGTCGATGGTGGCCGTCTTGCTCCAGTTTGACGCGGTCGTCCAATAGGTCGGCATCTGCGTTCCGGTGATCGCGGCACTCAAAGCTCCCCCCGTAGCCACAGAGTGGTCCAAAGCTCCCGCATAATTTTGGGTGAACAAGTTCGCCTGATTCTTCTGGATACCGAGAATCGAATTGAGCGTGTTCTGGCGAGCAGTGACCGCCGTGGATGGGTTGCTCGGATTTGTGAGCGCAATGATACCGCCCGTCCCGACCGAATACTGCTGCACGCTAGCGCCAATCTCGAAAGTATTGGCCCCAGCAATAGTGATACAGGTCGCGAGCTTATCAACCGCCGGCGCGACGGTCTGCGGATTGTAGCTGTGCAGGAAATCCGCCATCCGCCCACCCCAGCCTGTCGATGGCGGGAGATCGGGGATCGAGGTCTGCCACTGCGTCACCTGATCGCTATGCGAGAAGAGCTGCGGCGGCTTCTTCACGGTGTTGGAGGTGTATTGGGCTTTGGTTATAGGGAAGACCAAGCTCCCCATGTTCAACTGGAGCGCCACCTTTCCGAGACCCGTGTAGCCCGCCGTCTGGTTAAACATGTTCGCCAGTTCAAACATTGCCGGATTGAGGCCATAGGTATGCCCGTCACTATTGAGTGAGCTGAGCGCCAAGGCTCGCGCTGGATCACTACCGTTCGCGTTCGGAATCGCAAGCACCGGCGTCCGGTAGTTGGCGTAGTTCGTGTATTCCGACGGGATGGTCGGAATGATCATGTTATTCGCATCGTTGCCTCCCGCCATGAAAAGACAGATCAGCGCCTTGTAATCACTGAACGGCCCTTGGGCGACCGCAGAAGTGATGAAGTGCATATCCCGGAGGCAGTTTCTCAACGCTGCCGTGCCGAGTGCGGCACATGCGGATTGCCGGACAAAGTCGCGACGCGTCGCGGAGGTAAAGAATTTTTCGTGTTTCATACGATGGGTTATTTCTGGACTGCGTACTCGGCGGAGACGGTGATCTGATGGATGATGGCGCGGACGCGGTCCCGCATTTGCAGATTGGTGGGAGTGGGCGTGGTGTAAGGGAAGTTGGCCGTATTTGCGACGAGGGCCTGAATCGCCGTCTTCGTCGCAGCGTTGAGAGGAGCACCGACCAGCCGATTGGCAAGATCGTCAATGAGCGTCGGAATTCCAGCGTTCGAGGTTCTCGCCGCGGTCATGAATTCCCCGATATCAAAGACGATGGCACCGCCGCCGTTGTTGTAACTGCTCAAGCCGTTCAAGTTGCTGTTCCCGCCGCCGGTGCCGATGAACATGTTCGTGAGACTATTCGTCAAGTTCACGATGTCCGTATCGGTGCTAAGTTGGAACTCAGGAGAGTTGAGGTTGTTGTTGGCGAGCGACCCGGGGTACTTGTAGTCGGGGAAGAAGAAATTGAAGACCGTCGGCGCATTGAAGGGGGTCTGCGAAAGTGATCCGTTCGTGCCGTTACAGACGAAGGTTGCATGGTTCACTTTCACGGCACCAGAGCGCCCGGTGGGCGGCGGTACCAAGGGCCAGATGGTCACGCCGTTTTGGCTGCCGCTCGGATTCGAGTAAGCGCCATTCGGTGCTGGATAGAGCGGCGGATAAGGAACCTTGAAGTGGTCTTCGTCGGTGAGCACACTGACTGCAAATTGACCATCCACGGGTGCCCCGCCCTGAACGGGCGTATCCACCCAGACGTGCTGCCCGACTTGCAGATTGTGGTTCACATTGGTGTTGAAGCGAACCAGCGTCGAATTTTCGACGGAGTAACTGGCCGCAATTTTCGGCATCATGACGTTACCTCCTCGGGCCGTGACCGGCGTGTCCGCAGTCGTGACGTTGAAGAGGTTGCTGCCGTTTGTTTGCACATCGTAGATGCCATCCGCGGCAATCGCGGCACCACCAACACTGGTCTGAGTAAGAAACGCGATATACACCCGACTCTTGGCGGTCCGCCTAAAACTGCCGAGCATTGCCGGCGCTGCGGTGCAGGACACTGGCACGGTGAAGGTATCCGCGTCGATGACGGTCACCATCAGGTTGGCATTGATGGTCGGGCTAAATGTACCATCCGTGATGCCACTGATGAGAACATTCTGCCCGGTCAAAAGGCCATGCCCAGTCGCCGTGAGGATGCACGGGTTGCTGACTTGGGCAACGGCCGTGAAGGCGGAGGTGGCACCGGCCCCAAGAACCGTCGAGTTGGTTGGCGGTCCTGCCGTATTGACCGTCAGGATATTGCTTCCCGCCGCCTGGGTGTAGGTCGCGGTCTGGATCCCAGTCGCATTCACAGTCAGCGTACTCGAGCCGACGATATTTCCGGTATTCGCGGTCGTCGGAGCTGAACAATTGACCGGAACCGTGAAGGTATTCGGGCCGGTCACGGTCACCAGGTAGGTGGCATTGATCGATGGAGCGGTCGTGCCGCCACTGACGCTGGCGATGGTGACGGAGTCGCCCGTTGCCAAACCGTGATCGGCCACGGTCGTGACGGTTGCAGGGTCTCCGATCGCGACACCGGCAATTCCCAAAGTCGAGGCGATGGCGTAGGCGGTGCTCGTCGGATTGTTATAGGGAGACAGTGATTGGTTTGCGGGAACGTAGTTTCCTTTGAAATCCAGACTGACGGTGAATCCGGCGCTGAAGTCGTTCGGCGTCGAGGTCACGATCCGGAACTTGTTCGCATCAATCCCAGATAGCTGGGTATAGGTGCCAGTGTAGGGTGTGGCAGGAAAGCCGCGCGCTGGACCGGTGACGCGTAAGAGCGGCTCGCGCTGTTTGCCGTAAGTCGTGGATGCTTGCGCGGCTGCTGAATTACGGGCTTCTCCATCCAGGAGGATCTGGGTGACAACCGCTGCCAGGTCTCCACGCACCCCGGACCCATTGTTCCGGAACTTCTGAACCACGCGGTAGAGGTAGGCAGGGCTCGGATTGCTCGTCACCAAGCGCTGGATGAGTTGTTTGCAGATATAAGGAGGAACACTGTCATTCGCCACGATGTTGTCGTGGGACTTGGCGAGTTCAGTGAGACCAAACCGATCGTAAGGATGCGGGATCGTCGTGCCAGCGCTGTCGGACTGCGATCCGGGGATCGGCGTGATGCCGGCAGTCGTATAAGCTGTCCCGACCACGGTAGCTCCGGTCACCGCTGCATTGGTGTAGCTGGTTGGGATCACCGAGCAGTTGACCGCGACCTTAAATGAATCGGCATCGACAATTTCGGTGACAACATGGCTCGCGTTAATCGAAGCGCTGAAAGTTCCACCAGTGACGTTCGCGACTTTCACGGTATCACCGACTTTCAAGCCATGAACGGTCGCAGTATTGACCACACACGGACTGGTGTCACTGACGCTCGTAATGGAGACTCTCGGCGTCTGGCCGGTAGCACTCGGCAAAACGACGTTGTTCAGCAAAACCTTGCTTGCGCGCTCGTGCTGCGTCGGGACGAGAACCATGGGATTGAGATAATCGGCGCCAGGGCCAAAGTTGGTCGGCAGCCGGCCACTCGACTGGAGAGCCTGGGCATAGTTCCATCCGGTGAAGGTGGCGGCCAATCCCAGAATCTCCGCCTGTCCGTAAGTCGGGATCAACTCCGCTTTGGAATCGAGTTTCAGCTTGCCGTCGTCCCACAGCGAGTAGAGTCCGGCAGAGAAGAGCTGCATGATTTCACGGGCATAGTTCTCATTCGGATGACGTCCGATGGACTTGTCTTCCAATTGATTGGCGCGCATGTCGAGGTAGAGGCCCATCGCGGGCGTCAAGCTCACCGCCTTCAAGAGTCCCGTGTAGGTGCCACTGCCAGTGACGCCCGGAGTTGGGAGACTGAAGTCGATGAGGTTATCGTAGTAGTCGGCCAGGACCCGGGCATTTTGTCTGAGCGGGCCGGTATCATTGGCGTAGGAGATGACCATGATTTCGCTCAGAGCGAAGGCGAGGCGCTGGCGCAATTGATCAGGGCCGGTGATGGCTTTCTTCCACCACGTATTCACGAAGTTCGCCGAAGGATAGAAGTTATTGACGTCCGCGGTCTGCAAGGCGACGACATCCGCGGAAGTCGAACTGTTCGGCTGAGTGAGTTGATTGGCGATCCAAGCGGCGAAACCATTCGCCTTGACGTAGGCGATGTCGCTCGGACTCGCACCGAAAGTTGCCTGATTGAGGAATCGAGCGGCGCCGGCATCGGTGGCGTGATCATCCGGAGCACCGGGATCGACATAAGCAGCGGGATTCGGGGGGGCCTGCGAACCATCGACCAAGCCAAAGGTCCCGCGAATCTCACCGGCAGGAAAAAGAACTGAGTGAACATTGAGATAGACCTTCCCGCGTTGGATGGCGTCGAGCAGGGATGCGGCGGACGGGAACGTTCCACCAGGCGTGAAGTCCCAGCGATATTCCCCATTGACGATCAACTCCGGATGGAAGGAATCCACGTCGTCGATATCGAAGACGATTTCGCCTTGGGAATGGGTGTCGTACCCGTCCACATGGAGGTGATAGGCGGTCTTGGGCGAACCAAGTCCCTGATAGGCAAACTTGAGCATCGCGAAGGTGCCGCTGGCATCGACGCGGAGGCTGGAGGAACCGCTGGCGGATGTGGTGGCTGCGGCTTGCGGGCCGAGATTGCAAGCGTAGAGGGTGCCAGTGGAAGCCACGTTCGCAGGATAATCGTAGGGCTGGAAGGCATACCCAGGAACGGTCCCGCTCAGCGGATAGCCCTGAAGCCCGGCTCCCCCATTTGGAATCACGGGCGTGGCCCCGGTTGAATTCACGGCGCCGACGACGGAAGGCACGGTTCCGATGTCGTCCTGGCACCAACCCATCGCGACGTGATCATCCGCGTCAGTTCCAGTGTTATGCAGGACTTCGAAGTAGTATTTTTTGCCGCCGATAAAGTAGAGCCATTCGGTCTGCTGCGATGGCTGAGCGTTCCAAATCTTTTTGCCGCTGCCAGCCGACGCGATGACTGCGCGCCGGACCTTGTTGACGTACTCTGCGTCAGTGGAGATCCAGAGTTCGGCAGCGTTGTTGGCGGCGATCCAGAAGTAATAGTTACCCGTTTTTGGCGGCACGAAATAGCCGCGGAGGCGCTCGCCGGTGTTGTTCGCGTAATCGGCATCGTCGTCAACCATCGCAATCGTGTCGTGCGGAGGCGTTCCGCCCGGGATCACGATACTCCCGACAGAACTGCCGGTCGCGGCGAGCACCTCGCGGGTGACTCCGCCGACGGGATAGATCGTGAAATTTACGGTCGAGCTTCCGGTAGTCGTGCCAGCGGCGGTATTCGTCGCGTTAATTGCGACATTATACTCCCCGGCGAGCGTCGGGGTGCCAGCGACGATGCCCGTCGTCGCATTCAGCGTTAGGCCAGGAGGAAGCGGCCCACTATTTACATCCAAGGCATAGGTGACGGTGCCGCCAGTGTTTGGATTCGTGACGGAGAAACTGAAGGGCGTCCCAGCGTAACCAATGGCCTCCAGTGAAGAGGTGATCGCCGTGACCTTGCTGGCGAGGGCTGGAGCGGGGAAGAGGCGATTCTGCGGGATGATCTGTTTTACCTGGCTCGCGCTGTACCAGTAGAGCTTTGCCTCGGCTGTGGTGCTCGCCGCGTTGTTCCAATATTCGATAACGATGTCATAGAGTACCCCGGCCTGGAGATCGATCGTATTGATGTAATCCGCAGCACCTTGGGTGGTCCACCGGTCGATGAGCAGCTTGCCGTCAACCCAGACCTTGGCGCTATCATCGCTCCGGAAATCAATGAAGTAAGTTTCGGAATACTGCGGGAGGATTTGGCCGGTCCAGCGAACGGAGAAGGCGTTGTTTGTGGAAGCAGTCGAGAGGCCAGTGGGCCCGGCCGTTGAGCCCCAGCCATTAAAGCCGGTTGAGAAGTCCACGGTAGCGTCCGTGCGGGTCATCTCCACGGCGCCAGCAAAGATGTCGGTCTGCGTCGGAGAGTAGGTTAAACTGGAAGTATTCTGATACCGACCGCTCAATCCCGTGCCGGTGGTATTCCCTGCCGGGAAAATGACGACGCTGCCGCTGGTCGCACCTCCGAGGGTGTAGCCGAGGCCCGTTTGCGCCTTGAGAATCGCGGTGACGTTCGTTTTCCGGTTCACGTTGGCCTTGGGTTTCACGTCCAGAATCACCTCGGACGCGTCGGGCGCGAAGGTGACGGAGGCGGGGAGAGAATTGTAATCCGTTCCTTCAACCGCAGTGCCGACCTTTTGGAGGGGAACCGTAATGCTATTGAAGAAGAGAGGGCCGGAGCGGCGAACCGAGACCTTCCCGCTATCGACCGGCTCCACGCCTGCGCTCGCCGATTGGGTCGCGGTGTAGTCGGTCGCGGCAACGGTGACGATATTGGAACTCGTCACCCCGCCAGCCAGCGCGGTGTGATCGTTTGTTGGGCTGCCATTCGAGTTCGCGGTGGAAGGATCAAACCCGGCGACGCGTTCTGCCCAGTCACTGACTTGGTCACCGTCGGTGTCCACGTCCTGCACAAGGACCCGGTAGAAAGGGTTCGGCGCTTTTGGTACCGTGATCGTCATGGAGAATCCCGTCCCGATGACCGGCGAACCCACGTTTCCCCAAGCCGGAGGCGTCAGGCTCAGCGACGACTGCGCCACGTACTGCTTGCCCTTCACCGTATCGAAGGAGACGTCCATGTTGCTCGCACCATTGGGTGCCAATCCGGTGACGCTGATCGTCGATCCCGCCTTGAAAGGGTTCGTGCCTGCGGCCATTTCCCTGCCATTGGTTTGGCCGTCCATATCGTCATCCGCAGCGAGCCACGCTGAGTTGCCGGCTTGGCTAGCGGTCACCCCGTAAACCATCTTCCAGATGTCAGTGTTGAGTGAATAGTCGATCGCGGCGTGCAGCGGGCAGAGGATGCTCAGCGAGGTGAGGGCCGCGACCGCGAGACGGGCACGGCACGGCAGCCAACGGAGGAGACGCGAGGTATTGGTGTTCATGGGCTTGATGGGGTTTGCCGGAGAGGCTGGGAGTCAAAGGTTTGCAGTTGCGACCTGCATGGGACTTCGGTGAGCGTGGAACTGGGAAAAGCGTTAGAAGAAAATTCGCGGGGGCGGTGGTAAACGTCAGAAAAAGCCGTAGATTTTGGGCGTGAATTGACTGTTTTTGTTCGTGGACTGAATGACCGGGGGAAAGGTGCTGCGAAGCGCACCCAGAACCCGAGACTAGGAACAGGAATTGTAAAGGCAAGGTAAAATTTGCCTCGCGGATAAAATTCTCATCGACCGCCATGAAGGGGAGATTTTCACCCAGAAAAGTTTGTCCATCGAGGCCGGGAAAACGCCCGGCGACGTCAATTCTCTTTAGGAAAATTTTAACCCGAACACCCTGCCACGTTTACAGAGCTTTTTACAGGTGTCGGCCCCACCCGCAAAAGCCCGCGCGCGTTCACCCGCCCCCTTCAGCTTCCACCCCTCTCCTCTCCCGGTGGCACACCTCCCGTGGCCCGTCGATGGCCAGCACTATCGGACTTTATCGCCTCGCGGCCGTGGTCGCGGGACTGTGGGTGCGGAAGTCCGTAACCCACGTGGAGGACTTCGTCGTGGTAAGCCAGGCGAGGAATCTGCGCCTCGGCATCGCCGCTTTCGTCGCCGCCACGCATGACAGGATCACCGCCTCACGCCCGGATCAGCCACGTCGCCAGGCCGAGGAAGGTGCCCATGCTGGCGACGTCCGTGGCGGTCGTGAGGAAGATGCTGGAAGCGGTGGCGGGATCGGCGCCGAGGCGCTTCAGCGCGAGTGGGACGAGCGCGCCGGAGATGCCGCTGAGCACGCAGCTCACCGTCATGGCGATGAGGACGATGACCGCCAGCATCAGCGCGTTCGCATTGTTCTGCATCGACGCGTAGAAAAACATCCCGAGGCCGGCGGTGACGCCAACGAAGGCGCCATTGAAAAATCCGAGCAGCGCTTCCTTGCCCACCAGTTGCTTCGCTTTGCCGGCTTTGAGTTCGCCGAGGGTCATGCCGCGCAAGGCTACGGCGAGCGCCTGGCAGCCGGTGTTGCCGGATTGACCTGCGAGCACGGGCAGGAAGACCGCGAGGACAACAATGCGGTCGATGGTGTGCTCGAAGATCCCGACGACGCCCGCCGCGATGAAGGCCGTGAGCAGATTGAGCTGCAGCCACGGGTGGCGGAACTTCAGACTCCGCGGCCACGGTGTGCTCAGGCGTTCCTCTTTCTCGACACCGACCATGGACCCCGGCATCGCGCTCAACTCCACGGCCTGCGCCTCGAAGAGCATCTGCCCGCGCACCAAGCCGACCAGCCGCCCGTCCGCGTCGCAGACCGGATAGACTGGATAGTGCCGGAGCATCGTCTCCTTCATCGCGTCAGCGAGCGGCATCGACGGCGTGAGGTGAAAAGGCTTCGGGATCATGATTTCCGCGAGCGGCTGCGCGGGGTTGCCGAGCAGCATCTCGCGCATGGCCACGACGCCGACCAGGCGGTCACCTTCGTCGGCCACGAAGACATAGGTGATAAAGGCGCGCTTCACGAGGTGCCGCAGTTCTTCAGTCACCGCGCCGATCGTCATCTCCGGTCGGTACACCGCGAGCGGCGGCTCCATCACCCGGCCGATGGTGTCTTCGGCGAAAGTCTCATTTTGCATCCACTGCTTGCGCACGGCGGGAGCGGCAGCGGCGAGGAGCTTTTGCCGGCGGGTGCTGGGGAAACGCGCGAGCACATCCTGCGTCATGGCGGGATTGAGCAGCTCGAGCATGCCGACGACAAACTCATCCGGATACGACTCCAGCATGGCCACGGCCTCCTTCGGCGCTTGCTCGACCACGGCGGGCAGCAGGGCCTTGATGGCCGTGGCGGATTTCTCGGAGGTGGACTCGGCAGAAGAATCAAGCGGCGCGCTCATCGCGCGCAGTATCCCCACCCGCGCAAGGCTGGCAAAGGGATTCTGGCCGGCAGGCGAAAATCAGCCCCGCCCCAGATACTCCGCCACCACCGGATGATACGGCTCAAAATGGATCACATCCCGCTGCCGGTCCGTGCGCAGGCGCTGGTAAAAGCGGGCCAGCTTCGGATTCAGGCGCGCCGCCCAAATCAGCGCGCTGACCACGCCCAGCCGATGCACCCGCGGCGATTTCTCCTTCCACATCCGCGTCAGCAGCCGCGTCACTTCGATCCATTGCAGCGGCCCATGCGTCTCCTCGTCGTCCGTCTCTGGATCATCCACCCGCGCAAAATCACGAATCTTCCCTCCCCGATGCCGCGCCGGGTAGAGCACTTTCAGATGAGTGCGATCGCCGGTTTCATCGTCGGGCACCACTTCCCAGTAGAGCGGCGCGGGCGAAAGGATCTCAAAATCAAAGTCCGCGGCATCGGCCGGCACTTCCTCCAGCATCTCGCGATTGAGCGTCGCGCCGATGTTTTCCCCCGGCTTCCCTTTGCCAAAAGGCATCCGCAGCGTGGTGTAGGGAGTCCCATCCCGACCGCGACCGGTGTACTCATGAGCCAGGACGAGCATCCGTCCATTGTGGTGCATCTGCAAAAAAACGGCCCCCACGCCGTGATCGACGATTTTGTGAATGGGCAGTTCGTGAGGACGCAGCATGGGAGCGCGCGGGGCAATTGTTAGGCTAACCCTAGTTTAAGAGACATCAAAGGCGGTTTCACCTTCAACTCTTGAGCAGGATTGAATCCCAAGGCCGTGCACGATTGAAAATACGCACGCCGCAGGGCCTCTGGACTCCCGCCAATTGGAACTTTGTCGATGCCGAAAACCTTCCGTTTGCGAAGGCCCAAATCGGCGAATCAAGCCGCCACGGGAGTCTTGGCGTGGGTACAGATCAAGTCCCGCCCCGGCTCGATTTGCCAGCGCTGGGCGACTTGGGCGAGGTCGTTGGTGAGACTCCAGCGATCCGGCAGCGCCTCGCCGGTGTGTCCGGGGTTGCCGCCCTTCAGCTCCATGCAGCCGGTATTGTCGCCGATCCGGCGCAGTTCCTCGAGTTCATCGGGATTGAAGGTGATCTCCGGGAGCGCAGCCAGATCCGAGATCTTCTCCTCGATTGGCTTCGCCCCTGCCCCGACCTCCTGGATCATCGTCGGGATCACGCTGTGGATCGGCGCATGGCTCAGATTCCAGAGACACGAAAGCTGCAACAGCGAGATCCCGTGCCGCTCGGCGATGGGCCTCATCTTGTCCAGCTTCGCCGTCCCCGCCTCCACCCAACCCGCCGGTCGGAACGTCCGATGATCCCGCTCGCCAAAGGTGTGCCCTGGCCTCACGTCCCCGTGAAAAAGACCGCCGTAGTCCACCACCCGCGTGATCAGCTCGACCTCGTTCTTTTCCGCTGCCGCCAGGCACAGCGAACCCGGCCACGGCTCCAGCGGATTCAGGATGATCATCGCCCAATCCAGGATCGGCCCGAAGCGCTCGAAGCTCAGGATGAGATCGAGCGCGAAGCCATTGGCCGGCCCCGGGGCGATGCCGATGCGCTCGGTGAGCTTCGCCTCGCGCAGCTTTTCCATCCCATTCCACACCGCATCGCTCGTGTAGCCGATGGAGTCCGGATTGTGCAGCAGCACACAATCGAACGCCTCCACCCCACAGCGCGCCAGGGACTTCTCCGTGGCCATCCGCAGATAGCTCGCGTAATCGCCCTTCGCCCGCAGTTGCGGATGCGTGAAGCGCGGGAAACCCTTCGAGCCATCGCGCTGGCCGCTGTAAAAATCATGCCCGATCGCCCCGACCAGGCAGTAGCTCGCCCGCGGCACCCCGGCCAGCGCCCGCGCCAGCATCTCATCCGCTGCCCCATTGCCATACACATCCGCCGTCATGAAAGTGCGGATTCCACTCTCGTAAGCGTGGCGAATGGCGCCGATGAAACGCGCATCATCGAGCGGTTCGCCAAAGTGCATAAAGCGGCCTCCGCTCCAGGTTCCGTAGGCAGTGCGAGTGATATTCATAGATTAGAAAGGGTCGCCTAGATAACGCGCGAAACCCGCCGTGCGAAACACTGATTTTGGCAAAGTCCGCCCACGCCTTGCGAAGGAAACTTGCAATGAACCGCGAAGCAGCGGAGCGGCGAAGGTTTCAGAGGTCTGACTCTGGGGCGAATGCCGCGCGTGCCTTCCCCCATTGCATTACTCTTCGCTCCTTCGCTCCTTTGCGGTCAAGAAACCCCGGTCGCCGGGACGACCAGCTTACCGCGGCAGGAGTCGGGCGGCTTCTTCGCCGCGGCCGGATTGGACGAGGAGGGCGATGAGGTTTTTCCGGACGCGCTCGTCGCGGGGTTCGAGGGCGATGGAGCTGGCGAGTTGCTGGATGGCTTCGGCGGTCTGGCCGTCGCGGGCGAGGGCGGTGCCGAGGAGCCCGCGGAGGTCGGAGCTGTGGGGCATGAGGCGCTGCGCGGCACGGTAGTGGGCGATGGCGGCGGGGTAGTCGCCGCGGCGCACGCGGCCCATGCCGGCGATGGCGCAGCCGATGCCATTGGGGCCGGTGACGCGGAGGCTGTGCTCAAAGAGGGTGGCGGTATCGATCCAGCGCGCGGCCTGGCGGACGGTGAGCACGGCGAGGACCGCGGTGGCGACGGCGGCGGCGGGACGGAGCCAGTGGAGGGCGGGGCGCGGGAGGATTTTGGCGGTCCAGACGAGGGCCCAGAAAAGGCCGAGTTGCGGGAGGTAGGTGAAGCGGTCGGCGTAGGCCTGGGAGCCGACCTGGAAGACGCTGCTCACGGGGACGAGGACGCCGAGGAACCAGAGCCAGCCAACGAGGGCGGCGGGGGCGCGGCGGCGGAGGGCAAAGGCGGCGCTGGTCAGTCCGGCGAGGAGGAGGGCGTGGGGGAGCACTTCCAGAAAGGTGTAATGAGTCTTGATCGGATAAAGGGCGGCAAGGCCGGCTGGCCAGAGCAGGTGACCGGCGGAGGCGCCGTAGCCGATGACGGCATTGGCGAGGCGTCCGGCGATGGTGAAGGTGCCGGCGCTGGTGAGGGCATTGAAATGCGCGGCGGCGGCGAGAGTGCAGGCACACGAAGCGGCGGTGAGGACGAAGAGCACGCTCTTTTCCAAAAGCAGCCGGGACCACGGAACGCGCCCGATGCGACCGAGCGGCCAGGCGTCGAGGAGCAGCAAGGCAAAGGGCAGCGTGACGAGCATCGGTTTGGCCATGAGGCCGAGAGCCATGGCACCAGCTACGGCCCACATCCAGCGGCCATGCGCGGCAGCGGCGTGGCGGGCGTAGGCGCACATGGCGAGCAGCCAGAAGCTGGTGCTGAGTAGATTTTTGCGCTCGGCGATCCAGGCGACGGATTCGACATTGATGGGGTGGACGGCGAAGAGCAGGGCGACGGCGGCGCTGGGCCAGAATTCGCGGGTGACGGCGTGCAGAGCGGCGAGGACGAGGCAGCTATTGAGGGCGTGAAAGGCGACGTTCACGAGATGATGCGGGCCGGGGTCGAGGCCGAAGACCTGGACATCGAGCATGTGGGAGAGCCACGAGAGCGGGATCCACTGACTGGCGATGAAATGGGTGCAGGCGTGGGCGATGGCACCCCAGCTCAGGCCGCCGGTGACGATGGGGTTTTCGAAAACGTGATTATTGTCATCGAAGTCGATGAACTCGGCGTGGAAGACGCGGGAATAGAGGGCAATGACGAGCGCGACGAGAGCGGCGCAGACGAGGAAGGTGCGGCGACGCGCAGCGACGTTTGGTGGGGCGTGGGAAGCGGCGGACATCGCGCCTCTACGTAGCGAGGAGAGTGCCGCGGGACTCTCAAACTGAAATTTGGCGATTTGGCGATTGAGGCCGAGCGGAGCCGGGCGGCAGAGTGCGCGTCAAATTGAAAACCACGACGAACGGGTGATGACACCCTGCCACGCATGAATCTGCCGAACCGCCTGACGGTCGCCCGCTTTTACCTCACGGCAGGTTTCGTGGCGTCGATGACCCTCGCCTGGCGCTGGACGCCGCCGGGGGACGCGGCTTGGTGGCCGGCACTGCCGAGCTGGAGCTGGGGATATTCGGCGGGGCTGGCGCTTTTTGTGGCTGCGGCGATCACGGATTATCTGGACGGCGAGATCGCGCGGAAAAGGAATCTGGTCACGGATTTCGGCAAGCTCATGGACCCGCTCGCGGACAAAGTCATGATGGCGGCAGCCTTCATCTGCCTGATCCCGGAGCACGCCATCCCGGCGTGGGCGGCGATCGTGATCATCAGCCGGGAATTTCTGATCACTGGCCTGCGCCTGCTCGCGGCGAGCAAGGGCACGGTGCTGCCGTCCGAGAAACTCGGGAAACACAAGACCGCCTGGCAGATGGTGACGGTGATCTATTTCCTCCTCCTCCTGACGCTCCTGGAATGTGAGCGCGCGGGCCTGATCCACGGGCTCTACTGGTGGGCGCACGCCTGGCACTACGGCGGCAAGGCGCTAATCGCGCTCTCGCTAGGGCTCACGCTTTCCTCCGGCGCCGGCTACCTCTGGAAGCACCGGAGCCTCATTCAGGCCGCCTGATCTCGCCGCCCCGTCCGCCCTTACTCCGGCACGTCCACCTGATCGCCGGGGAGAAGCTTCGGATCGAGCGTGAGATCTTTCTGCAGCTTTTTCAGATCGTAAACGCCGTTCAGTTTGCCTTCGCGAATGTGGCGCACGCCTTTGCCATTGCCGAAGTCACCGATGCCGCCGCAGAGATTCACGGCCGTCCGCAAAGTGAGATTCGGCGTCCAGGGGAGGCGCTGCGGAGAACGCACCCCGCCCGTGACGGCCACCACCCGAGCGGTGGTCTGCATGGTGATGTTCACCGTGGGATTGGTGAATATTTTCGCCGTGATGAGCTTCTGCTGGACGATCCGCTCGAGTTGGCCGGGCGTGTAGCCATCGGCGCGCACTTCCTTGATGTAGGGGAAGTTCACCGTGCCGTCCGAATCGACGAGATAGGGGCGCGCGAACTCATCGCCATAGGGTGCCTCCATCCCGCTGAGGCGCATTTCAAAACTGTCGCCAGCGCGGAGGGTGGCCGTGCCTTGCTGGGAGTCCCCGCTGGACGGCGGCGGCGCAT
Organism: Chthoniobacteraceae bacterium; assembly: GCA_031409655.1. GTDB lineage: Bacteria > Verrucomicrobiota > Verrucomicrobiia > Chthoniobacterales > Chthoniobacteraceae > JANNXQ01. The sequence goes on along the minus strand of JANNXQ010000235.1, from coordinate 15,397 downwards.
AGTAAGGCGCGGGAGCGGCAGCGACTGCCCGCGGCGCGACTGGCTCGGCTCGCGGCGGCGCGGCCTCAGCGCGCGCGACGGGCACGGGGCGGAGCGTCGGGGCCGAGCGGAGCACCGGAGTCTGCGCCCAGAGCGGCGCGGCAAAGCCGACGAGAAACGTGAAGAGGAGAGCAAGCGAACGCATAACGTGGGGATCAGTAGTCTTCGCTCTCCGTGGTCGTGCGCCGCGGACGCGCGGTCGCAGTTGCCGCGGGATTGGCGGCGAGCGGCGCGGCAGCGGCGGCGACCTTGGCGGCCTTCGCGGCCTTGCGTTTGCCCGCGCCAGTCTGCGGCGCGTAGTAGTCGGCGTAGGTGTTGTAGTAGCCGTAGCTGTCGTCGTGGCGGGCATCCACGTTGTTCAGCACCACGCCGATGAGCCGGCCTCCGACCTGCGTCACGGCCTGTTTTACGCGGAGCAGCATGGCCCGCGGGAAGCGGCGGTGCTGGACGACCATGATGGTCATGTCCACCTGACTGGTGAGCACCGCACCATCGCTGACGCCAAGGATGGGCGGGGAGTCGAAGAAGACGAGATCATACTGCTGCTTCACGCGCGCCATGAGATCAGTCATGCGCTGCGAATTGAGCACGCCCACATCGCCGCCGATGATCTGACCGCTCGGGATGAAGGAGAGGTTGTCGATCTTCGTCGTGCGGGTGATCTCCTCGATGTCGCTCTTGCCGGTGAGGTAGTCAGTGAGGCCCACGGAATTATCCGCATCGAAAAAGTGATGCTGCGACGGGCGGCGCAAGTCGGCATCGACGACGAGCACGTTGTAGCCGCCTTTCGCGCAGGTGTAGGCGAGGTTGTTCAGCGTCGTGGATTTGCCTTCGCCCGGGCCGCCGCTGATGAGGGTGAAAGTATTGGCGTCGCGGTTGGGTTTGTTGAATTCGATGTTCGCTCGCAGGATTCGGTAGGCCTCGGCATCGGCGACTTCGAGCCCCGTCTTTATCAGGATGGTGATGTCCTTCGGAATGACCGCGAGGACCGGGATCTGGAGGTAACGCTCGACGTCGTCCAGCGTCTTCACGCTGGTGTCGAGATACTCGATGAAGAACGCCAAACCGACACCGACGACGAGACCGACGACGGCCGCCAGCGCCATGTAAGTCGGCACATTCGGGCGGGAGGGATACACGGCGGGCTCGGCCTTTTCCCAGATCTTCGCAACGGCGGAACTGATGCCCACCTTCATGCGCTCGCTCTTGAGCGAGAGTTCGGCCGTATCGAGGATGCGGCGGGCCTGGATATAGGCCGTCTTGGCGTCGCTGTAGTCGATGACGTCCTGCTTTTCCTTGAGCTGTTCGGCTTCGGATTTGCCGAGTTCTTTCTCCAGGCTTTCCAAGGTCGCCTCCGCGCCACGCAGTCGGATCGCCTGCGCCCGGCGCACACTCTCCAACTGCTCGGTGAGCATTTTTTGATTCGCTTCCTTCTCCGCCCGCAGAGCGTTGATCTTCCAGTGATTTTCGCCCAAGCCGGAGCTGAGCAAGCGAGCCTCGGTGACCGTCGCGAGTTGCAGATCAGAGAGACTCCGCGAGACCATCGGCTCCTCGATCCCGAGTTGGCGGAGGGCTTCCTGGAGTTCCTCCGGCTTGAGCCCCTCGATCTGCTGGAGCGTCACGCGCATCGCGGCCACGTTGTTCGCCTGCTGCATCACGCTGGCTTGATTGGCCACCATGGCGCGGTCCTGTTTGCCCGGCTGAGAACTGTAGTTCTCCGGATCAGGGTCATTGATCCCTTTAGCCGCGCGAATCCGCCCGGCTTCCTTCTGGGCATCGAAAACGATCTTCCGCTGCTTGGCGACTTCTTCATCGAGCTGCTGCAACCCACTGTTCACGCCTTTGCTAATCTCAATCTGCCGCGCTTCCTGATAAACGACAGCAATGGTGTTCGCGATGTTCGCCGCGAGCTGCGCGTCAGTATGGTAGATGCCAATCTCGATCAAGCCAGTATTGCGCGCCTCCTGGAGGCTCATCATGCGCCGGAGCTTTCCGAAGATGGCCTGCTTCGGCAGGGTCATGCCCGGGGGCGAAAGTTCGAGGATAAGATTCAGACGTTCGATGACGGGATAGAGAATCTCGGTCTTTTGCAGGATCTGAAACTGCGTGGCCACGAACTGCGGATCGTAAGTGCGCCCCTGACTCCCGCCGAACGGATTGATCGGTCCGGAATTATCCGGCTTCACCTCCATCGAAACCTTCGAATAATACTCGCGCGGGAGGAAGTACGTGGTGACGCCCGCCGTGACCATGACGAGGAAAAAGGCCAGCATGATCAGGCCGAGCCGCATCTTGATGACGCGCCAGTAATCGAGGAAATGCAGTTTTACCTCAGAGGTATCGTTCATAGGTGGAGGGCAGAGGAAAAAGTTGCGATTTGGAGGCTATCGTGAGCAGGAGTCATTCGCAACCGCGCAGAGTGTGGTCTTAGTGGGGCGAGGAGGACGTGCGTTCAAAACTGGTACTCGAGGCCGAGGAAAAGCCGATTGCGGTAGTATTCCGAGAATTCATCGTCTGAAAAATTCGTCGTGAAACTGTAGGAGCCGGTCAAAGTCCAGTGGCGATTGATGCTGTAGTCAAACCCGAGCGAGGTATCGAAGGTGATCTGCGTGGTGGCATCGTCGGTGATGAGGTTCGACGTGGTGCTGTAGAGGATATTGGCCCCTGCAGTGGCCCGGAGGCGCGGGGTGAAAAACTGGCGATAGTTGATGCCCGTGCGCAAGGTGAGCACCTTGCTGGTGGAATCACCGGGCTCTTCAAAGCCGTAACGGGTGTTCCAACCGAGCACCGACCCGCGGTTGAGGCGGTAGCCCACATTCATCTCCAGATATGGGGAGATGGACTGATCGCCTCCGTCGGATTCCCGGATCGCGGCACCAGTACGGAGGGTGAAAGTGGTGCGGCGACTGAGCGTGGTATCTCCGCCGAAGAGGATGAAATTCGTGGACGAGTCGCGCGCGACGGAGTTCGCGTAGGAGATCTGGGAACGACGCAGTTCGCCGAGGAGGGTCAGCCGGGGAGTGTAAAGGTAGCGGCCCTCGAGACTGAGGGTGACGTCCCCGTAGTCGCTGCTTTGATCGGCAATTTGAGAGTAGGAGAGCGAGTGATAGGTGAGGCTTCCGGAGGTCGTGATCCGCGGCGTCCAGCGGTAGGAAAGCCCGGTGCGGGCGACCGCATCCAGATAAGTTCCGCCGGTCACGTTGGTCGGGGTGTTGATCCGCGAGAGGTCGGGCTGCGAGCTCAAGGAGGCATCGACCCCGGCCGTCCATTGCAGACGCGGCGTGAGCTTATGCACGAAACTTGCGCCCAGGCTGCCCGTGAACTCCGGCTGATCACGCGGCTTGGCATTGGTATTCTCCACGCCGAGGCGCAGGTCGAGGGTGAAGAGGGTGCGCCGCGAAGCGAACTGAACCTGCGCCCCGACATTCGCGCGCTCGACGAGGCTGGCTTCGCGCTCCGGAGCCTTGATGCCGGGGATCACAATCTCCTGCGTGACCGCAGGCACTTCCGGAATGACGACCGGACGGAAAGTGGGAGGTGGAAATGGGGGTGTGAGGCGCGTGGACGGAGGATCCGGGACAAAAACGACACGCGCGGGAATGGCTGGCGTGACGAGGACTTCGACTTTGCGATCCGGGATGGAAAAGCCATTGGTCGGCGAGCCGAAGATATTGTCATCGAAGCCGACGGCCACCGAACTCGTGAAGCGGAAGCGGGGCTTCGCGAGTCGTCCGAAGCCCGGGCTCAGGGTCTCCGATGGTCGGCCCGGAATGACGCTCGGCACCTCGAAAGTCGTCGCTGGCTCAGAGGGCGTCGTGGAGCCGCCATCGGCGGCCGGAGTTCCCGCCGGCTTTTCCTCGGGCTTGGTGCCCGTACCATCCGCGGGTTTCCCGAAAGCCGAAGCCGCGCCGCTGTCCGTCGCGGTGGGAGGTTTGTCCGTCGTCGTTCCAGTCGCACTTCCCCCAGTCCCGGTGCCCGTCGCCCCCGTCGTGCCGCTGGAGCCAGTCGTCCCGCTGGGCAAATTGCCCGTGGTGATGCCCGGCGCCACGCCCGTATTGCTCGTGCCGCTCCGGCCGGAACCGGAAGTCCCGCCCGAGCTTCCCGTTCCAGTGCCGGAGCCCGTGGTCCCCCCGCTCGTCCCGCCCGTGGACTGCTGCCCGAAGAGCGCCCCGTCGAGGGCCGCGCCCGCGAGCAGAATAGCAATCCAAAGCCGGGGGCGGGTCATGAAAAAGTGAGAGATAAGCGCGTGCTCGGGATGTCGTTCGAAGCGTGGGAACGAAGCCGACGGGAGTTATCCGAAGGCCCCCGCCGAAGCAATGCGAAAGGCGAAACTCCAGATTCCAAATTCCAAACAAATCTCCACGAGCGGAAACGAAAGTACGGCCAGAGCATTCTCCCATCGGGTGCGGCCCCAGTCCCGCCCACCCGCGCCACTGACCCCTTGGAATCCGGAATTTTCGCCCGCGGCGGGGAGAGCGGGTAGAGGGAATCGAACCCTCCTGGCCAGCTTGGAAGGCTGGCGCTTTACCACTAAGCTATACCCGCGGAACCGCCCGAAGTCTGCGCAGCGAAGCGTCATTGGCAAGGCGGAAGTTGGAGGAGCGAGGAAACTCAAGGCCGGATTTAGAGATGAGGAAGGTGACGACGCTCATGCTTTCGGGAAAAGCCTCGCGCCTCAGACCGCGAGTTCCACGGCCCGGAATTTCGATCCCGCAGCGCCGATCTCGTCACTCGCGTCGGGCAGCGGCGTCGCAGTGTCATTGCCGGCGCCTTTGGTCAGGCCGGCGAGCGCGGTGCCCGCCGTGCCGAGCTTCACCGCGAGGAGGTGCTGCGCGACGATGCCGAAGGTGTCGGCATTTGCGAGGATGGTGCCCTTGAGGATGACATTCGCGATCTGCGAGATGACGCTCGCGCTATTGCGCACGGTGCCGCCGCTGGCGATGACGTCCGTCGCATCGCCAAAGCGTCCGCCCGGGCCCGCGGCCGCGCCGGCGACGATGTTCGTACTGTGCGTCGTGCCGCGGATTTCCACGGTGCCGATCTGCGCATCCGCACTGGTCAACTGGCCGCGGAATCCACTCGTCGTCACCCCGCCGTAGCCAGACAGGATCTCGGCGAAGTCCGCGTTCCCCTTGATCAGCAATTTCGCGATGCCCACGTTGTTTGTGTCGATGGTCGCCGCCGCGGAAATCACCGCCGCGACGTTCGCGTTGCCGATGACATTGCCGCCAATGGTGAGGTCCTGAATGCGGCCCGTGCGGATGACGCCGCTGTTCGCGAGGCTGACTCCGCCATTGGTCCCGGCCGTCACACTGCCATCAATGGTGCCCTTCACGAGGAGGCCTGCCTGGAGGTAGCCGGTGTTCACCCGCACCGTCCCGGTCGCGGAATCGCCGCCGATGATGCTCCCTCCGATGTCCACCTTTTTGAGATCCCCGCTGACGATGAACCCACCCGTGAGATCACTCGTCCCGCCGCGGATGTTCCCGGAGAGAGCGCCATTGGCCAGATCCCCCGTGATCGCGACCCGACCCGATTGCACTCCCGCGCCACCCTTCAGCGAATCACCTTGCGAGTTTTCACCGATGGAAAGGCTCTTCACGTCAGTCGAGAAGACGATCGCTCCGCTGTTGACCCCAGCCCCGCCGGCGATGGCGCCGACGATCGTGATCGAACCGGCGCTCGCGCCCGAAATGCCCCCGGAATTGACCCCCGAGCCGCCCTGGAGAGTGCCGCCGACATTGACCGACGAGATCGCCTGGACCGCACTGATGGTCCCTGACGAATTTGCCGTCCCGGTCGCCGAACCCACGACGCTGTTTCCGCCAACCACATCGCGGGTCACCACCACTTTGCCGAGCGAAGTATTGCTAAAGATCGAGCCGGAACTGACGCCACTCCCTCCAGCGAGGCTATCGACCGTGACGTCACCCAGCCGCCCCGCCGCGATCCGCCCGGAACTGGATCCCGCGCCGCCCGTGACGGCCCCTTTCACCACGACAAAGCCGACGGACGTGGCGGAATTCACGTCGCCAACAATCGAGCCCGCATTCGTCCCGCTCCCTCCGACGATCGCGCCGGCCACGGTCACACTGGCGATGCTGCCGAAAGTGGCAATGGCCCCGGCATTATCCCTGGTGCCGCCGATCAGATCGCCCTCGATCGTAATGGCCCCGCCCTTCGTCTGCACGACGATCGCGCCCGAGGTCACGCCAGTGCCCCCGGTCACGTCTCCGAGGACCCGCACCTTGCCGATCTCACCCGTCGTGCGGATGGCCCCGGCGAGTTCGCCAGCCCCGCCCGTGATCGCGCCGACCGTGACATTGCCAATCTTGCTCGCCGTGATCACGCCGGAGCCTCCGCCAATCCCGCCAGTCAGCGCGCCTTCGACCGTGACATTGCCAATGGTGTTTCCACTCGCCGTCGCGGCGCCCTCGATCCTGCCGGAATTGGTCCCGGTACCACCGGTGATCGACTCCACTGTGACGTTGCCGATCTGGCCCGCGGAAATCACCCCCGACCGAGCACCACCACCACCGACGATCGAACCCTTGACGGTCACCTTGCCAATGGAAGAGCCGAGGGTGCTCGGATCCCCTTCGATCCTCCCGGAGTCGTCGCCCGCGCCGCCGATCAAGTCTCCGATGACCACGGAGTTGATCCTCCCGGTCACGCGGACGAACCCCGAAGTGGCGCTCGCGCCGCCCTTGATCGCGCCATCGACCTCGAGCGTCCCGATGTTTCCAAAATTCCGCCCGACGACCAGCAGGATGCCCTCGAGCGTGTCATGGACGTGGACTTTCCCAATCGGCCCGAGGACATCACTCTGAGTGCTGCTGGCGCCCGTCGTGGTGCCCAGCGCGCCGAGCGAGATGACGTCGAGCGTGCGGAGCGCCGGATTGGAAAATGAGTCGCCCGCGATGATCCGGCCAAGGTCCCCTTCGACGGTCACATTCCCCAGATCGACGCCGATAAACTGCAACTGATCCCCCTGCCGCACCGCCGCGGTGATCTGGCCGACATTCACCTGCCCATCTGTCACTCCGCTGAAGCCCGGCTGCGGGTCTGCGGTGATGGAGATGGAGGCTCCGGCATAAGAATTGAGGTTACCGAGGAGGTTGACTGTTTGGAGTTGCAGACCGCCCACCGTCCCTGCGGCAACAAACGTCAACTGACTGCCATCGATCCGCCCGCGCGTCGTCGAGACCGTGACGAGGTCGCCGTCCACGTCCACGTACTTGATCGTCTGGCCATTGTTCAGCACTTGGAAGTCGTCGTTGTAGATCGTCCCGCGCACCGCCAATTGCCCATTTGCAGCGGCGCCCACGATCGCCACATTGCCCGAGATACCCCCGAGATCGACGAAGAAACTCTCCGTGGACTCGAAGACGCTGTCCCCGGCCACCCTCACGGTGAAAGTCGCCGTCGTCGCACCCGGCCGCGTCTTCTCGACCGTCATCCCGTCCACGGTCTCCGAGATCGTCGTGTCCCCGGCAAACGTGACCGCCTGCGCGAGCCCGGTGAAATCCGAGCCCGCGATCGCCGTGCCGTTGCGCGTCGCCGCGCTCAGGGTCACCGCACCGACGCTCGGCGAGGAGAGTTGGAAAGCGAAAGTCGCGTCTCTGGTCCCGGAGGCGCCCTCGACCACGGCCACGTCGGTGACGACCACGCCGATCACCGTGTCGCTGCCATTGCCGATCACGGCCTCGCCCGTGCCGTCGTTGATCGTCGCATTCGTCGGCGTGCTCAGCACCACGGTGAACTTCTCATCCGCGAGCGTGTAATTCGTATCCGCCTCGGCAAACTGCGCGACTCCTTCGCGGAAAATGTCGCCGAGGATCGGGATGGCGATCGTCTTGGTCGTCTCGCCCGCGGCAAAGGTGACCGTGCCAGTGCGCGCGGTGTAGTCCGCAAAGGGGCCGCTGGCCTTCGCCGTACCGTCGGCGGTCTGAAAGTTCACCGTCACCGCGCGACCGCTGGCTTGGGAAAGGCTCACCGTAAAGAGCGCTTCGCCGAGCGCGTCGCCTTCGACCACGGAGACATCGTTGATCGAAACGACCGGCTGCTGATTCGCATCATTTGCCGGGATCGTGCCGAGCCCGCGCGCGTCCGTGAGCGTGGCATTTGTGGGCGTCGCGAGCACCACCTCAAAGGTCTCCGCCGCTTCATCCAGCGCGTCGTCGAGCACCGGCACAAAAACGGTCTTCGTCTTTTCCCCGGGAGCAAAGGTGAGCAGCGTCGCGGGGCTCGCCGTGAAATCCAGGCCCGCCTTCGCGGTTCCTTCCACCGTGCTCCAGTTCACCGTCACCGGGCGCTCCGACTCCGAACTCAGCGTGACCGTGAAGACCTTTCCCGCCAGCCCACTCTCGTTTTCGCCGATGCTCAGATCGCTCACGCTCAAGCCAGGCGCGGGATCGTTATCGACGATCGTCCCGATCGCCGTGGTCGTCGCCCCGCCCCCGGTGAAGGCCACGAGATTCGGATTCTTCAGCCGCACCAGGAAGGTCTGATCATCCTCGTCGATCGTGTCCTGAGTGACGTTTAAGACGATGTTCTGCGCGGTGCTGCCATTCGCAAAACGCAGCTCGGAAGCGAGCGCGGTGAAGTCGCGGAAGATGCCGCTTGAGACCGCTGTGCCATCGATCGTCTCAAATTGCACCGTCGGCTCCTCCCGCTCATTGGCGGCCGTGAGCAGTGCCCGGAAGAAGATTTGTCCACCACCCACGCCCTCGGTGGCCGTGCTCGCCTCGAGACTCAGCGTCGGCGCCACATCGCTATTCGCGATCGTCACCGTCCCCGTGCCAGTCGGCCCGACGGCGATGATGCCATCGACGGCATTCGACAACGCGACGGTGAAGTTCTCGTCAAACTCGTAGTTCGCGTCCTTGGTGATCGCGACGGTGATGTCCTTAAAAGCCTCGCCCGCGGCAAAGGTCAGCGTCCCGCTTTTCGCCGTGAAATCCGGGCGCGCGCCCGTCGAGAGCGCCGTGCCATTGACCGTCGCATACTGCACGGAGCTGGCCAGGGTGCCGGTGCGGCTCACCCGCAGCGTCACGGTCTGCGCGGTGTCTCCGGCGCCTTCTTCGGCCACCGTCACGCTCTGGATGCTGAAGGTATTGTCGTCGGTCAGAATCGTCCCCGTCGCGTCCACATTGAGGATCGAGGCATTCGTCGGCGCACTGAGTCGCACTTGGAATTTTTCCGCCAGTTCGTCCGTGGTATCGCTGGTGATCGGCACCCTGATCGTCGCTTCCAAGTCGCCCGGGGCGATGGTCAGCAAGCCCGTGGCCGTCGTGAAATCGCTGCCCGCGGTCGCCGTGCCGTTGACCGTATTGTAGGTCACCGAGACCGGCAGCCCGGAGGCGGCCGAGAGCCGCACCGTGAAGTCGAGGGGCGTGGCGCTCTCGAGCCCCGAGACATCCGCAAAGCTCAGGACCGGCGTCGCATCGTTGTCCACGATCGTGGCGGTGGAGATCGCGTTGCCGAGGGTGACCGTCGCGGATGGCTCGGAAAGGGTGACGGTGAAGGCTTCGTTCGCCTCATCGCGGGTGTCGCCGATGATCGTCACGGGGATCGCCTTGCTGATCTCTCCAGGGGCGAAGGTCAGCGTCGTCAAAGCCACTGCCGTGAAGTCCGCGGGGCTCGCCGCGGTGCCGGGCGCGGTGGCGTATTTGACGGTGATCGCCTTGTCGGAAGCCGCGGAGAGCGTGACCGCAAATCCCGCCGTCGAGTTGCTGTCGCCTTCCACGATCGAAAGCGTCGGGGCGATCTGCACGGTGGGCGCCGCGTCGTTATCGACGATCGTCCCGACCGCGACCGCGCCGGCGCCGGTGGCGTTGGTCACGCTCGAGAGCACGACTTCAAAGGTCTGGTTGTCCTCGTCCGCGAGGTCATTGAGCACCGCGACGGAGATCGTCTTTTCCGTTTCACCCACGGCAAAGTTCAGAGTGCCAGCCTTCGTCGTAAAATCACTGCCGGCCCGCGCAAAACCCGCTCCAGCGCCCGCTTCGCGCGTCGTGTAGTTCACCACCACAGGTGCCGTATTGCCGCCCGTCAGCCGGACGATGAAGTCCATCGTGCCGGTCCCGCCTTCGGTGAAAGTCGGCGCCGGCCCGAAGAAGGCGACGCTGGAATCGTCATTGAGGATCGTGGCGCTGGCGCTGGCCGGCGCGAGCAGCACGGTCTGACCGCCACCTACCGCGATGCTGCCCGCGGAAAGCAGCACTTGGAAGGCTTCGTCCGCCTCGATCGTCGTGTCGCCATTTACCACCACCGTGATCTCCTTCGAAATCTCGCCCGGCGCAAAGGTCAGGATGCCCGCCTGCGCCGCAAAGTCGCCCACCACCGCCGTCCCCGCGGCGGTCGCATAGTTCACCGTCACGGTGTCATCCGCCACGGCGGAAAGAGTAACCGTGAAAATGGCGCCCGACGCTCCATTTTCCGCCACGCCGCCCGCCGACGTAATCGCCAAAGTCGGCCGCGGATCCAGCCGCACGCCGAGCGCGGTATCGCGGATCGTGCCCAAGCCCTGCCCGTCGTGAATGCTGTAAGGCGCCGTCGTCGCCACCGGCGGATCAGTCGGGACCGGGGCCGGAGTCGTGGTGGTCAGCGTCGCCGTCGTGAGGTTCACAAAGAACGTCTCATCCGCCTCATACCGGAGATCGCCGGCGATTTGCACGGCGACCGTCTGGACCGTCTGTCCGGCCGCAAACGTCACCATCCCGGTCTGCCCGAGGTAATCCTGCCGCTCTTCGACACTGCGCGCGGTCCCATCTGCGGTCGCAAAGTTCACAGTCACCGTCTGCGTCGCGGAGGGCGCCTCGGTCAGCGTGATGGTGAAGAGCGCCGTGTTTGTGCCCGCGTTGCCTTCGACGATCGTCACATCCCCGATCGACACCCCGGGATCATCCTCCGTGATCGTGGCCGTCGCCAGCCTCGTGCCGAGCAGCGTATCGAGCGGCGGATCGGCGAGTTCCACGGAGAAGGTTTCATCCCCTTCCTTGGTCAAATCACCACGGACCGCCACGAAGAGGCGCGCCGTCGTCTGGCCCGCCAGGATGGTGACCGATCCAGCCGTCACCGGGACATAATCCGAGACGACATCCACGGCATCCCCGACGCCATCCTTCGCGGTGCCGTCCTTGGTAATATATTGCAGCACCACATCCGCCGGCAGCGGGTTATTGAGCGTCACCGTGAAGCCAAACTGCTTCGTCCCGAGATTGCCCTCGGTAGCCGCCGCATCAGCAGCGATGCTCACGGAGGCGTCGTCATTCCGAATCACGCCCGTGGCCAGCGGGCTGGTGATGGTGGTCGCCAGCCCCGGCGCATCCACTTGGAAAATCTCGACCTGAAAATCTTCCGTCAGTTCCGGCGTGACGTCGCCGAGATAGTCGATCGTCAGATTCCGCGAAGACTCGCCGGGCTGAAAAACGAGCGTGCTATCCGTCACCGCCGTAAAATCCGAGCCCCCGACCGCACCCCTCACTCCCGAGCCATTGATGGTCCGGTAGTGGACCGTGACAGGCCCACTATGGGTGCCCACTAAGTTCACCGTAAAGGTCGCCGCAATCGTTCCCACGCTACCCTCGGCCAGGGTGCGATTGAGGGTGGAAAAGCCCACGGTGGCTTCATCATTGAGGATCGTCCCAGTCCCCGTGGTCGTGAAGGGAGCCAGCACCGCGCCGCCGCCGGTCGGCGCCACAAAGGTCGCCACGGCCTGGAGGTTGAAGACCTCATTACTCTCCGCAACACCGTCGCCATAGATCGGCACGGAGATGGTCTTCAGGGTTTCGCCTTCGGCAAAGATCAGGGTGCCTGCGGTGCTCGAAAAATCCTGACCTGCCACGGCCGTGCTCGACGGCGTCGAGTAGGCCACCCGCGCGGGGTATCCCCCGGCGTAGTCGCTCAGTTCCACCTGGAAGACCATGTTCGTCACGCCCGCATTGCCTTCCACCTGCGTCACCGAACTCACGCGGAGCGGATCGTTCCTGATCTCCCCGACGCCAATGCCGGTGCCCGTGACCGTGGCCCCCACCGGATTTTGCAAAAGCACGCGGAAGTTCTCGAGCTTCTCCTGCACGGTATCGCCGACGACCTGCGCGGTGATGGTCTGCGTCGCCGTCCCGGCCGGGAAAAGCAAGGCGCTCGGAAGGATCTGCACGTAGTCGTTATTGGCCAGCGTCGCGGCGTCCGAATTGGAATTTGCATCCGCGACCCCATCCCGGGTCAGGTATTCGACGGTCACGTCGCCCGAAAGCGGTCCTTCGGTGAGCGTGACCGTAAAGGCGTAAGGGGTCAGGCCAGTATTACCCTCAAATTGCGCGAGCGAGTTGATGGACAACTTCGCATCATTTAGGAGCGTGCCGGTGCCCGTGTTCGTGGTGATCGTCGTTCCGTCGGAGGGCATCTCCAGCAGGACGCTGAAAGTTTCATCGTTCTCGCCGACCACGTCCCCCTTCACCTTGATCGTGATGTTCTGCGTGGTCGTCCCTGGGGCGAAAGTCAAAGTGCCGGTCAACGCGGTGAAGTCCGCGACCGCGTTTTCGCCATCCCCGACGCCGTCGATCGCCGTTCCATCCACGGTCCTGAAATTCACCGTCACATTGCCACTCGGTGGCGGGTCGCTCAGGGTGACGAGGAAGGTGAAGTCCTTTTCCCCGCTGTCGCCCTCGGTCAGCGACACAGAATTGATGGCCAGAGTGGCCGGAGCGATGCGCGACTCGAGCGGCTCGATCAGGAGGTGCTTCATAGAGGGAACGGGAGGAAGGGTGCGGGAAACTAGCCAGCGGACCAGCGGCGTCAATGGAGTTAATAAATAATTTACCTAACTAGCAAGAATGGCTGGAATCATTCCCGCCGGAAAGCGGCCCGATTAGCACTGGAGACTCCGTCGCGGGCAACCAAAATCCGCCGCTTCAGCCCGCCTTTTCCTCCGTCGCCCGGATCTTCCCGCGAAAGGTAATCCGCCAGCGTCTCCCACCCCACCACACCGAGCGCCCCAGCCAGCTCGCCCCCCAGCAGGCGATCGCGGCGAAAGTCGCCACCAAAGTAATGGCCGGCAGCGCCGGAATGGGAAAGTCCAGCCGCCGAGACATCCGCCTGGCCAGAGCCGTCCGCAGCGCCCAGCACGCCACCAGGGCCAAGCTCCCCGCGCCTTTCCCGCCAGCCGCGATGAGGAGCACGCTCCAAAATTCCCCGTAGGTCACGAGGGATCCGGCAAACCCGAGCGGATTCCCCGCCCGGTAGGTGATCGCCACCCGCCGCTGATGCCGCCACCACTCGCGCCAGCCAAGCGGATCGCAGTCCAGCGTCACCGCGTGCCGGCTCAAGCCGATCCGCCGGCCCGCGCCCGCCAGCGCTGCCCCGAGGCGGTTGTCTTCGGCGAGTTCGTCCCCGAACCCCACCCACCCACCCACTGCCGCGAGATCACCTCGGCGCAGAACCGTGCAAGCGCCCAGCGTGATGCGCAGCGGCCCCCAGGCCCACAGCACCCCCAGTCCCGGCCAGAGGGTCAGCAGGACCGCCGCCGCATCCAGACGCTGCGGCCACGTCCGCGCCCCCCCCATCCGATAGCCTGCCGTGAGCGCAGCCACGCCCGAAGCCCGCCATTCCCGGCGAAAACCTTCGACAAACTCCGCGTCCAGCACCGCCTCCGCATCCGCCAGCAGCCAGTGCTCATGCCGCGCCCGCGATTCCATTTGCACGAGCTTGGAAATTTTCGGATTCCGCGCCACTCCCGCGCGACACTCCACCACCACGATCTCCCGCTCCGGAAAAGCCACGCGCAATTCTTCGCCCAGCACCGCCTCCGCAGAATCCACATCCACCCCGAAGACCACTTCATCCCCCACCCGCATCGCCCGCAGCATCGTCTCCAGCTTTTCCCGCAATCCCGGAACCCCGGGCTTCAGCGGTCGGAGAAAAGAGATCGCTGGATCGGCATCCGACACCTCCTTTGGAGCCTGGCGCCTGCCCCAAGCGTCGAAACAGCAACACGCGACCCCGGCATGGATGAAACCAAGTCCCACCCCCACCCAACAAACCGTCTCAAACCCAGCCATCCGCACCTGACTGGTTGATCATCCCTGAGTCATTCGGAGTTACTTGAACCGCCAAGAAGCGAAGGAGCGAAGCAAACATTCCCGTAGGCAGGTTTAGGCAGCCCATTCTCGTGGCGAAAATCTGATCTCCGCCCCCTCCTCTGCCCCCCACCCTTCGTCCTTCGCTCCTTCGCTCCTTCGCGGTTCATTTCCCTGCACAGGATTTCGGTATATCACGCCCCTTTCCTACGCCCCATCTTCGTCGATTGAAATCCCTCATCCTCACTGCCGATGATTTCGGTCGAAGCCCCACGGTGAACGCTGCCATCGAGCACCTGCACCGCGCCGGGCTCGTAACTCAGGCGAGTCTCATGGTCCACGAAGCGCACGTCGCTGAGGCCGTCGCGATCGCCCGCCGCAACCCGCAACTCCGTGTTGGCCTGCATCTCACCCTCTGCTCCGAGGCTCCGGCGCGGGCCGGTCTCCGCTATTTCTTCGACCGCCGGTCCCATCCCGCCCTGAAAGCCACAATCCGCGCCCAATTCGCCCACTTCAGTGCCCTCGGCCTCCCGCCCACCTACTGGGACGGCCACACCCATCTCCACCTCCACCCCACCATCCTGCGCTTCACCCTACCCATCGCCGCCGAGTTCGGCTTCTGCGAGACCCGCCTCGTCCGCGAACCCGGCCCGCCCGCCCTCCTCCCTTGGATCTTCGCCCGCCTCAGCAGGGCCGCCCTGCCGCAACTCACCGCCCACGGCATCCGCTTCGCCGACCACCTCTTCGGCCTGCGCGACACCGGCCGCATGACCACGGAAACGATGGCGCGCCTTTTGGAAAATCTCCCCGAAGGCACCAGCGAACTCTACATTCACCCCGGCGCCGAACCCGCCGCGCTCGACCCCGCCCCCTTGCACGAGATCCTCCTGCGCCGAGGCATCGTGGTGCGTTGAAATTGGCCAGCAGCGTCTCGATCAGCCGATGATCGAAATTGGGGATCAAGCACCACGGCTGCACCACGAGGCTGTCCCCCTGCATCGCGTCCAACGGTGTCCAAATTTCCGGGAAAAAAGACAGGCTGGTTAGGTGGGTGCGGAGGCTGTGGCGACTGAGGTGAGGCTCATCATGGCCGGGGTCGCGCGGCCATCAAATGTCCGCGAAGCAAGGAAAGAGAGGGGTTTGCCCGCAATAGCGCTTGACCTGGAGGGGGAAACATCGGCGAAAATTTTCATGCCTAATCGTCCTCCTTCTTCTCCCGTTGTCCCCGGCCCGAGCTTCGCCGAAAGCTTCTTCGCCCCGGCGCGAACCCTTCTCGA
>JANNXQ010000234.1:0-5703 GCA_031409655.1 Chthoniobacteraceae bacterium | reverse complement strand
CGTTGGACCGCGTCGCGGCAAAGGCGAGCACGCCGGGAATTTCCTCGGGGGTGAGCTGACTCGTGACGAGCAGCAGCCGAATGATCCGCGCGAACTGGCTGCCGCTTTCCATCGCCGTCTCGAGGCGGGCCACGGGATCGCGCCGATCCTCAGTGGATGCGCGCCGGTCGCTGGAGTCACTCTCGATCGGGCGCTTCTCGGCGTCCGCAGCCGTCCACGAATCGGGGCGTTCACCCCGCGCTGAGGATTGCCCTTGGACCCCTGCGGGGAGAGCTTTCGTGGCCGTGGGAGAGTGACCGTCGCTACCGCCTCGCCCGAGCCTGCCTAGGAAAAAGCCAAGCAACATCGCCAGCACGGCGAGGCCGGCAGCGGCGGAAGGCGGGAGTGGCTTCATGGCGATGCGAGAGAATCGCGACGCTGGGCAACGCCGCAAGCGTACTCAAGCGGCAAAGCTGGGAGCGCCGCCGTCCCGTGCGGCAATCCAAAACAAAAGCGCGCAGCGCCTCGCTCCCCCCAAAGTGGCGCGGCGCGCGAAAGTGACGATGCCGCACGGGACGGCGGCGCTCCCAGGCTCGCTCCCGAGTTACTTTGAGCCGGGCTTGATTGCGGGCGTGCCGACGAGATCGGGCGGGAGTTTGTCTGCCTCAAAAGTCTCCACATCCAAGGCGATCAGCGCGATGAAAGGGCAGCCAAAGTCCGGCAATTTTCCGCCACTGCGATCCACGATGGCCGCGACCGCCGCGACCTCGCCGCCGTGCGCCCGCACGATGTCGATGGTCTCCTGCACCCGCCCGCCGCGCGTAACGACATCCTCCGCGACGATAAAGCGGTCACCCGCTTTGATCTCAAATCCGCGTCGCAGCACGAGCCCTCCCGCTTCCTTCTCCACGAAAATGTGCGGCTTGCCGAGCGCGCGCGCCACTTCATACCCGACGATGATCCCGCCGAGGGCCGGCGAGATCACCCGCGGGGCATCGATGCCGCGCACTTTCTCCGCCAGTGCCCCGCAGACTTGCGCGGCGATCTGGGTGTGCTGGAGGAGCAGCGCGCATTGAAAAAACTGCCGCGAATGCAGCCCCGAACGCAGGACGAAATGCCCGTCGAGCAGCGCGTGCGAGGAGCGAAAGAGCGCGAGGAGTTCGTCCTTCGTCATGTCGCGGCGGTCACTTCGATTTCGACCATCGAACCGCGCGGCAGACCCGCGACCTGGATCGTCGAGCGGGCGGGAAAGGGCTCCGTGAAATACTTCGCATAGACCGCATTCATCGCCGCGAAGTTCGCGAGGTCGGTGAGAAAGACCGTGCTCTTCACCACATTGGCGAAAGTCATCCCGTTCGACTTCAGCACGCCGGCGATGTTCTGGCAGACGCGCTCGGTCTGCTCCGTGACATCGGCGCCGACGAGATCATTCGTCACCGGATCGAGCGGAATCTGCCCCGCGCAAAAGAGCAGATTGCCGACGGCGATGGCTTGCGAATAAGGACCGACGGCCTTCGGCGCGTCACTGGTAGCGATGACTTTTTTCATAAAAGAGGCGCGAGGCTAGCAGCCGACCTCGGCGTGTCAATCGGGCCACGGGGAAGGTTGTCGGCGAGTTCAAAGTTGCCGGCGCGGCTGCGACCTGATCTTCATTTTCACCCGCTCGCCAGAGCCCGCGCGAGATTTCCTCCCGCCAGGCGCCGAGAGACGCGCGCAGCTGGCAGATCACATCGCTGTCAAAGTTGGCTGCGCGCGCTTCGATGCGCCGGCCCAGGCCACGCCATCCAAGCTGCGCCCCGGCATGCTGTTGAAAGCGCGGCATAGGCACCCGCGAGCGGGTGCGCCGGCCCCTCGCCGCTTCCGCCGTCCGCCCGACTCCCGCCCGCATTTCCCCTTTACCACCGACGCCGCCATCGGCACCGTTCGAGGGAGTGAAAATCGAGGTTTTCCCCACCCAAAACCCCGCCCATCGGCAACCCGCACCCGCATCGCCAGACCAAGCAACGCTCGCTACCACCACCGCGCCTGAAGTAAGCACGATGAGCGTAGCACCCTCCGATCATGCCTGACGATTTTCAATACGACGTCTTCCTGAGTCACAACCACGCGGACAAGCCGCGGGTGCGGCGGCTGGCGGAGCGGCTGAAGGCGGCGGGGGTGAAGCCAAAGGCGGAAGGTGGAAGGATGAAGGCGAAAGTGCCGATTCATCCTTCATCCCTCATCCTTCATCCTTTGCATGAACCGTCGCGGGTGCTGCTGCTGTGCCTCTCGCCGGCGGCGCTGGCCTCGGGCTGGGTGGCGCTGGAGCGGAGCACCGCCGTCCACCGCGACCCGGCCCATGCAGGCCGCCGGTTCATCCCGCTGGTGCTCGATGGCGATCGAAAGGATGGCCAGCTCGCGCGAGATAACGTTCTTTAGCAAAGATATGCCACTCGGTTCCTCTCATCGTCCACGTCCCGTTCCGCAGGTTATGGTCTCCAGCACCTTTACGGATTTGCATGAGCATCGTGCGGCGCTCATCGACGCAATTCATGCCCACAAGCTGCATGCGAACGCAATGGAGAATGACGCCGCTCGTCTCGTCGATGTCATCGAATCTTCGCTCCAGATGGTGCGCGACAGCGCGGCTTACATCGGCGTCATCGGTCTGAAATGCGGTCAGACACCCGAGAGTCCTACGCGCAATTCTGACAAGCTCTCCATCACCGAGTTGGAGTTCAATGAAGCCCAACGCCTCGGTCGTCCCATCCTTCTCTTCATCATGGGCGATGACCATCCGGTGAAGAAGGCGGACATCGAAAGGGATCCTGAAAAGGAAAAGAAACTAAATACCTTCCGCGAGCGAGCCAAGAAAGCCTCGCCGGGTTCTGAAGTGAATCGCGTCTATGCGGTCTTCAACAGCCTCGCAGAATTTAAAGACAAGATGGGTTCCTCGCTTGCCGAGCTAAACCAACATCTCGACTCAGACGACCGCGATATCACTAAGGATCAAGTGCCCACGCGAGATGGCACCACGATCCCACAGGCACCCGCCTTCTACGCCGAGCCCGACTACATCGGGTCGCACGAGTTCGTTGGACGCGACGCGGAGCTTCAAGCACTCAGCGACTGGGCTGCCAAGGCTGACCCCACTAACCTTCTCCTCTTCGAGGCCATTGGCGGCAATGGCAAGAGCATGCTCACGTGGGAGTGGACGACCAAGCATGCCACGATCGTCCGCAGCGATTGGGCCGGGCGCTTCTGGTATTCATTTTACGAGCGTGGCGCGGTCATGTCGGACTTCTGCCAGCGCGCGCTCGCCTACATGACGGGCCGACGGCTCGGGGACTTCGCGAAAAGGAAAACTGCCGAGCTGAAGAGCGAACTGCTCGCCCAGCTCCATGCCCGGCCTTGGCTGCTCATTCTTGATGGACTCGAGCGCGTGCTGGTCGCCTATCACCGTATCGATGCTGCCGAATTCCCCGACGAGGAGGCAAACACGCCCACCGACAAGATCGTTAACCGTAACCCGTGCGACGCCATCCGCGACGAGGACAACGACCTCCTCCGTGCCCTCGCTGCTGCCGCGCCCTCGAAGATTCTTGTCAGCTCCCGGCTAACCCCGCGCGTCCTGCTCAATCTTTCCGGTCAGCCTATCAATCGTGTGAAGCGCATCACCCTCCCAGGCCTGCGCCCGCCGGATGCGCAGAAGCTCCTGTGCTCCTGCGGCATCGAGGGCAAAAGCGAGGACATCCAGAGTTACCTCGCGGCCAACTGCGATAACCACCCGCTTGTCATAGGCATCCTCGGCGGCCTTATCGCAAACTATCTGCGTGCCCGCGGGAACTTCGACGTTTGGTCCACCGCCGAAGACGGAGGGGCCGCACTTGACCTCTCGCGCCTCGACCTCATCCAGCGACGAAACCACATCCTCTTCGCCGCGCTTGAGATCCTACCGGCCGCCAGCAAGCAACTCCTCTCCACGCTCGCGCTGCTCAACGACTCCGTGGACTACAAAACACTCACGGCTTTCAATCCCCACCTTCCATCAAAGCCGCAGACAGAGCCGGAGTCGCCGGAGAAAAATACGATAGGGAATGCAGCACGAAAGCAACTGGAGGCCACAGTTATCGACTTGGAGCAGCGCGGCCTGCTACAATGGAATGGCCGTGAGAAAAGGTATGACCTCCACCCCGTTGTCCGCGGCGTGGCGTCGAGTGGGCTGGCGGTGGCAGATCGGGAATTCCATGGTATGCGTGTGGTGGATCACTTCACCGCAGTCGCCCACAATCATGAACAGGCCAAGACACTGGAAGACTTGCGCGTTGGACTGAATGTCGTCCGCACTCTGATAAAGCTCGGTCATCTTCAGCAGGCAGTGGATTTTTACTATGGCGGCTTGGCAAGGGCCCTTCGGATCAACCTCGAGGCTCACGCTGAAATATTGTCTATACTACGGCCTTTCTTTCCCTCCGGTTGGGGCAAGATTCCTATAGGCGTGAGGCCTTGGTTTTCGGTGTATCTAACCAACATTGCAGGGGAGGCATTGCACCCATGTGGTGAGTCAGGTGAAGCTCTCGCTGCATATGGTGCCGGTCTGCCGTATCGTTTGGCGTGCGAGGACTGGGAGAACACCAATATTCGGCTCCGTAACATCGCCGATTGCCTTAGTGACCAGAACATGCTCGCGAAGACACTTTGTGTTAATATTTTTGGACAAAAAATTTCCGCCTTGTATGGCAATCAAGATCTGTTCGTCAGCCGACTTTATCTCTTTTCCATTCAGTCTCGGCTCGGTGATTGGAAAAAGGCCGAGGCTACTTGGGATCTCCTTAAGGACATGAAACGTCCGAAAGATCGCGATTTCTACCTTCCTGGAGACGCCGAGAGGAAATACGCGCAGTTCCAGTATGGGAAAGGAACCCTGACCGAAGCGCACTTAGCCATGGCGGAGCGTTTAGCGAAGGAAGGTAAATCCCGCAAAGTTATCCGCGAACTACACCGCTTGCGCGGCGAGTGGAGGTTGGAGCAGGAAAATTGGGCGTTAGCGGCGGAGAGTTACCACGAAGCGGTGCGCTTGGCCCGCGAACGCAGTCTCTTAGATGCGGCCTCGGAGACCGGTCTCGCCCTCGCCAAGCACCACATCGGCCAGCTCGCCGATGCGCACGACGAAGCCGAGCGACTGGCCCTACTTCGCCAACCCGCGCATCGCCAACTCGCCCAGTTCTGGCTCGCCCTCAGCGACGCCAAGCAAGCCAAAAAGTACGCCCTCGCTGCCTACAAATGGGCATGGGCCGACGGCGAGCCGTATGTGAATCGATACGAACTCACCAAGACCACCGAACTGCTCCAGCAGCTCAACGTCCCCATCCCCAACCTCCCGCCCTACGATCCCGCCGCGGACGAGCCCCTCCCGTGGGAAGCCGAAATCCGCAAGGCCATCGGATAACTCCCCGCCGAGGAATAAGCCAAGAACTCATCCGCCGGCAAAGATGCGCTTGATGCATATGCACACAGGATTCATCGAGCAGCGGCTGAAGAGCGATCCTGTCGCGCGCGAGATTGCCGCTTCTTCTTCAACGCGGAAAGTGAGCGGCTTACTTTGTTTCTGGCGATGGACGAGACGGCCACGCGCGAACTCGACACGCAGGCGCTGGAGCAAATCCTCATCGGCCACATGATGGCCATCGCGGGCGAGGCGAACCAAATCTTCCGCCCGGTGACGATGTTCGACCACGGCATCGA
>JANNXQ010000233.1:0-1748 GCA_031409655.1 Chthoniobacteraceae bacterium | reverse complement strand
GCGCGCGCAGCGCCACTTCCCTCCCCCGCGCCTTCTTGAGAAGTGGCGCTGCGCGCGTTTGGGGTCGGCGAACTGGAGTTCGCCACTCCTTGGGCGCGCCCGGTTCATCCCGCACCAAAAGTCACGCCTGCGTGTTTGGCTCCTCAGGATGATTGGGTTTTCGATGCAGCGCGGCTCGCTGCCCCCCTTTCACGCAGCCCACAGCCCCGGCCCACTGTAGAGCGCCACCCGCACGCGGGGGCGCCCTACAGCCCGGGTCTGTCTTCCTCCTCGATCAGATCGCCATCGCCGAGACCGGCTCGCTCCAGGCGCCCGGTCCCGCGCTGCCGATCGCCCGCATCCGTGACCAATAGGTCGTCCCGGGAGTCAGCCCATCGAGGGTCATCCGCGGCGCCGTCGCCTGCCCCGCCGTCGCCCAGCTCGCCGGATTGGCGATCTGCGTCGTCGTCTGCATCTCGAAGCTCGCCGCATTGTCCGGCGCGCTCCCGCGCAGATTTAGCGAGCCGCTCAGCGTCCCCTGCGTCAGCGTCACGCCCTCCGGCGCCGGCAGGATGCCCGCCGGGGTCGGCGTCTTCGTCGCCTCATAGCCCGCGGTCAGCAGCCGCGGCAGCTCCCCGCCACACTCTTCCTGCACATAGAGCGCCAGG
The DNA here is from genome assembly GCA_031409655.1 of Chthoniobacteraceae bacterium. Taxonomy (GTDB): domain Bacteria; phylum Verrucomicrobiota; class Verrucomicrobiia; order Chthoniobacterales; family Chthoniobacteraceae; genus JANNXQ01. The sequence continues at coordinate 1,101 of JANNXQ010000233.1, read as the reverse complement.
CTCCGCAGCTTCGTGAGCAGCGCCTCCCGCGCCGCATTCTTGTGCGCCGTGCGCACCACCCCGCCGCCCACCGCCTCGGCCAGCTTTTCCTGAAACTCCGTCAACGCCGTCTGCACGATCGACAGCGGCGGGTTCGGCGTCGGGTACTCCGAATTCCCTGTCAGGCAGGTGATGACGTGATCGGCAAAGATCACAAGCTTTGCGTCTGAGAGCTTCATAAAGCTCAATGCTACTCTGGCGTATGCCATATGGTTCTGTTCCTTTCTGGATGTTAGATGGCGTGACCGCGCTTTCCCGCCATCACACGACCGCGGGGAGACCAGCACGCCTGGTTCGTCTGCATTGTTAGTGAATGCCGTGTCCGACTCCCCTCCCCGGCGCGAAAGCGACCGACCGGCATTCCCAGCACTGACTTAGCTATTACCACTCAAACCAGGCCACCCGGAGCATCGCCCCGGCGTCCTATTTTTCGCGGCATGGCAGTTTTAGGAAACCGGCTCCAGTCCGCCCGGCCCCGTGAGGGTTCAGGCATTCTTTCGCCGAAGAGTTAGTCTGACACGACGAATGAGCGACATAGCAACGCCGATGCCAACCCCACGCCATCACCTCACTCCCGCACCCTCGTTTTCGATATAAGTCATTGAATGCTAACGAGCTATTTTTGCCGAAAAATGACGCGCCTGCTTCTTTTGCCAGACTGCGCCTCGAATTAACTCCGGCCCCCTTTCCTGAAGAACTTCCCCTCTTGCATCGGCAGGAAGTTCCTGTCCGTCCCGCCACCCCGAGGCAATGGTGATCTGCGAAATAGCAATCCGGGGATAACAGCGGAGCGGATTCGCTGCGTTGTAGTTGCCTTCGATCGACGATTTTGCGGCAGCGGGAAAGCGATTGCCCTCGTTCCCAAAGTGGGGCTTTGGGAACGCACCTTTCCGGGGCAATTGCCCCTGTTCATGGAAATGAGCGTAAGGGGCTGTCTCGCTTCGCTCGGCTGCATTGCGCGGCAGACGGTGGGTCTTCAACCGCGCCACTTTCCGACCCGCCGCTCACCTCGAAGCAAAGCTTCCCCGCAAATCTTGCGTTCCCAAAGCCCCACTTTGGGAA
>JANNXQ010000232.1:0-71987 GCA_031409655.1 Chthoniobacteraceae bacterium | reverse complement strand
CCACGCCGGAGTGCTCTGCAAGGATGGAGAAAGACGCTCACCCGCAGGGTGAGCACAACCGGAGTCGTGGCGCTGCTGCATCCCGCACGACAGCCGCTTCTTTCACAAAACGACAGCCGCTTCCAATCACGCTTTTAGGATTAGGGCAAGGGCGAAAACGCCAGCCGAGGCGAGAAACGAACGCAGGGCTTTCATGGATTGCGGAATTGGGTGCTCAACGAATTCAGCCAATTCTTGAATGGAGTGCAACCCTGGTTCCGCACTCACGAAACACGCGGCCGGTCCGGCAGATGCGCGCAAAGGCGACTGCGGCGCCTGCGTCTCAGCCCGCTTTCGCCCGTCGGGCGGTGAGATATTTCACCAGGGCACCAGCGGCCAGCGCGAGCAGCAGCAGGGCGCCGGTGAGGAGGCCGGAGAGTTCGCGGGAGATGGCGGAGATGGCGACGATGCGGGAGAGGCCATTCGCCAGCACGGCCACGGCAGCGACGCCGAGCAGGGTGCCATGCACGGTGCCGATACCGCCGAAGATGCTGGTGCCGCCGAGGACCACGGCGGTGATGGCGGCGAGTTCGTAGCCCATGCCAGCATTGGCGCGGGCTTCGGTGACGCGCGAGACGAAGATCACGGCGGCGAGTCCGGCGACGGCTCCGGCGAGCAGATAGGCGAGACCGAGGCGGCGCTCGACGGGCAGCCCAGCGTAGCGCGCGCCTTCCGGGGCGAAGCCGATGGCGCGGAAAGAGCGGCCAAAGGTGGTGCGGTGGACGAGCAGCCAGATGGCGGCAGCGATGACGATGAAGACCCAGGCCTGCACGGGCACGCCGAGGAGGAAGCCATTGCCGAGCGCGAGGAAGCTCTCGGGGAAGCCGGTGAAGGATCGCGTGCCGCCGGTGAGCGCTTCGGCAAGTCCGCGGAAGAGCGAGAAGGTGCCGAGGGTGACGATGAGCGGCGGCAGCCCGAGGCGCGCGATGAGCGTCGCATTGATGCCACCTCCCAGCGCGCCGACCGCGATGGCCCCGAGCCCGGCGATCCACGGAGGGAGGCCGGCATCGTGCCAGAGCATGCCAAAGGCGACCGCGCACAGGCCGAGCAGCGAGCCGACCGAAAGGTCGATGCCGCCGGTGAGGATGACGGGTGTCATGACCAGCGCGAGGAGGCCGATCTCGACGGATTGGCGGACGATATTCGCGACATTGTCCGCGGTGAGGAAGCGGCGGCCGAGGGTATTGAAGAGGGCGATCTCCGCGATGAGGACGAGCAGGAGGATGACTTCGTGCCGCGCGAGCAGCGAGCGGAGGAGCGCTCCTCCCGTTCGATGTTCGGTGTTCGAAGTTCGATGTTCGGCGTTCATTTCTTCCGCGCGCGCAGTCCATCCGCGACGACCGCGAGCAGGATCACGAGCCCCTGGATGGCTTTCTCCCAATAAGCCTGCACATGAAAGTGCGTCAGCGCGGGGTTGATATTCGTGAGCAGCAGCAGCCCGGGAAAGACGCCCCACAAGGAGCCACGTCCGCCGCTCACCGCGACGCCGCCGACGACACACGCCGCGATCACTTTCAACTCGAGCCCGTCGCCGCAGGTCGGCTGGACTTGCGGAGATTGCACGACATTCAGCACCGCGGCGAGACCGACCAGGGCACCGAGCAGGGTGAAGACGCCGAAGGTCGTGCGGCGCGGATCGATGCCGGCGAGGCGCGCCGCTTCCGCATCCGAGCCGACGGCATAGACGTGGCGCCCGGCAGCGAGATGGCGGAGCATCCACGCCGCGAGCACGAGCAGCAGGACGGCAAAGGTGCTGAGGAAAATCTGGCCCGCCGTCTGGCTGAGGCCAAACCATTGCATGCCCGCAGGGAGATTGAGCAGGCGGCCTTGCTGCCAGAGGCGGAGTGCTTCCTGCCAGGTGACCATGGTGGCCAAAGTGACGACGATGCTGGGCAGGCCGAGGTAGGCGACGAGCAGCCCATTCAGCGCGCCGAAGACGGCCCCCGCACCGATGGCGGCAGGGACGACGACGAGGAGCGGGAATCCGGCCCCAGCGAGCAGTCCGGCGATGACCGCGCAGAGGCCAAACTGGGAGCCGATGGAGATATCGATCTGCCGGGCGACGATGACGAGGGTCATGCCGATCGCCGCGATCAGCGCAGGGGCTTGGGCGGCGAGGCGGGAGAGGAGGGGATTTGGCGCGAAGAAATGCGGGGCGAAGAGCGCCAGGGCGAGGAGCAGCAGCGCGAGCGCGGCGGCGACGGAAAGCTCACGGGTGGATCGGCGCGGGGAGGGCAAAGGGAGGGAAAGGGTGAAACGGAAGGCGCGCACTTCACTCGTTCCGCCCGAAATGATCCATCCAAAATCGGCAGTTGTTTCGCGAGCGAGCGGGGCCCCTTCCGTGGGCAAACGCACTGCCGCCGCGGCGCATCCGGGTCAGGCGCTGCGAACCGCACGCCCCGCTCCCTTTTGCTTCTTCCAGAAAGTCAGCGCTTCATGGGAGCACGCGCCCGGCAAGTCTTCGGTGACCCTGGGGAAGTATCTCTGCGCGTGGGGCGTTTGGCACGGAGGGAAAAAAGAAGCCGCACGGCGCTTCACTGAGCGCCGGGCGGCTCACGCCCGTGCGGGGAGGCGACATACTGGAAACGTATTCGCGCACGCCCGCACCGACCGGGGAAACATCGGGCAGGCGCGTGACTCCCGTAAGTCGGTTGGGTGAATTTTCCGTGAAAGGCAAAGACCCGCGTCCTGACATCCGCAAAATCTGGGCCGCCTCTTCCCAGGCCGCCAGTGCTCCCGGGGCCAGTTCAGCCCGGTTGCTCAACACCCCCGCGAACCTCGCTCTGCAGGAGTTTCTGGATTTGCGCGTTCGCGTCCACCCTCGTTTCAAACTCCGACACCCGTCCGGTGGCATCCTTCAGCCAGGAGCCAAAGAAGAATCTGCGCAGCCGGACGCGGTAAAACGCCTGGCCGTAGTGTTTGGGCTCGAGCTTCACAATGAGGTATCGCATAGGCACGCTCCGGGGGGATTACATCCTGACCGTGCAGCGCCCGGCGGATTGCGCAAAGGCGCGATTGGCAACATTCCCAAGGCAAACGTGACGGCCGAATGAACGGCGTCCACTTACCCCTTCCGCTCCGCGCCGGCGGGCTCAGGATTGCCCGTGGACACGGCCGCGCGGCCCGGCCCGCCGCCGCGCCGGGCCTCGCGCCGCATCCACTCCCTGGGATTCCGGCAGGATCCGCGACCTGGGCGCAATCGGCGGTCACGAACCCAGCGCGCTCGGCATCGGGGAGCGGGAGACCGGGTGGGGTGATCGGTTCGCGGCCTGTTTCCCGCGCGGCGAGTTTGCAGTTTCGCCAAGTGGGTGAAAATTCCTGCGGCAGCGCGTGCCAAAACTGTGGGCAAAGCCGAAGATAAAGCGGCCGAGGCAGGGACAGCGGAAAGGGTGGGCTTGGTTCCGGAGGATGAGGTGAAAGAGGCCGAATTGTTGACGATTCTTCGTAACCTGCCGCCCAAAGGATTCGAGCAGTTCTGCCGCCATCTCCATGCCTTTCAATCCTACCTTACCGATCGATGACTCCCTGCTCGATGCGGGGCAGATGCGTGACCAATTCAATGGTCTAAATACGAAGAGCAATGCCATCCCAGCGGGGCCTCCGGGGCCTGCTGGATCGCAAGGCCCGCAGGGCGAGGCAGGAGCGGGCGGCGGGCGCGTGCTCGTCGTTCTGGCTGGCCTTTCACCCCGACCTCGCAGATCCGAAAAGCACCGACCCGATCGCGCGGGAAACTGAAAGCGGCGGCGGCGAGGTGAGGAGGCGGTAGCCGGGATCCTTCGGACGCCGACTACGGCCTACTTCTCAACCTCCCTGCTAGACTTTTGTTTCAGCCGCTCAGACCACCTGGATGCGCGCCCGGTCGGCGCGGAAGGTCGGGCCGAGATCGCTGCCGACGGCTTTCCGGCGGGACGGCGGATTCGGGTGATGATTCATTTTAAGCGCAGGAAAAACCGTCGAACCCCAGAGAGGGTCGAGTGGGCTGAGCGTGTGCGGTGTGCGCTCCGGGGGCTATCGGACCTTAGTCCAACTCGCCACTTACTTTCCGTCCGGCCCGAGGCGCTCGATGAGGCGCGCCAGCTCGGCGATGGAGGCCACCTGCATCTTTTCCATGACCCGCGCGCGATGCACTTTGATGGTCTTTTCCGCCGCGCCGAGATCGGCGGCCACCTGCTTGTTCAGCCGCCCGAGGACGATCTGATCCAGGACCTCGCGCTCGCGCGGGGTGAGCGTGGCAAGGCAGGCGCGGAGATCCGCGGTCTCGAGGCGCCGCTTGCGCTCGATGCGGTCTTTCTCGAGGGCATTGCGGATGGCCGTGAGGAGCACGGCGTCCTCCACTGGCTTGGTCAGAAAATCAGCGGCCCCGCGCTTCATGGCTTTTACGGTCATCGGCACGTCGGCGCGACCGGTGAGGAAAATGATGGGCAGATGACAGTCGCGCGCGGCGAGTTCGCGCTGAAGGTCGAGCCCGCTGAGCCCGGGCATCGCCATATCGAGCAGGATGCACCCTGGGCATTTGAAATCGGCTTGCTGGAGAAATTCCTCGGAGGAAGCGTAGGCATCTACGGTGAAATTCTCCGCGCGCAGGAGCCGCGACACGGCCCGGCGCACGGGCGCTTCGTCATCGACCAGAAAGACGGTGGGGGTGGAGGTGCTCATGAATGGCCATCATCTGTCGGCATGGTGAAGCGAAAAGTCGAGCCGCGTTCGAGGTTATTCGTTGCCCAGAGGGCCCCGCCGTGCGCGGTGATGATCGTCCGGCAAACGGAGAGGCCGAGCCCGAGCCCCTTGGTCTTGGTGGTGCGGAAGGCTTCAAACACCTTTCCGACCAGCTCTGGCGGGATGCCACTGCCGGAGTCCTCCACACTGACGCCGAGCGTCGATCCTTTCAGCGCCTCCGTACGGATGACCAGCCGACGCGAGCCTGGCGGCCGCGCACTCATGGCATCGCACGCGTTGACCACGAGATTCAGCAAGACCTGCTGGATCTGCACCCGGTCGCCGAGGGTGGGTGGCAGCGCGTCGCCGAACTGCGTTTCCACTTCCACACCCTGCGCGAGCAGGTCGCTCTGCATCAGCCGCAGGGTGTCGCGGGCGATTTCATTCACATCCACCGGCAGGCGCACCCCGCCGTCATTTTTCACGAGCGCCCGCACGCGGCGGATGACGTCGGCGGCGTGCTGATCGGCGGCGACGATGTCCGCGAGGATCTCGCGGATGGCCGTGGCGTCGAGGGGCTCCCTGGTCATGATGCGCTGTGCCGCCTGGGCATTGCTGAGGATGGAGGTGAGTGGCTGGTTCAGCTCATGGGCCAGCGAGCCGGAGAGCTCCCCGTGCATCGCCATCCGCGACAGTTCCGCCAGCTCCCGCTGCTGCGCGGCCAGGGCCTCTGCGTCCTCCACCCGGGCCGTCACGTCCACCGAGATGCCCCGGACGCGCACCACCTCGCCCGAGGCCGCCAGTTCGGCGCTGCCGCGCCCCGCGATCCAGCGCGTGCGCCCGTCGGGCAGCACCCGTCGATATTCCCGCGTGTAGTTCCCACCTTCCTCCAGGAGCCGCTGCACCCCGGCGGCGACCGCGCTCCGATCCTCGGGATGCACATTTTCAAAAAAGCGGGTGCCGCAGATCCGCTCATCCGGCTCGAAGCCGAGGAGGGCGCGGCCTTTCGGGGCCATCCACACTTCATCGCGATGCACGTCCCAATCCCACGCCGCGAGGTCTGCCGCACCGACCACGAGTTCGAGACGCTGCTCACTTTCCAGCAGGGCCTGCTCGCTGGCTGGCAGGCGCTGCGCCGCGCGGGCCGCGCGGTCGGCCTCGATGCTCAGCTCATAACCGAGGGCGAGCATGAGCGCGGTGAAGGAGAGGGCGATCGTCAGCGGCGCGCGCACCCCGGCCAGGTAGAGGAGCGTCGGCGCCACGCCCGCGAGGAAGACGACCAGCGCCATGCTTCCGCCGACCAACACTGCCCGCCGCCGAGCGTCGCGCCCACCGCGTTTCCAGAGCCGCACCGCGGCATCGAGGACATAGACGAGCCAGCCGATCTGGGAGATCTCGACGAGCGCGGCGCAGGGACTCTGCGTCGCCCGCCAAACTGCCGAGACCTTGCTGCCGAAGGCGGGCACTTGGGCCAGGGCATGCACTTGCCGGAAGCTGTTGTTGTCGCCGACGGCGAAGTTCGGCACCAGCAGGGCGCCGGAGAAAAGGACGAGGGCAAGCGCCAGCCAGCGGCGTCCGCTGCCGAGGTAAAAGTGCGCGAAGGCGAGCAGCCCAGTCATCGCGAGGAAGGCCGCCAAATGGAGCCAGCGGAAGAGCCGTCCGTATTCCTCCGGAGACCGCGTGTGCAGCATCGCGAGCTCGCAGCCCGCCACTCCGATGACGGCGAGCGCGGAAACGCTGAACGCGAACTGCGCCCAAGCCTGCCGATCGCGCAGCCAGACCAGCGCATTCGTCGCGGCGAGCCACGCACAGGCACCCGCCATCATCCCATAGATCACGTCCACCCAGCTCATGGCTGCGGGCAGCGGAGAAAGTGGCGGGGAGGACGGCGCATCTCGGGTGGGTTGTAGAAAGGAGCACTGGCGGTGGCGAGAGTCATGTGGGGGTCGGGCGTCCGCCTTTTCGCGCGTGGAGAAAGTGGAGAACGGGCTTTTTCCCGGACCGTCTCTCCTGATAGTCCTGCGCTCCCATGTCCACGCCTCCCCCGTCGAATCCCCCCGCGGCGTCGCCGCTCGATCGTGCCCGGAAGAAAGCTTTCTGGCGCCTGCTGCCGGTGCTTTTCGCCAGCTATGTGATCGCGTATGTGGATCGGAATAATGTGGCGGTGGCGAAGCTGACGATGGTGCAGCAACTGCCGGACTTTACGGAAAAGGTCTTTGGGATCGGGATGGGGATCTTTTTTCTCGGTTACTTTCTGCTCGAGATTCCGGGCACGCTGATCGTGGAGCGCTGGAGCGCGCGGAAGTGGATCTGCCGCATCATGGTCTCATGGGGCATCATGGCCGGGCTGACGGCCGCGGTGCAGACGCCGGGGCAGTTTTACACCGTGCGTTTTCTGCTCGGGCTGGCGGAGGCGGGATTTTTCCCTGGGGTGATCGTCTATCTCACGCATTGGTTCCCGAGCCGGGACCGGGCCAAGGCGCTGTCGTACTTTCTGGTGGCGACGCCCTTTGCGCAGATGCTGAGTCCGAAGATTTCCAATCTCATCCTGAAGATCGGGACGACGGAGGTGGTGGGTGGCGTGAGCGTCGTGCATCCGCAGCTCCTCGGGATGGTCGGCTGGCAGTGGGTATACATCTTCTGGGCGATCCCGGCGGTGGTCCTCGGCGTGGGCGTGCTTTTCCTGCTCACGGATCGTCCGGCGCAGGCAAAGTGGCTGGATGCCGACGAGCGGGAAGCCCTGGAGGCGGAACTCGCGCGGGAGAAAGCGCTGGGTGGCCGCGGAAAGAAGATGACCGTGCTCGAGGCCCTGCGGCATCCGAAGGTGCTGCTCCTCTCGCTGGCTTACTTTTGCACGGTGACGAGCAGCTACGGCGTGGAGTTCTTCATGCCCACGGTGCTGAAGGATTGGTATCAACTGGATATGAATAAGCTCACCTGGCTGATCATCCTGCCGCCGACCCTGGCGCTGGTCGGGCAGCTCCTCGGCGGGTGGAGTTCGGATCACTTCAAAGAGCGCCGGCTGCATGCTTCGCTGCCGCTCTTTGCGGGTGCTGCGGCGCTGGCCCTCGCCCCGTGGACGCAGGGAAATCTCGCGCTCACCGTCCTCTGCTTCATGGTCGCCTTCGCGGGCTTTAAGAGCTACATGCCGGCCTTCTGGTCGCTGCCCAATCTCTTCCTCACGGAAGCCGCCGCCGCCGGGAGCATCGGGCTGATCAACTCGACCGGAAATCTGGGCGGATTCCTCGGCCCCTACATCCTGGGTTATGCGAAAACGATCACGGGTTCCTTTGTCGGCGGGCTGTATTGCCTCTGCGGGTTCATGCTCCTTTCCGGCACGATCATCCTCTGCCTAGGCCTCGGTAGTCGCGAGAAGCGCACCGGTACTTAAAATGCGGCTGGGCACGCGGCGCTGGCAAGGAACCGGGGCGCCCCCGCCCCGAGTGGCTGCTGGGGGCGAGGGCGCCCCTACTCCTTGTGGGTGGCATGACGCGAGCTATCTCGCGTTCCTTGTCACCTTCATGCATCGCTGGCTACCGACCATCCTCGTCTCGGCCTTCGTCGGCGGGATTATCTATCTCGCGGATGCGGGTTACGGGATCGGCTTTTTCTCGGCGGTGCAGGATCTGGGCGGGGATAAGGTCGGGCACTTCGGGCTCGTCGGCCTCATCGCTTACTTTCTGAATGTCAGCCTGGGGTGTCGCCTTTGGCGGAATGTGAAGTTGGGAACCCTCATCGTCGGCGTGATCTTCACTCTGGAAGAAGTCTCCCAGATCTGGGTGCCGAATCGTCACTTTGACATGCTCGATCTCGCCGCGAACTACGCGGGCATCTGGATCGGCGGCGTGCTCGCCAAGCGCCACTGCCGGCGGCGCTACGGCAGGCTGACCTTCAGGCGGTAGAAGACCTGCTCTTTTCCGGCAATGAAGGGGTCGGTGATGGTGATGCTGAGGCCATCGGGGCGGAACTCGTGGCCGAGTTCCGGTTCGTGGAGGGTCAGGTCACCCGTCAATTTGTTGAAATCCACGATAGTCGTCCACGCTTCGAGAGTCGTGCTGCGTTGCACTTCGTAGAGCAGATCAGTGGATGCTGCCAGGTAGGGGAAAGTGATGACGGCCTCGGTGGGCGTGTTGTTGAAGCTCACGTCGGGCAACGCGCCGGAGGTCGTCAGCAAGGGCGCGGTGAGGGTGGCGTATTCGAGGCCGTTTTCGCGGCCGTCATCGTCCTCGTCGCCGGTGAAGGTCGCGCCCACGGTGCCGATATTCTCGATCGCCCAGAGCTGAAAGGTGCGCCCGGTGCCGGCTTCGTAGGCCCCGATATCGGGAGGGCCGACGATCGGGAAGTTGCGCTGATCTCGGCTTGCCGTGCTGGTCAGCGCGGCATCGCGCGCCGGACTGCCCGGGAGCAGGGCCAGGGTGGGATTCACGCCGCCGTAGTCCCCGAGCGGTGCGAGCAGCGGATCGGTAATCCCGACGATGTTTCCCGAGCCAATGAAATCGCCGAGGGCATTGCCGAAACCGATGACGTTGCGGGGCCCGGCGGTAAAGCTGTTGCTCACGCCGTCCACGAAATCCACGTCGCCGTTCCCATTCCCCGCGACGATGCTGAAGGCGAGGACGGTTTCGGTCGTCGTATTCCCGAAACTCGCGATGCCACCGCCGCGATTGGCCGGCGCGGTGTTGGTGGCGACCGTGCAGTGCGCCAGGGTCGTGCTTCCGTCCGCGGCATAGATGCCGCCGCCCGCGTTCGTCGCGGTATTGGCGGCGATGGTGCAGCGTTCGAGAGAAGTCTGCGGGGTGCGCAGCAGATCGGCCCGGCTCGTGATCCCGCCTCCGTAGGCGGCGGAGTTCCCGGTGATCGTGGAGTCGGAAAGGGAGAGGACGCCACCGTGATTGTCGATGGCTCCACCGAAGCCGCTGGCGGAATTGCCGGACAAGGTGCAGTGCGCGATCGCGAGACTGCCAGCGTTGCGAATCGCGCCGCCATCGCCAGTCGGACCCGCGTGGCCATTTTGCAAAGTCAGCCTCTCGAGGCGCACCGTGGCACCACTGCTCACCGTGAAGATCCGGTTCGTGGGGCTGCCGCTGATCGTGACGCCGCCCGAGTCGCCCGAGGCCTCGATGGTCAGCGCCCGGTCGAGCACCAGTTCGCTCGCGAGCAGGATGGTGTCGCCAGCTTCTCCGTTGAAAGCGGGCGCAAAGGTGATGCTGCTCGCAAAAGGTTCCGTGATGGCGCTGCGGAGCGAGCCAGGGCCGTTGTCCGCCGTGCTCGTGACCACCACCGGGAAAATTTCCACCGCGCCGATATCGGGAGCGAGGCCCGTGGGCCGGAGCACGCCGCGCTGGTCGGCCGCCGTCGGAGCGGCGAGCGCGGTGTCGATCGCGGGCGAGCCGGGCAGCGGAGGTTTGGTGCGAGTGCGGCCGCCGTAAAAGTCCAGCGGGGCCAGCCGGGGATTGGGATTGTTGATGACGTCACTGGGCTTGTTGAAAGAGGGGGTTCCGGTGCCCGTCCCGATCAGGTTCGAGCCGCCGCTGGTGAAGGCGGGTCGGCCGCCGAAGACGCGATCCACATCGTTCGTGGCATTGCCGGCGATGATGCAGCTCAAGACCGCCGTCTCCGTGGAAAGGTCCGCATAGGTCGCGACCCCGCCGCCATTGTCCGCAGGCGCATAGTTCCCGGTGACGGTGCAATTCCAGAGCCGCGTTCGACCGTCGAAGTTATAGATGCCGCCGCCCACGCTGGCCGCGGTATTGCCGGTGACCGTGCAATTGATAAGGTGCGTCACATTCCCCGCGAGATCAGTGTCGCTGTAGATGGCCCCGCCCGAGTCGGCCGTGTTCCCCGAGAGGGTGCAATTTGTGAGCGTGAGGCTGCCGCCTGAATTGACGATCGCCCCGCCGAAGCCGGCAAAGGCATTGCCGCCGCTCAAAGTGCAGCCGGTCACCGTCACCTGAGCCCCCGGTCCCGAGGTGAAGATCCGACTGGCCCCGCCGCCGCTCAGGGTCAGCCCGCCGGGGAGCGCGGACGCGTCGAGGTCGATCGCGGTGCTGAAAGCGAGCGGGGTGAGGAGGCCGATCGTCTGCCCGCTGAGGGCCGGAGCAAAGTCGATCGAAGAACCGTGAGGCGCATCGGCGAGCACCTGCCGGAGCGAGCCAGGCCCGGCATCCGCGGTGGTGGTCACGGTGAAAGTATCGCCGAGCGCTCCGGCGCTTCCGCAGAGAGCCGCGGCGACAAGCGGGACTGTCCCCATGGCGCGCGCGGCGCTCCAAAGCAGCCGGACTTTTGCTAGGAAATTCGTTCTCAAACGGGATCGGGGTTCTTTTCACTCTGAGATGCTGGCGCACGATCGCTGGGAAAAAGGTGCGCCCAAGCAGAGCGGCCCACTAAATACCATAATTTGATCATTTCGCCAGCCCCGTTGCAGGTTTGAATTGCCCGGCGGGGAGGGGACGAGTAGGCACAGCGCCCTACCCCATGCCCAAGAACTCCGAATCTCAGCTCGTCGAAAATCGCGTCTTCAAGCCGTCGAAGGAATTTTCGAAAAAGGCCCGCATCCAGTCGCTCGCGCAGTATCGCAAGCTCTGGGAGGAGTCCGTGAAGAAGCCGGATAAGTTTTGGGCGCGCGAGGCGGCGGATCTGAAGTGGACGACGAAGTGGAAGAAGGTGCTCGATTGGAAGGTGCCCTACGCGAAGTGGTTTGTGGGCGGGAAGCTGAACGTGGCGGAGAATTGCCTCGACCGGCATCTCGGCACGGAGCGGCAGAACAAGGCGGCGCTGATCTGGGAAGGCGAGCCGGGCGAGAAGCGCGTGCTCACTTATCAGCAACTGCATCGCGAGGTCTGCCGTTTTGCCAATGTGCTCAAGCGGCACAAAATCAAGAAGGGCGAGCGCGTGATCATTTACATGCCGATGGTGCCCGAGGCGGCGATCGCGATGCTGGCCTGTGCGCGGCTCGGCATCGTGCATTCGGTGGTCTTCGGCGGGTTCAGTGCGGAGTCGATCAAGGATCGGGTGCTCGATAGCGGCGCAGTGGCCGTGATCACGGCGGATGGCGGCTACCGCCGCGGGAGCATCGTGCCGCTGAAGGCAAATGTGGACAAAGCGCTGGAAAGCGGCGCGCATCCGGTGAAGACGGTGATCGTCTTCCGCCGCGCCTCAAACGACGTCCACATCGAGGAAGGGCGCGACTTTTGGTGGCACCGCGAGCTGGAATACGTGGACGCGAACTGCCCCCCGGTGGCGCTCGATAGCGAGCACCCGCTCTTCATTCTCTACACCAGCGGCTCGACGGGAAAGCCGAAGGGCATCCTCCACACCACAGCAGGCTACCTGATGGGCGCGGTGACTTCGTGCAAGTACGTCTTCGATCTGCGTGACGAGGACGTGTACTGGTGTACGGCCGATGTCGGCTGGGTCACAGGGCACACTTACATCGTTTATGGTCCGCTCGCGATGGGGGCCACGGCAGTGATGTATGAAGGGGCGCCAAACTGGCCGGACAACGGGCGCTTCTGGAAGATCATCGAGGAATTTTCCGTGTCCGTCTTGTACACGGCGCCAACGGCGATCCGCGCTTTCATCAAGTGGGGCGATGAGTGGCCGAAGAAGTACGATCTTTCCTCGCTGCGCCTGCTCGGCACGGTCGGAGAGCCGATCAATCCCGAAGCTTGGATGTGGTACTACAAGGTGATCGGTGGTGGGCGCTGTCCGATCGTCGATACCTGGTGGCAGACGGAAACGGGCGGCCACATGATCACGCCGCTGCCCGGCGCGACGCCGACCAAGCCCGGCACCGCGACGCTGCCATTTTTCGGAGTCGATGCCGCGGTGGTGGACGATCTCGGGAAGGAAGTGCCGCCAAATACCTCGGGCAAGCTCGTCATCCGCAAGCCGTGGCCGTCGATGCTGCGTTCGATCTGGGGCGACAAGAAGCGCTATCAGGAAACGTATTGGAGCGAGTTCAAGGGGATGTACTTCGCCGGCGACGGCGCACGGCGGGACAAGGACGGAAACTTCTTCATCATCGGCCGGATCGACGACGTCCTGAACGTCGCAGGGCATCGCCTCGGCACGGCGGAAGTGGAAGGCGCGCTCGTCTCGCACAAGGCCGTGGCGGAGGCGGCGGTCGTCGGACGTCCGGATGAGTTGAAGGGTCAGGCCGTCGTCTGTTTCGTGACCGTGAAGCAAGGCGTGAAGGCCACGCACGAACTGCGGGCGGAACTGAAGAAGCACGTGCGCACGGTGATCGGCCCGGTGGCCACGCCGGATGACATTCGTTTCACCGAGTCGCTGCCCAAGACGCGCTCGGGGAAAATCATGCGCCGCCTGCTCAAGCAGGTCGCGGCGGGCGAGACCATCGTCGGCGACACCACCACGCTCGAAGACTTCAGCATTCTCGCAAAGCTAGCGAGCAGCTCGGAAGACTGAGCGAAGAGAACCCGAGTTTCGGATTTTCCCTAGCCGGTGGACTACTTCGCGCCAGGTCTGCGGGAGCTTTCCCGGATCCTCGGCCGGCAATCCCTCCGGCTGCGGATGGCCGTGGAGGGTCGCAAACTCGCCAAGGCGGAAACCACGCTCGGGCTGCTCGGCTGGCAGCAGGCGGACTTTGACGACGTCACGCAGGAAGAAGTCCGGCGGATCACCGAGTGCGAGCGGGAGCAGGCCACGGCGACGAACGACAGTGCCGCGGTCGGCCAAGATCTGCAGGAACTGCGGGATGTGCGGTCGGTCGGCAAGGAGCACTATGAACGCGAGTGCCGGGCGATGGACGATGAGCGGCGTCGGGTGAGCAGGGAAAGGCCCGCGATCGAGCGCCAACTCGCGGAAAAGCGCAGCGTCGAACCAGATCTCGAGCGGCGCATGCCCGGACTCGATGGCGAACTCCGGGAACTGAGCAGGCGCTACGCGACGCTCCTCGCGATGGATCCGCCGACACCGCAGAGCCGGCAGGAGCTGCTGCAGGTGCGGGAGCGCATCGTGACCATCCCCAATGAAAAGACCGAGGTGCGCATGCTCCACCTGCGCGCGGTCCAAGAGGTGCGGACGCTCGAAATGCAGCTCGCCAAAGAGGACGCGGAACTCGCGGATTTCGAGCGGCGCGAGGGCGAACTCACCGCGGCCTTCAAAAGAGCGGACGGCGATCTCGCTGAGCGCATCGCGAAATTGGAGGCGGAGAAGGAGGCCTTCGAAAAAGTCTTTCAGTCCCTGGAGGGCGCGAAGGCAAATCCCTATCGTGAGGTGGGCCGGGTGCTCGCGGACAGTGGCGTCGGCCCGATGAATCAGCCGCAGGCGCTTGCTGCCGTGCAGAGCCATCGCGTGAGGTTCCAGGAATATGAATACGAACTGGCGGCGTCCGAGGCGGTGACGGCCAGCCAGGATCAGATCGAGCTTCGTCGATCGCTCTGGATCTGGGCCGGCCTTGCCTTGGGCACCGTCGCCTTTGTCATTGCGCTCGTCGCGCTCGGCTAAACTGCGTCGAAGCGCTGGCCAGCCGCGCGCGCGGTCGCTAGCCTCCCGGCGATGAACGAATCTTCCTCCGCTCCTGCGCCTGCTGTGGCCGTCCTGGGCGGAAACCACGCCGTCCGGCTGGGGCTCCTGCTGCTCCTGGGGATGGCGCTGATGCTCGGTCTCGCGGCGTTCGACAAACAGCGCCGGGCGAAAATCGAGTCCATGGCGGAGGTCACAGCGGTCGGGGACAAAGTGTTCGTGAAGCTGCCGGGGCCGGCCGTCGTCGCGTCGTTCGAGGGACGCCCGCTCGAACTCGCGAGCGAGCAGCGGCAGGAACTCCGCGACACCCGGATGCGCCGCGTCAGCACGGATGCGGAGACCGGCCTCACGATTTACAAATACCTCGGCGCGCTTTCGAAAGATGGCTCCGTCGCCGCTCTGCCGGAGGGCGCGAAATTCTATCTCAAAGCCGGCGTGAACGAGTACGTGCCAGTGCGGGAAGTCGGAAAGTGATCCGCCCTACGGCAGCGCCTTGCGGTGGACCCAGACGCTGTTCACGAGCCCGAGGCCGAACATCACCATCACCAAAAAAGTGCCGCCATAGCTGATCAGCGGCAGCGGCAGACCGGTGATCGGCATGAGGGCGATGGTCATGCCGATGTTTTGATAGATGTGGAAAAAGATCTGCGCGGCGAAACCGACGGTGATGAGCAGGCCGAGCTGATCCGAGGCGACGTGCGCGGTGAGGAGCATGGAAAGGAGGAGCAGCGCAAAAAGGCAGACCAGCGTGACGCCGCCGACAAAGCCGAACTGCTCACCGATCGCGGTGAAGATGTAGTCGGTGTGGACAGTGGTCCCGGGGATGAAACCCTGTTCGACCTGGGTGTTCGCCGCCATGAATCCTTTGCCCGAGAAGCCGCCGGAGCCGATGGCGATGAGGGATTGATTGATCGCCCAGCCTGCATTCAGCGGATCGATGTCCGGATCGACGAAGGCCACGATGCGGGCGCGCTGGTAGGGCTTGAGGACGAAATTGATGAGCACCGGCAGCACCGCGACGCCGATGAGGATCATGGCGATGAGGTAGCGTTTCGGCATCCCGCCGAGAAAGAGCATGGCGAGGATCACCGGGATCCAGACCATGGTCATGCCAAAGTCGGGTTGCTTCAGGATGAGGAGCATCGGTCCGCCAACGATCGCGCCAGTGAAGGCGAGTTTGGCCATCGGATGGATGCGCCGGAACTGGCTGAGGAAAAGTCCGAGCGTGAGCACCCCCGCGATCACCGCCATCTGCGAAGGTTGAAACGTGCCGATACCTGGGATCCGCAGCCAGCACTTCGCGCCACCGTGCTCTTCCCCCCAACTCGTGTAGGTGAGGACGACGGCGAGGACGCTGACGAGATACATGGGCAGCGCGACCCACTTCACCCAGCGGTAGTCGATGAGGCTGGTGACGAGCAGGACGACCACCCCCACCGCGACCCAGAGGGCTTGCTTGTGCCAGTAGTCCTCGGTGCGAAAAGCGGACGCGCTATAGACCGCCACGACCCCGAGCACGGCGAGGGCGAGCGCGGTGCCCACGAGGAGCCAATTCATACCGAGGAGTTTTCTGATGAGGGGCGTCATTTCGGATGTGGACTGTTGGGCGTTCCGCAATTCATGCGCTTACTGGCGGCCCCGCGCCAGCGCGGAATCATTTCCGAGATCCTTTGGCAAGCGAACGCAAAGGGCAGGCTGTTGCCGTGCTTGCGCTGCGCGGCCTCAGGATTTTTACAAAAAATAGCTTGCGCTCGCACCAGGCTTGAGGGGCATCCTTTTCCTAATCTTGAGACCATCACTTTGGTCATTTGCCGGTGCTTGCGGGGAGGACTTTTCTCCATTGCAGTTGCGCGAGTCCCGCTGAGTCACCATGGCGGCGATTTCCGGGATTCACCGCAAGGCATTTCGCATGAGAATCCAGCACCTCCTCCTCGCAGCCCTCGGCTGCCTTTGTCTCCTCACCACGGCCCTGCCCGCGCAGGTGCCAAATTTCCTCAACTACCAGGGCCGCGTCGCTGTCGGCACCCCGCCGGTGAACTTCGACGGCACGGGCTCCTTCAAATTCGCCCTCGTCGATGGCGGCACCAATCCTTCCGTACCGGCCACCGCCGAAGCCGCGCGGACGGGTTCTTTCATCACCGCATACACCGTCATGAATCCCGGTTCGGGCTACACTTCCCCACCGGCAGTCACCGTCACCGAGGGCGGCGGCACGGGGGCCACGGCGACGGCCGTGCTCTCAGGCGGCAGCGTCGTGAGCCTCACGCCGGGTCTGGCCGGCAGCGGCTACACTTCCAGGCCCAACGTCTCGATCTCCCTTCCGTCGAAGACTCATGCCAAAACCTTCTGGAGCAATGACGGCACCAGTGCCGCAGGGTCGCAGCCCACGGCGGCACTGTCGCTCCAGGTGACGATGGGCCTCTACTCCGTGCTTCTCGGCGACACTTCCCCACCTTTGAGCATGATGGCAATCCCAAGCTCCGTTTTCACCAATCCCGACGTGCGTCTGCGCGTGTGGTTCAACGACAACACCAATGGCTCGCAGCTTCTGACGCCCGACCAGCGGCTCGCGCCCAATGTCTATCCGGGCGGCCAGAACGCCCTCACGCTAGCCACCCCGCCGGGCATGGTGCTCATCCCGGCGGGGCCGTTCACGATGGGAAACAGCGTCGCCGCGGATACCGACATCACGAACGCAGCCCCGGTGGCCGTCACCGTCTCGGCGTTTTACATGGATGTGAACCTGGTGACCTTGAGCCAATGGAACGCGGTCCGACTGTGGGCCTACGCCTTCGGATACAACTTTTTCGCGGGTTCCGGCAAGGCGCCGAATCATCCGGTGCATTCGGTGTCCTGGTATGACTGCGTGAAGTGGTGCAATGCGCGCTCGGAGCGGGAGGGGAGGACGCCGGTGTATTACACAGATGACGCTCAAACCGTCGTGTATCGCTCCGGCAATCTGGACGTCACCAACCTGCAAGTGAAATGGAACGCCAATGGCTTTCGGCTGCCGACGGAGGCAGAATGGGAAAAGGCGGCGCGCGGCGGGTTGAGCGGGCAGCGGTTTCCGTGGGGCTCGGGCATCGACGGAACCTTGGCCAACTACTACGGGAACACCAACATCTACAGCTACGATTTCGGCCCGGACGGCTTCAACGCGATTGGAAGCGCAGGCGGAACAAACCCGGCGACGAGTCCGGTGGGATCGTTTGCGGCAAACGGGTATGGGGTAAACGACATGGCAGGAAATGTCTTCCAATGGTGTTGGGATTGGTATGAGACGCCGTATGGAGGAGGCACCGACCCTCGCGGCCCAGCATTGGGAGACTTTCGAATCGTCCGTGGCGGCGCTTGGTACATCGAGTCCGGCGCCGTCCGGTGTGCTTACCGCAACCGCTACGCGCCGTCGGCTGCGCTCGACTCCAATGGGGTTCGTGCTGCCCTGTCCCCGACCCAGCCATGAGCCGAACCGCCGAGCGCAGTGGTCGGCCCGAGCCGAAGCTTTCCGATGGATGGGCGGAGTCCGAAGGCCGGCTTTGGACTGCTCGGACTTGTCCGAGCTTTGGGGCGGGCGGACTTGTCCGCCGTGGTGGGGACGGCCGGCGCGCGGCCACCCGGCACTTCCCGGCCACGGAAGCAAGCTTCCTCCCCCATAAAGCTCGGACAAGTCCGAGCAGTCCAAAGCTGGCTCCCGCAGACGCCTTCCCCTGTTATCGCAGGAGGGAAATCTCACTCATCCCACCATCTTCTCCCGAACCACCAGACCATTCCAGCCACCATTGCCCAATCAATCCAACCACTCCGATGAAACACAGAACCACCACCCACCGATCACTCCTCGCCACCGTCTTCACCACCCTGGCCCTGCTCGCCGCGCCATGCGTCTCCCGAGCGGCCACGATCGACTTCGACGATGTGCCCGATGGCACCGTCGTCGATACGTTTTATCCGGGGGTGGTCTTCTCCGCGGCTGTAATTGAGAATGTGAATGTGTTTGCGAAGGCTGATGCGCTCGCGCCGTCGAGCTCCAACGTGGTGTCGCCGTTTTCCACGCAATCCTACTTCAGGGGAACCGACGGGACCATCAAGGCGCAATTCGCCGCATCGGTTCGGGAGGTGCGGATCGACGCGCGTCCCATCGTGCCGGCCGGGTATGAAATTTTGGCGCCCTTCACCGGTAGACCCTACCTCCAGGCCTTCAATGCGGCGAATCAAGTGCTGGCCACCATCTACTACGCGGGGCCGCTTCCGACGATCGAAAATGCGATTTACCCGGTCGAGACGCTCACCTTTAGATCCGCGAGCAATAACATCGCCTACGTCCGCTTTTCCACCGAAGTCCCCGCGACCGGGGTTCCGTGCTTTGCCATCTTTGACAACCTGCGCTTTGGCAACGTGCAAACGGGCCCGACCTTTGTCGTCAACACGAACGACGATCACGATGACGGCTTCGCCACCGATGCGGATTGCACCCTGCGCGAGGCCATCGGTGCGGCTGCTGGCTATCCCAGCACCCCGACCATCACCTTTGCCCCGTGGGTGAAGGGCGAGATCGTGCTGCAGCAGCAGCTCGGGCAGCTCACGATTCAGCACAATATGAACATCTCGGGTCCGGGCGCGAAGGTTCTGGCGGTGAGCGGGAACGACCTCAGCCGGGTCTTCCACGTGGCGGCGGGGACGGTGCAAATTTCCGGGCTGAAGATTACCAAAGGGCGGGTGATCGGCTCGACGGGCATTGCGGGGGCTTCTCCGGGCGGAGTCGGCGGAGCCGGGGGCTTGGCGGAAGGTGCCGGCATCTACAATCAAGGCCAGCTCGGGTTGGTGGATTGCTGGATCGCGGACAACTCCGTCGTGGGCGGCACCGGTGGCGTCGGCGGCCCCAGGGTTGTCAACTTTGCTGCCGGTGTCGGGGGATCGGGCGGAGGGGCAAACGGCGCGGGCCTCTACAATTCAAACGTCCTGTCGCTCGTGGGCTGCACCGTCAGTGGAAATTCCTCCATCGGTGGATCGGGTGGCACAGGGGGACTCGGCTTGAGTGTGAGTTTCTTCGACGGCGCCCAGGGAGGTGCGGGTGGCACGGCCAATGGCGGCGGCATCTTCCACGCGGGAATCTCGTTCGGCGTGACCAATTGCACGATCAGCGGCAACACGGCGACCGGCGGCACCGGTGGACAAGGTGGCGAAGATCGCGGGTTCGGCGGCGCGGGGGGGTCCGGGACTGCGGGTGGGATCGCGGGATCTGGTCTGAATTTGACGGGTGCGACGATCACGCAGAACGCCGCCGTCCCCGGTGCCGGTGGTTTCAGGGAGGGTGGGGGCACGCCCGGCCCCGCCGGTTCGGCGCTCGGAGGCGGGGTAGTCGGCAGCGCCTTCCCCATCTTCAACAGCCTGCTCGCCGACAACCGCAGCCAAGTCTCACCGGATTACTCCGGAGATTTATCGTCCTTCGGATACAACTTGGTCGGCATCCGCGATCAAGCGGGTGGCTTTACCAATACGGGCGACCAGGCCGGCAGCAGCGGCACGCCGCTCCATCCGGTGCTTGCTCCGCTCGCGGACTACGGCGGGCAGACGCCCACCCACCTGCCGCT
Organism: Chthoniobacteraceae bacterium; assembly: GCA_031409655.1. Classification (GTDB taxonomy): domain Bacteria; phylum Verrucomicrobiota; class Verrucomicrobiia; order Chthoniobacterales; family Chthoniobacteraceae; genus JANNXQ01. The sequence goes on along the minus strand of JANNXQ010000232.1, from coordinate 52,215 downwards.
CGCCGGCAGCCCGGCGATCGACACGGGACGCCGCGGACCTTTCAATCCCACTTTTTTCACCGACCAACGCGGTCGCCCGCGCCCCTTCGATTTCCTCGAATTGCCGGGCAGCAGTTCAGGAGACCAAAGCGACATCGGCGCGGTCGAGGTGGACTATCTCGCGGTGCCGATTCGGGGCTTGTTCAATACCGGCGTGGATGATGCCGGGCAGCCGCGGGCGGACAATGCGGTGGAGTCGCACTACACCCTGGTGCCGTTCAGCCCGGTCATCGGAGCACCGCTGGTGGCGACATCGACGGGCGGATTTCCCATCCCTCCGTGGAATGGCGACAGCGCGGCCTCCGCCTGGATCACCCCGAGCACGAACACGAACACCGATGCTGCACCAGGGACTTACCATTATCGAACCAGCTTCGATCTGACCGGGTTGGATCGGATGCAGGCGCAGATCGCGGGTCGCTGGGCATCGGACGATCTCGGAGTGGACATTTTGGTCAACGGGGTGAGCACGGGCTTCAAGTCCGGAGGCTTCGGCGCTTACACGCCATTCCGAATCACCAGTGGGTTTGTGGTCGGCACGAACACGCTTACCTTCGTAGTGAACAATGGCGGGACAGCGCCTAATCCCTCGGGTCTGCGCGTGGAACTCAGCGGCGTCGCCCGGGTCGCCATCGAGCAAATTGTCTATCATTCCCCAGGGATGGCTCAGATCGTCTGGGTCTCTATCCCGGGCCGGGCCTATCGCGTGCAATACAAGGTCCAATTGAGCGATCCGGTCTGGATCGATCTCCCACCCGACATCGTCGCCACCACCAGCCCCACCATCAGGACGGATTTCATCGGCAATGCGCCGCAGCGCTTCTACCGGGTGATCATGCTGCCTTGAGTTGAGCGAAAGAAATTTCACCCATGAAAATCGAGCAGCTCCTCCTCCCAGCGCTTGGCTGCCTTTGCCGCTGCCGACAACGGCTCATCCAGTGGTCCCGGTGCAGACGCTCACCTTTCGCTCGTCGCCACGGTCCCGCTCACGCAGGTACTGGACCTCCTCAACTAGGTCAGCGCATCACTTTGTATCCAGTGAAAACCGAGAACGAAGCGATGAAACCACGGAACACGACCATCCCTGAACTGAAACAACAACCCCGATGAAAAGGAGAACTGCGACTTGTTGCTCATTGATCCGCTGCGTTTTTGCGGCGCTGACCCTGATCGTTTCGCAAAGCGTTTCTCACGCGCAGTCAGGCGCGCTCACCTTCTCCGAGAACGCGCAGCAATACGTCGCGGTCCCAGACTTCGACACCCTCGGCTTCACAACCGAGGTCACGGTCGAGTTCTGGGCCAGGTTCACCACCACCATGCCGGACCAGACAGCCTTCGGCCTCGAGCCCGACGTTCCCGGCAACCGCTTCCTGGCGCACCTCTGGGGCCTCGGCGAACGGATTTACTGGGACTTCGGCGACATCGACAATGACGGCCGCGTTTCCTTCGCCAATTCCGGCGGACCGACGGCGGGCTGGACGCACTACGCCTTCGTCGCCAGCCAGAGCGGGAATTTCATGAAAATCTACATCGACGGCGCGGAGGTCGCCTCGCTCGCGAGCTTCAATGCCTTTGAGATCACCGGCGCCTCCGCGCTGCGCATTGGCAGTGGGAGTGGCGATTATTTCGACGGCTCGATCGATGATTTCCGCGTGTGGAATGTGGTGCGCACCCCGGCGGAGATTGCCGCCGCGCGCACCGGCGCCCTCGTGGGCGATGAGCCCGGTCTGCGCCTCTATTTCAAATTCGACGAACCCAGCGGCAATATTGCGGTGAACAGCGCCACGGCCACCCTCGGCGCTTACAACGGCACGCTGATCAATGGGGCCGCGCGCATCCGCATCCACACCGTCACCAGCACGGCCGACTCCGGCCCGGGCACACTTCGGCAGGCGGTGCTCGACGCCGCCTCAGACGACACCATTTTCTTCGATTCCACGGTCTTCGCCACCGCGCAGACCATCACGCTCACCAGCGGCGAGATCACGTTGAACAAAAGCCTCACCATCGATGGTTCGGCGCGCTCCAGCCAGGTCACCATCAGCGGAGGCAATGCCTCGCGCATCTTCTACGTGAACAGCGGGCAGACAGTCGCGCTCAAGGGCCTCACGCTCACCGACGGCAACGGGACTGGGGCGGGGATCAACCCCGCTGGCGGAGCAATTTTCGCCGTAGGCCCGCTGATGCTGACGCAATGCATCCTTTCCGGCAACTCTGCCACTCTCGGCGGCGCGATCTATACCGGCCTTAGTCCGCTCACGCTGACGCAATGCATCCTTTCCGGCAACTCCGTCGATGGCGTCGGCGGCGCGATTTATGCGAACGGCCCAGCGACGCTGACGCACTGCACTCTCTCCGGCAATTCCGGCATGATGGCCGCCACTGAGGGAGGCGCGATTTTTAGCCTCCGCACGCTGACGCTGACGCACTGCACCCTCTCCGGCAATTCCGCCCACGCTGGCGGCGCGATTTTCGGCGCGTCCAGCACGCTCACGCACTGCACCCTCTCCGGCAATTCCGCCACCTCCAACGGCGCTTTCGGTGGCTTCGGCGGCGCGATTTACAACGACGGCACGCTGACGCTGACGCAATGCACTCTCTCCGGCAATTCCGCCGATATTTCCGGCGGCGCGATATTCAACGAGGGCACGCTGACGCAGACGCACTGCACCCTCTCCGGCAATTCCGCCAGCTCGACAGGAGGCGCGATTTGGAACACCGCCGGCCCGCTGCTCCTGACCAATAGCGTGGTCGCTGGGAACACTGCTCCCTCCGCCGCGGACATCTACAACACCGACATCCTCACCCGGGTGGGGGCAAATATCGTCCAATCGCTCATCAATGAGGGCCCCGTGAATGGCAGCGGCACCATCAGCAATGCCGCCCCGCAGCTCGCGGCTCTCGGGAACTATGGCGGTCCCACGCAGACCATGCCGCCACTGGCCGGCAGCCCGGCCATCGATGGCGTGCCCGCCGGCTCCGAAGTCGCCGGCCTCATCACTGACCAGCGTGGCACCGGGTTCCCGCGCGTGGTGGATGGCGACGGCAATGGCAGCGCCCTCGCGGACATCGGCGCGGTGGAAGCGCAGACCACCCTCATCGTCACCCACAATCGCGACGACGGCAGCTACGGTTCCTTGCGCTATGCCGTGTTCGGGGCTGCCGCCGGTGCCACCATCACCTTCGCGCCCGGCCTCAGTGGCGACACCATCAACCTCGTTGCGGCAAAAGGCGAAATCGTGCTCAGCCGCAGCGTGATCATCGACGCCAGCGACCTGAGCGGCGGCGTGACCATCCATGGCGGCCCGGGCCCGAACCGCATCTTCACCGTGAGCAGCGGGCAAACGGTCGCGCTCCAGGGCCTCACGCTCGCCGGCGGCAACTCGATCGGCGCGACGAACCCCGGTCTCGGCGGCGCGATTTACAACAGCGGCACGCTCGTGCTGACGCAATGCACCCTCTCCGGCAACTTCGCCAACACCAACGGCGGCGCAATTTTCAGCGATGCCACGCTGACGCTGACGCAATGCACGCTCTCCGGCAATTCCACCCTCTACGGCGGTGCGATTGGCAATGGCGGCACGCTCGTGCTGACGCAATGTACGATCTCCCGCAACTCCGCCAGCGTCTATGGCGGCGCGATCTATAACTTCGCACCGCTGACGCTGACCAACAGCATCGTCGGCAGTAACAACGCCCCCGACGGCGCCGACATCTTCAACACCAGCACCGTCACCCGCGTGGGGGCGAACATCGTCAAGGTGCTCTTCAACGACGGCGGCACCGTGAACGGCGCGGGCACCATCAGCTTCACTTCCCCGCAGCTCTCCCCGCTGGGCCACTACGGCGGGGCGACGCAGACCATGCCGCCACGGCTCGGCAGCCCGGCCATCGACGGTGTGCCCGCCGGCTCCGAAGTCGCCGGACTCACGACCGACCAGCGCGGCTTTCCGCGCCTCACGGGCGCGCAGGTGGACATCGGTGCGGTGGAAATCGCCCTCATTGTCACCAACAACCTCGACGACGGCAGCATCGGCTCCTTGCGCCAGGTCGTGCAGGGGGCCCCCGACGGTGCCACCGTCATCTTCGCGCCCGGCCTCGATGGCAGCACCATCACCCTCGATGCGGCAAAAGGCGAAATCGTGCTCAGACACAGCGTGATCATCGACGCCAGCGACCTGAGCGGCGGCGTGACCATCGATGGCGGCCCGGGCTCGAACCGCATCTTCTTCGTCAGCAGCGGCCAGACGGTCGCGCTCGAGGGCCTCACGCTCACCGGCGGCGGCGGGGTCGGTATGAATTCCAACAACAGCGGCGGCGCGATCTACAACCACAGCGGCACACTCACTCTGACGCGATGCACTCTCTTCGGCAATTTCGCCGACATCTACGGCGGCGCGATTTACAGCAACGGCCCGCTGACGCTGACGCAATGCACCCTCTCCAGGAATAGCACCGCCCTCGGTGGTGCGATCTGGGCTGGCAGCACGCAGCCGCTGACGCTGACGCAATGCACCGTATCCCGCAATTTCGCGGCCCAAGGCGGCGCGATTTACAACGGGCAACTGACGCTGACCCTGATCAACAGCATCATCTCCGGGAACAGGTACGGGCCGGGCGCGGGCGCGGACATCCTCAACATGGGGGCTCTTGTCCCCGTGGGAGCGAACATCGTCGCCTCGATTTTCAACGAAGGCGGCTTCGTGTACGATCCAGGCACCATCAGCACCGCCGACCCGCTCCTCGCCCCGCTGGGCCACTACGGCGGGCCGACGCAGACGATGGCCCTGCTCCCCACCAGCCCCGCGCGCGATGCCGCTGCCGTGCTCAGCCCCGCACTGACTGGCGACCAACGCGGCTTCCCGATCGTCGGCCCGCCCGACATCGGCGCGTATGAAGCCGGCACCTTCACCAACTATAACGCCTGGATTTGGGAAAGCCTGCCCACGGCTGGGGATCGCACCATCAACGACCCGCTGCACGCCGCGAGCTTCGACTACGACAGCGACGGCGTGACCAATGGCATCGAGTGGATCGCCCGCACCAACCCCGGCGACCCGGCGAGCTACCTCCACATCACGCAGACAACGCACACCGGCAACGCGGGTTCGGGTACGCTCTCGGTGACCTTTCCGAGCGTCCTCGGGCGCGAATATACCGTGGAGGCGAGCGCCGATCTCATCGTGTGGGTATCCATCAGTGCGCCGACCGCCGGCACCGGCAACCCGCTCACTCTGACGGTAAGTTACGAGAGCTTTCCAACGCTCTTCGTCCGCGTCCGCGTGGGGCCGTGAGGCTTCCCTGCGCCGGAGGCCTCCACCTAAAACGAACCGCCCCATGAAAACCAAGCACACGCTCCGCGCCGTCCTCGGCTGCTTCGCCCTCCTCGCCACGGCCCTGCCCGCGCAGGTGCCGAATTTCCTCAGCTACCAGGGCCGCGTCGCCGTCGGCACGGCGAACTTCAATGGCACGGGCCAGTTCAAATTTGCCCTCGTCGATCCTGGGAACAACCCTTCCGAACAGGCCGAGGGCGAGGCCGAGCGGACCGGGAGCTTCATCACCGCCGTCAACGTCACCGTTCCCGGCAAGGGCTACGTGTCGGCCCCGCTCGTCACCATCACGGGAGGCGGCGGCACCAACGCCGCGGCCATTGCCACCGTCGCGGCGGGTGTCGTCACCGGCATCACCGTGACGAACGCCGGGAGCGGCTACACCTCCAGGCCCAACGTGGCCATTGCCGCGCCGCCGCCGACATACTACACCGCGCTCTGGAGTAATGACGGCACCACCGGCCCGCTCGCCCAGCCGGCGGCATCGGTCGCACTCCAGGTGACGAAGGGTCTCTACTCTGTGCTCCTCGGCGACACCGCGCCACCGCTGGGCATGGCTCCCATTCCCGCCAGCGTCTTTGCCCAGCCCGACGTGCGACTGCGCGTCTGGTTCAGCGATAACGTCAATGGCTTCCAGCTCCTCACCCCCGATCAGCGGCTCGCGCCGAATGGCTATCTGCCCGATGGCGCGGTCTCGGAGGCGAAGATCGCGGGCGGCTCCATCACCGAGAGCAAACTCGCCAGAGGCGCCGTGGGCACCCTGAATCTCGCCCCTGGACTGTCGCTCGGCGGGACCACCGCGGGCACGTTCTGCGGGGATGGCTCAGGGCTCACCGGCTTGCAAGCAGCGAGCCTCACCGGCGATCTCACCTTCACCGTAAAAGGAAACGCCAGCCTGCAGAGCCACGTCTCTGAGAACGGGATGGGGTCTGGTTCCGCCATCAACGTGGCCGTCTCGGGCAGCTACGTCTGTCTCGCCAATTTCTTCGATGGCTTGCGGATCATCGACATCTCCAACCCACGCGCCCCAGCGTTGCAAGGCCACATCCCGGAGAGCCTCATGGGAAATTCCCGCGCCGTCGGGATCGGGGCCCTGGGCGAATATGTTTGCCTCGCCAATGGCGATGACGGTGTGCGGATCATCGACATCTCCGACCCGCAGGCCCCAGCGTTGCGGGGCCACATCCCGGAGAGCCTGATGGGAAATGGCTTCGCCTATGGGATCGCGGTGGTGGGCATTTCCGTTTACGTCGCCAATGTCTCTGACGGCTTGCGGATCATCGACATCTCCGTCCCGCACACCCCAGTGCTGCGGGGCAGCATCCCGGAGAGCCTGTTGGGGAATGGGTCTGCCTATGGGGTAGCGGTGGTGGGCAGTCATGCTTACCTCGCCAATGGCGAAGGCGGCTTGCGGATCATCGACGTCTTCAATCCGCAGGCCCCACTGTCGCAGGGCCACATCCCCGCTAGTCTGATGGGGAATGGCTTCGCCTTTGCGGTAGCGGTCGAGGGCAGTTACGCCTACCTCGCCAATGGCGAAGACGGCTTGCGGATCATCAACATCTCCAATCCGCAGAACCCCATCCTGGTTGGCCACGTCCCTGGGAGCCTGATGGGGAATGCCACCGCCGCCGGGATTGCCGTCTCGGGCAGCTATGCTTACCTCGCCAATACCTCAGACGGTTTGCGAATCTTCGACATCTCCAGCCCTCAGGCCCCCGTGCTGACCGGCCACATCCCGAAGAGCTCGATGGGGATTGGGAATGGCTTCGCCTATGGGGTTGCGATCTCCGGTAGCAACGCTTACCTAGCCAATGCCAATGACGGGCTGCGCATCCTCAGCCTTTTGAGCGCGACCGCGGGCAGCTTTGCCGGCGACGGCAGCGGACTCACCTTCGGCGGCACGTCGCTGACCGCCCTGCTCGCGAGCAAGGTCAGCAAAGCAGGCGACACCATGACGGGCAGTCTCACGCTGGCCACCGGGATTCTCCGGATGAGCGATTCCGATATCCTCTTCCGTGGCGGGAGTGATCCCAACCATGGCGTCGGGTGGTTTGGCAGTTCCAAGCTTTTCGACGGCGTCGCGGTTGATGGCCCGGTGCTCTACGGATTCGGCGGCGGGGCGCTCGGCAGCTCCGCGCAAAAGATCGCCCTGCGGTGGACCTCGGACGGAAAAGTCGGGATCGGCGGAGCGCCCATCGACAACAAACTCGAAGTGTATGGCGCCGCATCGAAGGAAACCGCCGGAGCCTGGCTGGCGAACAGCGACCGGCGGATCAAGGAAGACATCCAGCCCATCGGCCACGCGCTGGAGACGCTCGACCGGGTGCGGCTGGTGGACTTCCGCTACACTGAGGACTACCGCGCCGCACACCCCGGCATCCCCGCGCGACGCTACCTGAATGTGGTCGCGCAGGAATTCGCCGAAGTCTTTCCCGCCGATGTACAGAGCAGCGGCGAGAAGCTCCCCGACGGCAGCGCCATCCTCCAGGTGGACACCTACCCGCTCACCATCTACTCCGCCGCCGCCGTGCAGGAACTGCACACGAAACTCAAACAAAAGGACGCCGAGATCGCGGCGATGAAAAAAGAGACCGGCGATTTGCGGATGGAAACCGCCGGTTTGAAATCACGCCTGCAGCGCCTCGAAGCCCTGCTGCTGAAGGAAACTTCCAACGATCGAAACACAACCCCATGAAAAAGGTGATTGGCCGAACTTACCTCCTGTGGCTGCTCGCGATGGCGACTCTCGCCGCACCGCCGCAGCCTCGCGTGCTGAACTACCAGGGGCGCATCGCGGTGGGCGACGTGAATTTTCATGGGTTCGGCCGGTTCAAGTTCGCGATCGTCGATGGGGCGGGAAATAAGACGTATTGGAGTAATGACGGCACCGGTCTCGGAGGTGGCCAGCCTGCGGGATTCGTGACGATCGAGGTCACGAAAGGGCTTTACTCGGTGCTGCTGGGCGATTCGACGCTGCCAAACATGACCGAGGTGCCGGCCACCCTTTTCACCGACCCGGACCTTCACCTGCGAGTCTGGTTTGGCGGTGACACCAATGAATTTCAGCGCCTCACGCCCGACCAGCGCCTCGTCTCCGTGGGGCACGCGCTGGTGGCAGGCACGGTGGCGGATGGTGCCATCACCAGCGCCCAACTCGCCCCCGGCCTCGCGCTCGGCGGCACCACGAGCGGCATTTTCAGCGGCGATGGTTCCGGGCTCACCGGGCTGCATGCGACGAATCTCACCGGCGATCTCACCGTCGTTGTGCAAGGGGACGCGTCGACGTTGGGCGGAGTTTCGGAGAACCAGATGGGCGGTGGTCTCGCCAGCGGAGTGGCGGTGTCGGGCCGCTACGCTTACCTGGCCAACACGGGCCAGGGCTTGCAGATTATTGACATCGCCGATCCGTGGAATCCCGTGGTCAAGGGCAGCATCCCGGAGAGTGCGATGGGAAACGGCTCCGCCATCGGCGTCGCCGTCTCGGGCAACTACGCCTACCTAGCCAATTCATCGGATGGCCTGCGCGTTATCGAAGTTTCGAATCCGGATGGCCCTTTGCTCAGAGGTCACGTTCCTGCCTCTTCGATCGGCAACGGACCCACCTATGGCGTCGTGATTTCAGGAAGCCATGCCTATCTCGCCAATACCTTCGATGGCCTGCGGATCATCGACATTTCCGATCCGCTAAGTCCCGTGCCAAGGGCGCATGTCCCGGAATCCGGGCTGGGCAACGGCTTCGCCGTCCGCGTGGCGGTCTCGGGCAGCTACGCCTACCTCGCCAATGACGCCGACGGGCTGCGCATCATCGACATCTCCGACCCCCTGAATCCCAATCCCAGAGGCCACGTCCCGCGGTCCCTGCTTGGCAATGGATTCGCCTACGACGTGGCGGTGTCCGGGGACTACGCCTGCCTCGCGAATTCCGGCGACGGCCTGCGCATCATCCACATAGCCGACCCACAAAACCCCAGTCCGGTAGGACACGTCTCAGGGGCTTCGATGGGGAATGGATCCGCCAACAGCGTCGCGATCCTGGGCCGCTACGCCTGCCTCGCCAATGGCGGCGATGGCCTGCGCGTGATCGACATCTCCCAGCCGCAGTCACCCGCGCTCAGGAGCCACGTCCCGGAGAGTCAACTCGGGAATGGAGTCGCTGAAGGGCTGACAATCTTGGGCAACCAGGCGTATCTCGCCAATTACAACAGCGGGCTGCGCATTGTCGGCCTCACCACCGCCCGCGCGGCTACCTTTGCCGGCGACGGCGCGGGCTTGACCCTGGGCGGCACGGCTCTGGGCGCGTTGTTCGAGGAGAAGTTCACCATCGGCACCGGCGGCGTGGACACCGCGGAACTGGGGCGCCTCGACGGCGTGACCGCGCCCATCCAGGCCCAATTCAACACCCTCACGGCCGCGACCTCTGCAAAAGTGAGCAAAGCTGGCGATACCATGACGGGCGATCTGATACTGACCGGCGGGGTGCTTCGGATCAGCGATTCAGAGTTGTTCTTCCGAAGCCCGGGTGATCCCAACCATGGCGTGGGTTGGTATGGAGTGACGAAGCCCTTTGCCGGTGTGAGTGTCGATGGGCCGGTGCTCTATGGCTACGGGGGCGGGGCTTTGGGCAGCAATTTTGGATCGCAAGCCATCGCGCTGCGCTGGACCGCTGCCGGCAATGTGGGCATCGGCACAGCGACCCCGGTGAGCAAGCTCGAAGTGACTGGAGAAGTCACCTGCGTTGCCGTCAACATCACCAGCGATCGCCACGCCAAGGAACAGTTCAAGCCGGTCAACTCCCGCGCCGTGCTCGACAAGGTGGCGCGCCTGCCCATCAGCGAGTGGCAATACAAGGAAGGCTCCGACGCCCGCCACCTCGGCCCCATGGCCCAGGATTTCCGCGCGGCCTTCGCCCTCGGCATCGATGAGAAACACATCACCACCTTGGATGCCGACGGCGTGGCCCTGGCCGCCATCCAGGGTCTGAACGAGAAACTCGAGGAACAGCTCAAGGAAAAGGACGCCGAACTGGGCCTGCTCAAAGCAGAGAACCAAGCCCTCGCCGGCCGCCTCGAAGCCGTCGAGCGCGCGCTCGGCCTGCCCGCCAGATCCGGGACGGGGAAGCCGTAATCGACGGAGCGAAGCCGTTGCCAATCGCGCCCCATGAAAAAGACGACCGCACTCAAGGCCTTGCTCCTGGTCGCCGTTCTGGCCACCGCCGTCTCGCTCGGAGTGCAGCAACGGAGACTTAGCCGAGGATCACCGCCAAGTCCGCAGCCAGCAGCGCCCGTCTCATCCACCTCTGTGTCGCTGGAGCCCGCAGCCTCTGTGGTGCCGGGTAAGAACGCGGCGACGGAGCCAGGAACGCCCGCAGCACCCGCCAAGGTGATCTTGCGCAGTGCCGGGCCGACCGCAGGCCAGCCGCTCGCGCCACTGTCGCCAGAATATCTGCGGGCGCGAGCCGGGGGATTGAAACCCGAGGGGCGTGCGACTCCGCTGGATCGCGAGTCTTTCGCGGCGCTCCGCACTCTCCGGGTTGGGGATCGCATCCTCCTGCCGCTCGCCGCGGGAGAAACGGTTCCCGCGATCGTCAATCTGGTCCAGGAGGAAGGCGGGACCGTGCGCATCGGCGGCGGGCTCACCGACGGGGAAGAGGGCAGCTTTTCCCTCCATACCGATGGGGGCCGGGTCGGCGGGAGGATCCTGCGGCCCAGCCGCGGTCTGGCCTACCGCATTGAGCAGGATGGGGCGGGAGCCGCGGCCTTGCGCGAAGTGCTCCTCTCCGAAGTCCTCTGTGCACAGATGCCGCGGATGAAAAACGAACCGCCGCGGGCGGCCAGCGTCTCCGCAGTGGCCGTGCCGATCCACAACAGCCGTCCGTCCGCCGTGGCGCAATTCTACCTGGACTTCGATGGCCAGACCGTGGCCGACCCGGATTGGAACGGAGGCAACCCCATCGTCGCCGCCTCCTCCACCCTGACTTCCGCGGAGATCACCGAAGTCTTCCAACGGGTCACGGAGGATTACCTGCCGTTTAACATCAACATCACGACCGATGTCGCAAAGTATAACTCCGCACCGATCGGCCGGCGCATGCGCTGCATCATCACCCCCACCGACACCGCGGGCCCTGGCTTTGGCGGCATTGCCTATGTCTATTCTTTTGCGCAGGCCGGAACCGATTTTTCCAACAACATTCCGTGCTGGGTTTTCAATACGAGCCTGAACGGGGTCGCGGAAGCCGTCTCGCACGAATTGGGACATACCCTCGGGCTCAATCACGACGGCCGGGAAATCCCGGACTTCGGTCATGAAGAGTATTTTGCCGGACACGGCTCCGGGGCCACGAGTTGGGGGCCGATCATGGGTGCGGCCTACAATGTCTCCGTCAGCCAATGGAGCCGGGGAGAATATGAATACGCCAATAACCTGGAAGACGACCTGGCGATCATCACCAGTAGCCTCAATGGCTTTGGTTATGTCGCGGATGAAGCGGGCAACGCGATCGGGTCCGCAGCCGTGCTCAATGCGGGGGATGGCGTCGTCAGCCAGAGTGGAGTGATCACCTTCGCGGCGGATACGGACGTTTACTCTTTCACCACCACCGGGGGCTCGGTGACGATCAACGCCAGCAACGCGGAGCCGAGACCCAACCTCGACATCCGGCTGGAGCTCCTGAGTTCGTCCTTTACCGTCCTGGCCCAGAACAATGTGTTCAACGTGCTGGACGCCAGCATCACCGCCACTCTGTCCGCCGGCACTTACTACCTCAGAATCTCCGGCAGCGGGGCCGGCAGCCCACTGACCTCGGGTTATTCGAGTTACGGTTCCATCGGCGCGTACACCTTCACTGGCACGGTGCCCGGAGGCGTCGGGCATACGATTCATGTGAATCGCACTTACACCGGGGTTTTCGAGAATGGCTCCCAGGCGGCGCCGTTCCGCACGATGGCGCCTGCCGTCGCCGCCGCCCAGCCGGGCGATACCGTCCGGGTCTTCGGCGGCCACTACCCACCGGCCCTCGCCACCGGCAAGACCCTGCGCCTGGAACGGTGGGAGCGCCCCGGCGGAATCGTCAAGATCGGGCAATGACTGCGCGATCGATCTATCTCCGAAAAATGGGTCCGCCCACGCACCCGAAACTTCCATCTTGAAAGGAACCGTCCCATGAAATTATCCGCCCTGCTCATCCTGCTCAGCGCCGCCGTCGCTCATGCTGGCTCCCGAGCTTCCACAAACTATAGCATCATCACCGAAGTCACCGACTCTGGAGGTCGTCGCGCAACGAGCGCGAGTTACACGAATGACGGGAGCATCGGAGGCATCGTCGGCATCTCTAATGTCGCCACGCCCGCCAAGACCGTGAAGCACGGCTACATCGGCCAGCTCTACGATGTGACCGGTCTCGGACTCAGCGCCACCCCGACCACGGTGAACGAAGGAGGCACGTTGCAACTCAGCGCTGCGCAACTCCTCGACGATGCTACGACGCTCGCAGTGCCTGCGAACTCCATCTCCTGGAGCGTGGCCGCCGGTCCGCTCACCGGGATCGATGCCGGCGGGCTGGCCACCGCAGGCCTCGTCTATCAAGCCACCGCCGCTACCGCCCAGGGCGTCTCCGGCATCTATAGCAGCACCCTCCCGCTCACCGTGCTGAACGTGAACCTCGACAACTTCGGCGCCTACGCTGGCGATGGATTGGATGATGCGTGGCAGGCGCAATACTTCGGTCAGCCGCCGAATGCGCTCGCCGGCCCGCTCGTCGATCCAGACCGCGACGGCCAGACCAACGCGTTCGAATACACCGCCGGCCTCATCCCTACCGACGCCAACTCCTTCTTCCGCCTGCGCATCGAAAAAGTCCCGGGCGAGCCGAATCGGAAAAACCTGATCTTCAGCCCGCGCTTCGCCGACCGCGCCTACGTCGTGAAGGCCAAGCCCAGTCTGCTCACCGGCGCCTTTGTCCCGCTCGTCGGCTTCACTTTCACCGACAGCACCGTGAATCCTCAGGAGCGCACCGTCACCGACCTGAGTGCGAGCGGCGCGATGAAATTTTACCAGGTCGAGATTACCAAGCCGTAAGCAAGGGGAGCTACCGTCCCGCGGCGGGCGTGATCTTCACGCGAACTTCGGGACCGCGGCGAGGAGCTTGCGGGTGTAGTCGTGCTGCGGGTTTTCGTAGATGGCTTCGGCGGGGGCGCTCTCGACGATTTTGCCGCGATACATGACGAGGACATGATCGCTGATGTGCTCCACCACCGCGAGGTCGTGGGCGATGAAAAGGTAGGTGAGGCCGAGTTCGGCTTGCAGGTCTTGCAGGAGATTGACGATCTGCGCCTGGACGCTGACATCGAGCGCGCTCACGGGTTCGTCGCAGACGATGAAGCGCGGCTTCACGGCGAGGGCGCGGGCGATGCCGATGCGCTGCCGCTGGCCACCGCTGAATTCGTGCGGGTAGCGTTCCATCATCTCGGGCTTGAGGTCCACCTGGCGGAGCAGCTCGGCGACGCGGTCGCGGCGGTCGCCGGAGTTCATCTGCGGAAAGTGAATCTCCAGCGCCTCGCCGACAATCTGCCGGATGGTGTGCCGCGGATTCAGGGAGCCAAAGGGATCCTGGAAGATCATCTGGATCTCGCGCCGCAGTGGACGGAATTCGTTTTGGGTGAGCGGGACGGTGTCGCGTCCGTTGAAGAAAACTTCACCACTGCTCGGCTCCACGAGTTTGAGGATCGTCTTCCCGATCGTCGTCTTCCCGCTGCCGCTCTCGCCGACGAGCCCGACCGTGGTCCCGGCTTCGACGGCGAAGCTCACATCGTCCACTGCTTTCACATCATCCGTGTGCCGCCGGAGCAGGCCAGTGCGGACGGGGAACCAAGTGCGGAGATTGCGGACTTCGAGGAGAGGCATGGCGATCGTTACTTGGCGGGTTTTGCGGGAACTGGTGGCGGTGGAGGAGTTGCCGGAGGTGCGGGCTGCTCGGGTTTCGCCTTCAACTGCCGCAACAGCGAGTTGGCGAGGTTTTCGAGTTCGCTGCTGAGCTGGCATTTCCAGGCGTCGCCGTCTTTTTCGAGGCTGATGACTTCGACTTTCGTGACCTTGGCGGTGCCGGCGGGGATGGTCATGCGGTAGATGGCGTGCCCCTGTTTGTTGCCTTCGTTGACGTGGCCGAGCATTTGGATGTTGGCGTTCTTCATTGTCTGGCTGAAGCCGCGGTTTTTTGCGGCCCAGTTGGTGATGAAGGTCTTGAAGAACTCGGCGGGGGGCGCGGCTTTGAGGCTGGCGATGTCCGCATTTGCGAAGACGCGTTCGAGGATGCTTTTTGCCGCAGGCAGATCGCCGGCAGCTTGGGCGGCCTCGGCAGCGGGGATCATCATTTCCTTGAAACGTTTGAGGGCGCTGGGGTGCAGGCTGTCGGTGTAGTCGCCCCAGTTTGCTTCTTTGGTAGCGCTGAGGTGACGGAGGGCGACTTCCTCGGGGGTCGGCCCGGCGAGGAGGCAGAGAGGTGCGGCCAGGGAGAGGAGAATGGCCAGCAGGTAAGGGGCGATTTTCATGACGAAGGGAGAGACGCGAGGAAGCCGCTCAGCGGGCTGGTGGCGGAGGCCTGGTCGAGGCGCTCGGCAAGACCGATCTCGTAAGCGGTGCGCCCGGCTTCCACGGCCTGGCGGAAAGCCTGGGCCATGCGCACCGGATCTGAGGCGATGGCGATGGCGGTATTCACGAGCACGGCGTCGGCGCCCATTTCGAGGGCTTCCGCGGCCTGGCTGGGCGCGCCGATGCCGGCGTCGATGACCACGGGGATGGTCGCCTGCTCGATGATGATGGCGAGTTGCCCGCGGGTCTCGAGGCCGCGATTGCTGCCGATGGGCGAGCCGAGCGGCATGACGGTGGCAGTGCCGATGTCCTCGAGGCGCTTCGCGAGCACGGGATCGGCGTTGATGTAAGGAAGGACGACGAAGCCTTCTTTCACGAGCTGCGTGGCGGCCTTCAGCGTCTCGATGGGATCGGGGAGGAGGTAACGCGGGTCGGGATGGATCTCGAGTTTCACCCAATTGGGCAGGCCCGCGGCGACGGCGAGGCGGGCGAGGCGCACGGCTTCGTCGGCCGTCATCGCGCCGCTCGTATTCGGCAGCAGGAGATATTTCGCGGGGTCGATGAATTCGAGGATGTTCGCGAAAGGGTCGCGCTTTCCGGAGAGGTCCGCGCGGCGCAGGGCCACCGTCACGAGTTCGCAGCCGCTGGCCTCGAGCGCGGCGGCCATGCTCTCATTTGAGGAAAATTTCCCCGTGCCGAGCAGGAGCCGCGAGCGAATCTCGCGACCGGCGATGATGAGGGGCGTGGAGGCTTGGGGCATGAGGCGGCGCAAGGTAACAAACTTTGCCTGCGAGACACGGAAAAAGGGGAAGGGGTCAGGAGGCAGGAGGCAGGAGGCAGAGGTCAGGAGTCAGGCGAGGCACGGCCTCCCGACACCTGACACCTGACTCCTCTCCCCATTCCTTACTCCGACCTTGCGCTCTGCTTTGAGGCTTTTACTTTCGAGCCGTGCGTGAATTTGGCCCTGCATCGCTCACTCTCGGAGGCTCGCTCCTGATCGCGCACCCGAGTCTGCTCGATCCGAACTTTCGAAAAACCGTCCTCTTCCTCTCGACGAACGACGCCGAGGAGGGCTCCTTCGGGCTCACCCTGAACCGGCCTGCGGGCCGCACCGTGGCGGAGCTGCTCCCCGGGAAGGATCTCGGGGCGCTCGCGCTGGTGCCCGTCTTCCTCGGGGGGCCGGTGTCCACGGATCAGCTCATCTTTGCCTCTTTCAAATGGCATCCCGAGACGGAGCGCATGGAGTGCCGGCACCATCTGCTGCTGGATGAAGCGCAGCGGATGGTGGAGGACGAAGCGACCATCGTGCGCCCCTTCATTGGCTACGCGGGCTGGAGCAAGGGGCAGCTCGAGGGCGAACTCGCGCAGCGGGCGTGGCTGGTGCAAAAACCGGCGGTCGATGTACTAGAGTACGAAAGGTGCCCGACGCTTTGGCGCGATCTGACGAGCGGCTTCGGGCCGTGGTTCCGGCTCGTCGCGGAAGCGCCGGACGAGATCGGGCAGAGCTGAAGCTCAGCCGTTCACGACATCCACCACGGCGAGCGTGATGTTGTCATTTCCGCCCGCCTCCATCGCGAGGTGGAAAATGCGCTCCACGGCGGCGCGCGGTTCGGCTTCCTCGTCGAGCACTTCCTGAAGCACGGTCTGCGGCAGCATATCGGTGACCCCGTCGCTGCAGACGAGGAAGCGGGCGTGAGTGGCGACGCTGAGCGGATAGATGTGCGTGCGCACTTTCACCTCCTCCATGCGACCGCCGATGGCCGCGGTGAGGGCGTGCAGATAGCCGGGACGGACGGCGTCGCGATCGATGAGGCCGGCGCGGATGAGTTCCTCGGCCTCGGAGTCGTCGCGCGTCACTTGCGTGAGTTTTTGGCGGGAGAATTTGTAAACGCGCGAGTCGCCGACATTAAAAGCGAAGAGCCCGCGCGCGCCGCTGGCGAGGCCTGCGATGGTCGCGCCCATGCCGGCGCACTCCGGGTCGCGGCGTCCGCGATCGCAGAGCTTGCGGCTCACTTTCGCCAGCAGCTCGCTCACGCCACCGGGGGTGATCGGCGAGCACGCGGCGAGGGCTTCCACGACCTCCTGACTCGCTTCTGCGCCGGCGTGATGTCCGCCGATGCCGTCCGACACGGCGACGATCCACGGCGGTCCCGCGATCGTGAGCGCAGTGGCCTTGTCGCTGCTAGTTTTTGAAAGCACGTCGCCCGCGAGGCAGGCGTCTTCATTGGCGCGGCGCCTCCGTCCAGGGTGACTGAGCCACGCACCCGTCGCGGAGTGGTGGGAGGTTTTGGGGGTGGACGACGAGCGGGAATGCATGGGAAAGGCCGCAAAGAGTAGAGTGGGGTCGGTGAGCAGAATTCAAGATTAGCTTTTCGCGGGCCAGTCGCCACCTTGGGTTGGAAATTGTCACGCCGGTCCGATGGGGCGGCTTCGGGCCGGGCTCGACATTCCTCCACGACCACTCGACCTTTCTCCTCCGAAAACCCGTGGACAAAGACCTCCATCCGCTCACCGATCAGATCCTCCATTCCTACCAGACCGCTGGCGGGATGAATAATATCGACGGCTCGAATCTGCCCTCGAAGCGCGCCATCGCCACGATCTGCGAAGACTTGCTGCAACTGCTTTTCCCGGGCTTCCACGATCAGGAGCCGATCCACTCCCAGCACCTCCGCCGGGTCACGCAGCACCGGGTCTTTTCCATCGCGGACCGGCTCGCGGATGAAGTCTGCAAGAGCCTGCGCCTCGGCGAACCGGGCTGCCCGCGGGAGCGCGCGCAGGAGATCATCTTCCAATTTCTCAGCACCGTGCCGCACGTCCGCGAACTCCTGCATACCGATGTGCAGGCAGCCTTTCAGGGCGATCCGGCGGCGGGTGGCACGTCGGAGATCATCCTCGCGTATCCGTATCTCGAGGCCATCGCCATCCAGCGCTCGGCCCACATGCTCTATTGCCACGCAGTGCCGCTGATCCCGCGCATGATGACGGAGTGGGCGCACAGCCGTACGGGCATCGACATCCATCCCGGCGCGCACATTCACTCGCACTTTTTCATCGATCACGGCACGGGCGTCGTGATCGGCGAGACCTCCGTGATCGGGGAGCATGTGAAGATGTACCAAGGGGTCTCGCTCATCGCGCGTTCGCTCGCCGGAGGCCAGGCGCTGAAGGGGAAAAAGCGCCACCCGACCGTGGAGGACAGCGTGACGATCTACGCTGGCTCCACGATCATGGGCGGCGATACCATCATCGGCGCGGGCTCCACGATCGGCGCGAATGTCTTCCTCACGCACAGCGTGCCGCCGCGTTCGCTCGTCCTCGCCGAGGGGAAGGAACTGCGCATCCTCGATAAGGACAATCGGCCCGAGGGCTGGGTGCAGGATTGGGTGATCTGAGCAATGTGACGACGCGCGGTCGGCGAAAAGTTTCGTGACGCCGTCGGGCTCCCCGGTGTCATTGTTTCGCCAGTGATCTACCTCGACTACAACGCCACGACCCCGCTCGCTCCAGTGGTGCTCGAGGCGATGCGGCCGTACCTCGAGCGGCACTTTGGCAATCCCTCCAGCATCCACGCCGCGGGCCGCGAGACGCGGGCGGCGATTGACGAGGCGCGCGATCGGATGGCGCGGGTGCTCGGCGTGAAGTCGCATGAGATCATCTTCACGAGCGGCGGCACGGAGGCGGATAATCTGGCGATCATCGGTCTGGCGCGAGCGCGGGCGGAGCAGGGGAGGCACGTCGTCACTTGCGTCACGGAGCATCACGCGGTGCTGCACGCCTTCGAGCATTTGCAGAAAAAGGAAAACTTCCGCGTGACGTGGCTGCCCGTGGATGCGCGCGGGCGTGTGGATTTGCAGCAACTCCGCGATGCCTTCACCGACGAGACGACGCTCGTCTCCATCATGAGCGCGAACAACGAGACCGGTGTGCGCCAGCCCGTGCGGGAGATTGCGGCGTTGTGTCGCGAGCGCGGCGTGCTTTTCCACAGCGACGCGATCCAGACTTTCGGGAAGGAGGCGATCACGGCCCGGGACTTCGACGCGCTCTCGCTGGCGGCGCACAAATTTTACGGACCGAAAGGCGCCGGGGTGCTCTTCCTCGGAGCGGGAATCGCCATCGAGCGGCTGCAGGTCGGCGGCTCCCATGAAAACGAACGGCGCGCTGGCACGGAGAACGTCGCGGCCATCGTCGGCCTCGCCTGCGCCGCGGAGCAGGCGGTGCGTGATCTTGAGGCGGAAGCCGCTCGGTTGGGTGGCTTGCGCGAGCAGCTTTGGGCAGGTGTCCGGGCCGCTTTTCCTCCAGCCGTGCGCAACGGCGAGCCCGCCGAATCTCTGGCCAACACGCTCAACGTCAGCTTCCCCGGCCTCGACGGCGAAAGTCTCCTGATGAATCTCGATCTCGCGGGCATCTGCGCATCGAGCGGCTCCGCTTGCATGGTCGGTTCCATCGCGCCATCGCACGTGCTGCTGGCCATGGGAGTCGCGCCGGAATTGGCTCGCGCGACGGTCCGCTTTTCGCTGGGAAAGGAAACTGCCGCGCGGGCGATCGACGAAGTAATCCAGTTGCTGCCAGAGATCTTCTCCCGACTCGCTCCGCAGTCCGCCAACGCATGACTCATCAACTCGATTTCCTCCGCGACCTCACCGCGCCCACGCACCTTCCGATCGACCCGACGGACACCAAGCCGCTGGAACGACTGGCGCGGGAACTCCTGCGCACCGCGGGCAGCGCGGGCCTCGGGGGGCGCGTGCAGGTGCGCTGGAATCCGCGGATGCGCAGCACCGCCGGGATGGCGTCAGCCACCAAGTCGCTCGTCACGCTCAACCCGCGCCTCGTGGAGTTTGGCTGGGAGGAAATCGACCGCACCCTGCGCCACGAACTCGCCCACCTTCTCGCCCACGAACGCGCCGGACGCCGCCGCATCGCCCCTCATGGCCTGGAGTGGCAGCGCGCGTGCCTCGCCCTCGGTTTAGTGGACGAAAAACGCTGCCACAACCTCCCGCTCCCGACCCGCCGTCTGCGCCCCACGCACCACTACCGCTGCCCGATTTGCACCATCGTCATCGGGCGCGTCCGTCCCCTGCGCCGGAAGTCCGCGTGCCTCGCCTGCTGCCGTTTGCACAATCGCGGACGCTACGACGAGCGCTTCCGCTTTCAGCGGTTTTCGCCGGAAGCCAGCGCCTAGTGTGACTCCCTGACGCGCAAAAAAAAACCGGCACCTAGCGTGAGCCAGGTGCCGGTTTTTGAGAATTGCTCACCGCTCCGGGAGCGGGAGAGAAACTTTTAGTTCGCCTTTTTCTCCGTCGGCTTCGCGTCACCTTCCGCCTTCGGCTTCTTCGGTGCAGGCGGGCCAAATTTCGTGATCTTGACGACCTCATACTCGGTGTCGCTCTTCTTGAGGCGCGAACCGCTGACGTAGTCGCCGACCTTGATATCGGCGAGTTTCGCTGCGGCCTCGCCGTTCTTGATCTCCGTTTTGTCCGTAATGACGTGCTTCACTTCCGTGCCGTCCTTCTTCTTGTTCGTGAAGGTTTTCCCCTTGGCGTCGATCGAGTCGGCGCGGGAATACATGGGGATCGACTTGGGTTCTCCGACGACCTTCGCGGCGCCTTCCTTGGCCGCGTCAGCGGCCTTCGTGGCGGCGGGCTTTTTTGCTTCAGCGAACGCGCCGAGGGGAAGAGCTAAGGCGACGCTTGCAACGGACAGATATGCGATCAGTTTTTTCATTGGGGTATTTTCTTTGTGGGTTTGTGGTTTGGAGGCAATCCGCGCAGCCAATGGGAACGAGCCGCGCTTGCCTTTGCCGTCGTGCGTAGTGAAGTGGACCGGGCGGGTCAAGCGGGATTTCCAGCGTACGAAGCGCAGAGAGGTGAGGGTGTTTCCTTGCCCGTGATCCCGCGGGAGCCGCGACTGAAAAGTTTTTGAAATCTCCTCTTGCACCCCTGCCGCCGGTTCCCTACATATCACGCCCCTTTCGCGCTCTCGTGAGTTAAATACTCTCGCTCTCGCGGCTCCGCTTTGACGGTGGCTTCGACGAGTGGGTGGTGGCTGACAGCGGCGCAAAAGAAAAAAAGCGGAACAAGGGAAAATTGCTTGCACCACCAAGTGAAACTCCTAATGTCCGCCCCCCCGCTCCCGGCGGATGTCTGATGAATCCGCCCCGGCGGGGTTTTCAGTCCCCGGATGTTGGGGTGCAAAGTCAGTGCCAAATCCATTTTCCTAAATGCCAACCATTAACCAACTCGTCCGCAAGGGTCGCAAAAAGATTTCCGTCAAATCGAAATCTCCCGCGATGACCAACTGCCCGTTTCGCCGTGGGGTGTGTACGCAGGTGATGACGCGCACCCCGAAGAAGCCGAACTCGGCGCTCCGGAAAGTGGCGAAGGTCCGGTTGACGAATGGCTACGAAGTGATCGCCTACATCCCTGGTGAAGGGCACAACCTCCAGGAGCATTCTATCGTTCTCGTCCGTGGCGGTCGGGTGAAGGATCTCCCCGGTGTCCGCTACCACATTGTACGCGGCACCTTGGACGCCCTCGGGGTGGACGGTCGTCGCCGCAGTCGCTCAAAATACGGTGCGAAGCGTCCTAAGCCAGGTGCTGACGCGGCCGCGGGCAAGAAGAAGAAGTAGTAGGCGCCGCCAAATTTAAACTCATTTTTCAAAGATTTTCCCATGTCTCGCCGTCGTCGCGTCATTCACAAAGAAGAGAAGCTTGATTCCCGTTACGGGAGTCCGGTGGTTGCTCGCCTGATTAGTACGGTGATGAAGGGCGGGAAGAAATCGCTGGCTGAGCGCATCGTCTATTCGGCCATTGAGGAAACCCGCACTGGCACAGATGCGGTCGATCCTCTTGAAGTGCTCAACAAGGCGATCGACAACGTGAAGCCTCGCCTCGAGGTGAAAAGTCGCCGCGTTGGCGGTGCAACCTATCAGGTGCCCATGGAGGTGCCGCCAGCTCGCCAGCTCGCCCTCGCAATGCGCTGGATCGTCAATTATGCGCTGGCGCGGAAGAATGTTCCGCTGATGAAAGCGCTGGCCAGTGAGCTTAAGGAGGCTGCAGTGGGTCAGGGAAATGCAATCAAGAAACGCGACGACACCCACAAGATGGCTCAGGCGAATCGCGCCTTCGCTCACTTCCGTTTCTGAAGATGTCTGCTGTCGTCGATAAGACCGTGAGCACGAACCCAAATTCTCCAGATCGCGCCTATCCGCTCGAGCGGACCCGCAACATCGGAATTGCTGCGCACATTGACGCCGGCAAGACGACGCTCACGGAACGAATTCTTTTCTACACTGGGATGATTCATAAAATCGGTGAGGTGCATGAGGGCACCACCGTGACTGACTGGATGGAGCAGGAACGTGAGCGAGGGATCACGATTACGTCCGCAGCCACCACTTGTTTTTGGGAGCAGACTAAGCAGGAAGGCGTTTACAAGGCTTACGAAGCCATCAAGATGCGCGTGAATATCATCGACACCCCTGGGCACGTCGACTTCACCGCCGAAGTGGAGCGTTCCCTTCGTGTTCTCGACGGTGCGATCGCAGTGTTCTGTGCGGTCGCTGGGGTGCAACCGCAGTCGGAGACTGTTTGGCGGCAAGCAACAAAGTATAACGTCCCTCGCATTGCCTTCGTGAACAAAATGGACCGCACCGGCGCGGACTTTGATCACGCGATTGATGATCTTCGGAACAAACTCCGCGCTAATGCCTGGCCCGTATTGATTCCTTACGGAAAGGAAGATCACCTCAAGGGCCAGTTCGACGTAATCAATAAGAAGGCGATCATCTATCTCGACGACGAGAAGATGGGATCCAATTACCGGGTTGAAGAGATTCCGGCTGAGTTCAAGGATCTAGTCGATAGCGCCTACGAGGATTTGGTGACCGCAATCTCCGACCTCGACGATGAGATCGGGACTGCGTTCCTCGAGGAAAAGCCGATCAGCCCCACAATGCTCAAAGCCGGCATCCGCCGACAAACCATTGCGAACAAGTTTGTCCCGGTTGTTGGCGGCTCTGCATTCAAAAACAAAGGTGTTCAATACCTCGTGGACGCTGTCATCGACTACCTTCCTGGGCCGCTCGATATTCCTCCGGCCAAAGGAATTGACCCGGATGACCACAGCAAGGTCATTGAGGCTCCTGCGGATGATAATGCAAAATTTTGTTCTCTCGCTTTCAAGCTGTGGAGCGATCCTTTCGTCGGTAAACTCGTTTTCTTCCGTATCTATAGCGGGAAGTTGACCAAGGGCGACACCGTCTACAATCCTCGCACGAACAAGCGCGATCGCATCAGCCGACTCATCCAGATTCAGGCCGATAAGCGCGAGGATATCGACACTATTTACTCAGGTGACATTGCGGCGATCGTTGGAATCAAGAATGTGACGACTGGAGATACGCTCTGCGACGAGGACCACACGATCCTTCTGGAGCCGCCCTCCTTTCCTGATCCCGTCATCAGCATGGCCATCGAGCCGAAGACCAAGCTCGATCAGGAAAAAATGGGTATCGCGCTTCAGCGCCTTGCTGAGGAGGATCCGACTTTCCGAGTTTTCACAAACGAAGATACTGGTCAGACAATTATCGCGGGAATGGGAGAACTCCACTTGGAGATCATTCGCGACCGCATGATGCGTGAATTCAAGGTGGAGGCGAACGCCGGGAAGCCGCAAATCGCCTACCGCGAGACGATTACCAAACCAGCCATGGGCGAGGGTAAGCTCATCAAACAGTCGGGCGGTCGTGGGCAATATGGTCACGTCGTTGTCAACGTGCGACCCGCAGAGCAGGGTAAAGGGCTGACGATTGAGAACGAGGTCGTCGGTGGGACGATCCCCAAGGAATATATTCCGGCCTGTAAGAAGGGAATCGAGGAAGCAGTGCTCAACGGCATTATCGGCGGCTACCCAGTAATCGACCTCGAAGTCGATATCATCGATGGAAGCTACCATGACGTTGATTCGAATGAGCTCGCGTTCAAGATGGCGGCAATTTTCGCGATGAAAGATGCATTTAAGAAGGCGAATTCCATTCTTCTCGAACCAATCATGAAGGTCGAGAATACCACGCCTGACGAGTTTCAGGGTGACATCATGGGTGATCTCAATCGGCGGCGGGGCTTCATCAAGGGAATCGAAGCCCGCAACGGGCTGTCAATCGTAAATGCCGAAGTTCCGTTGGCCGAAATGTTCGGTTACTCCACGGCCATCCGTTCACTTTCAAAGGGCCGCTCCAGCTACTCGATGGAGCCGTCCCACTTTCAGCAAGTCCCCGCACAAGTACTCGCGGCCGTGCTGGATCAGAAAGCCAAATAAATCTAACCTATGTCTGGTCAACGCATCCGCATCCGTCTCAAGGCTTTCGATTTTCGCATGCTCGATCAATCAGCAGCGGAGATCGTTGAAACTGCCAAGCGCACCGGTGCCAAGGTCGCGGGGCCGATTCCGCTCCCGACACGCATTGAGAAGTTCACTGTGAATCGATCGCCGCATGTGGACAAAAAGTCCATGGAGCAGTTCGAGATTCGGACTCACAAGCGCTTGCTCGACATCATTGAGCCCACTGCGAAAACAGTGGATGAACTCAAGAAACTCAATCTTCCTGCGGGCGTGGACATCACCATCAAGATCTAATTGAGACAAATGAAAATTGGACTTTTAGGTAAAAAGCTAGGCATGACCCGCGTGTATGACGCAGCGGGAAAGGCAACCCCCGTCACCGTTATTGGGGCAGGGGAAAATACCCTTCTTCAGGTTAAAAGTGAGGAAAAGGACGGGTACAGTGGCGTCCAAGTGGGGTTTGGTGCCCAAAAGCCGCAGCGAGTGACGATGCCCCAACTTGGCCATTTCAAGAAGGCGGGGTCTGAACCAAAGAAATTCATCAAGGAGTTCCGCTTGGCTGACGGGACCAAGGTCGAGGGGGAGCTTGATCTTAGTGTGAATCAATTTTCAGCAGGTCAGATTGTGGACGTTATTGGGCAATCCAAAGGTAAAGGCTTTCAGGGCGTCATGAAAAAGCACAACATGGCAGGCCAGGGTGCGTCTCACGGGTCAATGATGCATCGTCGAAACGGTGCAATCGGTAATCGGTCAACGCCAGGTCGCATTTGGAAGAATATGGGAATGCCCGGTCACATGGGCGACGAGCGAGTTACTGTGCAAAACCTCCGCGTTGTTCAAGTGCGCCCCGAAGAGGGAGTGATTCTAATCAGCGGCGCGGTTCCTGGCGCAAATGGTGGATACGTGGTCATCCGGCCGGCGAAGAAAGCGAAATTGGAGGCTCCGAAATAGTCATGTCAGCGAAAATTCTCACCGTTGAAGCCGCCAAGGCGGCAAATATCGAGGTTATTGAAAATGGCAAATACACTCAGGCTGTTCACGATGTAGTCGTCGCGATGCAGGCGAACCGGCGCAGTGGGACAGCGTCGGTAAAGACGAAGGCGACGGTCAATGGTTCAGGTTCCAAGCCGTGGCGGCAAAAGGGAACTGGGCGCGCACGCGCTGGCTACCGTTCCAGTCCAGTTTGGGTCGGTGGTGGTGTCGTTTTCGGACCACATCCCAGAGACTACTCTAAAAAGGTAAATAAGACCACAAAGAGGATCGCCTTAAGGAAGGCCTTGAGTGAGCGGATCAAGGATGGGGATGTGTTTATCGTCGATAGTTTTATTGTCAAACAGCCAAAGACGAAGCAGTTTGTTGCGCTTCTTAAGGGGATCACTGACGAAGAGAAGACGCTCGTCGTGTCGAGCGTGTTTGACGATACAACTTATCTCGCTGGGCGGAATGTTCAGCCTGCCCAATTGGTGACAGCAGCCGAGGTGAACACGGAGGACTTTCTGAAGTATAAGAAGATTGTCATCACGGCCGACGGGCTTGCTGAGCTTGCCCAACGAATTTCCAGCAAATGAACGATCCGCACGTAATTATCAACAACGCACGCCTGACTGAGAAGGCTACGCTCCTCGCTGAGCGGGAGAACAAGTATGTCTTCCGTGTGGCTCCGCACGCGAATAAAATTCAAATCCGGGAAGCAATCGAGAAACTTTTCAAGAAGAAGGTCGTTGCCGTAAATACCTGCAATTATGCGGGTAAAAAGAAGCGTGAGCGGACTGCCTCTTTCGGGCGAAAGCCCCATTGGAAGAAGGCAATTGTAACCCTCAAGGAAGGCGACAAGATCGAATTCGCTTAAAGAATTTCAAGTCATGGCTCTTAAGACATTCCGCCCATTCACGCCTGCCAACCGCTTCAAGGCGCTTCCAGCTTTCGATGAAATCACAAAATCCAAACCGGAGAAGTCTCTTGTCGAAACCAAAAAGAAGACCGGTGGGCGCAATAGCTATGGTCGCATCACTACCCGTCACATCGGTGGTGGGCACAAGCAAAAGTACCGGATTGTTGATTTCAAACGAAAGAAGCGCGACGTGGTGGCTGAGGTAGTCGGGATCGAGTACGACCCGAATCGTTCTGCACGGATTGCTCTCCTTCAGTATCCCGACGGCGACAAAGCATACATTCTGGCTCCGGTTGGCCTGAACGTTGGGATGAAGGTGGTTTCTGGCGAGGGAGCTGAACCGCAGGTTGGTAACGCCCTTCCACTTAGGGTCATTCCGCTTGGTTCGTCCCTTCACAATGTGGAATTGACCCCAGGGCGCGGTGGGCAAATTGCCCGAAGTGCAGGACAGCAGGTGATTCTCAATAACCGGGAAGCAGGGTATGCGCTCGTTAAAATGCCATCCGGGGAGATTCGCAAGATTCACGACAGTTGTTACGCGACCATTGGGCAGGTGGGAAATGTTGACCACATGAACGTCTCTAGTGGAAAAGCTGGTCGCAGTCGGTGGCAGGGAATTCGTCCAACCGTTCGTGGAATGGTCATGAATCCAGTTGACCATCCCATGGGTGGTGGCCAAGGTAAGTCGAAAGGTGGTGGAGGGCGCCATCATCCGATGAGTCCTTGGGGTCAACTTGCCAAGGGTTTTAAGACGCGCCGTAAGCACAAGCCAAGCAACGGGTTCATCATTGAACGCCGCAAATCTAAGAAGAAAGCCTAGTAAATTTTTAATACTTTATGGGTCGCTCCTTAAAAAAAGGTCCGTTCGTTGATAGTCATCTCTTCGATAAGATCGAAAAGATGGCTTCAGCTTCGATCAAAAAACCAATTAAGACTTGGTCTCGACGCTCGACAATCACACCAGATTTTGTGGGTAACACCTTTCTGGTACACAATGGCAAGATTTTTAATTCCGTGTTTGTGACCGAAAACATGGTGGGACACAAGCTTGGTGAATTTTCGCCCACGCGAATTTTCAAGAAGCATGGTTCGCACACTGCCAAAGTGACAAAGTAGCCGAGTAAATTGCGGAAGATTGAGAGGTGATAAATTTGCCCTCAAAACTCTGGAGTTTTTTAGTTTCAGTGGTCATTGTTTCGACCGCCCTAGACGTCACTTCAGAGGCTCAGCTAGGGGTCAGTTCTTTGATAGATTTAGATTTTGAACAAAACGGGGAAGTTATTTCCTCTGAGAAACTGCTCGTTGAGAATCGGCAGTTGCAGGCGGCGCTCTCCAAGGCCGAACAGGCTGTGCGCGAGATGCGTCAGGTAGTCGCAGTTGGGGCGGGCGAGGTCGAAATTTATCGGCGCCAGGCAATTGAAATCAAGAAGCGGGTAGAAGCGCTCGGGGGTAGTGTCAGCGGCAGCCAGGGGAAGCTAGAGCAAAGACTTTTGTCATCCGTCAGTGAGATCCAGCAACTAGAATTCAAAAACAGTGCCCTAGTGGCTGCAATCATTCGTCTTACCGAAGCCATGAGTCAGCTTAAAATTCCGTCTGGTTCGAGTGATGGCACCGGCCAACTGGTGGTTGAGGAGGCAATCAGAGAAGCGCGCGCTGCGCTCGGCGTGAGCAATCGTGGCGTTGAGGCGTTGGCGGTCGCTTTAACCTTAGGTGATGGAGCAGTGATCAGCGTCAAGGAGGAGATGCTCCTTGTAGTCGCGAATCTCGGGCGAGCGCAAGGGGTAAGGGTTGGGATGCCTTTCCGGGTGATTCGGGGAAACAATATAGTGGGGTCCGTTAGAGTTGTAGAAGTAAGGGAGCGGTTCGCGGGAGCAGTTGTTCAAAGTCTAATTTCAGTCGAAAACAGAATACGCATTGGTGATCGATTAATTGTCGAAACACAGCCATAAAACTTTCAATACCAAACCATTTAGACATGCAGATCAAATCCATATATCGGGGTGCACGAATCTCAGCTTTTAAGGCGAGAGAAGTTGCGCGCGAAATTCAGGGACTGCCGGTAGCGGCGGCGCTTGATATCCTTGCTTTTACCCCAAGGAAGGCGGCAAGTATGATTGCCAAGACCTTGAAAAGCGCTATTGCCAACGCTGAAAATAACAACAACTTACGCGCGGATAACCTTGTTGTGCAGGAGGCGACTGTTGGTGAGGGGCCAACGCTCAAGCGTTCGCAACCGAAGGCACGTGGCAGCGCGGGACCGATCAGGAAGCGGAGTTCTCATATTCGTATAGTCGTTACGGACGAAATCGAAATCAAGAAGCGTGAACCGCGGAAGTCGGCCTCCAAAGGGAGGGCCGCAAAGTCAGCGGCGAAGAAAAATCCCATTCAACCTGTCGAGGCGGCGTCCTCGACGAGTGGTGACGTCTCCAAACAAGCATAAATATGGGTCAAAAAGTCAATCCTGTTGGGTTCCGTCTCGCGGTCAATCATGACTGGCGGTCGCGTTGGTTCGCGTCGCCTAAGGAACTTCCCGATTTCCTGGCTTCGGATATTAGGATCCGGGCGTATGTTAAAGAGAAACTGCGGCTTGCAGCGGTCTCGAAGATCGTCATTGAGCGCGCTTGGAATAGTATCCGGGTGACAATTTTCACCGCTAGGCCCGGCATTGTTATTGGGCGAAAAGGAACGGAAATCGAGAAAATGACCGCGGACATTGGGGATATGGCAGGTGGCAAATCCGTTAAGATCGACATTCAGGAAATCAAGACACCGGAGTTAGACGCCCAATTGGTCGCGGAGAATGTGGCGCTTCAAATCGAGCGGCGCATTAGTTTCCGGCGGGCTATGAAGAAGTCCATTCAGCAAACGATGGAATTCGGAGCCCAAGGGGTAAAGCTGCGCTGCGCTGGGCGACTTGGCGGTGCGGAAATCAGCCGTGCTGAATGGTATCGGGAAGGAAAAATTCCGCTCCATACCCTCCGTACTCCGATTGATTACGGCTTTGCGGAGGCGAATACCGTCTACGGAAAGATTGGCGTTAAGTGCTGGCTCTGTAAAACTGAGACTGCGGGGGAAGCAGCCCCGGTAGAGCGACGTGACCGCGAACGAGATCGGGAAACTCCTGCTCCAACAAATATGCCAGAGGCGGTCGCACCTTAATTTCAGTAACACGAACCTTTAGACAAGGAATTTGCCATGCCTTTGATGCCTAAACGAGTGAAGTATCGTAAGTCCCAGCGCGGAAGCCGCGCGGGCAAGGCTTCCCGGAATATTACAATCGATTTCGGTGCGTTCGCCCTCCAGACTTTAGAGCGCGCTTGGATTACAAATACTCAGATCGAAGCGGCCCGGGTTGCACTCACCCGCAATATGAAGCGCAAGGGCAAGCTTTGGATCCGAATCTTCCCTGATAAGTCGGTAACGTCTCGTCCTCCTGAAACGCGAATGGGTAAGGGAAAGGGTGCTCCCGAGTATTGGGTCGCCACTGTTCGGCCCGGCAATATTCTTTTCGAACTCGATGGAGTTTCTGAAACTGTGGCGCGAGAGTCCCTTCGACTTGCAGCAGACAAACTTCCAATCCGGACTAAATTTCTCACCCGTCACCACGCTTAGTCGATGAAGACAAAAGAAATCAGCGAACTCAGTCTAAACGAACTCAGTGCACGCAAAAGGGAACTGGGCGAAGAGATTTTTCACCTCCGCCTCCAGCAACAGAGCGGCCAACTTGATAAGCCAAGCCAACTGCGGGCATTGCGTCGCGAAATTGGGCGGATCGAGACTTTTACTAACCAGAAAAAATCCGCTCCAGCGGTGACCAAATAGCTATGAGCGAGACAGCCGAGAAGGTATTAACTGCTGAGGCACACCGGGGCTTGCGGAAAGGCCGCGTGGGCCAAGTTGTTTCAACGAAGATGAAGAAGACAGTGATCGTCGAGACGACGACGCGTGTGCCGCATCCAAAATTTGGTAAAATCATCAAACAGGTGAAGCGCTTTTACGCTCATGACGAGGCGAGTGAAGCAAAGCTAGGTGATACCGTTCGGATTGCTGAAACTCGGCCTCTTTCGAAACTAAAACGTTGGCGTTTGGTGGAAATTGTTAAACACTAGGTCGGCAGTAACTTTAATTTTATGCTTCAGATTCGTTCAAGACTCGATGTCGCCGACAACACCGGCGCGCGAATGGCCAAGATGATTGGCGTCATCGGGAAAAAGAACTCTCTCAGCGCGAGTATTGGCGATGTGATCACGGCCCATGTTCGTGAGGCGTCAGCGGGTGGGACAGTGAAAAAAGGTGATGTCGTTCGCGCCGTAATTGTGCGTACGAGACAAGCAATCCGCCGGGAGGACGGGAGTTACCTGCGTTTTGATAACAATGCGATCGTGATTATTGATAAGGATTTGAATCCTCGAGGGACACGCATTTTTGGCCCGGTTGCGCGCGAACTCCGCGAGAAAAACTTTATGAAGATTGTGTCATTGGCCCCGGAGGTTCTTTAAGATGAGTCGTCTAAGTTTTCACGTCCGGAAGGGCGATAAGGTCGAGGTCACTACCGGGAACCACAAAGGCTCTGGAGGGAAAATTCTTCAGGTTTTGCCCAAAAAGCAGCAAGTTCTTATTGAAGGCGTGCGTCTCATCAAGAAACATGTGCGGAAATCCCAAGACCGACCCGAGGGGGGCATTATCGAGCGTGAAGGGCCAATCCATATCTCGAACGTAAAGCTCGTCGAGCAGGCCGAGAGCGCGGCGAAGTCCGTGAAGAGTAAATCCAAGAAAGAAGCTTAAGTTTTTATGGCAGTCGAACTCCAAACATTTTATAAAAACAACGTCGTTCCGGCGCTGAGAGAGAAACACGGATACATGAACGTCTGTCAGGTTCCAAAGGTGGAAAAGGTTGTCGTAAATACTTGCGTCAACACAAATATTGATGTGAAGCAGGCTCTTGAGGATGCCAAGGAAGAGATGGGATTGATTACCGGGCAAAAGCCTGCGGAGACTCGTTCCAAGAAAAGCATCGCAAATTTCAAGCTGCGGGAGAACCAGCCAATCGGAGCCAAGGTAACCCTCCGTGGGCCGAGGATGTATGAATTCCTTGAGCGTTTGATCAAAACCGCTTTGCCTCGCATCCGCGATTTTCGAGGAGTGTCGACCCGCGCCTTTGATGGTAACGGAAACTACACGTTGGGCGTTAAGGATCAGTCAATTTTCCCGGAGGTGGAGCTGGATAAAATCAAGCGAAACATCGGTTTTGATGTCACCATCGTGACAACTGCGACTACCGACACAGAGGCCAAAAGCCTCCTCACCGAAATGGGTATTCCTTTCACCGATAAGCCGAAGAAGGCACAACCGGCAAAGTCCGCCTAATCCAGTATGAGCCAACTCTCAGATCCCATTGCCGATTTCCTGACGAGGTTGCGGAATTCCGCGAACTCAAGTAAGCCAGAGGTTATGGCGCCGTATTCGAAGATCAAGGCTGAAATAGCCCGTATCCTTAAACAGGAGGGCTATATTACAAACTACGAGATCGACACCGCCGGGAAATTTCCGCAAATCAAGGTTGTGCCTAAGCTCGTCAATCGGGCGTCAGCGATCACCGGTTTGAAGAGGGTGAGCAAGCCTGGGTTGCGGAAGTATGTTGGTGCGACGGAGATTCCACGCGTCCTGGGTGGCATGGGCATTTCAATTCTTTCTACTCCGCGCGGTATCATTACAGGTCGAGATGCAAAGAAGCAGAATGTTGGCGGCGAGTTGCTTGCTTACGTTTGGTAACCAAAAAATACAAAATTTATGTCCCGAATCGGCAAGAAAGCGATTGAGTTGCCCGCCAAGGTTTCCGTTAGTTTCGGATCTGATGGTGCGGTCAATGTCGAGGGCCCTAAGGGCAGGCTAGGGTGGACTCTTCCGAAGGAAATCAAGGCAAGGGTTGAAGGAAACATAGTTGCATTCGACCGGGCCACTGAGGACCGGAAGACCCGAGCGCTCCACGGTTTGAGCCGTGCGCTGGTGCAGAACATGGTTCGCGGCGTTTCAGAGGGCTTTGTGAAGGACCTTGAGATTCAAGGTGTCGGATTCAAGGCCGCTGTTAAGGGCGCTGTCCTCGATCTAAATCTGGGATTCTCTCATCCGATCCTCTTCCCAATTCCTCCGGGTGTTAAGGTGACCGTAGGTGAAAACACGAAGATTAAAATTGAGGGCGTGGACCGCCAGCTCGTCGGGCAGGTTGCTGCGAACATCCGCTCTTACTACCCACCTGAGCCTTACAAGGGAAAGGGTGTGCGCTACGTCGGCGAACACATCGTTCGTAAGGAAGGCAAAACCGTTCAATAAGCCATGGCCACGAAGAAAATTAACCCGATCAGGCTGCGCCACAAGCGCCTCCGCAAGAAGATTTCTGGGACGCCGGAGCGCCCGAGACTCGCAGTGCATTTTTCAGGGCAGCATATTTATGCGCAGGTCATTGATGACCAAGCAGGGGTCACCGTTGCCTCCGTTTGCACTACTGAGAAGGAATTCCGTGATGACAAGTCGAGCCGCGCCAATAAGGTAACCGCGGAAAAAGTGGGGAAACTTGTAGCGGAACGCGCGAAAGGTAAGAGCGTGAGCAAGGTCGTATTTGACCGTGGCGGTTTCATTTATCACGGCAAGGTTAAGGCCCTTGCAGACGCCGCTCGCGAGGGTGGCCTCGAATTCTAAATTCATTACTATGGCAGCTCCCCAACAAGGTAACCGTAACCGACGCGACCGACAGGAAAAGCCGAAAGATCCCTCGGATCTTACGGAGAAGGTTGTCTTTATCAATCGATGCGCGAAGGTCGTCAAAGGTGGACGCCGTTTTAGTTTTAGCGCACTCATTGTTTCGGGTGACAAAAAGGGCAAGGTTGGTGTTGGCTTTGGAAAGGCAAACGAGGTCTCTGAGGCGATTCGCAAGGCGAGCGACTCCGCACGGAAGTCAATGGTCAAGGTTGCTGTTCATAATAACACGATCCCGCATGAAGTGATTGGGGAGCACGGTGGTGGACGGGTCTTGTTGAAGCCTGCGTCTCCTGGAACAGGGGTTATTGCAGGTGGTGGGGTGCGGGCGGTTGTGGAAGCGGCTGGTATTCGTGACGTTCTTGCGAAGTCCCTCGGATCCAGTAATCATGCGAATGTTGTTAAGGCCACGATTGGGGCGTTGCAGCAACTTCGGCTCCGGGAAACGGTTCTGAAAATCAGGGGAATTTCCTACAAGGCCGCAACAAGCGGCGCCGATACCTAAGTTTATGAATCTTTCGAATCTCAAGCCCCGTCCTGGATCAAAGCATCGGGTGAAGCGCCTTGGTTGTGGCGAAAGCAGTGGACATGGAAAGACATCGGGCAAGGGTCACAAGGGACAGAAGGCTCGTTCAGGCGGGAGTATCCGACTCGGTTTCGAGGGTGGTCAGATGCCTTTGATTCGTCGGATTCCAAAGCGGGGTTTCAACAATGCTGAATTCAAGGTCCAATTTGCGGTGGTGAATCTTGATTCTTTAAATTGCTTCGAAGACGGTTCAGTGGTGGATGAGAGAGCGTTGCTTGAAGCGGGATTGATTCGCAGACCGTATGAAAAGGTGAAGATCCTAGGCTTCGGTGAACTGAAAAAGAAGCTCAGCATTACCGCAGACAAGGCAAGTGTCTCCGCGAAAGCGGCGATAGAGAAGACGGGCGGGTCGCTCACCCTTAAGTAATGCTTGGGACATCACGGTTGGCGCACGGGAAGCTAGCGCGGCGGCATTCGTGGTTCGACTGAAAGTAGATAACGCCCTTCGATGATTTCCGCGTTTACCAATACTTTTAAGATTCCAGAACTTCGGAATCGGGTGATTTTCACGCTCGTAATGCTGGTGCTTGTGCGGATCGGTGCCGCGATCACTTGCCCGGGGATCAATGCGGCCGTCATTCAGCATTGGTTTGATAATCAGTTGAACAACCAGTCGGGGGGATCGATTGCGGCGCTGTTTAACATTTTCAGCGGTGGCGCGCTTGAGAATTGCGCGGTTTTCTCCCTGGGCGTAATGCCGTACATCAGCGCGAGCATCATGCTCCAACTGCTGACCGCGGTGATTCCTCAGCTTGGCAAACTCGCCAAAGAGGACGGCGGGCGGCAGAAGGTGATGCAGTACACGCGTTACGTCACGATTCTTCTCTGTCTTTTTCAGGGATATCTTCTCGCGCTATCTTTTGAGAACCCCGGCTCAAATCCGTTCCTTTCGGGAATCCAGGACACTATAGCCCAGCTCGGAATTCCTCTCGTTTCCAATCCCGGAATGGCTTTCCGAATCATCACCGTAATAACGTTGACGGCGGGGACGATGTTTTTGATGTGGCTTGGCGATCAGATCACGGACCGAGGCATAGGAAACGGAATGTCCTTAGTGATTACCGTGGGGATCGTGGCGCGGTTGCCTGCGGCGCTCATCCAGGCGTGGAATACGTTTGTTCCCTCTGATGGTCAGCAAAGCCAGGTGAATCCACTGGTGCTGGTGCTGATGCTGGCGTTTTTAGTGCTGGTGATCGCGGGCGTGATTTGCATCACGCAGGCGCAGCGCAAGATTAGCGTTCAGTATGCGAAGCGGGTTGTGGGTCGGAAAGTGTATGGAGGGCAGACTCAGTATATGCCGCTGAAGGTTAACTATGCAGGGGTGATGCCGATTATTTTCGCGCAAGCGCTGCTCGTCTTCCCGTCAACGATCGTGACGATGGCCTTCAAAAACAGTCCTGCGGCGCAGAAGTTTGCGGGTATGCTTCAGGCTGGTTGGCTCCATTATCTCCTCTACGGAGTGATGATTTTCTTCTTTAGCTATTTTTGGGTTGCGACGCAGTTTCAGCCGCAACAAATCGCTGACGATCTGAAGAAGTACGGAGGGTATATTCCGGGCGTCCGCCCTGGAAAGCCGACGGCTGATTTCCTCGATTTCACCATGACCCGGCTGACCTTTGCCGGCGCTATTTTTCTGACGATCATAGCGATTCTGCCCCAGATGCTCTCTCATCAACTCAATGTGCCCTATGTGACGGCGCAGTTCTTTGGCGGCACCAGTTTATTGATCTGCGTGGGCGTCGTCCTGGATACCATGCGGCAGGTTGAAACGCATTTGATCCAGCGGCACTACGATGGTTTTCTTCGCAAGGGCCGCCTGCGTGGTCGCTTTGATCGCGCCCCCAATGCCCGGGGGGAAGCGGTCCAACAGGGGGCTCTCATTTGGATGTATGTGGGCATCGCAATTCTCTTGGTCGCGGGTTTGACGATTTTCATCGCGGGGCGGTTTCGGTAGTGAAACGACGGATCGTTCTGCTTGGACCACCAGCATCCGGAAAGGGCACGCAGGCGGAGATGATCACGGCCCGTTACGAAATCCCGAGCGCTTCGCCCGGTTCGATGCTGCGTGAGGAGAGTGCTGCCGGAACGGATTTGGGTTCCGAGGCGGGCGAGTACACCACTCACGGAAGACTCGTCCCTGATAGTATTGCGAATCAACTCGTTGCCCGGTGGCTGGAAAAGCACGACTCGCAATTTATTTTTGATGGTTATCCGCGGAGCTTGGGGCAGGCGGATGCGTTGGGGCAAATGCTCGCGGCGAGAGGATCTCCACTGGAAATTGCCCTCTCCTTTGAAGCAGATTTAGTGACTTTGCAGGGACGCGTCACGAGTCGCTGTGTCTGCTCGAAATGCGCGCGTAATTTCAGCAGTGGGATCCACGATGTTGCGGCGGATTCTCCTTGTCCCTCCTGTGGAGCTCCGCTCCTGCGCCGTTCGGACGACACGCTTGAGACATTGGCGGTGCGAATGGATGAGTATGGCGCGAAGAGTGCTCCACTGATTGGTTTTTATGAGGAGCGGGGTTTGCTGCGGACGATTGATGCCACTCAGTCCCCGGAGAAAGTCTTTGGTGAGGTCGTGGAAATTCTTGAGGAATCGTGAGTATCCCGATCAAGAGTGACCGCGAAATCGAACGCATGCGGAACTCCTGCCGTGTGGCGAGCGACATATTGGACCGGGTTTCGAGCTTGATCCGGCCTGGGGTGACGACGGGCGAAGTTGATCGCGCGGCGGCGGAGTACATGGCGGAGTTTGACTGTAAAAGCGCATTTCTCGGCTACCGTGGCTTTCCGGGTAATATCTGTATTTCCGTCAATGAGGAAGTGGTGCATGGCATCGGAGGGCCTCGACGCATTCAATATGGCGACATCGTGAAGCTCGACATTGGTGTGGTGAAGGATGGCTGGGTGGGCGACACTGCGACCACGGTTCCTGTGGGAGCGATCGATCCGCGCGTGCAGCGATTGCTGCAAGTGACGGAAGACACTCTCGAACTCGCGATTACCTATGCAGTTGCCGGTCGTCGGTTGGGGGACCTTTGTTCAGCGATTGAGGACGAAGTAGGGGCTCACGGGTACAGCGTCGTCAGGGAGTTTGTGGGACATGGGGTTGGCAGAAAACTGCATGAGGAGCCCCAGGTGCCAAATTACGGGCGGGCGGGCAGCGGGCCGAAACTCAAGGCCGGCATGACCATCGCCATCGAACCGATGGTGAATATGGGCGTGGCAGGCGTGCGGGTGCTCCCGGACAAGTGGACGGTGGTCACGCTGGACGGAAAGCATTCTGCGCATTTCGAGCACACTGTTTTGATCACCAAAGCCGAACCGGAGATCCTCACATGGCGAAAAAAGACGCTGTTGAACTAGGACAAAAAGTGATTGCACCATTCTCAAGCACCTCGTTTCGGGTTGAGCTTCGCGGTGAACACCCGATCCTTGCAGGCCTTCCAGGGAAAATGCGTTTGCCCTTCATTCGCATCTTGCCAGGTGCCGAAGTAGTGATAGAAATGCGCTCCTACGACTTGACCAATGGCCGGGTCACCTCCCGGCAAAAGTAGTGAAATCGTCGATCGCACTGGAGACTTCCGAGTCTCCATGGCGATTTTTTGTCCTCCAAATTAAAGCCCAAATTTACCTATGAAAGTAAGAGCATCCGTCAAACGTCTTTGCGAAAGCTGCCGCATCGTGAAGCGCAAAAATGTCGTCCGCGTCATCTGCAAAAACGCCCGGCACAAGCAGCGGCAAGGCTAAGCGCTTGCAGTTCGAGAGAATCGTCTGGCGACCGGGAAATCTCCCGAATGCTCTGCGAAATCGAACTACCTGAAATCCTCAATCCAACCACCTCAAATCCCAATCCACCATGCCACGACTCCTAGGCGTTGATATTCCCGGCGACAAGCGCATCGAAGCGTCGCTTCCTTACATTTACGGCATCGGGCCGAGCAGTGCGAAAAAGATTCTCGAACAAGCCAACATCAATCCTGACATGCGGGCGAAGGATCTGACTGGCGAGCAGGTGAATCAGATCATTCAGGCGATCACGGCCAGCAAACTTGCCATCGAAGGTGATCTCCGACGCGAAATCCAACAGAACCTGAAGCGGCTGCAGGGCATCAACTGTTACCGCGGCATTCGCCATCGCCGGAGTCTTCCGGTGCGTGGGCAGCGCACGAGCACGAATGCCCGCACCCGGAAGGGGCCCCGCAAGACTGTCGGCGTCCAGCGCGCCAAAGAAGCGCCAAAGTCCGCCAAATAACTCCAAACGACCACACGTATGCCTGATTCCGAAACACCCACGCCCGCGACGCCGGAGAATGAAGCTCCTGCCGCAGCACCTGTCGCTGCTGCTGCTGCCCCGGTGGTAGAAGCCGCTGCCCCGAAGGCCGCAAAAACCAGGGCTCCGAAGAAGAAAGACGCGGCTGCCGCGGCCGGCGCAGAGCAGCCAAAGAAAGAAGAGAATCTCTCTCTCGACCCGAACTCGGTGGTCGAGCAGATCAAGATCGTCAAGGCTAAGGGGAGCAAAAACGTGCACACAGGGGTGGCGCACGTGCAGGCCAGCTTTAATAACACCATCGTCAGTGTCACGGATGCCGCTGGGCACGTGATCGGATGGTCGAGTGCGGGCAAATGTGGGTTCAAGGGTTCGCGCAAAAGCACGGCCTACGCTGCTCAGATGGTTGCGCAGGACGCCTGCCGCCAGGCTATGGGCCACGGCCTCCGCGAGGTCGAAGTGCGCGTGAAGGGCCCCGGTGCCGGGCGCGAGTCCGCAGTCCGCGCCATCCAAGCCGTGGGACTGGAAATCACCCTCATCAAGGATGTCACCCCGGTGCCCCACAATGGCTGCCGACCTCCCAAGCAGCGCCGCGTCTGACGCAACTCGCTGACCTCACGCCAACGCTCAAGACCTAATACTCAAATCCCATGGCACGATACACAGGCCCTAAATCGAAAATCAGCCGGCGCTTCGGCGTCGCCATCTTCGGCCCTTCCAAGGCGCTCGAACGCAAAAACTACGGACCCGGCATGCACGGTCCCAAAGGCTCCCGCCGCAAGCAGAGCGAATACGCGGTGGCGCTCGGCGAGAAGCAGAAGCTCCGCTACCAATACGGCGTCCTCGAACGGCAGTTCCGGCGCTACTTTGAAATCGCCGCCAAGCGCCGGGGCGTCACGGGTGAGATCCTCCTTCAACTTCTCGAAACCCGTCTGGACAACGTCGTCTATCGCCTCGGTTTTGCGAATAGCCGCAATGGGGCTCGCCAACTCGTGGCGCACGGCCATGTGCAGGTCAATGGACGGAAAGTTGACGTCTCCTCCTTTAACGTGAAGCCCGGCGATAACATCACCGTGAAAGACAAGCCGCAGTCCCGGCGTCTCGCGGCGCGGAATATCGAACTCACGCAGATCGTCCCGGTTCCGGATTGGCTGAGTGTGGACAAGGACAATTTCAAAGGCCAAGTCTCCCGTATCCCGACGCGCGATGAGATCGCGCCGATCGTGAACGAGCAGCTCATCGTCGAGCTCTACTCGCGCTAAGAACGGACTGGCAATAGCGCCGCAAAAGTAGCGCGACCAAAGTCTTTCCGGAGAGGAATCCGCCGCTTCGCAGGCCGTGCGAATCTGCGGATTTCTTCTTTATTGAGGGGCGAGTTGAATACGGGAGCCCAAGTCCTTTCACTCACGGATGCGATTCCTGGTGGCGTCTGAGCATCGGCTCGGCAGAGTGCAGCCCCGACGGGGAACTTGATGCAGAACTTTCTCACCGAATACGGACTCCTCGCTATCTTCCTCTGCGCGATGGTCGAGAATGACATCGTCTTCATCATGGCCGGGGTCATTGCCCATCTGGGAATCGTGGCGCCGGGGCCGGCGTTGCTCGCGTGTCTGGCTGGAGCGTTGGTCCATGACTCCCTCTGGTTTTGGCTGGGACATGCGCGAGCAGAGTCCATTCGGGATTCGCGGGTCTATCGGAGGCTCGGCCCCGTCGTGGAGCGGCTCGCCGAACGGTTTGGTCCGTGGGAACTTTTCCTCTGCCGCTTCATCTATGGCACCCGCAATCCGAGTCTCGTTTTCTGGGGCGTGCAAAAGCTGCCCGTCAGGCGCTTCGCGTTCATCGAACTGTGCGCGCTCAGCGTCTGGGGGACGGGGCTTGCGGCAGTGGGTTATTTCCTCAGCCACAGCGCCGAGGCGATCATCGGCCGGGTGAAGAGCATCGAGCACTTCCTGCTGGGCGCGCTGATTGTGGCGGTGCTGCTTTATCTGGGTGGGCGATTGTTCACGCGGCACGAGATCAAAAAGCATCTGCTGCCTCCTCCGACGGGGGAGTAACAGCCTTCTCCATCGAGAAAGTGCAGGCCACGCTCCACAAGGGAAGAGCGGGCCCCGGGCGTCTCTTGCAAAAAAACAGGCGCCGCAACTCTTCGCTGCGACGCCTGCGTAAATTGGAAGGCCCGGGTTGCGGGCTTGGGTCAGTTGACCGAAGCGAGGGGATCGACGTTCACCCGGCGGCCTTCGCGATCGAAGCGGACGGTGCCGTCAACCAAGGCGAAGATCGTGTAGTCGCGACCGAGGCCGACGTTCTTGCCGGGGTGAAATTTCCGGCCGCGCTGGCGGATGATGATGTTGCCGGCGATGACGCTCTGGCTGCCAAATTTCTTGACGCCGAGACGCTTGCTGACGCTGTCGCGCCCGTTCTTGACTGAGCCTTGACCTTTCTTATGAGCCATTTGGGAAGAGGGAGTTGAGTGTTGGAGGAGGAAAGGGAATCAGGCGGGGATCGAGATGATCTTCACGCGCGTGAGTTTTTGGCGATGGCCGACGGTGCGGTGGTAGCCTTTGCGGCGCTTGTAGCGGTAGGCGATCAGCTTCGGCGCCTTGATCTGCTCGACGACTTCGCCGACGACGGATGCGCCCTTGAGAGCCGCAGCGACCTTGATGCTGGCCCCTTCGCCGACGAAGAGCACTTCGTCGAAGCGGGCTTCGCCACCGGGTTCCAAGTCGAGTTTCTCGATGGCGACGACGTCGCCGGTTTTCACGCGGTATTGTTTGCCGCCGGTTTTGAATATTGCGTATGCCATAAAAGGTGGTTTTCCCTTGGAAAAGGGCCGGGAGACTGCCACGGCGCTCCGGGAGTGGCAAGGGATATTTCGGAGGCGAAATCGAGCCTCTTTTTCCGGCGGATACTTCGACCCTTGCCGCGTGCCGGACGGAGGGCTACAAGGCGCGCCTCATGTTTTTTCTCACCCCTCGCTACCTCAAACAAGGCCGCCAATTTGCCAAGGACGCGCGCAAGCTGCTGGCCTACAAACGGGACCTTTGGACGGGGGATCAGATCGCGGAGTTTGAGCGGAGCGTGACTGGCCTCGAGGAGGCGGTGAAGACGGGGGATAAGGGGCGGGTCGAGACGGCGGCGCGGGATCTCGATGGGCGCTGCAATGCCAATCTCCCGGCGGTCGCGAATGCTGGGATCCGGGAGAATGTCGAAGTCTTCCTCGTGGCCATCGTCGTCGCACTCGGCGTGCGCACCTACTTTCTCCAGCCATTCACGATTCCGACGGGTTCGATGTTCCCGACGCTCAATGGCATCATCGGTTATCCGTCCCAGGAGCCGCTGCCCAATGTGTTCGTGCGCATCTGGGACGGTATCTGGCGCGGGCGGACCTATCTGGATGTGCCGGCCAAGGCGGATGAGACCATCGGGGAGGTGAAAGAGGTGTCGCGTTTTCTATTCATGACCTACACGCAAGTCGTGACGGATCGGAATTCCTATTACCTGCATGTGCCTTACCCGACCGCTCGCGACCACTTTTTCGTGCGCCAGGGGCGGCGGCTCCGGGCCGGGGAGCCGATTGCGCGAGGTTACCATGAGACCGGCGATCACGTCTTTGTGGATAAGTTCACCTATCACTTTCGGAAGCCGCGCCGGGAGGAGGTTTTCGTCTTCAACACCGGCGGCATTGAGACGATGGAGAATCGGAGTAATCCGAACTCGCCCTCGCAGTTTTACATCAAGCGCCTCTGCGGAGAGCCGGGCGAAGAATTGCGCATCGATCCTCCGGAGCTCTTTGTGAATGGGGAGCGCGCGAAAGGCGAAGCCATGGGCCGCGTGATGGACCGCAAAAACGAATACGGCGGTTATGCCAATGGCTTCCCGAGTTTTCTGACGCCCATCCTTCGTTCGCCGGAGCAGACCTACAAGGTGCCGCCCGAGATGTACTTTGCGCTCGGCGACAATAGCTACCACAGTTCGGATAGTCGCGATTGGGGTCCCGTTCCGCAGCGCAATATCATGGGGCGCGGGATGTTCGTGTACTGGCCATTCCGTCCGCACTTCGGGTTGATCAAGTAATGATCGGGCGGCGCATTGCAGACCGAGTCTGGCGCAAATTCTCCTTTCCCCTTTCGGTATTTCGCCTTTTCTTGCGCGATGGCACGCCGCGCTAGTTCCTCCGCCCATCCCGTGTGGCTTTTACTCGCTGCAGGGCTCGTCTTGGCAGCGATCGCTGGAGGCTATTTCCTCTTCGGGCGGGTGAGTGATCCCTATCGCACCGTGACGGTCTTGCCGGTGCAGGACTATCTGGAAAATGCGAACAGCCTGCGCGGCAATGTTTACAAGCTGGACGCCACGGTGCTCAAGCAACTCGAGTGGTCGGCCATCGGTGGCCGCCTTTTCTCCGTCGATGGGCCCGGCGGAGAAGTGCTGCCGATCCTCGTGCCGGCCAGTTTCAGCAGCGTGAATATCGAACGCGGCCAGCGGTTTCTCTTTAAGATCGAAGTAGGCGACAAGGGGCTGCTCAAGGCGCAGGATGTGAAAAAGGCATGAACTCTGAACATCGAACATCGAACCTCGAACATCGAACGCTGGAGCCTGCGCGCACCTCGGTGGTTCGGCGTTCGAAGTTCGACGTTCGAGGTTCAGTGTTTCTCCTGGTGTTGTTCTCCGCCGGGCGAGGCTGGTCTCAAGTCCCCGACGCACCCGCGCTCCCCCCGGTGCCGCCAACACCGGCCCAGACGCCCGCTCCGGCGACCAAGCCGCCCGGCTTTCTCGGGCGTGACGTGCCGGCTTTCGATCCTGGCTCGGAGACCTTCTCCTGGGACGGAAAGACCTGGAACATTACCAACAATCGCCTTTTCCAGGCGCGGTTTGAAAAATACCTCAACGCACCGGAGGCGACGACCGCCGAGGACAAGCTGTATCAGGCCACGATCTCTGAGATCCTCACCCGGCTCGCCCCGGCCTCCGCGCATCAGCAGAATATCGACATGTCTTTCCGGCTCCTCCCACGCGGGGCGAGCTTCGATCAGGATGCGCGGCTCTGCGATTCCCTGGCGAATGCCGTCTATACCGTGTGGATGGCGCAGCGGCAGCAGAAGCGCCTGCTCGCCGTCAACGAGGCGATGCAGTACGACGCGAAGCGGCTCGAGGCCGCAACCCGTGGCCAGTCGCAAGCCGTCCAGCACGCGAAGGAAGCAAACGAGAAGATGAAGAGCAAACGGCAGGGCGCGGGGGGTGTGGTGCCTGGCGGTGGGACTCCGGTGGAGCAGGGGGCCGAGGCGAAGCAAACGGTCCTGAATCAGGGTAGTTGGCAGACCCGTGAACTCGCGCAGTTGATCGCCTGGCAGCAGGCAAATCTGGTCAAGCGCGAGATCTCCGAGCTCGCCGCCAAGCTCGAATTTCAGGCCTTGATGGTCCAGTTTTTCATGCAGCGCCGCTATCAGCACGTGATCATGGCGACGCGCTTCTATCGCGCGCTTTTCAATGACGGCGACACCAAGCTCACCGTCGGCAAAGACATGGGCGAACTCTTCCAGCGCAGCTCTGGGCAGCCACCCACCGTGACCATCCTCGACACCCTGGCCAATGAGGCGATCCGCGATGTCCGGGAAGGCGTGCGGGCCTTCGAGTTCCTCGTCGATAAAAGCGAGCTCGATAGTGCCACAAAGCGCCTGAGCGAGTCCTTTCTCGTCGGCGAGCACATGCCGGAGATCCGCACGCTGCCGCGGGAGAAGAAGCGGAAGGTCGTGGAGTTTGCGCGCAAAAGCTTTCAGCTCCAGAGCGCGCTGGATGTGAAAGACTACACGCTCGCGGAGTCGATCGTGAAAGACCTCGCGACGAGCGCGAAAGACTTTGACAGCTCAAAGCCCACCGCCGCCGTCGAGACCGCGCGCCAGCTCGCGCACTTCCAGATTTCGATCGCCCGGAATGCCTCCATCTCTGGCGATCGGCCGGCCTTTGAGACGGCTTTCAAAGCCGCGACGGAACTCTGGCCGCGCAATCCCGAGCTCTCCGAAGTCTCCAAGCAAATCTTCACCCAAGGTGATGTGCAGCAGAAGGCCATCGTCGATTTCGATCAGCTCCTCAGTCAGAAAAATCATCGCCAGATCTACAATGAGAGCGGGCGCTTTATCGCTGCGCTCGCGACGTATCCCGAGCGGCAGACGCAAATGAAGGCGGTGCTCGAAGACATGAAGTCCATCGAGGTCGCGCTCCTGCGGGCGGAGGAAATGGCGCGGCAAAGCAACTACGCCGGTGCCTGGGAGAGCGTGGAGAAAGCCTTTGCGAAATTTCCCAATGACAGCCTGCTCAATCAGCAGCGGGCCACGCTCACGACCCAGGCGGCCGAGTTTGTCCGCGCGCTCCGGAGGGCACAGGATCTGGAAAAGCAGGAGCAGGTGGGCTCCAGTCTTGCCTGGTATTTGAAGGCGCAGAAACAGTATCCGCAAAGCGACTTTGCCACCGAGGCCATCGGGCGTTTGGTGAAGCGCGTCTTGCCTGAGGGTTAGGCAGCGCGTGCGCATCGCGGAATCCTTCCGGTCCCGAACCGCAGGCTCGCGTCCGACGGGCGGCGTGTGCTATCTTCGAGAGCGGAATGGCAGACACGATCGAATTATCACCTGAACAAATCCAGGCGTTCCGCGCTCATGGTTTTGGCGTCATCCCGGAAATCGCTCCTCCCGAGGAGATCCCACCGATGCGCGGGATCTTCGAGCGCCTTTTCCGCGAAAACGTCGGTTGGGAAATGGGCGCGCAGTACGATCTTGTCGGCACCGATGCGGATGGCCGCCCGCCCGCGCTCCCGCAGATCTCGAAGCCAGCGAGGT
Organism: Chthoniobacteraceae bacterium; assembly: GCA_031409655.1. Taxonomy (GTDB): domain Bacteria; phylum Verrucomicrobiota; class Verrucomicrobiia; order Chthoniobacterales; family Chthoniobacteraceae; genus JANNXQ01. Next base: position 7,587 of record JANNXQ010000232.1, on the reverse strand, counting down.
TCGCGCCGGAACTTCGCGAGACCCGTTATTTTGCCAATGCCTACGCCATCGCCAGGCAACTCCTCGGGCCCGAGGCCGCGCCCTGGTTTGACCACGCGATCCTCAAGCCTCCGGGCTACGGTGCCGCCACTCCGTGGCATCAGGACGAGGCGCATCGCAATGATCCCGGGACGCACTACGATCAGATCAGTATCTGGATGCCGCTGCAGATCGCCACGGTGGAAAATGGCTGCATGCAGTTCCTGCCGGGCACCCATCGCGGCCCCGTGCGCGAGCATCAGTCGCCGAATTCCGATCCGCGCATCATGGCCCTCGAGTGCATCGCGCCTTTCGATCCGGCGGACGCGATCCCGTGTCCGCTCCCGGCGGGTGGCGCGACGATTCATCACTGCCGCACCCTGCATGGCGCCGGGACGAATGTCTCCGCGGTCTCGCGCTACGCCTACATCCTCGCCTTCCGCGGGCCGCCGCGTCCCGACCCGAGCTTCACTGGTTTTCCCTGGAATGCGGAAAAGCACACCGCCGCCCAGGCGCGGCGGAAGGCCTGGGAAAATCGCGGCGGGGCTGTGGGTCGGGCCACGCGCCAGCTTGCCGCGGCATTCTCGCGGTCGGTCAGGGCCGTGCGCGGGAAAGTGGGACGCGGCCTCCGCTCCTAGTCGCAGTCGCGCGACCGAGTGGGACGCGCGGACTTGCCGCTCGACTTGTTTTCCGCGGCTCCGTATGCCCGCAGTTTCGCCCATGAACCGCATCCCCTTCCGCGTCGCGCTTTGTCTCACCTTGGTCGTCCTTTCCTCCCGCGCCCAGGCCAAGCGCCCGAACGTCCTCTTCATCATGGCCGATGATCTGCGGGCCGAACTCGCCACCTACGGCTCGCCCGCGCTCACGCCGAATCTCGACCGCCTTGCCAAACGCGCGCTGCAATTTGACCGCGCCTACTGCCAGCAAGCCGTCTGCAATCCTTCGCGTTCCTCCATGCTCACCGGCCGCCGGCCCGACACCCTCGGGCTCTGGAATAACGGCACCCACTTCCGCGAAAAGAATCCCGACGTCACCACGCTGCCGCTCTGGTTCAAGGAGCACGGCTACACCACGCGCGGCGTCGGGAAGATCTTTCACAACTGGCACACCGCGGTGCAGGGCGACGCACGTTCGTGGAGTGCGCCCGAGTTTCTGCACTACGCAAATCACGGCGACGACAAACCGCAGGTCCCCGGCGAACTGCCGCCGAACTTCGCCACTACCACGACGGGCTTCGGTTATCCCACCACCGGCATCTGCGAGTGCCGCGATGTGCCGGACGAAGCCTACTACGATGGCCGCGTCGCCGCGGAAGCCGTGCGCGTCTTGAGCGAGGTCAAAGGCGCGCCCTTCTTCCTCGCGGTCGGTTTCTGGAAGCCGCACGCGCCCTTCAATGCGCCCAAAAAATATTGGGATCTCTACGATCGCGCAAAGCTTCCGCCGCTCGATGGCCGCCGTCCAGAAGGCGCTCCCGACATCGCCTTTCACCAGAGCACGGAAGTCCTCGGCCCCGCAAAAGGGCAGGCCACCGCGAGCCCCTCGCAGGCGGCGGAAATGCGCCACGGTTACTTTGCGAACATCACCTTTCTGGATGCGCAGATCGGGAAGGTGCTCGACGCGCTCGAGCGTAGCGGGGTGGCGGATCGGACGATCATCACCTTCGTCGGCGATCACGGTTATCACGTCGGCGAGCACCGTCTGTGGGGAAAGACTTCCAACTTTGAATACGATGCCCGCGTGCCCTTCTTCATCGCCGAGCCGAAGGGCAAATCCGTCGGCCAGCGCACCGCCTCGCTCGCCGAACTCGTCGATCTTTTCCCCACGCTCGTCGAACTCTGCGGCCTGCCGAAAGCCGCCGGCCTCGACGGCACCAGCCTCGTGCCCGTTCTGCGCGATCCTTCCGCCACGGTGCGGAGCGGCGCCTTCACGCAGCATCCGCGGCCTGCGTATTACGATCGCGAGCCTTCGAAGCAGCCGCAGGCGATGGGCTGCAGCGTCCGCACCGATAGCGTGCGCTACACCGAGTGGCGCGATTGGCAGACCGGCGAGACCGTCGCCCGCGAACTTTACGCCGCCGCCGGCGATCCCACAGAGTTGCGCAACGCTGTCGATGAGCCGGGGTTCGCAGGAGCGCAGGCCGAGGCAGAACGCCTTCTCCGCGCCCAATTCCCACCGACCTCTCACTGATCCCTCCCTATGCTCACTCGTCTCCTGCCCTCAATCCTCACCCTGGTCCTTTGCGCAGTCGGTCACGCCGCCAAGCCAAACATCATCTTCATCATGGCCGACGATCTCGGCTGGACCGATCTCGCCGTGCAGGGCTCGAAGTACTACGAGACACCGAACCTCGACCGCCTCGCCGCGCAAGGCACGCGGCTGATGAGCCATCACCACTGCCAGAATTGCACGCCCACGCGTGCTGCGCTGATGAGTGGCCAATACGGAGCGCGCACCGGCGTTTACACGGTCGGCAGCATCGGTCGCTTTGAATGGGGTTCGCGGCCGCTGCGTCCGGTGGAAAATGTCACCGACCTCCCGCTCGACCGCGACATCATCGCAAAGCAGCTCAAGGCGGGTGGTTATGCGACCGGGATGTTTGGCAAGTGGCACATCGGTCAGTCCGGCGACTATCAGCCTGGCAAGCGCGGCTTCGATGAGGCCATCGTGAGCATGGGTCGGCACTTTGACTTCGCGACCAATCCCCAGACCGATTACCCAAAAGGCACTTACCTCGCGGACTTTCTCACCGACCGGGCGGTGGACTTCATCACGCGGAACAAGAACGAACCTTTTTTCCTCTACCTCCCGCATTTCGGCGTCCACTCGCCGCATCAGGCCAAGGAGGATCTCATCGCGAAATTCAAACCCAAGCCGGGCGTGGGCGGGCACAACAACGCGGTCTATGCGGCGATGATCGCGAGCGTGGATGAAAGTGTGGGGCGCGTGATGAAGACTCTCGATGATCTGAAACTCGCGGATAACACCGTGCTCATCTTTACCAGCGACAACGGGGGTGTGGGTGGTTACGCCCGCCCGGATGGTCTGATCCGCGAGCCAGGGATGGAGGGGAAGGCGAAGAAGAAGAAAGCCGGCGACGAGGACGGTGGTGGCATCACCGACAACACTCCGCTGCGCAGCGGCAAGGGCAGCCTCTACGAAGGCGGCACCCGCGAACCTTTCATTGTCCGTTGGCCGGGCGTGACCAAGCCAGGCACCACCTGTGAAGTGCCGACCGCGCACGTGGACCTTTTCCCGACGATGCTGGAGATCAGCGGCGCGCCCCAGCCGCGCCAGGTGCTCGACGGCGAGAGTCTCGTGAAGCTCTTCCGCGACCCGACCGCGAAGCTGCAGCGCGACGCTATTTTCCAGCACTTTCCTGGCTACCTCGGCTCGGGTCCGGGACTCTGGCGCACCACGCCGGTGAGCCTGATCCACAGCGGCGATTGGAAGCTCATGGAGTATCTCGAAGACGGGAAGCTAGAGCTCTACAACCTCCGCAACGACCTCGGCGAAACAAAGAACCTTGCCACCGAGATGCCGGACAAGGCGAAGGAACTGCACGCCCGCCTCGTCGCCTGGCGCGCGGAAGTGAAAGCGCCAATGCCGACGCCGAACGTCCCCGGCAAAGCCAGCGAAGTTGCGCCGAAGAAGGGGAAGAAGAAAGCCCAGTAGCGCGCCGGCGCTACGGCTTCTTCGCCCGCATCACGAGGCGATAGATGATCAGCAGGAGGATCGCGCCACCCGTGGAGACGAGGATGCCCCAGAGATCGAAGACCCCAGCGCCGCCGATGCCGATGAGGCCACCGAGAAAGCCGCCCGCAAACGATCCCGCAATGCCAATCAGGATGGTGACAATGATGCCACCCGGGTCCTTGCCGGGCATGATGAATTTGGCGAGCACCCCGACGATGAGACCGAAGAAAATCCACGCGATGAAGTTCATCCGTTTTCTTTACCCGGGGTCGCCGATCGGGACAAGACGCACTTTTGCCCCGGCACGACTAATGACCGCCGAGCCGCCCGGTTGACCTCCCGCATCTCTATGACTCGCTCCCTCCTCCCATTTCTCTCCGCCCTTTACGCGCTCGCGCTCGTCACCCCGCTTCCTGCCGCCTCGAAGCCGAACATCATCTACATCCTTTGCGACGATCTCGGTTACGGGGATCTGAAATGCCTGAACGCGAATGGCAAAATCGCCACGCCGAACTTTGATCGGCTCGCCGCGGGCGGGATGATCTTCACGGATGCGCACACGAGTTCCTCCGTCTGTTCGCCCACGCGCTACGGCATTCTCACGGGCCGTTACAGTTGGCGCTCGCGCCTCAAGAGCGGCGTACTCGGAGGACTGAGTCCGCGCCTGATCGAAGAAGGCCGTCTCACGGTGCCCGCGATGCTCAAGCAGCAGGGCTACGCGACGGGCTGCATCGGGAAGTGGCACCTCGGGATGGATTGGGTGAAGCACGAGGGGAGGGAAGTTTCCGAACTGAGGATCGAGACGCCGGAGCAGGTGGGGAGCGTGGATTTTACCAAGCCGATGACCAATGGCCCACTCGCCGTCGGCTTTGATAGTTACTTCGGCATCGCCGCTTCGCTCGACATGGTGCCTTACGCTTTCATCGAAAATGATCGTGTGACGCAGCAGCCGACCGAGACGCGGAAGATCGAGATGATGACGGGCCGGACGACTGGGTTCACGCGCGAAGGGCCGGCGGTGCCGGGCTTCACCGGTTACGAAGTGCTGCCCACCTTCACGAGCAAGGCCGTGGAGTTTGTGACGAATCATGCTGCCGGGGCGAAAAGCGGCACTCCCTTTTTCCTCTATCTGCCGCTGACGGCTCCGCACACGCCCATCCTTCCGACGCCGGAGTGGCTCGGAAAGAGCGGGCTGAATCCTTACGCCGACTTTGTCATGCAAACGGATTGGAGCATCGGGCAGGTGCTCGATGCGGTGGAAAAAGCGGGTCTCGCGGAGGACACGCTGATCATCGCCACGAGCGACAATGGTTGCTCGCCGTCGGCGAAGTTCGACGAGCTTTTGGCGAAGGATCACAACCCGAGCTACGTCTTCCGCGGACATAAGGCGGATATCTATGAGGGCGGACACCGGGTGCCTTTCATCGTGCGCTGGCCGGCGCGGGTGAAAGGCGGGAGCAAAAGTGACCAAATCATTTGCACCACGGATCTCATGGTAACTGCGGCGGACATCGTCGGGAAAAAAATCCCGGACACGGCGGGTGAAGATAGCGTGAGTTTCCTGCCGGCGCTGCTCGGGAAGGATACCGCGCCGTTGCGCGAAGCCATCGTGCATCACTCGATCAATGGCACCTTCGCGATCCGGCAGGGGAGGTGGAAGCTGGGGTTGGCTCCGGGCTCCGGAGGCTGGAGTGCGCCGCGGCCCGGAGCGAAAGAGGCGGAGAGCCTGCCCGCGCTGCAGCTCTACGATCTGAACACGGACATCGGGGAGAAAAAGAACGTGCAGGACGCGCACCCCGAGATCGTCCAGCGACTCACAACGCTGCTCGAAAAATACGTCGCCGACGGTCGCAGCACCGTCGGTGCGCCCCAGCAAAATACCACGCCCGTCTCCCTTTACCCCACGGCCGAAAAACCAAAGAATGCCCGGAAATGAATCCCTTCCTCTCCCTCTCTGCCGCGCTCGTCCTCTGCGCCACAGCGCCCGCCGCCGATCGCCCAAACATCCTCTGGCTGACCAGCGAAGATCACGGCCCGCACCTGGGTTGCTACGGGGACAAATTTGCCACCACTCCGAACGTCGATGCGCTCGCGGCCAAGGGGCTGCGCTACGCGAAGTGCTGGTCGAATGCGCCGGTCTGCGCGCCGGCCCGCACCACCCTGATCAGCGGGCTGTATCCTCCGAGCACTGGCGGCGAGCACATGCGGAGTATGGTGCCCTTCCCGGCCGGGCAGAAGATGTACCCACAGCATCTCCGCGAGGCCGGCTACTACTGCACGAATAGCGCGAAGGAAGACTACAACCTCGCGAAGCCCGGCGAAGTCTGGGACGTCTCGGCGAAGAAGGGGCATTGGTCCGATCGCCCGGCGGGGAAGCCGTTCTTCGCCATCTTCAATTCGGAGAAGAGCCACGAGAGTAAGATCCGCTCAAAGCCACACACTGCGGTGCATGATCCCGCCGAAGTGCGCGTGCCGGCTTATCATCCCGATACCCCGGAGGTGCGGAAGGATTGGGCGCAATACTATGACGGCGTGAGCGCCGCCGATGCCGACGCGGGCGAGCGGCTCAAGGAACTCGAGGCTGCGGGTCTCGTCGAGGACACCATCGTTTTCTACTACGCCGATCACGGCTCCGGCATGCCGCGCAATAAACGCTGGCCTTACAATTCCGGGCTGCATGTGCCGCTCGTAGTTTTCATCCCGGAGAAGTTTAAGGAACTGCGTCCGCCCGACTACAAGGCGGGCGGCGTTTCGGAACGTCTCGTGAGCTTTGTCGATTTCGCACCGACGCTGCTCAGTCTCGTCGGTGTGGAACCGCCGAAGACGATGCAGGGCTTCGCCTTCCTCGGAAAGTATCAGACTGCGCCGCAGCCTTTCCTCTATGGCTTCCGCGGACGCATGGATGAGCGCACCGATTGTGTCCGTAGCGTCACCGATGGTCGCTACGTTTACCTCCGCCAGTTCCGGCCGGACAAGATCTACGCGCAGCACATTAACTACATGTGGCAGACGCCGACCACGCAGGTCTGGGAGCAGATGTTTAAGGACGGCAAGCTCAACGCCGCGCAGTCGGCTTTCTGGAAGACCAAACCGGCCGAGGAACTCTACGACCTCACCACCGATCGCGACGAAGTGAACAATCTCGCGGCTTCCGCAGAGCACGCGGCGACGCTGGAGAAAATGCGTACGGCACTCCGTGCTCACGCGGCCCGCATCCGGGACGTCGGCATCCTGCCGGAAGGTGAGATGCACCGTCGGAGTCGGGGCACGACGCCCTATGATCTCGCGCACGACGCGAGTTTCCCTTTCGCGCGCATTTACGAGATGGCGGAACTGGCTTCCTCGCTCCGCGCCGACGCGATGCCAGCGCTGAAGGCGGCTTCCGCGGACGCGGATTCCGGCGTGCGCTACTGGGCGATCCGCGGTCTCGGGATGCGCGGTGCGGACGGTGTGAAAGCGGGCCACGACGAACTCACCAAGGCGCTCGACGATGCCGCTCCCGACGTGCGGATCGCCGCTGCGGAAGCGCTCGGGCTCTTCGGCTCCAAAGGCGATCTCGCTCGCGTGCTCCCGCTGCTCGCGCACGACGCCGATTGGTCGAAGACCGATGTCTTCACCGCGATGGCCGCGCTCAATGCCCTCACCGCGCTCGGTGACAAAGCCGCGCCGCTCGCGGCGACGATCAAGGCCCTGCCCGCGAAAGGCGAAGCGTCCGACCCGCGTTTCAAAGAATACGTCCCGCGGTTGCTCGAAGAGCTTCGCGGGAAGTAACCTGGGAGCGCCGCCGTCCCGTGCGGCATTGCCATCAAACGCGCAGCGCAGATTTCCCTCGATAGAAGGTCGGAGCTTCGCTTTTGAAACGATGCCGCACGGGAC
>JANNXQ010000231.1:0-14315 GCA_031409655.1 Chthoniobacteraceae bacterium | reverse complement strand
GGGCCGGAGAGGCGGCGGGGTCGGGTGCCTTTCTAATTTACAGGCTCAGTGTGACCTCAGCCGGTGACGGGTTACCCGCCCCGCTGCCTCAAAACGGACGCTCTTGGTCTAACACGGCAATCAACACACAAGCCGGTGGTGCCGACTACCCCGGACGCAAACGGGGCGGTTCTTCGAGGATGTCCAGCAACGCCTGCGCGCAGCACACGCGGTCGCGGCGGGCCTCGCCGATCTGCTTCACGATCCGTAGCTTAACGAGACGACGCAGTGCCGCCGCGGCGGTGTTGTAGGCGACTTCGAGCTGAGCCTCAGCTTTGCGCACGGTGATGAACGGATTCGTGCCGAGCAAGTCGAGCAACCGCAGCGCGACGCCTGACCCGGTGCGGCTGACGCGCTCCCGCCATTGGTCGAGTTGCTGGTTGATCCGCTCTGCACGGCTGAGCGCGTCTTCGCTTTGCCGCGCGACGCCGTTGAGGAAATACAGCAGCCAGTCTTCCCATGCGCTGCGTTCGGTGACAGCACTCAGGCCGTCGTAGTAATCGCGGCGCGTGGCCTCGAAGAACGCGCTCAGGTAGAGCAGCGGCAGAGGCAGCACGCCACGCTGCATGAGCAGCAGTGTGATGAGCAGGCGTCCGACGCGGCCGTTGCCGTCGAGGAACGGGTGGATCGCCTCGAACTGGTAGTGCATCAGCGCGGTCTGGACCAGCGGCGGCAGAGTTTCGTCGTGGAGGAACTTTTCCCACGCGCCCAGGTCATCGAGCATTTCCTCGTGCGGTGGCGGAACGTAGGTCGCCTGCGCCAGCGTGGAGCCGGGCGGGCCAATCCAGTTTTGTGACCGGCGTAGTTCGCCGGGTGTGGCGTGATCGCCGCGGACACCGGTCATGAGCTTTTCGTGCAACTCGCGCACGAGCCGAATGGAGAGCGGCAGCGTCTTGAGCCGCGCGATGCCGTGTTCGAGTGCGGCCACGTAGTTGCCGACCTCGCGCAAATCCTCCGGGCTGCGCGCCACGACGGCCCCGGCCTCGGCGGCGAGCAGCTCGCCGAGCGTTGATTGCGTGCCTTCGATGCGGCTCGAAAAAACCGCTTCCCGTTGCACGAAAGGCCGGATGAGAAGATGCGGATTCGGCAACCGTCGCCCTTCGCCGGCCAGGCGACCGAGCAGGTGGTCGGCATCTGACAAGGCCCGCACGAGTTTCGGCGTCCAAGTCAGTTCCGGCGGCAGCGGGTCGGGATGAAAGGCACGATACCCCGCGAGCGTCTTGATCCATCGGCCCGAGGCTTTGGGTGCGTTTGCGGTGCGGCGTTTCACGGTGAAATAAGGAATGGCACTATTTCAATAAATAGCTGTGGATTGAAATAGTGGCGCTTCGTGTTTCAGTCAACGCTTCCCTGCTCCAGCATTTCCTGAGTTGTCTGGTTCATTGCGCAACGAGGACCAATCTCTATGCTCGCAAGCTCCGTGAGCGTCGGCTTAGGGACAGAAGCATCTCTTGATTCGTGACTCCCAACTCCGACGATATTTTCGCAATCGGCAGCGATGAAGCACTTCGCTCACGCGTCTCCGAACTCGCCGTGGAGTGCGCACGCTTGCAGCGTGAGAATGAGGAATAGCGGCGACGCTTAGGAATGCAGACAGCGGCGGTCGAGTCCGGTCCCGCAGTTGCGCCGGACCCGATGCCCGCACGCCTCGCTGGCCCACTTACGAACGGCTCCCCAGCAGCTTCAAAGGTTTCACTGTTCCGCGCGCTGTTTCGTGGACGTGACGACGTGTTCGCAGTGCAATGGATTGGGAAGGATGGGAAGGCGGGTTACTCGCCGGCAGCACACAAAGATTGGTCGAGTCTTGACGCCAAGGGGCGCCCGGCCCGGACGTTTCTGCCGCTAACAGACGACGACATTATCGCACATCTTACGGGCCGGCAGACGATCGGCGTGTATCCTCTGCTGTCTGATGAGACATGCTGGTTTCTCGGGGCGGATTTCGACAAGACCGGATGGCAGGACGACGCCCGCACATTTCTCGGCGTGTGTAACGAATGGGGTGTCGCCGCAGCGATAGAGCGTTCGCGCTCCGGGCGCGGAGGACATGTGTGGATATTTTTCGCCGAAGCGATCCCGGCAGTGCTGGCTCGCAAACTCGGCGCGGCGGTGCTCACGCGCGCGATGGAACGGCGGCATCAAGTCGGCCTGGATTCGTATGACCGCTTTTTCCCGAATCAGGACACCATGCCGCGCGGTGGCTTCGGAAACCTCATCGCCCTGCCGCTCCAACATGCGCCGCGACAGGAGGGCAATAGCGTGTTCCTCAACGAGAACTTCGTTCCATTCGACGACCAATGGGCATTTCTCTCGGGGATTCCGTGCGTGGCAATGGAGAAAGTGGTAAGCGTTGTCGCCGAAGCGGAGCGGGCGGGCGGTGTAATCGGCCTGCGGCTGGCGCTCACCGACGAAAGCGATGGCGAAGACCCGTGGCTCTGGCCGCCATCGCGACGCAAACGCGACGCGCCCATCGAAGAACCGCTGCCACGCGAAGTTTGTGTGGTCCGCGGAGACCTCGTGTATGTGGAAAAGGAAGGTCTGCCATCGGCGATGCTTAACCGACTGCTGAGCCTGGCGGCGTTTCAAAATCCCGAGTTCTATCGTGCGCAAGCGATGCGGCTTTCGACCTTCGGGAAACCGCGCATCATTCGCTGCGGCGAGGAACTGGAGCGCCACATTGGGTTGCCACGCGGATGCTTCACTGAAGTGGTTGAGCTACTGAAGGAGCACGGCGTCACCGCCCGCGTGCAGGATGAACGATTCGGCGGGCGCCGACTCGACGTGAGTTTTCACGGCGAACTGCGGGACGGGCAGGAAGCGGCGGCGGCGGCACTGCTGGCGCACGACGACGGTGTGCTCGCGGCGACGACCGCGTTCGGCAAGACGGTCATCGCCGCGCAGTGCATCGCGCGGCGCGCTGTAAGCACGCTCGTGCTCGTGCATCGGCGGCAGTTGCTCGATCAGTGGCGGGAGCGGCTCTCGGTTTTCCTGAGGATCGACTTGAAGGCTATCGGCGTCATCGCCGGCGGGAAAAAGTCGCCGACCGGCAGCGTCGATATCGCGTTGCTGCAAAGCCTCAGCCGCAAAGGTGAGGTGCCCGATTTTGTCGGCGATTACGGTCACGTCATCGTGGATGAATGCCATCACCTTTCCGCTTTCAGCTTCGAGACGGTGCTTCGGCGCGTGAAGGCGCGATTCGTTCTCGGTCTCACCGCCACACCCATCCGAAAGGACGGGCATCATCCCATCATCTTCATGCAGTGCGGACCGATTCGGTATCGCGTGGACGCCCGGAAGCACGCAGCGACACGGCCCTTCGATCACGTCGTCATTCCATGCCCGACGTGTTCCCAAATTCCGCCCGGCGCCGAATTACCCATTCAGCAACTCTACGCCGAACTCACCTCCAACGAACGCCGCAACGCGCAGATCGTTCGCGATGTGCTCGCGGCAGTCGCCGAGAGCCGCTCGCCGCTGGTGCTCACGGAGCGAAAATCGCACGCAGACACACTCGCCGACGCGCTGCGCGGAAAGGTCGCACACGTCGTCGTGCTCAAAGGCGGTCAGGACGCGAAGTTTCGCGCCGCTGCCGCCAGCGACCTGGCTGCGATCCCTCTGGACGCACCGCGCGTCATCATTGCAACCGGTCGATACATCGGCGAGGGCTTCGACGACAGTCGGCTCGATACACTGTTTCTCGCGCTGCCCATCTCGTGGCGGGGCACGCTCCAGCAATACGTTGGCCGACTCCACCGCCTTCACACCGGCAAGACCGAGGTTCGAGTTCATGACTACATCGACGGCGCAGTGCCCATGCTCTCGCGGATGTTCGACAAACGCCGCCGCGGCTACGAGGCCGTCGGCTACACGATCCGTGACGACAGCGCGCCCGCTTTTGATTCAACGCGAAAAACTTGAGCGAGGGGAAGCGAATTGCGTTCATCGAGCAGCTTGGCGAATCAATACCCTGCTGGATTTCGTTTCCTCATGCATCACGATACTCTCGATGTGCTCGGTAGCGGCGATGGCTTTCTCGACAAGCCATTGGGCTGCGGGCGAAGTCCATGCGCTCAGCTGTCTCACGGAGCGCCGACCGCAGCACCTCGAGGTGCGAATCGAGCAGCGACATTGTACTAATCCAAAAGCTCCTTTTGTCCCGCTCCGATCATAGTTGAGGATTCTATCGCTTTCCTTTCTTCCGCTCGCAGCGCCGATCAAATTTCGTGTGACAATCCGTGACAAAAACCGCGCAACCAAACCGCACTGGATGATGACCAAAATCAATTTACTCTGATGCACCGCATCAGATAGCGCGGTTTGTATCGGTCCGCGCGGGTTCGACTCCCCTCGCCTCCACCTCTTTTGTTATGAGGTATTTACGGATTCAAAATGGGCGGGGTAGGAACATTTGTGGGACCAAGTCCGCCAAAGCTGCGCTGGGCAAGCGCCATGGGCCTGGCTACGCTCCGCGCATGGCTTCCGCCCCGCGCTCCTTTGCCACCACGCGCTGGAGCATCGTCCTCGCCGCCCGCGCGCCGACCGAGGCCGAGGGGAACGCCGCGCTCGCCACGCTCTGCCGCAGTTATTGGTATCCGCTCTACGCCTTCGTCCGGCGGCAGGGTCTCGGCGAACACGACGCGCAGGATCTCACCCAGGAATTCTTTGCGCGCCTGCTTGAGAAAGGCTGGCTCGGCGGCGTCGAGCGCGAGCGTGGGCGCTTCCGTTCGTGGTTGCTCGCGTCGATGAAACATTTCCTCGCCAACGAATGGGACCGCAGCCGCGCAAAGAAACGCGGCGGCGGCGTGGCGACCCTTTCCTTCGACGCCATGTCCGCCGAATCGCGCTTCCGCCACGAGCCCGCGGACACCGCGACCGCGGAGAAACTTTACGACCGCCGCTGGGCGCTCACGCTTCTGGATCAAGTGCTGGCACGACTGCGCGCGGAGATGAGTGCGGCGGGAAAGGTCGGGCACTTTGACGCGCTCAAGTTTTGCCTCACCGGCGACAAGACTCCTTACGCGGATGTCGCGGCCAAGCTCGGCATGAGCGAAGGCGCGGTGAAGGTCGCGGTGCATCGGCTGCGCGAGCGCTACCGCGATCTCATCCGCGCCGAGATCGCCGAGACCGTCGCCACGCCCGCCGAGGTCGAAGATGAGCTCTGCCACCTGCTGGCCGCGCTCAGCGGGTGAAAATATCCCGTAACCTTTCGGCGGGATTTCTTCTGAACAGGGTGAGATGAATGCACCCGAGTCCCCCATGAAAAACTGCAAGCAATGCGGTCAGCCGATGGTCAGCGACGCCGCCGAGGGGCTCTGTGCGCGCTGCCTGCTCAGCGTGGCGATCAAGGAAAGCGACGGAGCACAGCCGTCCCCGGCTGTGGGGCAGGCGGGCGTCTCGCCCGCACTGGCCGGCGGGACGCCCGCGGGCCCCACAGACGGGACGTCTGCGCTCCTGCCCGACATCGGCGACCCCGCGGAGGTCGCGCGCCGGTTGCCGCAATTTGAGATCCTCAAGCTCCTCGGACGCGGCGGCATGGGCGTGGTTTATCAGGCCCGGCAGGTGAATCTCGATCGCATCGTCGCGCTGAAAATCCTCCCGCCGGTCGATGCGCTCACGCCGGATTTCGTCGAGCGCTTCCGCCGCGAGGCCCGCTCGCTGGCCAAGCTCAGCCACCCGAACATCGTCGGCGTCCACGAATTCGGCGAGAGCGGCGGGCTCTACTTCCTCGCAATGGAATTCGTGGATGGCGCGAATCTCCGCGAGGTGCAACGCGCGCGCCGGATGACGCCGCAGGAGGCGCTCGCCGTGGTCCCGAAGATCTGCGACGCGCTGCAATTCGCGCACGAGGAAGGCGTCGTCCACCGCGACATCAAGCCGGAGAACATCCTCATCGACAAACGCGGCCGGGTGAAGATCGCCGACTTCGGCCTCGCCAAGCTGCTCCGCCGCGACCAGGCCGATCACACCCTCACCGGCACTGGCATGACTCTCGGCACGCCGCGCTACATGGCCCCCGAGCAGCTCGACCGGCCCGAGACCGTCGATCACCGCGCCGACATCTACAGTCTTGGCGTGGTCTTCTACGAGATGCTCACCGGCGAAGTCCCGATGGGCCGCTTCGCCCCGCCGAGCGAGAAGGTGCAGATCGACGTGAAGCTCGACGAGATCGTGCTCCACGCGCTCGAACGCGACGTCGAGCGCCGCTACCAGCACGCGAGCGAGGTGCGGACGGCGGTGGAAACGGTGACGAGCACGCCCCAGCCGGTGGCCGCGCCCGCCGCTCCGCCGGCCCAGCCCGCGCCAGGCTTCGATTGGCCGCGGGCCTTTGGCGCGCTGCTGCTCGGGTGGGTCGTCGTCGGGCTGCTGTGGAATCTCGAGACGCCCGGCTGCGTCGCGGGCGTGTTGCTCATGGCCGGCATCTTCGCGGAGATCGTGCTCCGCCGCGCGCGGCGCAACCCGCGCTGGCGCGCCGCGTGGGAGAGCGCCACGACGTCGAAGCGGATCATCTTCCACGGCAGCTACATCATCTCGGCCACGCTCAGCTTCTTCTACCTCCTCAGCGCGATCATGGTGCAGTGGGAAGCATCACCGCGCCGCTGGAACGCGGTAGTCGTGTCTGCGGCGGAGTTCGAGGCCCGGCACGAGGGCAAGGAGCACCAGCTCATCCGCCAGCTCGACGCCTTCAAGGAAACCGTGCCGACGACCGAGCTTTCCCGCCGTGATGGCCGCTACAGTTGGAACCTGAGCCTGTGGGCTGGCAGTCCCTCGCTCAACCATCTGAACTCATGGTATGTCGCCTCTATCCTGCTGGCCGCGGCCCTCGTGGTGTTCCTGCTCGCGCAGCAATATTTCGCCGCGGAGGATATCTCGATCTGGCGCTGGAACTTCCGCGCCGGCTACCGCCCGGCCGCGGCCCTGACCGCCCTCGTCGTTGCCAGCACGGTGGTCGCGTATGGCACGTTGCATGTGATCTGGGATTTCCAACCCGGCGGCACGGTCGTCGAGGCACCGACGAAGCGCCTCACGCTCGCCGCCACGGTGGAGCAAGTCGATGCCGCCGTGACGCAATGGGCGCAGGCCAGCGGCCACGCGACCGGCGATGTTTCGCGCTGGGTTTTCGACACCGTGCCGCAAGGCAAACCGATCGCGCAGCTCGAGATCGCCAGTGCGTGGAAGCCCTCGATCTTCGCCCGCTGGCAGATGACTCCGTTCGGCTTGCGGCACATCTCGCCGCATCTCGCCTTCCAGATCCTCGGCACCGACCAGCCCGCACAGTCGATCGTCACCATTTCGACCGGTGGCAGGATGGCGAAGGATTCGCCGGAGTGGCAAGTGTGGGAGCGCGAACTGGCGGGCGCGGCGGCAGCGCTTGAGCAGGCAGGGAAAATCGACCCGGCGAAACCGGACGATTTGCCCGCGAGCGGCGAAGCGGGCAAACCGCCGGACCATCGCGGCTTGCCGCTCTGGGCCTATCTGTGCGGCGTCGTGGGGACCTCCGTGGTTTGGGCTTCGATTCGCGTAACCTTTGCGCGCCGATCCTTCTGAACTGGGCAGAAACCCCCGCTGCCATGATCACCAATCCGACCCTCTGCCTCGAATGCAACGCCCCGCTCTCGCCCGCCGAGACCCAGGGCCTGTGCGCCCGCTGCCTTTTGAAAATGGGCCTCGCCAGCCAGTTCGGCGAAAGCTCCGTGGCCGACGCGGGTGCGCGGAAGTTCGTGCCGCCGCCGATGTTCCCCTTCGACTTCGGCGGCTATCGCGTGCTGCGGCTGCTCGGGCGCGGGGGGATGGGCGCGGTGTATGAAGCGGAGCAGCGCGAGACCGGGCGGCGTGTCGCGCTGAAGGTGCTCGGGCAGACCATCGACTCGCCGGAGATGCGCAAGCGCTTCCTCCGCGAGGGCCGGCTCGCGGCGGCGATCAATCACCCGAACTCGGTCTATATCTTCGGCACCGAGGAGATCGAAGGCGCGCCCGTCATCGCCATGGAGTTGGTCGCGGGCGGCACCTTGAAGGACGCGCTAAAACGCCGCGGGCCGCTGCCGGTGCGCGACGCCGTGGATGCCATCCTCGGCGTGATCGCCGGGCTCGAAGCAGCGCACGCGGGCGGAGTGCTCCACCGCGACGTGAAACCGGCCAATTGTTTCGTCGCGCCGGATGGCACGGTGAAGGTCGGCGACTTCGGCCTCTCGGTCTCGACACTGGCGCGGCAAGACTCGCAGCTCACGCAGAGCGGCGTGCTCCTCGGCACGCCGTCCTTCGCGCCGCCGGAGCAGCTCCGCGGCGAAGAGCTCGACGTGCGCGCAGACATCTACTCGGTCGGCGCGACGCTCTACGCGCTGCTCACCGGGCATGCGCCTTTTGAGGGAGAAAATGCGGTGCTGGTCGTCGCCGCGGTGCTCGACAAGACGCCCGCGCCGATCCCCGGCGTGCCGGATGGCCTGGCGCGGATCGTCGCGCGTTGTCTGGCGAAAAAACGCGGTGAGCGTTTTTCCCACTACGCCGCCCTGCGCGACGCGCTGCTGCCCTTCAGCGCTGTAGTGCCGGACCCCGCGCCGCTCGGGACACGGTTTCTAGCGAGTTCCATCGATGCCTGCTTCGCCCAACTGCCGGGGATAATCGCGCTCTTCACGCTCGGCTTCCCTACCTACACCGGATGGGTCGCGCAAGGCACGCCGCAGGCGCTGCTGGGTTACGTCGGCGGGGTGCTGGTCTTCTCGATCCTTTACTACGCGCTTTGTGAAGGCCGGTTGGGCGCCGGGCTGGGCAAGGCGGTCTGCGGCCTGCGCGTGATCGGCCCCGACGGCAGCGCGCCGGGCTTCCGCCGCGCACTCGGTCGCGCGAGCATCACCGAGATCGCGCTGCAAAGCGGCGTGCTGCTCACCCTCGCGCTCATCGCGCGGGGCGGGTACGTTTACCACTTTCCCCATTGGGTGGACTGGGCCTGGCTCCCGCTGTGGTGCCCGCTGATCACCACGATGCGCCGTCGCAATGGCTTCGCCGCAGTGCAGGATCTCGCCACCGGGACGCGCGTCGTGGTGCGGCAGCGGTCCACCGCACGCGCGCCCTTCGAGTGGGTGCCGGCAGCGGTGCCGGCGGAGCACGCCGCGCGCGTCGGCCCGTATCTGCTCGCCGGGGAAGGCGTGGGCTACGATCCGGTGTTGCGCCGCCATGTGTGGCTGCGCAAGCACGGGGCGCTCACGGAGGCTCGCCGCGATCTGGCGCGTCCGGGCCGGCTGCGCTGGCTCGGCGAGGTCGAGGCGTGGCAGGTCTTCGAAGCGCCGGGTGGCCGTGCGCTGCGCGACCTGCCCGAGCACTCGCAACCGTGGTCGAGCGTGCGCGCCTGGCTGGCCGATCTCGCCCATGAACTGGATGCCGCGGCCCGGGACGGTTCGGTGCAGGAGCGGTGCAGCCTCGCGAGCGTGCTGATCGCCGCCCGTGGACGCGCGCTGCTCCTCGACGAGCCGCTCGACAGCGACGACGCGCGCACCTTCGACCTCACGAGTCCCACTGGCGCAGCGCAGTTCCTCGAAGCCGTAGCGGCGCACGCCCTCGATCGCCGCTCGGCCCCGCTGCACGCCACCGAGTTCCTGACAAAGCTCGGTGCGGGCGCGTTCGATCGCGTGAGCTTCATCGCCGGGAATCTCCAATCGCTGCTCGCGCGTCCTGCAGAGGTGACGCGCGGACGCCGCGCCGCGTCGATCTTTGCCACGCCCATCTCGTGCGCCTTCATCGCGATTCTCTACGTGATCTGCGTCGTGGGCGGCGACGCGCGGCTGACGCGCGAGATCACGCGCCAGCATCCCGACTTTGCTGAGCTGCCGGCGGCGCTCACGATCTATGATCTTTCGCTCGTGCAGGCTGGCGTTCATCGCAAGCCCGCCACTGGGAATCGCGACCCGTTCATGGTTGCGACGGTCGCCGCAGCCCAAGGAGTGAGCGAGGCGGCGCCGAAGTTCATCTCCTATCGCAGCGGGACGCTGATCGACGACCCGCGTTTCGACGAGATCAGCGGCAGGGTTTTCGACCAGGCCGAACGCGACCTCGCCCGGCAGGCGGTGCGCTCCTACCCGAGGGTGACGCCGGAGGAGTTCACCGCGGCGTCGGCGGCCATGGCTGGGTCGCTCCAGCGGTATTCCTCCTTCCAGCGCTTCGAGCAATCGATGGGTCCGGACATCTTCGTAGTCTTGCTCGTCCTCTCCGCGCTAATGCAGGCCGTCTCCATGCTGCTCTTCGCGGTCGTGCCCGATCTGTGGATGTTCGGCCTCGCGGTTGTGGATCGCCGCGGCCAGTCCGCCGGGCGCCTGCGCGTGCTCGCGCGCGGCGTGATCGCGTGGGCGCCTATCGTCGTCTTGATGCTCCTTTTCCTAATCCCCAATCCGATCGGGCCGATGAAGCTCACGTTCCTTTTCATCCTCCTGATTTATCCCCTGCTCATGTTCGTAACCGCGCTCCACCCCGCCGGCGGCCCGCACGAAGCCCTCACCGGCACGCGCGTGGTGCGGCGCTGATGGCAAGCGTTCCCGGGGAAACGGAGCACACAAAAATCACGGAGATCGGCGTTGAACAGGTGGGCATCCCGCCAGATTCCGCGTGGCTGTCTGGAAGCTCTCCCCCGATTCCCATGCACACCCTGACCCGCCACCTCACGCTGATATTCACGACGATCGCCGCAGCGCACGCACAGGGTCCACCGCGCCAGCCTCCGAATGGCGATGGTCCGTGGAATCGGGACATCCTCGCCTGGCGCGTGAGCCGCAGCGGCGCGGTGGAGGAGGTCGCGACTTTTCCCCGCGCCGGCGTGGCGACGATCGCGCGCATGCCGGACGGCCGGCTGATCGTCGCGCATCAGCATTTTCCGGAAAATGATCGCGAGAGCTTCGACAAGGTCGCGGTGCATTTCTCCAGCGATGAAGGCACCACCTGGACCGCGCCACAGGTCATCCGTGTGGATGGACTGCCCGAAGGAATGCGCTTCCCCTTCGACCCGACTCTCGTGCCGCTGCCGGATGGGCGCGTGCGGCTCTACTTCACGGGCAACCTGCGCGGCGGCTCCGGCCCGAGCACGCCCGCGATTCACTCCGCCATCTCGACAGACGGCGTGCGCTATGCCTACGAACCGGGGATGCGGTTCGGAGTCGAAGGGCGCGCGGTGATCGATTGCGCAGTGGTGCGGCACGGGGGCGTGTTCCATCTCTTCGCGCCGGACAATGGCGCGGGCAACGATCCGGGCCGCCCGCGCGCGGAATCCGGTGCGCGCGAAGGCCTCGGCTATCACGCCACGAGCACCGACGGGCTGGCCTTCACCCGCGTCGCAGACGTGCAGATCGAGGGCCGCCGAAGCTGGCTCGGCAATGCCTTTTCCGACGGCGAAAAAATCACCTTTCTCGGCACCGGCGATCCTGGTCCACCGAGGGATGGCGTGCGGCGCGTCGGTATGTGGCTGGCCACCAGCACGGATGGTCACGCCTGGCGCCTCGGCGAGAGCCCGCCCGCGGGCGGCGCCGACCCCGGTGCGGTGCCGACGCGCGATGGCGGACTCGTCATCGTCGGTACCGGCGAATCGCGGATGCGCAATTCGGGTGGCCCGGAATTCAATCCGCGCCGCGACGATCAATCCGGTGGAGCCGTCCGTCCTCCACCTCCACCGGGAGAGGGTCGGCGGGACGGTGAAAGGCGTGAGCAGAATCCCCCGCCACTGCCCATCCCCAACAACGCCCGCGGTGAGCGGCCCGATCCGCGCGGAGCGGGCGGACAGATTCGGGTCGAGAAGATCGACTCGAAATACAAAGCCGCGCCGGGAGCCGCGCCGGGGTCGTTCGTCACCGGACAGGACGCGGACATCGTCCTCGGCTCGAAAGGCTTCAACGCTTCCGGCGGCCCCCTGCTCTTCAATCATCCCACCGGACTCGCGACTGACGGCAAGGCGCTGCTCATGACCGACCGCTGGAACAACCGGGTGCTCATCTGGAAATCCGCGCCCGAAAAAAACACCCCGCCCGACCTCGTGCTCGGCCAGGCGGATTTCACGCAGAACAATCCGGGCACCGGGATGGCGCAGATGAACTGGCCCGGCAATGTCGCGATCACGCCCGACGGCCAGCGCATCGCCGTCACCGACACGAACAATGACCGCATCCTGATTTGGAATTCGTTTCCGACGACGAACGGCGCGGCGGCGGATCTCGTGCTCGAACTCGCGCAGTTTTCAGCCGGTGGAGCGCCGGACGATGCGGAGCGCCGTCCTCCGAATCCACGCCCTGAGCGCCCGCGCGGCGAACCGGAGGCCGGCGCTCCGAACGCGAACTTCCGCCCGCAAGTGGGGCGCGGCATTCAGCGCTTTGGCTGGCCGTGGGGCGTGTGGACCGATGGAAAAAAACTCGCCGTGGTCGCCACGCACGGACACTCGGTGCTGATTTGGAATTCACTCCCGACCCGTGACCACCAGCCGCCGGACCTCGTGCTCAATCCGGACGACGCCGGCACCCCGCGCAATGTGACCAGCGACGGCGCGACCTTCTTCGCCGTAAGCGACCACAACAACGGCGCCGCCTCGCGCCCCGCGACGATGGTCTGGAATTCATTCCCGACTTCCTCCACACAACCACCAGACTGGAAATGGAACGAATGGGTGAAAGGTTCATTCACCCCCGATGGCAAGCTCGTCGTCGCCGGGATGAGCAAGATCTTCATCTGGAACAAGACGCCGCGCGCCGCCGAGACCGACCCGGAGGTGGTGCTGCGACCCACGACCTATCGCAACGGCGACGGCCCGGATGCGGTGGTCGCGAATGGCCGGCTCTACGTCTGCACTTACAACGGCAACCATATCCTCGGCTGGAATTCCCTCCCCATGCGCGACGATCAGCCGCCGGACTTTTCCCTCGGCAGCGATCGCACCGACCAGAACACGTGGGCGGAAAACTTTTTCATCCAGAACGCGGTGGTCGCGACGGACGGCAAGAGCCTGTTCGTCTCCTCGGACTTCGATCGGAAAATGTTTGTCTGGCGAGCCCTCCCCGACGAAAGCGCCGCGAAGCCGGACCTGGTGTTCCATCTGCCCGAAGGCCCGTGGGACAATGAACTGCACGGCACGACGCTCGCGCTCGCGGGCCGCAGCACGGCCTATGTCTGGAAAAAACTTCCGCTGAATGGCGAGCCGCCGGAGGTGGTCTTGAGCCGCCGCATCGGCAGCGTGGAACTTGGCGAACTCACCGGCGTCGCCTTCGACGAGAAATATTTCTACCTCAGCGACCGCCGCGCCGAGGCCATCTACGTGTGGGAGGGAATCCCGACGCGCGAGAGCGAGCCGAAGTTCACGCTCGCGATGCGCAGCCCCGGCCGCCTGACCAGCGACGGGAAGTATCTCTGCGCCGCGCCATTCGAGGGCAGCGGCATCCAGCTCTGGCGCGTGAGTGAACTCAGCTCGCGCGCGGAACCGATCGCGCTCGGCGGACGCGGCCAGTTCAATCTGCCGAGCGAATGCCTCATCGCCGAAGGCCGGCTGTTCGTCTGCAACCGCAGCTTCAACCGCGTGGATGTCTGGAACCGCGTCGAGGACGCGCTCGCGGGCCGGCCTGCCGATGCGCTGCTCGGGGCGACCGATGAGTCCGACCGCAAGCCGGGCCTCGGCCGCAATCAACTCTTCATGCCCGGTTCGCTCGCCTGGGGCGGCGGCTACCTATGGGTGGGCGAGTTCAAATTCTCCACGCGCATTCTCCGCTTCAGCCCGCAGGCGAAGCAGACATCGGGCGGCAACTGAGGATTCGCCATGCGTCGCGCGTCACGCTTTCGCCGATGCGGACCGACGCCCTGAACGGCGGTGAACGGCGCGGACAGACCGGTAGTTGCGTGCAGTTGCGATCCGGCGGGTGCCTCTCTTCGTTTCGTTCCGCATTGAGGCTGGGCATGGCGTGATGTTACCCACGACCATGCCCCCTGATGTGCGTGACTCCCTTTTCCCCGACGCGCGGGAGTTTCACACCACGCGCTGGAGCGTGGTCGTGTCGGCGCGGGGCGATCGGAGCGGCGCGCGGGTGGCGTTGGAAAAGCTCTGCCAGGCGTATTGGTATCCGCTTTACGCATTCGTGCGGCGGCAGGGCTTGAGCGGGCACGATGCGCAGGATCTCACCCAGGAATTTTTTGCGCGGCTGCTGGAGAAGGGCTGGCTCGCGGGCGTGGATCGCGAGCGCGGACGCTTTCGCTCGTGGCTGCTCGCGGCACTGAAACACTTTCTCGCCAACGAATGGACCCGCGCCCGCACGCAAAAGCGCGGCGGT
>JANNXQ010000230.1:0-38713 GCA_031409655.1 Chthoniobacteraceae bacterium | reverse complement strand
ATCGAGGATCACCCGGCCGCGTTTGCGATTGCGCGGGCTCGGCAGCATCACCCGCTCGTCCTGCACGATCTTCGCGTCCGCCGGTAAATTCGCCTGGATGAACTCCGCCAGTTCCCGCCGATCGTCGTGCTGAAAGGCCTGCACCACGGCCCATGATTTCGGCACCTCCAGACTGAGCGCCAAGACCAGCGCCGCCACCACCGTGAGCGTCGATCGCGCGGGCGGCACCAGTGCGGCGAGATCGCGGAGCCCGAGCGCGGCGAGATAGTAGAAAGTCGCGGTGAGCGGGAGATAATAGCGGTCATTCGTCTTCGGCGAAAAGGAAAAGACCACCGTGAGCACCAGCGGGAAGAGCGCGATGACCCACCCGAGCGTGTCCTGCTCGCGCCGTCGCCGCCAGAAGCTCCAGTAGAAAACGCCGAGTAGCAGCCACACCGCCGGTGTCGTGTTGTCGGCGAAGATGTTCAGGTAAATGGCGTGCGGCACCCGGCGGCTCACGCCTTTCGAGCCCTCGACCACCAGGCCCATCTCGCGATCGAACGACGCCCGAAACGCCCCGAGATCGTGGAGCAGCGGCACATTCACCAACGCAAAAACCGCGACCGCGCCCACAGCCAGCAGAGCGAGGTGCGGCCCGCGCGATCTTCCCGCGCGCCAGATCACCGGCACCGCACAGGCCAGCGATACGGCGCCGAGATATTTTCCGGAGACCGCCACCCCACACGCGGCCCCGCAGCAAAGCGCGAGCAGCCAGTGCGGCCGTCGCTGATAGAAGGCGAGCGCGAGGAAAGTGAGTGCGATGCCGAGGAGCAGCGCGGGGTCTTCCTTCATGTAGTGGGCCAGCTCGAACAGCTGCTGATGCCCCGCCAGGAGCAGGCCCGTCGTCGTCGCCGCGAGCCAGCCGGAACGCACCAACGCGAGCAGCACCAGCACCCCGACCGCCAGCGCCGAAAACACGGCCGAGACCCGCCGCCCGGCCTCCACCGTGTGCTGCGCGTCGGCCGTGCGCGCCGCATCGCCGAGCCAGAGTTCCGTCGCCGTGAGCAGGAGCATCGGGTGGTGAAAATTGTACTTCCGAGCCATGACCTGCTCTACTTTCGCCGACTCATCCGAGTGATAGAAAAAGGCAAAGTCCGCGTGCCGCGTAAAGAGCCCGAAGGCCAGCGCGGCGAAAATCGTGGCGACGAGAATTCCACCGGCGATTCGCTTCGTCGTCATTGGGGCAGGGTCAGCGGGCACTGGGATGGGAGTTGGAACCACAGATGACACAGATGGCACAGATCAAAGAAGGATGGTGTGGCCCGCATCATCCGATTCCCGCCGGTACACCGATGACTCTGCGACGCATCCATCTCTCGCCATCTGTGTCATCGGTGAAATCGGTGGTCGCCCCATCCCCGCATCCAAGTTCACCCGACCTGCGTGCCCGCGGCGGTTTTCTGGAGCAGCACGACGTGCTCGATTTTCCCGTCAAAGGCATCGTCATGCGAGACGAGCAGGAGCTGATCGAGGCCCGCCGCCGCTTGGGCTTCCACGATCGCGGCGGCGAGTTTTTCGCGGCTGTCGGCATCCACGCCATAAGTCGGCTCGTCGAAGACGCAGAATTTCAAGCGGCTGAAGTCCTCGATCATCGTCAGCGTCATGGCCAGCGCGAGCTTGGTCTGCTCGCCACCGGAGAGCATCGCAAAGCGGCGATCGCCGGGCTGCACGCGCAGGCTGTACGCCTTCGCGTCCCACTCGAGTTCCACCGGGTCGTGGTTGATCTGATTAAAGAGCTGCTGCGCGCGGCTGGCGATGCGGCGGCAGATGTGCTGGGCGACGTGCGGCGCGGCTTTGGGGAGAAGAGTGCGCGCTTTGTGGGTGAGTTCGAGCGCGGCGCGCAGATGGCCGATCTCGCATTCGTGCGTGCCCCGGGTTTTCACCGCGGCTTCGTATTCCTGGAGGCGCTGCCGCTCGCGGGCCAGCTCGGCTTTGGCGGCGGCGGCTTGCGCGAGGCACGTTGCGGCGGCAGCGGTGGCTTCCTCCAGCTCCCGGCGCGCGGCGGCCACCGCCGCGGCGTCGAAGCCCTCCCGCGCCGTCACCAGCGCCGCGTCCGCTGCGCCGACTGCTTTCTCCTGCGCCTCGAGCGCCGACTTCGCTTCCGTCAGCGTCTGTTCGCGCGGCGCGAGGTCGTCCGCTTTCGCCTTCTCGGCGAGGAAAGTGCGATGCCTGGTGCTATTCGCATCCTTGGTCTGCTGGAGGCGGCGCGACTCCGCGTCGAGGTCGCCGAATGCCGCCACCGCCGCTTGTCGCAGCTCGATCTCCACCTTGGCGGCGGCCCCGCTTTTCGCCCGCTCCTCCACGACGATCAGCTCGCGCGCCGCCCGTTCACCGAGTTGCGCAATCTCTCCCGCCAGCGCCGCGATCGCCTTCGTCTCCACGTCCAGCTGCGCCCGCCGCGTCGTCAGCACCCGCACAGCGGTCTGGCTGTTCTTGTGCGCTGTGCGGGCCGCTTCGAGTTCGCGGCGGAGCGGCGGTAGTGCGTCGTCAAAAGTGGTGAGGTCGGCCTGCACTTTGGCGGCGTCAAACTGGCGGCAAGTCTCCTTCAGGAACGGACACACCCCGCCGGCGATCTGCTCCATCTGGGCGGCGAGAGTCTTCCGTTGTTGCTCCGTTTCCGTGAGCTTCGCCGCCCTGCCTTCGAGATACTTCGCGGCCTCGGCTTCCAGTTCCAGAGCGCGATCTCCCGCGCAGGCCGCCGTCTCTTTCGCGAGTTGCTCCCGCCGCTTTCCGATCTCCGCCGTTTTTTTCTTCGCGTCCTCCCGGAGTTCGGCGGCGCGGCGTTTCGCGGCGGCGGCTTGCTCTTCGAGTTGCGCGTGCGTCCGCTGCCGGGCGGCGACTTCCTCGCGGCCTTTGGCGCGCTGCTCCTGCCGCTGCTGGAGCGCCTTCGCCGCTTCGTCCGCCGCGGCATAAGCATCGTGCGCGGGCTTTGCTTTCAGCACCGCCTCCACGGCTTCGCGTGATTCGCGCATCCGCTGCGCAGCGGTCTCGTGGCGATGCTTCGCGAGATCCCGCCGGCCGACGGACTCGGTCCGCACGCGCTCCGCCTCGCGATGCGCTTTCTCCTTCGTCTCCTGCGCTGCGACGAGTGCGGCGGCCCGCGCTTTTTGCTCCTGAGCGGCCTGCGCCTTTCTGTCGAGCGCCGTCACCTGGGCCGTCACGGATTCCACCTTCGCCGCGCTGTCGGCGCGCTCGCGGATGCGCTCGTCGAGCGTCGCCAGCTTCATCTCCTCACCGCGTCGCAGCTCTTCAAATTCATCCACCACCGGCTTTAGGCGATCGAAGCATTGCCGGAAAATCTCCACGTCGAGCAGCGGCTCGAAATGGCGGCGGGCCTCGGCCGCCTTGGAGTCAAAGGGCCAGGTGAGCCGGCCCTGTTTCACTCCGATGAGCTTCGCAAAAAGTTCCGCGAGCCGCGCGGCTTCCGCCACGCCGAAGAGCCGGCAGAGGAATGCCGCCACGCCGTCATCGTTCTCCGCGGCGATGCTCCCGTCGCTGAGCTGGACCACTTTCGCGCGGCGGCGATTCTGCCCGCCGAGGCCGCGCTCCAGGCGGTAGTCCTCGCCCTCGTGTTCGAAAGTGACGTCGATCTCTCCGGCCTTCTTCCCCCCGCGCAAGAGGTAGGTCGCGGAGTCGAAATTTTCCTCGAAGACCGGCTTCGTGAGAAAGAGCGCGTAACCGAGCGCCTCGATGAGCGTGGTCTTGCCGTGGCCATTGCGGCCCGCGATGCGGTTGATGCCGGGGGCGAAGGTCACGGTGACGCCAGAGCCGTCCGCGCCTTCGCCATACGACTTGATGTTCCAGAGCCGCAGCGAGCGCAGGATCACGAGACGGGGGCGGGGATTTCCGCGGTGCGAATTTTCTCCACCAGCGCATGGGTGCGGATGGTCTCGGCCAGGCCGCGCGCCGGCTGGCCGGTGCGGATGGCTTCCTTCAGATCAAAGAGCAGCCGCGCCACCGTCTCCTGCTCACCATCGAGGCCCCAGAGATTTTCCGCATCGACCAGCTCGCGCAGCGCCGCGCGCTCGAGATCCTCGCGGGACGTTTCCGCATCGTGCGGACCGAGCCGCAGCGGGTCGTCGAGATTGATCGCCGCGGGATTCACCGAGACCACGGCCACGCCCGCGGCGGCTTCGAGGCGGCGGCCGAGTTCCGCTGCGTCGAGCGCGAGGCGGTTGAGATTGATGCGGCCGGTTAGGCGCAGTTCGATCACGGCCTTCGGTGGCGCGAGGTGCGCGGCGATGAGCTTGAGCGCGGCTTTCTCGATCGCGGCGACGCCATCCTTCAGTTTGTTGCCGTAGGGCGTGCCATCCAGCTCAAGGTGCAAGCACGGTCGGCGCGGATTGCTGGCGATCTGCAGCGAGATCGGCTGGGTGGTGTCGGCGGGATCGAACTCGACGATCGCGTAGCCGCGGTCGCCAGCGTAGAGCGCCTCGCGCAGCTCGCAGTTTTCCGGCGAGCCGGGATTGCAGGCCCAGCCGCCGTGGCGCATCGGCTTGTGAATGTGGCCGAGCGCGAGGTAGCGCACCTTTTCCTGAATGCCGCGGAGATCGTCCCCGGAAAAACCGCCACCTTCACCGACAAAATAATCCGGCCCCGCATGGAGCAGCAGCACATGCGACCGGCCCGGCTCCAGGCGCTCGACGATCTGCCGGACCTTGTGCGGCGTGGCCGCGCCGAGATAACCCGCGCCGGTGAAACGCACGCCGCCGAGATCGATCCACGCGCCGCGCTTCGTTGCGGGATCCCACGGGGCGAGGATCGCGCCGGCGGCGTCAAAGGCTGGTCGGAGCAGGATGAGCAGATCGTCCTGCGCGAGATAGTCGAGCCACGTCGGGGCCTCGGCGGAGAGGAAGGCCTTGTCGTGATTCCCTTCGATGCCCACCACCGGGATGCCGGCGGCGTGCAAGAGTGAAAGGATGCGCTGGGCCTGGCGCAAGTGCGGCGGCTCGACTTGCGGCCGATCGAAAAGATCACCCGCAAGCAAGAAGACATCCGCGCGCGCCGCGATCGCCGCGCGCACCACATGCTCGAACGCATCCGCCAGATCCGCATCCGGAAGCCGCCCCTCGAGCCGGCGCCGGCCCAGGTGGATATCGGCGGCGTGGAAGATTTTCATCGGCAGCACAGGTAGCCAGGCCGGGCGGCAAATGCAGCCCGGATATTGGTGGGAATCAGTGCGTCACCTTCACCCGCATGAAGCGCGGCGTCGCCGCGGGGATGTTCACCGTGTCGCGCACTTCCACGGTCTTCACGCCGGCCGTCGCTGCGTCGCCACTCACGTAGCCGGGACCCGTGAACGGCGCGCCGAGCGTGCTCGTGGCCACACTCGTCCACGGGCCGGCGAGGCTCGCCGCCGCCTGTACCTCCACCGTCACGTCACTGCGCGCCGGATCGCGCGTCAGAGTCATCCGCAAACGCTCGCCCTCGGCATAGGTCGCGCGCGTGACCATGGAGCCCGACGACGGCACGGCGGGCGGCAGGACCAGCGCATACTCCGCCAGCGTCTGGAGCCCGTCCGCATCCGGGTCGCCGAGATCCGGCGCATTGGCATCGCCCAACTGGGTGAATTTCCAAAACTCCAGCGCCGCGAGCACGCGGACGGTGAAGCTTCCGGTCGCCGCGTTGCCAGCAAAGTCCGTCGCCGTGGCTTGCACCGTGGTCGTCCCGAGCGGAAAGAGGCTGCCGCTGGCCGGGACGAAGTTCCCCGTGGCCACCCCGCTGCCGCCATCGCTCACACTCGCGGCATAGCTGACCACCGCACCGGAGGGAGACGCCGCTTGCACCGTGATCGCCGCAGGGAGAGCGAAGGTTGGCGCCGTGGTGTCGATGCGCACGTTCGTCGCGACCGGCGAGGAGACCGCTTCACTCGCAAAGTCCACGTAGGAAAGCGTGATGGCGTAGAGTCCGTCGGGAATCGCCGGTCCTGCGGCGATGGCCGGAGAAGCCGTGGGCTGGGCGGGGTCGAAGGTGAAACTGTGCGGCCCGGCGGACTCCTGGGTATTGGCCAGCGAGAGCGCTACCGGTCCGACTCCTTCGTCGAAGATCAACTGCGTCAGGCCCGGCTGCACCGACTCCTGCAAGGCAAAGCTCACCTGCACCGGACTGCGCGTGAGCGAACCTGTGGCAGGTGCAGTGAGCGCGGCGACGGCGGGATGAAAAATCATCAGCCGGCACATCGGACGCCCGGCCACCAGGATTCGGCCGTCCTCGGTGAAGGCTGCGGCGTAAGGGCTGGACATCGAGGATGCACTCATCCCGCCGGTGAATCTTGAGTTCGTTGTGAAGTTTGGCTGGCCGAGGACCAGGTCCGCAGCCGCGCCATTGGCCGTGGGGATGGCATTGAAGATCAGCACGCGGTCGTTATTCGCATCGGTAACGGCGAGCTTTCCACTGGGCGAGAGGGCGAGGCCGAGCGGCGCGCTGAATTTGCTCACACTCGTGCCCGACGAGTTGGACGTGAAATTGGTCTGCCCGATGACCACGTCCGCGGCGACGCCGTTTGACGTGGGGATCGAGTTGAAAATGAGGACGCGCTGGTTGGATTGATCGGCGACGATCAACCGGCCGTCGCTGCTCAGGGCGAGCGCCCACGGGAAGTTCAGCCTGTCCGCGGTCGTGCCGAGCGTGTTGCTCTCCATGTCAGGCTGGCCAATGACCAAATCCGCCGCCGCACCGTTGGCGGTGGGGATCGAGTTGTAAACGAGCAGGCGGTGATTGTTCTGGTCGTCGATGATCAGCCGGCCATCCGGCGCCGCCAGCGCCGCCACCGGGCGCAGGAGCTTCGTGGCAGAGACGCCAGAGGTGGCAGTGACGAAATCCGTCTGGCCGATGACCACGCTGGCCGGCGCACCGTTGGTCGTTGGCACGGTGTTCCAGATGAGGACACGGTTGTTCGAACTGTCGCAGACAATGAGCTTGCTGCCATCGGGTGAAAAGGCCACGCCGTTGGAGTCGCTCGTCAGGCTTTGCGTCGTTCCCGCTGCGGTTTCCGAGAAGTTCGCCTTGCCCACGACCACATCCGCCGGTTGTCCGCTGCTCGTGGGAATCTGATTCCAAAGGAGCGTGCGCCTCGCGTGCTGCTCGGTCACGGCGAGCTTGCCGTCCACACTGAGGGCGATGGCCGTGGGCCCCGCGAGACGCGCCGCACCCGGCACGCCGGTCACGTCGAGGAAGTTCGCCTGTCCGACCACGACGTTCGCTTCCCGGAAGCTCGCCTGTAGCGCAAAGGAGCCCGTGCCGCGCAGGGGCACGTCGAACGAAGCTTCGTCCACATCGTTGCTCAGCACGTGGAGGGTGGCCGCACGCGTGGCGATGCCGGAAGGATGAAAGGTGACCTTGAAAGTGACGGCGCCGCCGCTAAGGACGCTGTCCGCAGCCGGCTGCTGCACGGTGAAATCGCCCGCGTCCGGACCATCGACGAACACCGAGAGCCCTGCGAGCAGTGATCCGCCCAGATTTCCGACGGTAAAGGTGCGCGGCTGGCCGGTGGTGCCACCGGGCACGGTGCCAAAAGTGATGGCGGTCGTTTGCAGATCCGCGAGTTGCGGATGGGTCGCCGTGGGGCCGTTGAAAATCGCAATTTCCTGCGGGCCGGAAGGCGGCTGCCAGGTCCACCGTACGACCGGCGTGACTCCACCTCCGGTGGAAGTGGTGGCCGTGTACGCTCCGGCCGCCGTGGCGATCCGGGCCTGCACCGAACCGGGCAGATCGCTCGCAGCGTCGAGGATCGGGGCATCGACGCCATTCCCGGTGTGCCGCACGAGAACCACGAGATGGCCGCCAGCGTAAGAGAATGGCGTCGAAAACGGAATCTCCGGACCGAAGGCATTTGGCCCAGTGCCACCGGGAAAGCTGTTCGCCGCGATCGTGAGCGGACCACTACGCACGGTCGCGAGGTCGGCTCCCATGTTACTCGCGTAAGCCGGCGAGAGCAGGCCAGGACGTACCCGGGAAGACGTGGCAAGTTGCACGTCGTAGCTGGCGAAAGTGCGATCGGTCGCGGGACCGGTGGGCTGGGCCGTATTCAGGCGATACGCCATCCCGGTGAGCCGGGCGCCGAGCGGGAGCCCGGCCAACTGCGCCGCGTCATAGACGAATTGGATGCTCCGTTCGCCAACCTGCACGGGAGTATTCGTGTTGCTGCCCTGCTCGCCAACCCCCGGCAAGACGAGGAACTGGGCCCGCGCCGCCGGACCTGCGCTGGCCAGCAAGAGGGCCAGCCGCACGCCTTTCCAGAGCGGCAGACCAACCCGCCCCAAACGCGACTTCACCGCGGAGGATACGTCCGGGCCGGTCGGAGGAGAAACGCGACGGAGCAGAGGGGAAGGAGTGTTCATGGAGGGCGCAGTTTGCCGAAACAAAGACCCTCTTCCTACCCGTTCACCTCCAGACACGACAAGCCCGCGCTGGTTTTCCGCCGCCCGGGGGGCACCCACCCTGCCCTGGGCAGATCTCCTACGGCGATTCGTTCGGATCGAGCGGCGCGATGTTTCCCGTAACGGTGCCACCCACCAGCGTGAAGCCGCCGGGCGCGCCGGTGCCATTGCGGATGCCACCGCCCTGGTCGGCGGCGCTGTTGCCGGTGATCTTCGTGCTCGTGACGATGAGCGCCGGCCCGGTCGTGGTGAAGACGCCGCCGCCGTCGCCGGTCGCGGCCACATTGTCGCTGATCGTCGATTTAGTGATCTTCTTCACGCCGCCCGTGCCGAGTGCGAGACCGCCGCCATTGGTCGCCGCGGTGTTCTGCGAGATGACCGAGGCGATGATGTCCACATTGCCCGAACTCAGGATCAACTCGATGCCGCCACCGTCCGCGATCACGGAGCTGTTGCCGATGATCCGTGACGATTTCACGAGGAAGGCGCCGCTGCCGTTGCTGTCGATGCCGCCGCCCGTCGCAGCGTGATTTGCGGTGAGTTTGCTGC
Organism: Chthoniobacteraceae bacterium; assembly: GCA_031409655.1. Taxonomy (GTDB): domain Bacteria; phylum Verrucomicrobiota; class Verrucomicrobiia; order Chthoniobacterales; family Chthoniobacteraceae; genus JANNXQ01. The sequence goes on along the minus strand of JANNXQ010000230.1, from coordinate 29,747 downwards.
TCTCGAGCGTCAGCGCGCCGGAGCCGAAACGGAAGATGCCGCCGCCCGCGTTAGTCGCGACGTTGTCGGTGAAGATCGCGCCTTTCGCGAGCAGCACGCCGGTGCCGCCCACGGACACCGCGCCGCCATTATCGCCCGCGGTGTTCTGCAGAAACTTCGTGCCGGCGAGCGTGAGGTCGGTGTCATTGCCCACCGAGATCGCGCCACCATCCCCCGAGGTGAGGACGCCATCGCCCAGGCTCGCGTTGCTCGAAAAGGTCGCGCGCTTGATGACGATTCCTTCCGTCGTCCCGCCGAAGATCGCACCGCCTTCGGTGCCCGCACGGTTGCCCGAGAAGAGGCCGCTGACGACCGTCAGCCCGCTATCGCTGAGCGCGGCCAGTGCGCCCCCCGTGGTCGTCGAAGCGTTCCCGGAGAGGGTATTGCCGCTGAGTTTCGCCTCCACCGTCGTGGCCCCGAGCACGATCGCGCCGCCCTCGGATGCCGAGCGATTGCTGGCGAAAAGGGCGCCCGTGATGTCCACCTTGCCCAAGCCGGCGGCATGCAGCGCGCCGCCCCCGATTGCCGAGGCCTGCGTGGTTTCATTGCCGATGAATTTTCCGCCCTTGATGGTCAGCAACGCGCTTCCCGTATCGCCGACTCCGCCGCCGAGACCCGCCGCGGTATTGCTCGCAACGCTCAGCTTCTGCAGAAAATAGTGCCCGCTCTCGAGCGACAGACCGCCGCCGGAATCCGTGGCGCTATTGGCCGTGAAGGTGGACGCACTCACGATTACGCGCCCCGAAGCACCCGCGGTGTCATTGTCCAAAAAGGCGCCGCCGCCGTTGCCTGCCGTCGCGCGATTGCCGGCCACCGTCGTCGCGTCGATCCGCACCGTCGCCGCCTTTGCGGCCGGGCCACTCGCATCGAGATACAAGCCGCCGCCGATCTCCGCCTGGTTGTTGGCGATGATGCTTTTCGAGACCGTGATGCTTTGCGAGGCGAGGATGAAAAGTCCGCCGCCATTGTCCGTGGTGGCATTCCCGAAGACCTGACTCGCCGTCATGGAAAACTTCCCGGCCGTATCCACACACACGGCTCCGCCGGGCCCGGTGGCTTCATTTCCCTGAAAATACATCCGGCTCAGCGCGAGGCTTTCGGTACTGCGGATGGCGCCCCCGCCGTCCGAATTCCCATTGATCAGCCCGAGCCCGGAGATCGCGACGCTCTTCACCGTCGCGGTGCCGTCGGTGATGTCGAAGATCCGGGAAAGGTTGCCCGCGTCGATCAGCACCCGGTCCGCGCCGGGACCTTTGATGGTGAGTTTTTCCTCGATGACCATTTGCCCCGCGGCCGCGCCGATCGTGATCGTCCCCGCGAGCCCCGTCTTGAAGACGATGGTATCCGCCGCGGTGGTGGCATTCGCATCGAGCACCGCCTGGCGCAGACTGCCCACACCGGCGTCGTTGAGATTCAGCACCGTGAAGGTCGCCGGGGCGATGCGGGCTTCGAGGATTTCGATGGTGGAGGAGTCAGTGTGGGATCGCATGGAAGAAGGGCGCAGTGCTTGCGCGGCGCGGACCCTAGAGAGGGACGAGGCGCAGGAGCAAGCCGATTGGCGCTTGCCTTCCAGCAAGCGGGGGCTCGAGCGAGGGCGGTGTGGACACCGCTGCCACCGGCGCGGCGGCGAGCTCTACCTGCGCCGCAGCTGCCTGTTGCCGCCACGTTTACCTGGAAGAGATTTCCGCTGAGGTGGGCGGTCGTGGCGGCGGTGATGGGGATCTCGGTGCCCCCGAGGACGATCGTGCCCGAGAGCGCCTTATTGAAGACGATGGTGTCCGCGCCGGGGCGCGCATTGGCGTCGGCGATTTCTTTGCGCAGGGTGCCGTCGAGGCCACCGTCGAGCAGACTGGTGACGAGGAAGGTGTCGCCGGGGCAATGCGGGCCTCGAGCAGTTCGGGGGGCTAGAGACCGCGGGGGAAGCGTTTCGAGATCATGTTCGGGACCGGGTACCTATCCCACGGGATGGCAAGCACGAAGGGGGATGGCGGGCTCCGAGCGCCATGCGAAATTGCGGCGCGAGCGCGCCCTCCACCGCTACGGCGTGGAGCCGCCGGAGATTTGCAGGATGTCCGGCGAGGTATTCATGTTCACCGTGGCCCCGCCGAGCACGAGGTTCGCCGGAACGCTGGAGAGGTTGCGGATGCCGCCGCCGCGCACGAGGGCGGCATTGTACATCACACTGGTGGTCTTGCTCAGCGTGAGTTTACCGGCGGAGTGCTGGATGCCGCCGCCGTCGGCGGTGGCAATGTTGTCGCGGAAGAGCGAGCCAAACACATTCTTGTCGCCGGTGTCGCCAAAGTCTGCGCCGCCGCCACTGGCACCGGCAAAGTTTTGCACGACGGTGAGGCCGGTTGCGGTGGTGAGCCCGGTCGTGGCGAGGAAAAGGCCGCCGCCGTTGCCGCCGGTGCTGTTGCCGATGAATTTCGTGCTCTTCAAAGTGAGAGCGCCGCTGCTGAAGCGGACTGCGATCCCGCCGCCGTGCTCGGTGGATTTGTTACCTGAGAAGAGGCTGCCGGTGACGCTGAGGGCGACGCTGTCGGTCGTGGCGATGCCGCCGCCGAGGCTCCCCGCCCCCGAGTTGCCCGCGCGATTGTCGAGAAACTTGGTGCTGAGCACCGTCACAGTGCGGCTGCCATCGACGAAGAGCCCGCCGCCGTCGTCGTCCGAGAGATTGGCCTGCAGGGTCGAACTCTTGAGGGTCAGCGGCGATTCGTTGTCGCGGATGCCGCCGCCATCGCCTCCAGCCGCATTGCCATAGATAAAGCTGCTCACGATGCTGGTGGCGACCACGTCATTGACGAAGACGCCGCCTCCGTCGCTGGTGCTGCGATTATGCGCGAGCGTGCTGTTCTTGATGGTGAGCCCATCGCTCTCGAAGCCCAGGATGCCGCCGCCGGCCGCGGCGGAGTTGTTGCTGAGGGTGGCGCGATCTAGGAGCACCAGCCCATGCCGGGCATACACGCCGCCGCCATTGTCAGTCGCGGTATTGCCAGAGACGAGGCTGCCGCGCACGATGATCTTGCCGCTAACGCGACCGTGATCCAGGCGCAATCCGCCGCCGTCAGAGGTCGCGGTGTTACCCACCACCACACATTTGTCGATGAGGATGTCGCCGCTGTCGGGCGCCCGCGTGCCGGCAAAGATTCCGCCGCCGTCGCTGCCCGTATTGCCCGAAATGGTGGAACCGACGATCTGGAGCCCGGCTCCGGTGCTCGCATAGAGCCCGCCCCCATTGGCGGTCGCGCTGTTGCCGCTGATGATGCTGGCCTTGATGACGACCTTGCCGGGCGTATTGACGAAGATGCCCCCGCCGACTCCGGTGGTGGTGCAGCCGGAGACGACCACATTGCTGAGCGCGAGCGACTCCTGGCAATAGATGCCGCCGCCATAGAGCCCGACGCCATTGCCCTCGACCATGCTTAGCCCGCTGATGCTCACGGTCTTCACCGTCGTGGTGCCGTCGGTGATATTGAAAATGCGGGAGAGATTGCCGGCGTCGATGATCAGCTTGCCGGCGCCGGGCCCCTTGATGGTGAGACTTTCGGTGATGGACAGGACGAAGCCATTAAGCGCGATCTCGCCGGTGGCGCCCGCCGGGAAGAGGGCCTTGTCGAAGACGATGGTGTCCGCGACGGGCGTCCCATTGGCCTGCACGATGGCTTCACGCAGCGTGGTGTTGTTGCCGTCGCCGTTGTCGAGCAGGCTGTTGACGATGATGGTCGCGGGAGCGATCCGGGGTTCGAGGATTTCCGGGGCGTAGAGCCCGCGCGGGAAGCGTTTGGTGATCATAAGAGGGTCGTGTGGTTACGGCGTGGAGGGGCCGGAGATCTGCGGGTCGGTCGGGGCGGTGTTCGAGAGAACTTTCGAGCCGTTGAGGAGGAGCTTGGCAGCATCGGCGGTGCCGTTGAAGACGCCGCCGCCCTGCCCGAGCGCGGCATTGTACATCACGCTGGTGGTCTTGCTGAGGGTGAGGATGCCGGTGCCAAAGAGTCCGATGCCGCCGCCGTCGCCGGTGATGGCGAAGTTGTCCCGGATAAGGGTGCCCACGATGCTCTTGGGGCCGGTGCCGGCGAGGGCCACACCGCCGGCGCCGATGCCGCCGGCGTTTTGCACGATGGTCGAACTGGTGATGACGATCGCCGCCGAACTGCGCAGATACATCGCTCCGCCAGCGTCCCCGACCGTCGCGTTCCCGATGAAAATGCTGCGGGAAATCGAGACCGCGCCGTCGCCCGCGGTATCCATGCCGCCGCCGCTGCTGGCCGCGCGGTTGCCGCGGAAGGTGCTGCTCTTGATCGTGAGCTGCACGGCGTCGGCGATGGTGCCCTCGGTGTGCAGGCCGCCGCCTTGATCGGCCAGGTTGGCGAAGAAGAGCGAACTTTCCACCGTGAAGGCGCCTCCGCCGGTGCCGAAGAGACCGCCACCGTCGTCGCTGGCCGTATTGCCGGAGACGGTCGTGCTCTTGAGGAGCACGGTGCTGTTGTAGCTGGCGATCCCGCCGCCGTCGCTGGCGGAGGTATTGCCCGAGATGATGCTGCTCTGGATGACGACCTTGCCGACGGTCTGGACATAAATCCCACCGCCCCCGGGGGCGGCGCCGTTGGTGGTGCGATTGTGGGTGACGGTGCTGCTCTTGATGGTGAGCGACTCGACGGACTTGCTGGCCGCGCCGCCGCCAGTGATCGCCGCGGTGTTGTTGCTGAGGGTCACGCGGTCGAGCGTCACGACGCCATCGTCGAGGAAGAGGCCGCCGCCTTCCGTCGCGGCACTGTTGCCCGAGAGGCGGCAGTTTTTCACGGTGACCTTGCCGACCACGAGCGTGCCGCTGGGATTGCGCAGATTGGAGAGCGAGAGGCCGCCGCCGTCGGTGCCGGTATTGCCCACGATGGTCGAGGCGTCGATGAGGATGTCGCCCGTGCCGCCCGCCGGGATGCTCGCGTTGACTCCACCGCCGCGCTTATCCGCGGTGTTGCCGAAAATGGTGGAGCCGACGATCTGGATGCCGGCCCCGGCTACCGCGTAGAGCCCGCCGCCGCTGTGGTAGATGCCGCCGCCAGTGGTGCTGTTGCCGCTGATGATACTGTTCTTGATGACGAGCTTGCCCGCCGTGGAAACGTCGATGCCGCCCCCGCCCGCCGCAGCGACGCAACCGGAGACGACCACATTGGTCAGCGTGAGCGACTCGCGGCTGTGGATGCCGCCACCGCTCTCCGCGCCGACACCATGGCCCTCGACCATGCTCAGCCCGCTGATGCTCACGGTCTTGACCAGGTTGCTGTTGCCGTCGTCGATCTTGAAAATGCGCGAGGTATCGCCCGCGTCGATGATGAGCTTGCCGGCGCCGGGGCCTTTGATGGTCAGGCTTTCGGTGATGACCAACTCGCCCAGCGCGAGGGCGATCTCGCCTTCGAGGGCCGCGCCTTTGAAGATGATGGTGTCGGCGGCGGGCGTGCCATTGGCCTGGACGATGGCCTCGCGCAGGGTGGTTCCGGCGCCGTTGTCATCGAGCAGGCTGTCCACAATGATGGTCGCGGGAGCGATGCGGGGTTCGAGGGCTTCAGGGGAGTAGAGACCGCGGGGGAAGCGTTTGGTGATCATGGTTTGGAGTCCGAACGCGCCAGTACGACTGCATCGGCGCACCACAAGGCCTAGCGAGGCCGGTCCCCGCGGGCAATTGGAAAGCCGCCCGAAGCGGCGCCTACGGGAAGATGTCCGGCCCGCTCGGCGCCCAGTTACCGCTGATCACGGTGGCGATCAGAGTCACGGTGCCGGAACCTTTGAGCAGGCCGCCGCCCGCGGTCGCGGCCACATTGCCGGAGATGAGGCTGCTCTTGATGGTGAGCACGGCGCCCGCACTCGAGAAGTTCACGAGGCCGCCGCCACCATCGGCGGTGCTGGAGGCCAGGTTGTCGAGGATTTTGGTGCCGGTGATCGACGCTGTCCCCGTCGCAAGGAGGGTGATCGAGAGCCCGCCCCCAGCATCGCCGGCGACGTTGTGTTGGAAGAGGCTGCTCTGCACGACCACCCCGACGATGCCGGCTCCTGCGGCGTTGCTGAGCAGATACATCCCGCCGCCATCGCCGGTGATCGCCTGATTCCCGAGAGCCCGCGCGCTCTTGATGAGCACCGTCCCATCGCCGCTGGCAAAGACGCCGCCGCCATCGCTCGCGGCGCGGTTGCCTTGGAAGAGCGTGCCGGTGACGCTGAGCTTGACGGCGTTGACTCCCGTCCCGGTGGTATGGATGCCGCCACCGTCGTCGCTCGCAAAGTTGCCGGTGAAGACCCCGCCGGTGACGGTGAGCTTCGCGCCAGTGTCGGCAAAGACGCCACCGCCATCGACGGCGGCATTGCCGCTCACGGTGCTGGAGGCGAGCACGAGGGAGGTGCCGGCGCCACTGAGGCTGATGGCGCCGCCATTGGTCGTCGCGGAGTTGCTGGCGAAGGTGGAGGTCTTCACGGTGAGCACGGTGGCCCGCGCGGAGATGGCGCCGCCGGCGGTGGTGCTCTGGTTGCCGGTGAAAACGCTGCCGGTGATGCTCACGGTGTTTCCGCTAGCGAGGTCGAGGGCGCCGCCCTCCTCGGCGGCGATATTGCGGTCGAAGCGCGAGTTGGTGATTTTCAGGCTGTCGCCGCCGCTGCCGGCGATTGCTCCGCCGTCTTCGGTCGCGGAGTTGTGGGAGAAGACGGTGCGATCCACGGTGAGCAGACCGTTGCTAAGATAGAGGCCGCCTCCGTTCTCGCCTGCGGTGTTGCCAGTGAAGGTGCTGTTTTTGACCGTCATCTTCTCGGTGTCCTCATTCCGGAGATGGAGTCCGCTGCCGTTTTGACCGGCACTATTCCCGATGAAGGAGGAACCATCGACGACGATGGCGGCCCTGGCATCCCGCGAGCGCAGATAGAGGCCGCCACCGCCGAAGGCCGCGCTGTTGCCGGAGACCAGGCTCCTGGTGACGAGGATGCCGCCGCTGGTCACCGCATACAGGCCGCCGCCGGCTTTTGCGGTGGCAGTGTTGTCGGTGAATTTCACGTTGTTGACGACCACTTTGCCGACGGTGGCCACATACACCCCGCCACCGGCATTGGCAGCGGTGTTGGAGTGGATGACGACGTTGGTGAGGGAGAGCGATTCCTTGGAATTGATCGCGCCGCCTTCGTCCGCGGCGTTGCCATCGCGCAGGGTCAGTCCGCTGATCGTCGTGGGGTGCAGTTTCGTGGTGTCTGCGTCGTCGATGGCGAAGATGCGCGAGGCGTCGGCGCCGCTGATCGTGAGCCGGTCCACGCCGGGGCCTTTGATCGTGAGAGTGCTGGTGATATCGATCTCGGTGCCATTGAGCGTGATGATGCCGGGCAGGATCGCGGGGTCGAAGGTGATGGTATCCGCAGCGGCGGTGAGATTCGCCGCGACGATGGCTTCGCGCAGCGTGGTGCCGCCGCTGCCGTCGTCGGCGAGGCTGGTGACGATGATCGTCGCCGGAGCGATCCGGGCCTCAAGGAGTTCGGGAGCGTAGAGCCCGCGGGGAAAGCGTTTGGTTTTCATACCCGCGGATGCTGACCGCCAGGGCGCGACTGCGCAAGGAGTGGCGATTTGCAAATCGCCGCTCCTCGCGCTCAAGGAAAGACGTTCGGCCCGGTCGGCGCCCAGTTGCCACTCACGATGCTGCCGACCAGCTTGAGCGTGAGATTGAAATTGGCGATGCCGCCGCCGACGCTCGTGGCGGCATTTCCCGAGATGAGGCTGCTCTTGACGGTGAGCACGGCGCCCGCGACGCCGGCGCTGAAGATGCCACCGCCCGGGCTCGCAGCATTGTCGAGGAATTTGCCGCCGGTGATGGTGCCCACGGCGGTCGCCAGATTGAGCCGGAGCGCCAGCCCCCCGCCGTCGCTGGAGGCAAAGTTGTGTTGAAACAGCGTGCTCTGGATGACCACGCTGGTGGACGTGCGCAGATACATTCCGCCGCCGTTGTGGTCGGAGAAATTGCCGAGCACCCGCGCGCCCTTGACGAGCACGGTGCCGTCGCCCGCGGCGCTGACCGCGCCGCCATTGGTGTCCGCCCGATTGTCTCGGAAGTGCGTCCCCGTGATGCTCAAGGGGACGGCGCCGGCCCCCGTGCCGGTGGTCGCGATGGCGCCGCCGTCGTCGCTGGCGTAGTTGCTGAAGAACGATCCCCCGGCGACCGTGAGCTTCGCTCCGCCGGTGGCAAAGACGCCGCCGCCATTCATGCCCGTATTGCCGCTGAGCACGCTGGAGGTGAGCAGCAGCTGGGAGCCCGCCCCCGCGATGTGGATGGCCCCGCCATCGGTCGTCGCGCGGTTGCCGCTGAAGGTGGACGTCTTGATCGAGAGCGCGCTGGTGCCCGCGGCCTCGATGGCGCCACCGCGCGCGGTGCTCTGGTTGCCGGTGAAGAGGCTGCCAGTGATGCTCGCCGCGGTGGCGTTGACGAGATTGAGGGCGCCGCCATCCTGGCCCACGATATTGTGGTCGAAGCGCGAGCTGGCGATCTTCAGCACGTCGCTCCCAAAGCTGGAGATCGCGCCGCCATCGACGCCCGCGCGATTGTGCGCAAAGACGGTGCGCTCGGCGCTGAGTTGGCCATCGTAGAGGTGGATCGCGCCGCCATTGGCGCCGGCCACATTGCCAGTAAAGGTGCTGTTGCGGACGATCGACTTTCCCGTGCCTAAGTTCTCGAGGAAGATCCCGCCGCCGCTCCCGCTGGGGCCCACACTGTTGCCGAGGAAAGTGCTGCCATCGACGACGATCGACGCCGCGGCATTGCCCGAGCGCAGGTGCATGCCGCCGCCGATGACGCCCGCGCTATTGTCCGAGACGAGGCTCCGGGTGATGACGATCCCGCCGCCGGCCCGCGCATCCAATCCACCGCCGAAATTCGCGGTCGCAGTGTTGTCCGTGAACTTCACATTGGTCATGACCACCTTCCCGGCAGTGTCCACGCTCACGCCTCCGCCAGAGGTGGCAGCGACGCTGGAATGGATGACGACATTGGTCAGCGAAAGGGACTCCGTCGAGACGATGGCCCCGCCGCCCGCCGCGGCATTGCCGTCGCGCAGCGCGAGCCCGCTGATCGCGGTGGGATGCAGTTTGGTGGGGTCGGCGTCATTGATGTTGAAGATGCGCGAGGCGTTGTTCCCGCTGATCGTGAGCTTGTCCACCCCGGGGCCCTTGATGGTGAGGCTGTCGGTGATGAGGATTTCCGCAGCGCCGGCGAGGGTGATGGTGCCGGGGAGTCCGCCAGGGAAGAGCGCGGCGGCGAAGGTGATGGTGTCCGCGCCGGGGCGGTTGTTCGCTTCGACGATGGCCTCGCGCAGGGTCCGGTCCGCGCCGCCGCCATCGTCGAGCAGGCTGGTCACGGTGAAGTTCGCCGGGGCGATCCGGGCCTCAAGGAGTTCGGGGGCGTAGAGCCCGCGGGAGAAGCGTTTGGTTTTCATGGAGAGGAAGGGGCCGAGGGGGTTTCCGATTGTGATTCCGCGTCGCCTGCGGTTGCATCGCGGAGCCCTAGGGGTAGCGGCGACCGTCTCCGTGGGCAATCTCCATCGCGCTCCCATGTTCACGCTCGACGCCGAATTTTATAAGCTGCCGCTGCGCTTCGATGCCGCACGGCTCGCGGCGGAGGTGCTCCAGTTTTCCGAGGAGGAATGGCGCGCGCATCCGCAGAGGCACGCCGGCAATACCGCGCTCCCGCTGGTCTCCGTGGGCGGCGGGATCAATGACGACGTGAAAGGCCCGATGCGGCCCACGCCTTACCTCGCGCGCTGTCCCTACATCCAGCAGGTGCTGGCGTCCTTCGGCACAGTGATCGGCCGTGCGCGGCTCATGCGCATCGCCGGCCAGAGCGACGCGACGCCGCACATCGACACGAACTACTACTGGATGCACCACGTCCGCATCCACGTCCCGGCGGTGACGTATCCCGAGGTGCGCTTCCTGTGTCTCGACAAGAGCGTCCACATGGCCGCGGGCGAAGCGTGGATCTTCGATTCGTGGAAGACGCACAACGTGGTGAACCCGGTCACGGCCCCGCGCATCCACCTCGTGGCCGACACCGTGGGCAGCGCGCATTTCTGGGACTTGGTCGAGCACACCGGCGCTCCGCCCCGCGAAGTCCACTACGTCCCTTCCGTCCATCCCGTCCTCTCCCTGGAAGACGAAAACTTCCCCCTGGTGATGACCCCTTGGGAGCAGCAAGCCCTCGCCCAGCGCATGTGGCAGCACCTCCCCGAGAGCGCGCGTCCGCCCGCCCTCCGCATCGCGCTCGACCGCCTGCACCAGCAATGGCACGCCCTCTGGACCGAACACCGCGAAGCCGAAGCCGCGTGGCCCATCTATCGTGAGACCATCGCCGCCTTCGACGCCCGCCTCCCCGAACTCGCCACCGACCTGCGCCTCGTGAATGGTGTCCCCCTCCTCGAAGCCCTGCGCCAGACCATCGTGCGGCCCGCGGTGAATCCCGAGGTGGCGGCCGCAAGGAGTAGGGGCGCCCCCGCCCCGTGTTTGAGACACGGGGCGCGGGCGCCCCTACTCCTTGCCGCCCCGCTCGACCGCCCCGTCTTCATCGTCGCCGCCCCACGTTCCGGCAGCAGCATGCTCTTCGAGCTGCTCGCGCGTTCGCCGGATGTGTGGACGATCGGCGGCGAGAGCCATCTCGTGATCGAAAGTCTCCCGAAACTCGACCCCGCTCGCCGCGGCTACGACTCGAATCGCCTCACCGCAGACGACGCCGAACCGGAGACCGTCGCCGAGTTGCAGATCTCCTTTTTCCAACGCCTGCGCGATCGCGACGGACGCCTCGTCTCCGCCGCGCGCGGCTCCGTGCGGATGCTGGAGAAGACGCCGAAGAACGCCCTGCGCATCCCCTTCCTCGCCGCCGCCTTCCCCGGCGCGCGCTTCATCTTCCTCTACCGCGAGCCGCGGGGAAATGTGTCGTCGATCCTCGACGCTTGGCGCTCGCAGCAGTTCATCACTTATCCCGAGCTGCCCGACTGGCCGCGCGAGGAAAAGTGGTCGCTGCTCCTCACGCCCGACTGGCGCAAGCTCGCGAAAACCCCGTTGCCCGAGATCGCCGCGCGCCAGTGGAGCGACGCGAACACCGCGATCCTCGACGACCTCGCCGCGCTCCCGCCGGAAAATTGGTGCGCGCTTTCCTACGAAGACGTGTGCGCCGATCCGCAAGCCGCCGCCGAGCGCCTCAGCGCGTGGGCCGGCTGGCGTTGGGACGTGAAACTCGACGCACCGCTCCCGCATTCGCGCCACACGCTCACGCCGCCCGATCCTGAGAAATGGCGGCGCAACGAAGCCGATCTCGCCCTCGTGGTCCCACTCACCGCCGAAGTCGCCACCCGCGCCGCCGACGCCGTGCGCGCGCATCCGCCCAAGCCCATGACTACCGCTCCCGCCGTCGCCTCGATCGCTCCCGTCGCATCGCTCGATTTCTCCAGCGAACACACCACGAGCTTCCCCGAAGTGCTCGACGCCCTCGGCATCTCCATCGCCGTCTCCACGTATCAGGCGGGGAAACTCATCCTCCTGCGCGCGCACGAAGGTGTGCTGAATACGCACTTCCGTGACTTTCAAAGTCCCATGGGCCTCGCCTATCGCGACGGCCAGTTCGCCGTCGGCTCGCGGCACGATGTCTGGACCTTCCGCGCCTTCCGCGAAGGCGCCGCGCAGCTCCCACCAGTCGGCGTGAACGACGCCGTCTTCCTGCCCAGCGTGCGCTACGTCACCGGCGACATCCGCATCCACGAGATCGCCTGGGGCGGGCCCGAGGGCCGCGAGCTGTGGGCCGTGAATACGCGCTTCTCCTGCCTCTGCACCTTCGATGGCTACCACAATTTCGTCCCGCGCTGGCGCCCGCCCTTCATCACCGCGCTCGCGGCCGACGACCGCTGCCACCTCAACGGCATGGCGCTCGTCGAAGGCGCGCCCGCCTACGTCACCTGCCACGCCGCGACCGATGGCGCCGAAAGCTGGCGCGCGCACAAAGCCGACGGCGGCGTGCTGCTCGACGTGGCCAGCGGCGAGACCATCGCGCGCGGCCTCTCCATGCCGCACTCGCCGCGCTTTTACGACGGACGTCTCTGGGTGCTGGAAAGTGGCGCCGGCCGCGTCTGCACAGTGGATCTCGCCAGCGGAAAACTGACCACGGTCGCCGAACTGCCCGGCTTCACCCGCGGTCTGGATTTTCACGGGCAGTTCGCCTTCATCGGCCTCTCGGAAGTGCGCGAGACCGCGGCCTTCAGCGGCATCGCGATCAGCGCAGCCGGACGGCAGCGTGAGTGCGGCGTGTGGGTCCTCGATGTCCGCAGCGGGCAGACGGTCGCCTTCCTGCGCTTCTCGGGCTCAGTCACCGAAGTCTTCGCCGTCCACGTGCTCCCGCACTGCCGCCACCCCGAGCTGATCAATGAAGACCACGAGTTGGTCGCCGGCGCCTTCTTCCTCCCACCTGAAGCCCTCGAGCCGAAACCCGCTCCGACAGGCACTCCCGTCGGTGTCTGAGCTCCCAGCTTCCCAGCGGACTTGGCGCGGCACCCTCTGGCGCTGGCTCACGGGCGCCGCGGCACTCTCGGCGACGCTCCTCTTTGCGGCCGGTGTCGCCCTGCGCGCGTCCGGCTACGACGGCGATCCGCGACTCCTGGCGGTGCGCTACGCGACGCCGCTACCTGTCCTCGCGGCGCTGGCGTTCGCCGTCTTCGTGCTGCGCTGGAGAAGGCCCGGACTCGTCAGAAATTTCGCCACTTTCTGCACCGCCGGCTGCCTCGCCCAATGGTGGTCGCACAGCCACCGCGCGCACCCGCCACAGCACGCGCCCGCCGAACTGCGCATCGCCTACTGGAATGCCGACCGCCCACCGGCGCGCGCACCGAAGACGTCGGAATTCGCCGCCAGCCTCCAGGCCGATCTCCTCGGCCTCGGCGAGACGGGCGCGACCTACGGCTACATCCCGCGCGGCTGGCGCGAGCGTTTTGCCGACCGCTCCATTGTGCCGCTGCGCGGTGGCATGATGCTGATTGCGCGCGGGAGCGCGGAGTTGCTGGAAAGTGGGCCGCTGCGCGAGTCCGGCATCTACAGCGTGGTCGCCGTCGAGATCGATGGTGTCGCGTGGAAGGTCATCATCGTCGATCTCTTTGCGCATCCCTGGTACCCGCGGCAACCGGCCTTCGACATGATCCGGGAAGTGGCCGCGCGCCATGCCGGACCGCGCCTCATCGTCATGGGCGATTTCAATACCCCCGCCGATGCCCCCGCCACTTCTACGCTCCGCGAAAAGCTCCACGACGCCTTTGAAACCGCCGGCCGAGGCTGGGCCGAAACGTGGCCGTTGCCTGTGCCCGTCCTCAGCCTCGACCACATCTGGCTCAGCCGCGAAACCCGCGTGCTGCGCTGCGAACACGGCTGGTCGTGGCTCTCCGATCACCGCCCCGTGATCGCCACGGTGGCGGTCGAGTAACACCGTCGAGTCATGCGCCTCAGGGACATTTCGGGATGCTCATCATCTGCGTTTTGGAACCGTGTTCATACCACTTACCGTCGCTGCGGAACGAAAAATAGAAATCGAGCGGTGTGACCTTGGACTCTAAAATAAGGTCGATGAACCACCGCACCTTCAGCTTGGAAGCAGTACCTCGGGTCATTGGGAGGGTTCGGACGGAACCGTCAACGTGCCGAACGTGAATTGAGGCAGCATCATTCCCGCGAAGATTTCCGGCATTTGCCTCGACTAGCAGTTCAAAGTGCGTGGCCTTTCCCGGCTCGAAACACGGCGGCGCAACGTGCGAGACGAAAATTCCTCCAGCAAGACACCCCGATAGCCACAAAGTGATCGCAACCGCGGCGGCGGCTCGGCCCCAAAAAGTCAGTCCCATCGGGAATTTTTGCACCCGGTGTAAGCCAGCACCACCCCGAGGCCAATGTGGCAGGCGAGCACCCAGACGCAGAGCGGCGCGGCAGCGAGCTTTGTCTCCGCGACGCTGAGGATGGCTTCGTAGAAGCGCGTGTCGCGCAACGTCTGGATGAAGCCACTCCAGCCCCAATACGACGCGATGAAAGGCCGGGTGATCCAGCCCAGCGCCCCCGGCAGCGCGAGCACGGCGCCGCTCAGCGGAAGCTGAAAGCCGACGAGATAGATGGAAACCAGCGACGCTTGCTCGGCGCTTTTCAGCAGGCTGGAAATGGCCAGACACGTCGCGGTGAGCGCGCCATTGACCAGCGCGAGCAGCAGGATCTGCGTGCCGAGATCGCCCGGGAAACGGACGATCACATTCACAAAGACGCCCATCCACACGGACTGCGCGAGGACCAGCCCGCCGAGGAAGACGGCCTTCGACGCCACGTAAGCGGACGCGCGCACGCCGGCGAATTTTTCCTTCTCAAAGATCAGCCGCTCACCGGCGATCTCTCTCGCGGCGTTGTTCGAACCCATGAGCGCGAGCAGGATCACCTGAAACATCACGAGCCCGGAGACGAGGCTGCCATTGTGCATCAGCTCCGCCTTCTGCGCGGCTTCGTTGAGGAACTGCTGCACCGCATTTCCCTGCGTCACGCCGTTCATGTTTTTGATCTGCGGCAGCCCCTCCAGCGCGAAGAGGACGACGAGCATCGGGAACCCCACGAGCAGCGCGAGCTGCAGCCAGAGCTGGCCGCGGTCGCGCAGGAAGATGCGCCAGCGGCGGGCGAGGAGCGTGGAAAATTGCGCGATCAGCGACGGCGTTGCCACGGCGCGGGATTCGCGCGGTGGAGGCGGAGCGGGAGCGGCGGTGGCGTAGGTGGCGCGATGTTTTTCCCAGGAGCTGTGCCACTCCTCCGGCGGGCGTTCCGCGAGGCGCGGGAAGAGCGCGTCGGGCGTCGCCACGTCGAAGTAGTGCAGCAGAAAATCCGCCGGCCCGTGATACGCGAGGTGGCCGCCGGAGAGCACCAGCACGCTGTCGTAGAGCGCGAGGTGGCGGAGGCTGTGGGTGACGGAGAGGACGATCCGATCGTCGGCGCGGGAGAGCTGATGGAGCAGCCGCGCGAGTTCGTCCTCGGCCTGCGGGTCGAGGCCGCTGGTCACTTCATCGCAGAGCAGTAGATGCGGCGCGCTGACCAGTTCAAGGGCCAGGGCGAGGCGGCGCTTTTGTCCGCCGGAAAGGACGCGCACTTCGCGATCGGAGATTTCGTGGAGACCCACTTGCGCGAGAATGTTACCGATGCGCTCGCGGCGCTCCGTTTCGGAAAGCCCGGCGACGCGTAGCCGCAGCGCGCTCTCGACGCTTTCCCCCACCGTCAGCAGCTCGGAGGCGATGCTGAATTGCGGCACGTAACCGATCTCGTGCGGCGCCAGATCACCGTCGCGGGAAAGATCGCGCCCATCCCATTCGACGTGCCCGTCCGTGGGCTCGCGCAGGCCAGCGATCACTTTCAACAGCGTGCTTTTCCCGCACCCCGAAGGTCCGACGATCGCCGTAAAATGTTTTCTCGGAAACCGCGCCGAGGCCGCCGTCAGGAGCCGCGTCGCGTCCGACTCGGCACCGAGCTGGAGCGAGACATCCTGGAGGGCGAGCATGGGTGGGGAGAGCGTTGTGAATTGACGCCGGTTTGTCAGTGGCAAAAGTGCCCCATGCCCAAACCCGCGCGCCGCTGGCTCCGAATCCTCGCGTGGAGCGTGCCCGTGCTGGTCGTGCTGGCGATCGTCGGGCTCTTCATCGCCAAGGCGGCGATCGCTTCCTATCTACGTAGCGAAGGCTTCCGCGAATTCCTCGCGCGGCGCATCGGCACCTCGCTGCACGCGCAGGCCGCGGTCGCGCCGCTCAGTTTCACCGGGATGAATCTTTACGCTGAAGGCCTCCGCGCGCAGGGCTCCGAGCGCGCGGCCTTCAGCGATTTGCAGATCGATGGCGTGCGCGCGGAGCTGAGCCTGCGGCGCTTTTCCGAACGCGTCTGGCAGGTCGATTCCGTGACCGCGCAACGCCTGCAACTCACCCTCGACGGCCCCCGCAGCAACGCTCCCGAAATGCCGCCCTCCGTCACTGCGGCGGCCCCACCTGCGCGCGGCGGGACCGGCGGCTGGCTGCCAAATCGCGTGGAGATCACCCAGGCCACGGTGCGCGACACGGACCTGCGCTGGACGGGCGGTGGCGTCACTGCCATGGCCATGCAGATGGAGCCTCAGGAGGGCGGGTGGAAAATCACCGGCGCCGGCGGAAAGCTCGCGCACGCCGGGCTCCCACCGCTCGACATCCAGAGCCTGCGCCTGCTCCATCGCCCGCCTTCGCTTTATGTCCAAAGTGCCGAGCTCCGCCAGCCCGGCGGCGGCTCCGTGAAAGTCACCGGCACCGTGAACACCGCGGAGGCACTCGACCTCCGCGCCGAGCTCGATGGCATCACGCTTTTCCCCTTCCTCGATGGCGACTGGCGCCTGCGTTTCCGCGGCCAGGCCAGCGGCGAAATCAACGTGCGCACCCCGCTTCCCACCCGCGGCCCGGTGGACATCCACGGCTCGCTCCGGATCGCCAATGGCGAACTCGAAGCCCTCCCGATGCTCGACGAAATCGCCGCCTTCACCCGCACGCAAAGCTTCCGCCGACTCAAGCTCACGCGCGCCTCCGCGGATTTTCAACAGACCGGCCCGCGACTCACCGTGAGTAATTTCATCGCCGAGGCCGAGCGCCTCATCCGCATCGAAGGCGGCTTCGCGCTCGAGCAGGGGATGATCGACGGCACCTTCCAAGTCGGCGTCACCGCCGCGAGCCTGCAATGGCTGCCCGGCTCGCAAACGCGCGTCTTCACCGTGGCCCGCGACGGCTATCTCTGGACGCCGATGCGCCTCACCGGCCCCGCGGGCAAACCCGTGGACGACCTCACCCCGCGCCTCGCCGAGGCTGCTGCCGGAGCCGTGATCGAGAAAGCGCAGGAGCTCATCAAGAACCCCGTCGAAGCTGGCAAAGGCCTCCTGAAAGACGCCCTCGATCTGCTTTTGCCAAAGGCGAAATGACCCATTTTAACGCCTCGTCTCGCGCGATCCCAAACGCCAACGGCGTTCCATCCTCCAGCCCAGGGTTGCGAGGCACGAGCTACCCTGGGAAGAAATGAAAGAGCGCGCCAACTCTGAAAGAGGTGCATCCAGAACCGTCGCGTTACGGATGAAACCCGTTCCAGGTTTGCGCCGCTTCCCATCACGCGACCCAGGGTAGCCGCTCGTTCCTCGCGCCAACCCTGGGCTGACCGATGAAACGCCGTTGGCGTTAGGCAACACCATGGGCGTTACCTCTACGTGAAAGAGCGCCGCGGATTCACGCGCCGCGCAGGATCGCCAGCGGCGGGTGCCGCGACACACCGCGGCTCAACGCCAGGCCGCCGAGGATCGCGAGCCCCGTGGTGGCGGCGAAGGCTGCGGCGATGAGCACGGGATCGGGCCACGGCGGGGCCTTGAAGACGAAGACGGCGAGCGCGGAATTGGCGGCGATGGCGAGCACCAGTCCGGCGAGCGCGGAGAGCGTCCCGAGGGTGGCGTATTCGATGAGGAGGATCGTGCGCACTTGTTTCGCCGAGGCGCCGAGCGTGCGCAGGAGGATGCTCTCGCACTGGCGCTGATCGCGGCCATTGAGCAGCGTGCCGATGAGGATCGGGATGCCCGCCAGCACGGTGAAGCCGGCAAGCACCGAGATCACCCGCGAGATTTTCTCCAGGATGCCGCGCACGTTCTCGAGGATCAGTGTGAGATCGATCGCGGAGACGTTGGGAAATTTCTGCACGAGCGCGCGCTGCAGTTCGCCGGAGGTGAGGCCGGCGGGCACGCGCGTAGTCACGACGTGAAAGCCGGGCGCGCCTTCGAGCACGCCGGGCGGGAAGATCATGAAGAAGTTCAGGTTGAAGCGGCTCCAGTCCACCTTGCGCAGGCTGGTCACGCGCGCGCGGACCGGGACGCCCTGCACGTCGAGTGTCAGCTCGTCGCCGATCGCCACGCCGAGATCCTTCGCGATCTCGGCTTCGAGCGAGAGCGGCACCGGGCCGTTCGGATCGGGCACCGCGGTGAACCATTTCCCCGCGACCAGCGTCTCGGTGGCGGTCAGTTCCGCGCGATAAGTGGAGCGGAATTCCCGGCGCAGCACCCACTTCGGCACCGCGCCCATTTTCTCCAGCTCGCGCACCGGCGTGCCGCGCACCGACTCGATCCGCATCGTGACCATCGGCGCACTTTCCAGCCGCGGCAGTTTGAGGTCGGCGATCACGGCGCTCACGCCCGCCACCTGATCGGGCTGCACATCGACGAGGTAAATGTTCGGGCTCTCGGCGAATTGCGAAAGCGTGAGCCGCTGGCGGAGGAGATTGCCGGTCAGCAAGATCGTGAGCAGCAGGAAGGTGCCGAGCCCGAGCGAGAGCAGGAAGAGCAGCGTCTGATTGTGCGGCCGGTGCAGATTCGAAATGCCCTGCCGCAACAAATACGGCCACGCCGGCCGGACGACGCGGCGCGCCGCAAAGATGAGCCCGCGCGCGATGCCGACGAGGATGCCAAAGGCCACGCCGAGCGCGGCGACCATGCCGAGCGCGCGTTTCCAGTCGGAGGAATTCAGCAGGGCCACGCCGACGAGCAACGCCGCGAGCAGCAGATACACCGGCCACGCCCGCAGCGCGGCCCGGCTGCCCGCCAGCGCCGCGCCTTCACGCAATGTCGCGGAGGGCGAGATGCGCCGGACGCGCAGCAGCGGGATGAGCGCGAATCCACAACACACCGCAAACCCCGCCGCGGTGGTCTGCGCGACCACGCGCCACTCGGGTGCGGGATCGACGGCGATGGGCAGGCTCTCGCGAAAGAACGTGAGCACGCCCGTGTGCAGCGCGATGCCGACCGCCGCCCCGAGCACCGCGCCGAGCACGCCGAGCGCGATGGCTTGCGCAAAGTAGATGCCGAACGCCACATCCCCGGGACATCCGAGACAGCGCAGGATCGCCACGGTCGGCACGCGTCGCGTCACGTGCGCGTGGACCGCGCCCGCCACGCCGATCGCGCCGAGCACCAGCGCGACGAGCGCGATGATCCCGAGGAATTGCTGAAAGTTATCCAGCGCATCGCCGAGCGTTTCGCGACGATCGTCGGGAGTCTCGATCCGCCACGTCGTCTCGCGAAATTCTTCACGCAACGCCTTCTTCGCCGCGCGCGGATCGGCGTCGGCGGACAACTCGAGATGCAGGTGGTGAAAGGCCAGGCTCGTGCTGCCCAGCAGCCCGGTCCGCGCGAGGTCCGCGAGGCGCACGTAGGCTTCCGGCGCGAAGCCGCTGAAGCGGCTGCTGCGCGGCGCGGGTTTGTTCACCACGCCGAGGATCGGCAGTTCGATCGCACCCAGCTTCACCCGGTCGCCGACCTTCGCGCCGAACTGATCGAGCAGCGCCGGCTCCAGCAGAATGCCCGGCTCCGAGCGCAGCCGCGTCCACGCGTCCGCGGGCGTCGTCTGCACCGTGCCGTAGTAGGGATAGTCGCCCTCGATCCCGCGCACCTGCGCCAGCCGCGCGGCGTCGGCGGTGGAAAAATAGAGCATCGAGGAAAAGCCCGTCTCGCGACTCACCCGCTGCGCCCGCGCCGCGAGCTTCGCCTCTTCCTCCGCCGTGAAGGGCTGCCGCGACGACACCTGCACATCCGAGCCGAGCAGCGATTTCGCCTGCGCGTCGATCCCACTCTGCACGCTAGCCTTCAGCGAATGAATCGCGACCAGCGCCGCGACACCCGCCACGATCGCGAGCGAAAAGATCGCCAGCCGTTGCCGCTGTGTGCGGCTGTCGCGCCACGCCATCCGCCACGTCCACGGATGAAATAGCGCCGCGAAAAGTCCGCGCGGGAGCGCTGCGTCAGTGCGCCCCATTTTCCTCCTCACCGACGATCGCCCCACCGCGCATCTTCACCACTCGCCGCGCCCGCGCCGCCAGCACCGGATCGTGCGTCACCAGCACCAGCGCCGTGCCCGCCTCGCGATTCAGCCGGAAGAGCATCTCCACGATCGGCCCGCTCGTCTCGGCGTCGAGATTCCCCGTTGGCTCATCGGCGAAGAGGATCTTCGGCCGATGGATGAACGCGCGCGCCAAAGCCACGCGCTGCTGTACGCCGCCGGAGAGCTGGAGCGGATAATGTTCGAGCCGATCCGCGAGCCCGACCTGCGCGAGGATGTCCGCCGCTTCCTTCTGCCGCCCGTTTTCGCCGCGGAGTTCGAGCGGCACGAGCACGTTCTCGATCGCCGTGAGCGTCGGGATGAGTTGGAAATTCTGAAACACGAAACCGACCGCGCGATTGCGCAAAGCCGCGCGCGCATCCTCGTCGAGCGCGCCGAGTTCCTGCCCGTCGAGATGCACCGTGCCCGTCGTCGCATCATCGAGCCCCGCGCAGAGCCCGAGCAGCGTCGTCTTCCCGCTGCCCGACGGACCGATGATCGCACAGGTGTCGCCCGCCTTCAGCGTGAGTTGGATGTCGCGCAGCACCGTCAACTCGTGCCCCGCGCTGCGGTAGATTTTCCCGAGCCCGCGGATCTCGAGGATGGGCGGTTTGACAGCCTCCGCGCCGCGCTCGACGCTCGACGCTCTTTCTATCTGATCCGGAACTGATGAATGCATTGGGCACCTATACGCTATCGCTGCTCCTGTGGACGAGCCGCGCACTTTGGGCCGCGGACGCTCCCCCGACAAACGCCGCTCCGCTTCCACCCGGCCGGATCGTCATCCTCGGCGACAGCATCACCGCCGGCTACGGCCTCGACCCGAGCCAGGCCTACCCCGCCTTGTTGCAGGAAAAAATCACCGCCGCCGGTCTGCCCTACACCGTCGTGAATGCCGGCGTCAGCGGCGACACCACCGCCGGCGGCCTGCGCCGTCTCGACTGGACCCTCAGCCGCCCCACCGCCGTGCTCATCGTCGCCCTCGGCGGCAACGACGGCCTCCGCGGCATCCCCCCGAAGCAGACCGAGGAAAACCTCACCGGCATCGTCCAGCGCGCCCGCGCGAAATTCCCCGCCATCAAAGTCATCGTCGCCGGCATGGAAATGCCCGCCAACATGGGCCCCGACTTCGTCGCGCAATTCCGCGCCGTCTTTCCCCGAGTCGCCGAAGCCGGCGGCGCCGCGTTGGTCCCCTTCCTCCTCGAAGGCGTCGGCGGCATCGCCGCCCTCAATCAACCCGACCTGATCCATCCCACCTCCGACGGCCAAAAGCGCATCGCGGAAAACGTCTGGACCGTCCTGCGAAAAACGCTGGCCGCCGCAGGCGCACCGTAGCACCGCGTCTCGCTGACGTCTGGGGTGATGTGCGGTCAGTGGCGACGTTGGACGACGGAAAAGGGGTCAACCGGATGGGAAAGCACTTGCCGCTCGGGCCAAGCCGGGCACACGCTCCTGCGTGCTCGATCTGGATCAACTGCCCGACAAACTCCGCTCCATCCGCCGGGAAATTCGCGCGCAATATCTGGAGGAAGATGGCGGGCGTCCGTGGAGCATCGGCTTTTCCGGCGGCAAGGACTCCACGCTCCTCACCCATCTCGTCGTCGAAACCCTGCTCGCCATCGCGCCGGACCAGCGCACCCGGCCCGTCCATCTCGTCTGCAACGACACTCTCGTCGAGTCGCCCGTCTTCCACGGTTTCGTCGGGAAGATGCTCGCACGCATCGAGGAAAACATCGGCGCGCTCAATGTCCCCGTCACCGTCGTCCGCACGCATCCGCTACCCGAAGAATCCTTCTGGGTGAATTTGCTCGGTCGCGGGTACCCGGCACCGAACCGCACCTTCCGCTGGTGTACGGACCGGATGAAAATCCGCCCCACCTCGCGCTTCATCCGCGAACAGGTCAGCCACGGGGGCGGCGCGGTCCTGCTGCTCGGCGTCCGCCGCGACGAATCTGCCACCCGGTCCGGCAGCATCACCCGCCATGCGCGCAGCGCCGAAGGCCGGCTGACCAAGCACTCTGACCACCAGGGAGTCTGGATCTTCTCCCCGATTCAGGAACTCACGACTCAGGAAGTCTGGCTCACCCTCATCAGCGCCCGTCCGCCGTGGGGTGGACGTTACGACGACGTCATCACGCTCTATAAGAACGCCCTCGGCGGCGAATGCCCCTTCGTCGTGAGCAACGACGATGCGCCCTCCTGCGGCAGCAATTCCGCGCGCTTCGGCTGCTGGACTTGTACTGTGGTGGAAAAGGACAACTCCCTCGAATCGCTCATCACCATCGGCCACGAGGAACTCATCCCGCTGGCCGACTTCCGCAAGCGCCTGAAGACCGTCTCCGACACGCCCGACTACCGCAGCAAAGTCCGCCGCAATGGCCAGCCCGGCCTCGGCCCGCTCACCTACGAAGCCCGCCGGATGCTGCTCGAGGAATTGCTGGCCATCCGCGAGGAGACAGGGATGCCGCTGATTTCGGATCATGAAGTGCGATTGATCCGCGACCAATGGGCACAGGATCGAACTGCCGAGATCGTGAGAAAGATTCCGCAGTTCACCCTTGCTGGAGTTTAGGCGGTGAGCGCGCAAGAGCAGTCGAAACGTTGGTTGGGAAAACTCGTGAGCCTGAATCCCGCGAACGGTCGCGGAGAATGCCGCGGGAAAGCTCCGCACAAGCCACTACTACTGCTCTGCCTATTGGACATGGTGGAGGCTGGCGAGTTTCCGGCTTCCACCTTCGCTCGCAGTCCAGGACTCGTACTCAGGTTCCGCAGCTACGGGGCACTCGTGACCAACCGCTGGCCTACTCGCCTTGATCTGAGGCTGCCTTTCTTTCATCTGAACACGCAGGGATTTTGGGAGGCGTTCGATGCGGAGATGCGGCCAGCGGGCTCGCCGGACACCTGTACTGTTTGCGAGATGCATCCCGAGTTGTTCGCTCTGCTTTCCGATCCCGGTTTCCGCTTAAAGGCGCGCGTAGTGGTGATCACGAAATACTTCGATCCTGTCGAGCGCGTCGCTTTGTTTGAGAGTCTCGGCATTCAAGGCGGTGATGGGAGTTCAGCGTCAACTGGGCAGGTGATGGAGGAAGCTGAGAAGGCAGCGAAGCGCAGAGGTCGAAGTGCCCGCTTTGCCGTTCGCGTGTGCTCCGACTACCGCTATACGTGCGCGCTTACTGGCTACCGATGCGTCACTGGCGACGGCTCCACCATCGTCGATGCCGCACACATTGAAGGATGGGCGGACACACAGAATGACGACCCGACTAACGGCCTCGCCCTCTCGAAGAACGCGCACTGGATGTTCGACGCTGGGCTTTGGTCCGCCGATTCAGACCTCCGCATCATCGTGAACATTCGCGCTTTTACAGAGCATGGACCTGAAGCATTTCGCTTAAGCGGCTTCTCTGGACGCCACCTGCAATTCGATCCGGCAGCGAAACTGCGGCCTTCTGGCGAAGCTCTCCGACTGCATCGAAGCCGTTCCGGCATTCGCGCCTAGCTTGCGGTGAAAACCACGCTCAAGATTCCTTTCGCCCTTCGCGATGGCCGTTTGGTCCACATTTCCGAAGTAGCGAGCGGCAGTGGGCACGGCGGAGCCTGCCCGGCATGTTTGTCACCGCTCATTGCGCGCAAAGGCATGAAGATGCGGCACCATTTCGCTCATCGGCCTGACGTGAGCTGCAACCCTGAAACCGCGCTTCATCGGACCGCGAAAATTCTCCTTTGCGAAGAGATTGAACACGCCATTGCAGAGCAACGCGAGGTCACCGTGTCGTGGGAGTGCTCACGATGCGGAAGCGGGCACCGCGGCAATCTTTTGAAAAAGGCGCGTAGCGTCTGCCTTGAGCATTCGTTCACTACCTGTCGGCCCGACCTGACGTTGTTTGATGAACACGCGCGACCCGTTGCGATCATTGGGGTGGTGGTTTCACACGCGCCGGAAGATCATGTTCGCGATTTCTGCACGCAGGAGAAAATCGGAATGCTTGAGTATCACATCACTGACGACAGCAGCCTCGACACACTGCGACCGCTCACCAAACTCGATGCGAAGGTAGGCAGTGTTTGCACGCGGAGTAAGTGTCCCAAATGCAAAGCTCCGCTGTTCGACGTCGAAATCCACGTTGTCGATGGCGAGTGTTGGAAGTGCCGAGCCGCGATGAAAATCGCTTTCGGGTATGGTGAAGGGGGAATGGCCGGGCCGGGCGAGTTCAACGCCCATGCCGTCTCGGTGGCGCGACAGCATGGTGCAATCTTGCGCGAACGTTTTAGCAACGTAGTTAAGGAGCGATACCTTGCGAACACCTGCCAACGGTGCGGGAATTTCTGTGGCGAATTCTACCTGCACGACTTCTGGTACCTAGCCGAAGAGTCAACGAAGCTTTTCGCTGGATACGAGTGTTTGGAATGCGATTGGGAATGCGGGCCTTAGCTGTGATTGGAGTAACGACGCTGCGCTATCTCGTGTTCTAGCTGGCCCTCGCGGAGATCACGCGCCCCCGCATCCCACTGGTCATCGACACCCCGCTCGGCAATGCCGACTCGGAGTATCGGCCGCGCACCTTGGACGCCCTGAAGAATTTCGACCTCGATCAGGTCATCATTCTCACCCACGACGAAGAAGTCACCCCGCGGCTCGCCGAGACGATCCGGAGCGCGACCTTGCAGACGTTTCTCGTGACCTTTGAAGGCGCGGCCAAAGGATCGTCGGTGCAGGCGGACGCATACTTCGGCCGCTGATTTATGAACCTCGAATTCAAGGAGCAGGTGTGGAAGGCGCAGTTCAAGGCGACGGAGGAGTCTGCGGCCTTTGAGGAGAAAGTGCGGACCGTTTACGGCCTCCAGTATCGTTATGAAGCGGCGCGTCTGCTCATTGGGCGTTCGCTGGCCGAGCCCTCTCAGCCCGATCCGCTGCCGCCCGGTAAGAAGTATCATCCGCGGGCGATCCCCGGGGAAAACCTCTTTGGCAGCGACGATGACCTATGGCTCAGCGCCCTCATCCTTGATGGCAAGCTGACCCTGGAGTCGTCCGTCGAAGAATTCCGCGCGCACACCGAGGCGCACTGGGCTCGTGGGTTTATGCTCGTCCGCGAGGAACTGGAACGCTGTGGCGGCAATGAACTCAAGCTCGTGCAGCGGCTCGCGGAGTGGCTGCCCGGAGCGGGTTCGCCCATCGACATACCATTCCTGCCCACCAG
Source organism: Chthoniobacteraceae bacterium (assembly GCA_031409655.1). Lineage (GTDB taxonomy): Bacteria > Verrucomicrobiota > Verrucomicrobiia > Chthoniobacterales > Chthoniobacteraceae > JANNXQ01. The sequence goes on along the minus strand of JANNXQ010000230.1, from coordinate 4,599 downwards.
TGGCGTGGCCGGGGAGATTCGACTCAAGGTTGGCTCCGTCAGCCGCACGCATCCCGGCGACAAGCCGATCGACTTCGTCATCAATGGCCCCGGTGTCCCGCCGCACCTCGCGCTCATGGGCGCGATCGGTCGGGGCAAGACGACGACAGGCGTGCAGATCGCGCTCGAACTCGCGCGGCAGGCGCAGATTCCGTTTCTCTTCATCGATCCGAAGGGCGAATTCGTCGCCGATGGGCGTCCGACCGGATCTTTCGCAGGGCTTCCCAACGTCGGCGCCGTGGAAGCGGGCACCGATCCTGTGCCGCTCGATTTTCTCCCGCGACGCGAATCCGGGCAGAACAAGATCGCCCGGGCAGCGATGCGCCTGCGCGACACGCTGGTGCTCTGCTGCAAGTCACCCGGCGATTTGCAAAAGGACCTCCTCCGCACGGCCATCGAACGCGTGATCACCGACGGCGGCGACCGTAACCTCGAAACGGTGCGCGACGCCTACGAGCAGGATCTCCGCGCCGCCGGGAAGGAGAACGACAGTATTGTCAGCCGGCTCAACGAGCTGACCCACCTGAGCTGCTTCGAGGCGAAGTTCCAGCCGGCGCAATTCTTCAGCCAGTCGTGGATCGTGAGCCTCAAGGGGCTGCCCGAGGAGTTGAAGCGGCTCGTCACGCTCGTGCTGCTCGATGCCGTGAGCGCCTACCTGCTCGATCAGGCCGACACCCCGGTGACGGGCGGCTTCCGCGTCTTCCGCCATCTCCTCGTGCTCGACGAAGCGCGCAAGGTGCTCAAGGAACGCCGCTCCGAATCGCTGGTCGATCTCGTGCGCCAGGGCCGCTCGAAAGGCTCCGTGGTCATGCTCCTCTCGCAAGACCCGAGCGACTTCGAGGGCCAGACCGACGACTTCACCACGCAGCTCGGCGCCGTGATCGCCTTCGCTTGCGCCCAGACGCAGAAAGGCCTCGGCGCCCTGCAAGGCGTCTTCGGCCGCAAGCTCCAAGCCAGCGAATTCAGCGACACCTACCTCCCACCCGGCGTCGCCTTCGTAAAACTTCCCGGCCACACCCCGGAGCGCATCCGCTGCTGGGAGCCGGGAAGCTGAACCCGCAAGCCATGCCCGAGCCATTTATCGGCCCATATAAGAAACAAATCATCGCCGAACTACGTTGCTCAAGCGAGGACGCGGAAATGGTCGAAGACATCATGCGCAACCACATTTTCCACAGCACGCTGGACTGGCAGAGCGCGGCAGAGTTGCAGCGCGAAGCACATGAAGCGTGGGCGATTCTCGAAGCGGATCGCGAGACGTTCGCGAGTCACTACCGCGACGTGCGGCGCATTTTCATGGAAGCGAATCAGTAAACCCAATGAGCAACGGAACGGGGCCAATCACAAGTATTCCCGCGGCGACGCTCGATATCTTGGATGCTCACATCCCTGACGCCTTCACCGCATGGCAGTCGTATCCCGACGCAGTGCGCTTCAAAAGCTATCGCGAGGAGTTCTGCACAGATCCCGTTCTCTGGCAGCGACACCAGCCACCGCAATGGGCTTTCGATCTCAAGTGGGAGGAATTTCGGTACGCAGACATCAGCACGCCAGCAGTTCTCGACAGGGTGATTAAAAGCAAAGACCCGGGCCTCTACATTTTTTACATTCGGCCAGAGATGTTGCTCAGCGGGTTTCCGACTTTCGCGCTCTATGTCGGCATCTCCAATGAATCTGGGAGCAGCAGACCCCTTCGCGAACGCCTTAAAGATTATCTCCCGGGCAGAATCTCAGGCCTCGCGAAGCGAACTCAAATCGACAGCATGATCCGCCGCTACTACGGAGTCTTGCGAGTAGCTTACAGTCTCATCAACCGTTCAAGCGCTGATTTGGAAGCTCTGGAAGAAACACTTCACGGCTTCATCTATCCCCGTTACGACCGGCGAGACTGGCCGGTGGACATCAAAACACAGCAGAAAGCGTTTGGACTGATATGAAGACCCCTTGGCACACGGCAGCCCTTCGAGGCGTTCTCGGCGATTGGGTGTTTTACCCATCACTGATGTCCGCTGAGCAAATCGCCAACTATGTGATGAAATCGAAGGACATCCGGGAAGCGAAAGCTCTGGATGACTATCTCCAACGCGACCTCAAACCTCGCGTTGAGAAGATCGTGAAGTATCTCAAGGCTCGCGAGTCACGCTTCTTCAACGCGATTCTGTTGGGAGTATTCGACGCTGCCCCTAACTGGACGGAGTTCGACTTGTCCACGGTTGCGGAAAAGCTCGGCCTTGACGATGTGTCCGTTGCGAAGGCTTCCATGGGCTTGCTGACCTTCTCGGGTTCGGAGAAGATATTTGCGATCGATGGGCAGCATCGCGTGGAGGGAATTCGAAGAGGTAAGAGTGATTTCGGCGACCGCCTTAAGACCGACCAGTATCCGGTGATTTTTCTCGCACATCTCGAAACTGCGCCGGGAAAAGTGCGCACTCGACGCTTGTTTTGTGACATCAACAAAAACGCTGTGCCGGTCTCAAAAGGCGACAGGGTCATTATTGATGAAGACGATCTGTGCGCCATCGTCACGCGGCGGCTGTTCGCGGAATATCCTCGCTTCAAAAAAGGCAGCGAAATCGCGGTGACAGAAAAGATCGAATTCGTGGCGAAAGGCGGGAAGGACTACTTCACGAGCCTGCTTACGATCTTCACGGTTTGCCAAAAGCTGAAGCGGTTGTTCAAGCGCCCGCCTGGGAGTGCCGAAACCGCCCCAGAGAACGTGAGCAGCTTTCAAAAGATCGTTTCCGAGTTCTTCGATTTCATCATCGTCCACGAACCTGCTTTGCATCGTTACTTCATCGAACACAAGACGACGCCTGCTAAGGAACGAAAAGGGAATCGGAATCTCGTTTTCCGCCCTATCGGCCTTGAATTGCTGGCCCGGCTCTATGTTCACTTTCTCAGCAAAGACAAATTGCCCGTCTTCAAGTGGGCGCTGGAAAACTTGGAATGGAAGAATCCGGGCGGAGTTTTGGACGGGACCGTTTGGGTCAACGAGAGGATTCAACCGAAGGGAAAGAAACTCGCAATCGATTACGTGCTCTACCTTCTGAAGGAGCTACCGACCCGGGATCATTTGTGTCTTCGCGACGAACTGCGTGATTTTCGCAAAGACCCCTCTTATGAGCTGCCGAAACAACGCGCTGCTCCGCCTGCCTGACAGCGATAAATGACCTGTCGCTTTGTACGCGCCGACGCTGGCGCGCATCGCACGGGCGCTCGCGGCTTAGCGCGGGAGGATTGCCTAGCCCTGTCCCCGGCTGTCCGCGTTACGGGGACCACTCACGGAAGGCACCCGGCTGCATGGCATCGACCGTGACGGCGATGTCCGCGGCGTGCGGTTCGAGGGTTGGCCAGTTGGCGACGGTGAGAACGAGGATGCCGATCTGGCGGGCGGAAAGATTTTGCTGGTAGCGCAGGTTTTGGTCGGTGGTGACCAGGAGGTCAAACCCGGCAGACTCCGCGGCGGAAAGCAGATCGCCATTGGAGAGTTCCGCCCATCCGCGCTGCCATGCGGTCTCGACGTGGTGCGTGGGCAACGAGCGCCGAAGCGGGACGGGCGTGCCTTGGTCGAAAAGGATCCGCATCACGCGGCGGCGAGGCTCTGCTCGGCGTGGCGCAGGACTTCGAGCACCTGCTCGCGAGTGACGCCTTCATACCATGCGAGGAACTGATCCACGGTGGCGCCGGCCTCGATGTTTTCAAACAGCGACCGCACCGGCAGGCGCGTGCCTTTGAACACCCACGCGCCGCTGACTCGCCCGGGCACGCGTTCGACAGATTTGCATGTGGACCAATCGAGCATGGCGGCAGCGTAAGGCGTGATCCCGGCGGGGTAAAGCTGCGACGATGAAGACCGATTTCTTCCCCGAGGAGGAGCGCAGCGCAGCGATGCCCCAGCCGGTCGCTTCGAGCTGCCGCTTGCTGGAGCCGTCGCGGTGCGCCTACTTTGCCCCTATGAAAACGCTCGCTCTCGAACTCCCCGACCCGCTGGCCGCGGCGCTCGATGATGCGGTGGTGGATGGCGGCTTTCGGGATGCCGGGGAGGTCGCCCGCGAGGCTTTGCGGGATTATCTGAGCCATCGCCGGTTTGCTTTGCAGGAGCGGCATCAGATGGACGACATCGCGGCGGCGCTCGCGGAGGTCAAGCCACCGCAGCCTCCGCGGTGAGGCTGTTCGTCGCCGATACCGGGCCGCCGCTGCATCTCCATCAAATCGGAGCCACGCAGTTGCTCCCGCAACTCGGTCTCGTCGGACCGCTCGATCCACGGGGCTGGCTTGCTCTCCAGCGCGGCACTGGCTAGGATCCGGCCCATGAGCCTCACGATTTCGCTCCCGGACGAATTTGCCGAGGTGCTCGGCGCTTCCACCGAGGAGCGCGAGCGGCGGGCGCGCGAGTCGCTGGCGCTCGATCTCTATCGTGAGGGGAAAATCTCGCTGCGCCGGATGGGTGAACTGGCCGGGGTGGGCGGGGACTACTGGTCGGCGGAGAATTTCCGGGTGCAGCACAAGGTGCCGTTGAATTACTCGGTCGAGGATCTCGAGGCGGACCGGCTGGCTGCT
>JANNXQ010000229.1:0-2365 GCA_031409655.1 Chthoniobacteraceae bacterium | reverse complement strand
CCAAGATAATTTCGGGTTCGGGGTGTAGTGAAAGCTGTCGCGCAAAAAACGGATCCGTTTACGCTCGACGACTTCACCCATGCTTCGACCGTGATCGGCTCCACTCCCGGAGTATAAACATTCCCGGTGGAGAAATGCTGCGTGGAACCGTTGAAGGCGGCCCGGTGGGTGTTTTGCGCTTGAAGCACCGGCGACAAGCCGGCCAGCGCCGCGGCGATGCAGAGAAGGACGCGCGCCGTTCCTGAAAGGTGGGATGAATTCTTCATGGGTTTCATCTGCTGCGCTTGGGGTTGGAGGCGGGAGCGCGCGAAGTTTGGTTTTGCGAAGGTCGAAACGCGCGATAATCTGCGGCCATGAGTCCCGCCGCTGAAATCTCGACCTCCACGAAAGAACGCTGGCGCACCGCAGGCCGCTTTGCCGACGTGCTGGAGGCTGAGGTGAAATCGAGGCGGCATCCGATGGTTTCGCGAGTGGTGTCGTGGTTCAATCTGTGCCGGATTTGCCAGGATCTCGAAGAGCAAATGCTGCTCGCGGGGCCGTCGGCGGACGACGACAGTCAACTCCACAGCGCATTGCTCTCGACCGCCATGGCCAGCGGCGAGGGCTTGCTCATCGAGGCCGATGACTCGGAGGCGTTGCGTTCGCTCGGGTTCACGACGGACGCGCTCCGCGCGAAGGTGGAGTCGCTGCGGATCACTTTCGAGCAATGGCACACGGAGATGCACCCGGAACGGCAGGCGGCGATTCTCGAGGAGACGTTCGGTGCCGCGGTCTGAGCAACTGGAGGCCATCCTCCGGGCGCAGTATGAATTGGAATTCGCCGAGCCGGAGAAACTGGCCGGCTGCCTCGAACGTCTGCACGCACTGGTGGACGAAGTGATCGCGGGGACGAAGCTGACGCGCCGGGAATTGCTGTCAGCCTTGCGGGATCGCTACCGCGACTACAAGCGGGCGCAACTGCTCGCCGGGCATCTGCGGCGGTCGGTGTAGGCGAAGCGCATGAACCACGATCGAAAACACCGAACAACTCGACCAAGCCATCGAACAGGTCGGGGGAATCGGACACCGGCGATGCGGCGTTTGTCGCACTCTTGGGCGGGGTGAAAGAGGCGGAGGCGGTGGCAATGTGCCACACTGCGGATGGCGCGCGAATTTCGAGTGGCGGGTTCATTGCGCCTCGCGTCAATATCCTGCCCCTCGTTCCCAAGCTCCGCTTGGGAATGCGTTGTTCGGGAAGCTGTGCTTCGCGTTGGACACGGCGCGGGTGAGCCAGCGCGCGGGCGTGGTCGTTTGCACCGGTCCACTGACCTCGCAGTGCAACTGCCCCGGCTAAGTGCATTGCCAAGCGCAGCTTGGGAACGAGGGGGAAGCCTTGCTGGAAAATCGCACGGAAGATCGCCGCCGTGGCAGACGCGGCAGTGCCGACTAAGGCCGGGCGCTCGCGCCGGATTGCGGCGTCTCCCCGGAGGGTTCTTCGTGGGCCAGTTCGGAGATGTGGCTGGTGTAAATCCAATGCACCATGCCCTGCGCTTCCTCCACATACAATTCGCCACCACTGGGCAGCACCCAGGCATGGTCATGAGGGGGAATGTGAATGCGCGAACGTTCGATCGTGACGACCGTGAACGGTTTGAATGGAGTGCCGCGGATTCGCGCGCGAAGTTCGTCGGAAATCATGCCCCGAGGCTACAAGCCCGGCATGGCACCGGCAAGCGGCAAGCAGGACGGAGGGAGTTGCCGCCGAAAAGGCGGGCATCGAATCCGCGTTTCCGACTTCATTCGTGGCCGCGCTGGCGCAGCGGCGGGATGCGACGCTCGTCCACAATGTCCCGGAGTTCGCCTCACTCGGCGACGCCGTCAAACAGCAGAGGCTGCCTCCGAAGATCGGGCCGTAGGACGAGAAAAGGTCGGTCTCAGGTCGGTCCCTTTATTTCATCGGGTTTGAGATCGCGGAGGCGGCGATTGCCGCGCGCCAAATTCGTATTAACGTCCGTCATGATCTCACTTCTCCGTCAATACTGGCAGGCCCAGCCGTTTGTGCCTTTCAAGATTCATCTCGCTGACGGACGGACTTTGTCGGTGCCGCACCCGGAGTATTTTTTTATGTCACCGAAAGGCGGACAGATCTTCGTCTCGCGGCCGGAGAACGATGAGGTCAACCTGCTGAATCCGCTAATCATCGTCTCGGTGGCGCGAGTGGAAGAACACATGCCGGCGTGACGCGGGCGCTCCGGAATCGTCCAGTAACGAATCGGGAACACGCCCGCGCCACTGTTGCCCGCCGCGATGCCCGACCCCGCCATTTCCATCCAAAAACGTCACCAAAGATCCGATCCCGATTAAAAGGACAAAACGTCTGTCTCTT
>JANNXQ010000228.1:0-2829 GCA_031409655.1 Chthoniobacteraceae bacterium | reverse complement strand
ATGTCGCCGGGAGCGATTTGGGTATTCCACCGGCGCTCACCGGTGGCCGCATTCACTGCTACGATGGCGCACGAGTCCTCGGTGTGGAGCGCCGGGTTGTCCGGCGTGGGCTGCCGGGGTGCGGTGTTCACATCCGTGCCGAAAAACAGCGTGTTCGATTCGGCATCGTAAGAAGGCGTGGACCAGACCGAGCTCGTCGCCGGGCCATACTCGAAAGTGTAGCTGCCCCAGTCGCCTTTGACGACCACGGGTGGGTCGAGCTTCTTCGGTTTCGGACCGACGTTGTGCTTCCACACGACCTTGCCCGTCTTCGGGTCGAGTGCCACGAGAAAGCCTCGCCCCGTGCTTCCCGCATAACCTTTGCTGCCAGAGATGAGTTGCTCCATCGCGCCTCCGCCGAAGATGACCTTGCCATCCGCCATGATGGGCGAGGCGAAGAGCATGTTGAACCAATGCGCGTCGGGAAACGTCGGCGCACGGCTGTCCACCTTCCAACGTTCCGCACCCGTCACCGCGTCGAGGCAATACATCCAGCCGCCCGTGTCCGCAAAATACACCGCCCCGTCCGCTACGAGCGCCGACGTGATGATGCCCGCCTCCTGCGCGGTCGCGCGGAGCTTGTCGGCGATCGGCGTGCCTTCCGACGGTGGCAGCACCGTCTTCCGGACTGGATTCCGGTAAACCCAGCGCACCGTGCCGTTGGGCGCGAGTTTGTAGAAAGCAGGAAACGTCGCCGTGCCAAAATAAACCTCGCCCGCAACCACCGATGGCGTGGCATGGACGACCCCAATCGTCTCCTTCGATTCCGTCGCGGGGAAACGCCACTTCTCGACGAGCCTGCTCGCGTTCGCCGCGCTGATGGTTTTCTCGTCAGGATTAAACCGCCACCCCGCAACGTCGTGATTGTAGCTCGGCCAGTCGGCTGGCGAGGTGTCCGCCGCGCTGGCCACCTGCGAAATGGCCAGCGGTGCCATCAGCAACGCGGCGACGAGAGTGAGCGTGTGTTTCATGGCGCGGTGATCCATTCGAGATTGAAGCGGGCGACAACGATGTCCGCTTTGCCTTCATACAAACACAGCACGGTGCCGTCGGGCAGCACGGCGAGGTCGGAGTAGGCGCTCGGACCGGCTTCGAGAGTCTTGTTGATGGGCCAAGTCTTGCCGTCGTCTCGGCTGAGTTTGATGCTGAGGTTCTCGCGCTTGCCTCGGCCGGCGGGGACTTCTTTGCCGCCTTTGTCGAGCTTGAGCGTGTGCGGATTGGAGAAGATGAGCGTGCCGGGCCGCGCGGGGTGCGCGACGATGCTCGCCATGCACACCGGCTCCCAAAGCTGATCATGGAAGACCGGCCTGCTCCAGCCAGTTGCTCCGTCGCGGCTGATGGTGATGAGCTTGCGGTTTGCATTCGAGACACTGCGGCTGACAAGCATGACGTGACCATCGGAGAGTTCCGTGATCATGGTTTCGTTCGGATTGCTGAAGTCGCCTTCGTTCGGCAGGCAGAGTTCTCCGGCCTGCCAGGTCTTGCCGTGGTCATCGCTGAAGATCGTGCCGGCGGCGGAGGGGCCGTGGTCGCCGACTTTGCCATAGGCGAGCCAGATGGGAACCACGAGGCGTCCGCTTTTGATCTGAATGCCGTGTCCCGGACCTGTCGCGATGACTTTCCAATCTACCTTTGATCGAAACGGTTCAAATGATGCAGTGATGTCCACTGGCGCGCTCCATGTGAGGCCATCATCGGTGCTGCGCATGGAGTAGCAGCGGGCGTAGTTGATGCAGTAGAGGAACTCGATCGCTCCGGTCTCACGATCCACGATGGCGACAGGATTGTTTACTGTTTGCTCGTGCTCGCCGCCTTCGGCCTTGCGTGGATTGCCTTCCAAGCGTGCGCCATGATGCGCGATGTGTCTGCTGGCTTCCCAAGTCTTCCCGCCATCCGTGGAGCGGCGCAGATGGATCTCGATCTCGCCCCAGTCGGAGCTGCTGTTCTTCCGCGCCTCCGAATACGCCAGCGCCGTGCCTTTCGCCGTGACGACGATGCCGGGAATGCGATACCGCGCGATGCCATTCATGCCTGCGGGAAAGACATCGGTCTTTTCAAGCAGAGGCTCGGTGGCGGCGAGTCGCAGCGCGGAGATAAGAAGGATTAAGGCGATGGATTTCATGACGGGTGGCTTGGTCGGCTGCATTATGAATGCGTGGGTGAAGTGGCGGCGTGATTTTGATCCAAAGCTCGGAGGCCAAGCGCGAGCGAGCCGAGCAAGCCAGAGCGGGTGTCGAGTCCGGGCACGACGATGAACTCATCAATCCGAGGGCCTAACTGCGGTATCGGTAGATAGCCATTGAGATGATGGATGAGCCTCGTGCGAATGAGCGGCAGGAGTTGCGGCTGCTGCATGACTCCTCCGCCGAGAATGATGCACTGGGGTGCCAGAGTTAGGGTGAGATTCATGAGGGCCTGCGCCATCAAATCCGCGATCTCACTCTGAGTGGATTCGTCCTGGAGCGCCTTTTGTGCAGGTGCGCCCCAGCGTTTCGCGATGGCGGAGCCGCTCACGTAACCTTCGAGACAACTCCGATGAAAGGGGCACTGGCACTCGGGGTGCAACGCACGACTGTTGATCGGTGGCGGCACATTGAGGTGCCCGATCTCGGGATGCAGCGTGCCATGCACGAGCTGTCCGTTCACAAGGATGCCACCGCCGACGCCTGTGCCGACGGTGATGTAGATGAGCGGATCGAGACTCTGCCCGGCTCCCCAAAGGTGTTCGGCGAGCACCGCAGCGTTCACGTCGGTATCCAATCCGATGGGGACACGAAAACGATCTCTGAA
>JANNXQ010000227.1:0-5920 GCA_031409655.1 Chthoniobacteraceae bacterium | reverse complement strand
CACCGCAGATGGGCGTGCAGATCTTCCCAATGCGTCTTCGGCACCTCATTGGTGATATGCGCACCCACCATGGCGTCGATTTCCGCCAGGGATGCCACTTTCACACGAGTCGATATGCTTGGATTGCCCACTAGATAGTCTGCGCTGCTGCCAAAACCGCTACTCGGTCGCGATTTGGCTGGATCAGCGCCCAAGGGTATCTCCTGCCAGTGGTCCCCGCCCAGCCACAGAAGGGCTGAAGTTCTTGTGATCCCCGGAGCTCGGCGGCGTCGGATTGCATCCTACAGTTTTCATAGTCCGTTTAGTCATTAGGTTTGGGAGGCAATGATGCTCGCTTTCGTTCTGGCTGCAACGAATGAACTCGCGAACCCTCGGAAGTTGCCCAACTCTTTGGCTTCACAGAGGCTTGAGGCAGCCAAAAAAGCCCCTTTTTCCGCTCTAAAAGACGCCATCGGTCACCGCCGATTGAGCCGGTAAAAAAGGATCAGCCCGATGCCGATAAAGATTACATTTGGCGCCCAAACGAGGAGCTCCGGGTGCATCTTCGGGTCTGCCTTCACGGTGTCGGCGATGATGATGAAAAGGAAGTAAACGAACGCGACCACGAGGCTGAGTAAGAAGCCGATGGAGGTCTCTTTTCGGTGGGCGGTGATGGCCAGCGGGACCCCGATGAGGGCGAAGGCAAAGGAGGCGAGCGAGAAGGAGAACCGTTTGTTGAATTCGGTCTTCGCGCTCGACCGCTCGGAAGCCCGGGCCTTCGCTTCCTTGCCGCTCCCGCCCTCCGCGGTATCTGCTTCGAGCCGCTCGACCAATTCGCCGGCGGTCATGCTGCCGAAGTTTTTCCGCTTCTTGTTCTTCTCGTAGAGTTCCACGAGCGAGATCGCAAAGGTGCTCTCCTCCATCGTCGCGCGGTGCGTCTTGAGAAACTCGTTCGGCGTCGCGGCGTTGCGCTGCTCAAGTCGTCCGTCGAAAATCCGCAGGAGCAATTGCTTGTTCACGCGATCGGTCTCGATCCGTCCGCGCGTCGCAAAGACCACCTGCATGGGCTCGGATTCCTCGTTCAATTGATAGACATGCAGGTTCGAAAGCTCGGTGCCGCTGCTGCTCTCCACGTAGATTTTCTGGCCGGGAAATTCCTCGATCACCTTGTCGTCGCCGAACATCGCGAGCGGATTGCTCGTCGCGATGTTGTAGAGCGCATCCTTCATTTTCACCTGCGCTTTCGGCGCCACCTCCACATTGATCCAAAGACAAGTGCCGACGCACAGGATGGCGAGGATCAAGACGGGCAGACAAATACGCGCAATGCTCACGCCACTGGATTTGAGGGCGATGAGTTCGTTCTCCGCGGACATTTTCCCAAAGACCAGCAAGACCGCGGTGAGGAAGCCCCAGGGAATGGTGAACGTGAGGGAAAAAGGCAGGATATAGGCGACGAAGCTCAGGATAAGATCGAGCGGGGCATTCCGATTCACGAGGAGCTCGAGCAGTTGCTTGAAGACATTTCCCAGCACCAGCACCACGCTCAGAATCGCGATGGCAAAAAGCGCGGTCGCAAGCACCTGCTTGCCCACGTAGCGATCGAGCAATCTCATCGGACCGCGCACTCCGGGGCGGGGACGGCGGCACTCTGGGGGGGCCGCTCACTCACCTCCGGCGCGCCAAACCAGGTGCGCCAGCCTTCCGTGATCTCGAGGACCAGCCACCGCGCGGCGGCGCCGAGCACGCGCGGAAGATCGCGCGGACTGATCGAGAAACTCTGGAAAAGAAACGCCCGCTTTGCGTTTTGCCGGCCCCACGTGCCCCGGCGCCGACGCTCCCGAGCCAGCGCCGCGATGCGGCGATTGTAGAGGCGCATGAAAAGAAACACCGGCGTCGAAACGACGGGCGAAAACGGCGGCACCTTGAGCGCAGCCGCACCAAACTTGAAGGGCTGCGAAACGATCCCAAGATAGTAGAGGCCGAGGTCCATCTGGAAGGCGATGTGCATCAGCTCGTAGTCGCCGAGATACTCGTATTTGTCCTCATACACCGCGGCGAACCAGCGCCAGTAGCTGCGGAGAAAAGCGGCATTGTGCGCGGCCACCAGCGGCGTGACTTCCGCACCGCGATGGGCGGTGGCGATGAGATCCACCGTGGCCGTGACCGTGAAAGAGATCATATCCATCCCCGGGCTGTAGAGCGGATCGAGAAATGCCGCGGCATCGCCCACGAGCGCGAAGCCGTCGCCGGCAAAGGTCGTCGTGCAATAGGGCAGATTTTTGCGCCAGTGGGCGTCACCTTCGATCCACTGCGCGTCCGCGAGCATCTCTTTTCCCGCCGGATGACGGCTCAGGAATTCCTTCAGCCGATCGCCGATCGGGGCATCACCTTGGGGAAAGGTGACGAGCCGCTGATCGAAAACCACGCCCACGCTGACATCGCCGCCTTTCAACGGAATCCACCAACTCCACCAGCCATCGCCCACGACGTGATTCGTCGCCGTGTTCCGCGTGCCGAAGCAGCGCGCCGACCACTCCGGATGCCGCTCCGCCAGTTCGCGCCCGTCCCAATCTTTCACTCCACGCCAGCGCGCCCACGCCGAGGTGGTCGGGTGCGCCGGGTTTGGCTTCAGCCAGCCTTCCTGCCGCGCGAGCAGCGCCGCGACCCCCGAGGCATCGATCACCCAACGTCCGCGAATTTCCTCCGTTCCTCCCCCAGCGCGAATGGTCACCACCTGCTCGCCGCCGGCCGTGAGCGCGACCTTCACCACCTGCGCGGGTCGCTTCAATGCCACTCCCGCCGCCACCGCGCGCCGCAGTAACTCTTCATCCACCACCGAGCGGTCGAGCTGCCACGAAGGCAGCCGCACATTGTACTTCGGCCCGATCTCGCTGGAGTCGCCAAGCGACTGCGTCTCGCCATTCGCAAACCAGAACCGCATCCCCTGCTTCACGAGCTGCGTCTCATTGAGAAACCCCGCCAGACCCAGCACCCGACTCAGAAAAAATCCGCTCACCTCCACCGTTGCCTCCCCGACCCGCCGCCCGAAATGCTCTGCGCGCTCGATCACGAGCACGCGCAGATCCGGACACTCGCGCCGCAAAAGCAGCGCGGATGCGGCTCCCGAGAGCGATCCTCCGATAACGACGACGTCGTAAGTCATGAAGCCGGGAATCTGCGCGGCCGGACCCGCAGCGCCAATCAAATTTCGCAGTTGCGCGCGCCATCAACCGCACACCACCTTCCGCCCCTGATATGCGCGCCATCGCTCTCGCTCTCTTTCTCGCAGCCTCCACCAGTTTTGCCGATGCCCCTCTCGATCTCGCTCCGCTGAAAAAGTGGCTCGCGCGGCAGGACGAATTCCGGTCGGTGGCCGCGGATTTTACCCAGACGCGGGCGCTGCGGGTGCTGCGTGATCCGGTGGCTACGCCAGGCCGGCTTTGGTTCACGGCGGCGGGTTCGCTGCGGTGGGAATTGGGCACGCCGCCGAAGACGATCATCCTGCGCAAGGCCGACAGTCTTTACCTCATCAACCCGGTGAAAAAGACCGCCGAACGCCAGTCCCCCGACCGGGCGGGAGCGCCCGGCATGGCGATGATGCGCTTCCCGCTCGCCAAGGACTTCGCGGATTTCCAACGCCAGTTTTCCATCCTCGCGCTCTCTGCGGTGGATTCCCGCACCCACATCGAGTTCGCGCCGCGCGACGGCCAGGCGAAAAAGTTCCTGAAGCTGATGAAGCTCGATTTCGACGCGGACACCGGCCACCTGCTCGCGCTCGAGATGTCCTTCAAAGATGGCAGTTCGATGCGCAATGAGTTCACGAACGTTCGAGTCAATCAGAAGTTCGACCGCAGCACCTTTGAGTACGATCTGAGCGGCTATGAGGTGAAGGATGCGGGGCAGTGAGGGGAAAGCGTGATTGGTGACTGGTGATCGGTGGATAGAGATCCGTCCCTGACGCGCGCGTGGCAAATGTTCGCGGCGCACTCTCCCACCATTCACAAGTCACCAGTCACAAATCACCCTCCGCCTCATGCCCCGCTTCCTCCGCTGGTTCGCCTTTGCCGCCCTGCTTGCCGCCTTCTGCTACGCGGGACTTTCGCGGATCAGCTTCAATGTCGAGATTCTCAAGCTCCTCCCGACGCACCTCCGCCAGGTCCAGGGGCTCTCGCTATTTCTCAAGCACTTCGCGCTGCCGGATGAGTTGATGCTCACGGTGGAGGCGGCGGACGCGGACACCGCGGAAGCCGCCGTCACAGAACTGGCCGAGCATCTGCGTGGGCAGCCGAGCCTCGTGCGCCGCGCGGTGGAGCGCGCGCCCTGGGAAACGGCCGGCCCGCAGATCGCCGAGTTCCTGGCCTTCGCACTCCTCAATCAGCCACCCGCGAAGATGCAGGAACTCGCGGCCCGAATCACGCCGGACAAAGTCGCGGAGACACTCCGGGGAGCGCGGGAGAAGCTCGGCGATTCCATCGATCCGCAAGAGGTCGCGATGCTCAGTTACGATCCGCTCGGCATCGCGGCGCCGCTTGATTTTCGCCGCTTCGCTCAAGGCAGCGCGCAGTCGGAATTTTCGTCCCCCGATGGCACCTTCCGCGTTATCTACGTCACCACCCCGCGACCGCTGCGGAACTACCGCGACAACATCGCCTGGATCGCCGAGCTGAAGCGCGTCTGCAAGGAATGGAAGGGTGACCGACAAGTTACCATCGGCTTCACCGGGGAGCCGGCTTTCGTCGCGGATATCGCCGGGACCATGGACTGGGACATGTCCACCTCAGGGGCCGTGACCCTCGCGGTCATCGCCGTGATTTTCTGGTTCTGCTACCGCCGGGCAAAGCCGCTCTTTCTCCTCCAGGCGATGCTGATGCTCATCTTCCTCGTCACGCTCGCCACGGCGGGATTGCTGGTCCCGGAGCTCACCGTCATGGGCGTCGGGTTCGCCTCGATCATGATTGGCCTGAGCGTGGACTACGGCTACTTCGTTTATCAAAAGTCGCGCACCCACGAAGGCTCTGCGCGCGAGCTCCGCTGGGAGTGTCTGCAAAATGTCATGTGGACTGCCGGGACCACGGCGGCGGCATTTTTCGCGCTGAATGTGAGCAGCCTGCCCGGGCTCTCACAGCTCGGCACGCTCGTCGGGATCGGCGTCATCGTCGGTGGATTTGTCATGCTGGTGGTCTTCACGCCGCTGGCCCTGCGCATCCGGAAAGAGAAGCCGACGCCGTCACTCATCGAACGTTTCTTTGCTTCGACGAAAGGGACGCGCTGGGGAGCCTGGCTCACGCTGGTCGCAGTCGCGGGCTGCATCGCGGTGCTGCTCCTCAAGGGTCCACCGCAGCTCGATTTTTCCGCGAACACTTTCCGGCCACGCGTGAGCGACGCCTACGAGGCTCTCAATCGCGTTTATCAAAAGCTCGCCGACGATCGCGAGATGCTGAGCCTGATCGTCGCTGGGAAAACTTCGGAGGAAGTGCTCACCCGCTTGCAAACGGCGGAGGCGGCACTCGCCGCTGCCCGCAGCCGCGGCGAGGCCCAGAGCGCCACCACCGCCGCTTCTCTCTGGCCCGACACCACCCACCAGCGCACGAACCTTACGGCCCTCCAGTCGCTCGCCGCCGATGCCCCACGCCTCCGCCAGGCGGTGCTCGATGCGGGCTTTAATGAAGAAGCCTTCGGCCTTGCTGACTCCATCCTCAAGCAGTGGCAGCAATGGCGCGAAGCCGTCGTGCCCATCTGGCCGGTGAACGACACCAGCCGCTGGCTGCTCCGCCGCGTCGCGCATTTCACGCAGGACGAATTTCTCGCGCTCGGCATCGTGCAGCCCGTCGCCGGTCGCGAGACGGAACTCGCCAAAGCCGTGGAAGCGGAAGGCGTCTATCTGGTGAGTTGGAAGCAGCTCGGGCACGAGCTTCAGAGCGTGATCCCGGCGGAATTT
>JANNXQ010000226.1:0-3782 GCA_031409655.1 Chthoniobacteraceae bacterium | reverse complement strand
CCGCGCGCGCAAGCGACGGCCAAAGCTTTACCAGTTACTCAATCAACCGCGTCATAAGATGCGCGTTATCCCACACAGAAACCGCTATCGCGCCGGATTCAACGAGGGCTTATCTTAGTGCCATTCAGACCTGTCCCTTTGCACTCTTCAACCAGCCCGCCATCGCCGCCCTGCGCCAGTTATACGCCGTTTTGTGAGGAGAATTTTGGACACCGTTGGTAGTTTCACAAAGGGACGGGTCAGTAGTTTCACCTAGTTCCCTAAGGAAATTGGAAAGGTAAGGCCGGGTGCGACAGCAGTAGTGCGGCGCAGAGTCGTCAGTCGTCTTTTTTCAAGACGAGGAGCGATTTCATCATCTCCTCAGCGGCACCGGTGGCGATGCGGGGGAGGAGCACGCGGTCGGTTTCGTCGCCGATCTCGTAGGTGATTGCGGGGATGCCGAGGATGCGGTGCGCCCAAGTGTGCGAGGTGGTCCGCTTTGGTTCACGCGCGCTTTCCCGTTTCACCTGGTAGTCCGGAAAGCGCTGCTGGATGGCTTCGAGCCATGGCCCGGTGAAACCGGCGGGCGAGGATGGCTCTTCGTCGGACTGCGTGTAGAAGACGTCGTGCTTCGTGGAGTGGAAATCGAGGTGCAACCAGATGCGGCCCGAGTCGCGCAGGGCGAGGATGGCGCCGCGCGTGGCAGTGGTCTCGGGTTGGTCAAAGGTAACCCAATCGCGGTTGAGATCCACGCCCCCGAGATTGTGCCGCCAGTGGCCGTCGTCCACGCCGTCGGGATTGAGCAGGGGCATGACTTGCACGGTGAATTGCGGACGGAAATTGCGCGCGAGTTCGGAGTCCCCGGCGACGGTTTCGACGAAGGCCATCAAGGCGAGCGAGCCGGTCGTCTCCGGCGGATGCTGCCGACCGACGATAACCACGTAGTCCTTCGCGCCCGCGCCAATCTCGAGCTTTTGCAGGGGAGTGCCGCGGGCCGACTTGCCGTAGGTCGTGCGGGTGACGTGCGGCAACCGCTCCAGAGTGCGGCACCAGTTTTCCAGCCGCTCCCGCGAGACGACCTCCTGCGCCGCGACCCACAACGGCTCCGGGCCGACCTCCAGCTTCATCGTGGCCACATTCTTCTCCGCTCCCGACTCGTAAGCCGCATCGGGCAGGGGCAGCCACTTCACGCCGTCCGTGCTGATCTTCGGTCGGTAACGCACGGAGCCACTCTCCACCTGCAAGCGGACGACGATCTGCCGCGAGGTGGTGGCGCTGACTTTGAAGGCGAACCACGCGCTATTGTTGATCGGCGTGTTCTCCGGTCGGATCACGATGGCGAATTCGTCGTTGCCGAGCGCGGTGCATTCGTTCACTCGGGAACTGGGGAAGCGTGTGTCGAAGATCACGCCGTCATTGGCAAACACCCATTCTTGCCGTGGTGGTGGTGAGATTTTGACGCCCGCGGGCGCTTCGTCGGCCCTGGCCGCATGGCAGGCGAACGCAGCAACGGCGAGACCGGGAAGAATCATGCGGAGCGTCTTCATGCAGGTAAAAAAGGACAGGTCAATTGTTTCACCCAACAAGGGTTGCTTGCCGGCTTCGCGGCAAAGCAACCTTCCGGGTTAGGCGCTTCGTTCCGATTGGAGAAACGCGCCGAGTCGCTGGAGCAAACGCGCGTGGCGTTCGGATGAGATGGAGCCAAGAACTCCGAGCAAACGGTCGTCCAGAAGCACGACGAGACAGCCGAGGCGGATGAGCGAAAGAGCCTTGAGTCCGCTGCCACGAAAATCGGGATGCGATGGCTCGATGGTCTCGTCGAAACCAATGACCTCCTGGTGGAGTTAGGTGCTGACGCCGCAAACGAGTCAATCGCCGAATGGCGGCATCTGGCGGAGCAGAATCGCCGGTCGCGGCTTGGAGCGTCCGTCCGCCTGTGGGAGTGGCGTAAGCGCAACATCGCCCTCGGTCATGGCCGGAGGTCGGCCAACGTGTATTCGGGTTCGTCGTCGCCGTAAGCTCGGGCGAGACTCTGGGCGCTGAGGGCCGCCCACTCTGCGCTCTCGGCGTCATGCTCTGGGGTGGCCGGAGATAGCACGGTCACGGCCAGTGGAGCGTTTGGTAACATCACGAACGGCTCGTCGAGCACGATGTGCTCGCCGTCGAAGTGGGCTTTGAGAATCACGGATGGCATGGCAGACGAATACTCCGTCGCGCCGTTTTGGGCACGAGCGCAGAACCACTTACTAGAGTAGGCGAGAAGCGATCGCGGGGGCAAGCTCTGCGCTGGCGCTGCCGGTTTCGCCTCCGACCCCTCATCAAACCGTGCAGGCGGTTTCCTGCTCGTTCCGAAACTCTGTTTCGGAACGCCGCAACGGCGGAAATTCCGTTTCCAAACCGGGCCATTGCTGATGTTGCGAGGGTTCGCGACGAATCCAGTTTCTCCCTCCGCCAGCGTGGTGCTACCACCGCAATTCACGTATCAAGCTCCCCTGCTGGCCAATGAGGGAACCAAGTCAAAGTGATGCCTGCGCCTTCACCGCAGGCCGGGTTCGGGTTGAAACCATAGACGCCTGGTGGGATTATCCCACCATGATCGTGACTCTTGATTCCAAGCGCCGCCTGACCATTCCAAGGGCTCTCGCTCCCGCGACGCCAGGCGACTATTTCGATGCCCAATTTGACCCCGAGGAAGACACGCTTGTGTTCCGCCGCATCGCCACGAATTCCGACTGGCTTTCGGTGCTCAAGGAATGCCCCGTGAGCATGGACGCCGTGCCGCCGCGCCGCCGCGAACTCCCCCGACATCGCAAGCTGTGAACTGGTTGCTCGACACCGACGTGCTTCGCCAACCGGAGAAGCGAAACGGCAACCCCCGCGTCATCGCCTGGCTGGAGCGGGAAAAGGATCGCTGCTAGACCAGCGCCAGCGTCATCGCGCAACTCGCCTGCTGGGTGCGCAGCAAAGAAGGCCGGCAGCGGCAGGCGCTGCAAGCCTGGCTGACCAAACTCATCGACGCCATGCATGGCCGTATTCATGGATTTAACGTGTCGGTCGCTCACGTCCGGGCCGAGCAGGAGCATCTGCTGGAAAAGGCGGGCCAGCGAATGCCCGCGGAAGACGGCTACATCGCCGCGACTGCACGTCGCCACGGTCTCACGATTGTCACCGGCAACGACAAGGACTTCCGACGACCCGGATTGAAGGTCTTCAATCCATTCAACGAAGCGGATGCTAAGGAGTAGTCGGCTGCGATAGCGAGGCGCGCCCTCTCGCGGCCACACCGTCAGCCCTTCGCTTCGCTTGGCTGCGCCCGCGATAGAATCATGCGCTTCCAAGGAGTGATCCCGCGCCAAAATGCGGTCTGCCCGTGCAGCGTCTTGCACGCAGCGAAGCTTTCCACCATTGACCTGGTGGCCGATCCGCGGGTTACACCTTCAAGAGGCCGCGCTCGAAGGCTCGCGTCACCGCTTCGGTGCGGTCGGCGGCTTCGAGCTTTTCGAGGATGGCGGCGACGTGCGCCTTGGCGGTGCGCGGGGTGATGCCGAGCAGGCGGCCGATGTCGGGATTGGTCATCCCTTTTCGCAAGAGATGCAGCACTTCGATCTCGCGCGCGGTGAGCGCGGTGCCGGAGGCGCGCTCGGCCAGGCGGCTCTCGAGGGCGGGGCTGACGACGCGCTGGCCCGCGTGCGCGGCGAGAATGGCGGCGGTGAGTTCGGCGGGGCGCGCGGTCTTGGTGACGTAGCCGCAGGCTCCGGCGTCGAGCGCCTGGACGATGTCCTCTTCCGCATCCGAGGAGCTGA
>JANNXQ010000225.1:0-2202 GCA_031409655.1 Chthoniobacteraceae bacterium | reverse complement strand
TGAAGCAAGGGGATCCGCTTTTTCAACTCGATGCGCGGCATCACCTGGCGGCGCTCGTCGTGCGGCAAGCGACGCTCGAGTCCGCCAATGCCAAAGTGCAGACCGCGCTGACGGTGCGCTCCGATGCTGTGGATCAACTCGATCGCGCGCAGAAGCTCGGCGGCGGCAGTGTTATCAGTACGGATGAGTTGATGCGGCGAAAGTTCGCGCTCCAGGCTGCCGATGCCAGGTTGGGCGAAGCCAAGGCGGAAGTCGCTTCCGCGCAGGCGGGGATCAAGGCCACGGAGACGGAGATCGAGCGCAGCGTGATCCGCTCGCCGATGGATGCCGAGGTGCTGCAACTCAAGGTACGCGTTGGGGAATTTGCGCCTGCTGGCCAGACCACGCAGCCAATGCTCGTCATCGGCAAACTCCGGCCGATGCACGTGCGGGTGGATGTGGACGAACACGAGGCCTGGCGGTTGCGGCCGGCCGCTGCGGCGACGGCCCACGTGCGGGGCAATGCGGACCTGCAGGCGCCGCTGAAGTTTGTCCGGGTCGAACCGATGGTCGTGCCCAAGCGCTCGCTCTCCGGCGACAGCACCGAGCGCGTGGATACGCGGGTGCTCCAGGTGATCTACGAGATCGCAGAAGAGTCCCTGTCCCTCTTTGTTGGCCAGCAAATGGACATCTTTATCGATGATCTCGTGGCCCGGGGGAACCAAGTCGCTCAGCCCGCGCCGCTGCTCGATCCCTTGCCGACCGCCCAGCACCGGGCGCATCCCGTGGCGGAGATGCCTTTGCGGAAGGAGTAAGTCCCGGCTTTGCCCCGCGGCCCGGGGGAGACGGGCTAATTCCTGTAACTCGCGACGGTTATCCGCCGTATCCTTCAGCTCTGCATGACTGTCCGCCGTTTTACCCTGTTTGCCGCCTGCCACGCCTTCAGCGGAGCTGCGCTGGCTGACGGGCCAATCACTTTCCCGGAGCACATCCGGCCGGTGCTGGAAAAGTTCTGCGCCGATTGCCACAACGAGGAAAAGCAGAAGGGTGACCTGAACCTGCAACCCTACCTCGACAAGCCGAATGTCCCCGGCGATCGCAAAGTCTGGGAGAAGGTGGTGGAGCTGATGGAATCGCGTGAGATGCCGCCGGAGAAGAAGACGCAGCCGAGCGAGGAGGAACGCGAGCGGGTGATGAAGTTCATCGACGGCCAACTCTCGGTCGCGGATTGCACGGGACCGAAAAATCCCGGGCGCGTGACCATCCGTCGGCTCAATCGCGAGGAGTATCATCACACGATCCGCGATCTGCTCGGCGTCGAATATTGGCCGGAGGAATTTCCCACGGACGAGGTCGGGTACGGCTTTGACAACATCGGCGATGTGCTCTCGCTCTCGCCGCTGCTCATGGAGAAATATCTCGCCGCCGCGGAAGAGATCGTCGGCAAGGCGATCAAGCTCGATGCGGAGGCGAAGCCCTTTGTGGAGCGCCTCAAGGGTGCCAAATTTAGCTCCCCGAATGAATGGGTGCGGCCGCTGGAAAGCTCGGTGCTCGGGCTCTACCGCGAGGGCGAGGGCACGGCGCAATTCAACGTCCCAAAGAGCGGAGCATTCACGATCCGGGTGCGGGCGTTTGGCGATCAAGCGGGGCCGGATGCGCCGCGCCTGAAGTTGAGCGTGGATGGGCGCGAAGTGCAGACCTTCAACGTGCCGAACGAGAAAGGCGCGACTTTCGAAGCACGGATGAATTTGGATGCGGGAAGCCGCACCGTCACCGTCGCGTATCTGAACAACTACAACGTCAGCAACAGCCGCGACCCGAAGCTGCGCGGAGATCGGAATCTGTTCGTCAATTACGTGGATTTTGAAGGCCCACCCGGCCCCGCTCCGGCGCTGCCGGACAGCCACCAGCGCCTGATCCCGCGGATGCCGGAGCGGGGCGAGGAGCGGACCGTCGCGCGCAAGCTGCTCGGTGATTTTGCGCAGCGTGCATACCGGCGCCCGGTGACCGAGGACGAGGTGGCGCGTCTCGCGCGGTTCGTCGATCTCGCGCTGGAGAAAGGCGGGAGCTTTCTGGAAGGCGTGCAGATCGCGACGCAGGCCGCACTTTGCTCGCCGCATTTTCTCTTCCGCTGGGAACTCGACCCCGCGGAACTGAAGCCGGGCGAGATCCGTGAGCTGAACGACTTCGAGGTGGCGTCGCGCCTCTCTTACTTTCTTTGGA
>JANNXQ010000224.1:0-1814 GCA_031409655.1 Chthoniobacteraceae bacterium | reverse complement strand
GCGGCGTCGTCTCCCAGAGGAGCAAGGAGGAAAGCGCGCTGAGCGAAAGGATGGTCCAGGCGTGCTGCCCACGCCAGATGGCGAAGGGGAGAATCCATGTGACATACCACGGGTGCAGCACGGGGCTGAGGAGCAGCGCGGCGCCGAGCACCCAAAGCGCGGCGCGCGGCCAGTCGGCGCGCAGCTTCCACGCGCAGATCGCGACGACGATCGAGAGGATCAGTGTGAAGGGCCAGTTGCGCCCGAAAGGATTCGGGCGCGTGATACTTTCGAGGAAACCCCAGACGAGATCGTTAAAGCGCGAGACTTCAGCGAAGGCGAGGAGCGGACGGAAGACGATGGAGGGACCGCCGTAGGGGATGCTCAGGAGCAAGGGGATGGCGAGGGCGAGCACGAGTACCGGCGCGCGGCGGCGCAGGGCAAAAGCCCAGACGGGAAGGAGGAAGATGGGCACCAACTTCAGAGCGATGGCCATCCCTAGGCCCACGGCGCTGAGGAGGGCGAGGCGCCACGGACTTAGTGTGGGAGGGACACGCTCCAGCTTGACCAACGCCAGGACGCTCGCGGTCAGGGCGAGCAGCATCAGGCTGTCGAAATGGCCGGCTCCCGCGAAAGCGTAAATGACGGCGGGATTCCACGCATACCAGGCAACCGAATGCGCAGGCGGGCTGCCGCGGTTTTGCACCAAGGCGAGTAACAGCACGACGGTGAGCAGATCCGCGAAGATGAAGGCCAGCTTAAAAAAATAGGCAGTGGGAGAAAGGCGCGCCAGGCCAGCGAGGATGATCTCGGCGAGCGGTGGATAGATCGCCGGGGAATCCTCGTGATTGATCTTCTCCCAATTCCCGTCGCGCAGCGGAGCGAGTTCCGGCGCGGAAGGCGCGAGCTGGTAGGGATTGTGGCCCGCGAGCTGGACGCGGCCTTCCCAGAGGTAGCGCCAGAGATCGTCGCCCGGCGGCGTGGGCAGCGCCATCACGCGCAGCGCGATGCAGGGGATCCAGAGGAGCTTCGCGGGAGATGGCGCGGGCGTTCCGGGGAAAGTCACGACGGCCACGAGAAAACAAACGCCGGCCAGGAGCAGCAGCGGCACGAAATGGAGCGCATTTCCCGCGACCGAAAGGTCTCCGAAGCGCACCGCCAGCCCGATGCAGGTGGCCTCGCCAACTAACGCCGCGACGAGCAGTGCCAGGCGCGGGTTCACGCGGGCGGCGCCGGCTTGCTCGCGGAGCCGAAGACACGCAGGAGTTCGCAATGCCCGGCGGCCGCGATCGCCAGATCCGCTACCCGGCGTTTCAGCCGCAGGGCGCGGGAGACCAGCCAGAAGGCCCAGACAAAGAAGAGCGCCCACGGGATGATGTCGGCATGGTGCGTAAAAATCTGCCGGTAGAGTAAGGCGAGCAGGACCACGGCATTGATGAGCACCGTCGTCACGACCGGCCGGAGGCGCAGGCGCAGGCGCGTCAGACACTTCGGTCCGCCGTGATACTCCGTCACCGTGCTTAGCTGGACGCTCCAAAATTGATGCCCGTAGATTTGCACGTCCCAATCCTTCCACCCCGTATCCGTGGAGTAACTCCAGCCCTCGTTTTCGAGTAACGAAAAGACCTCCGTGATCAACTGCTCCCTCCCCTGCCCCGTCTCATTCCAGAAATCGAGCTTCGAACTGCCGCCTTCCTTACTGCGCGCAGGGAGATCCTTTTCCGGCTTGGCGATAACTCCCCGCGGCGTGTGCTTGTACTTCAGCCTGGTAAAGTAACGCGCCCA
Source organism: Chthoniobacteraceae bacterium (assembly GCA_031409655.1). GTDB lineage: Bacteria > Verrucomicrobiota > Verrucomicrobiia > Chthoniobacterales > Chthoniobacteraceae > JANNXQ01. The sequence continues at coordinate 50 of JANNXQ010000224.1, read as the reverse complement.
GCCGCGTCCGATGGGCTGCATGAAAGCGAGGAAAGCGACGAGCAACCGCG
>JANNXQ010000223.1:0-2818 GCA_031409655.1 Chthoniobacteraceae bacterium | reverse complement strand
GCGCGGCGCTGACCGGCTGGCTCCAGGAGTTTTGGAGTGACGGCGCCCGGGCGCTTTCCTTGGTCGGTCGCGGCTGGCTGCTGGCCTCAGTAAACGCTGGCGCCAAATGTTGATGTCTTCTTCTCTATAGGGAACTGGTATCATCAACCTCGTAGGCATCTTCTGCCTGAGCAGCGGCGCACTCCTGCGCTCCGCCCACGGCCGGTGGAAGACCAGCGAGGCATACCTCTTTGCCATCCTGCGCCGCACCATGCGCCAAGGCGACATCGTCGTTGCCGAACGAGGCTTCTGGAGCTTTGCCAACCTGGCCTTCCTGCCCATGCGCGGAGCCGACATGGTCGTGCGCGGCCGCTATGCCAATCGGATCGACTGGCGCAAAGGCCGGCGCCTCGGCAAAGACGACCGTCTCATCATCATGAAACGCCCGGCGGACAAGGACGCCAGCCGCGTGATGAGCCCTCGCCCCTGGTGCCAGCTGCCGCAAGCCATCACCGTACGCCAGGTGCGCGCCCGGGTCGCCCAGCCCGGCTTTCGCACCCAGGAACTCCTGCTCATCACCACCCTGCTCGACCCCATCCTCTGGCCAGTGGCAACCCTCGCCGCCCTCTACGACCGCCGCTGGCGGGTGGAACTCCATTTTGACGACATCAAAACCACCATGCACGCCTGCGCCATGCGCTGCGTAACCCCTGCGACGGTCCGCTGCGAACTGCTCGTGCAGGCCATCGCCTACAACCTGATCCGCCGCATCATGCTCCAGAGCGCATGGCAGGACGGCGCGCCCCTGGATCAACTCAGCTTCAAAGGCACCCTGGACACCGTCCGCCAATGGCAGCACACCATCGCCGCGCAGCCCAGCGCCGCCGCACGTGCGGACGCCCTGGATGAAATGCTCAACCTCTGCGCCGCCGACCTCCTGCCTCTGCGTCCCGGCCGAAGCGAGCCCCGCGTCGTCAAACGCCGTCCCAAACCCTATCAATACCTCACCCGCCCACGTTCCAAAATGTGCGTCTCCCCGTCCCGCAACGACAAGGGCAAGCCTCGAAAATCCACCAAAATTTCCTCCCTCAATTGAGCGCCATTAGGGTCAGACCCTGATTCCTGACTCCTCCCCCTACTCCTCCACCCGCGGCACATTTCCGGGGTGCTTTGGCTCCTTGTGCCGGTAGCGCAGGTAGAGATTCCGCAGGTAGATCGGGAGCGGGAAGATATTCTGCAGCACGCCCACGGAGTCGCGCTGGTAGATGGCGAAGTAGGAGAGCATGAGGAGGCTGCCGAGCGCGCTGCATTCCCAAAATCCGAAGGGGATGATGCTCTTCCCCGCCCGCTCCGAGGCGATCCACTGGATGAGGAAACGCGCGCTGAAGGTGAGCATTCCGAGCAAGCCGACGATCTTCCACGGGTGGAGCTGGATCTTCCAAAAGAAGACCTGAAACTCCGGGGCGGCGACGGCGAGGAAGTAGAGCGCTTGCATGGCGCTTGCCTTAACTGCATCGGCGGAAAACGGGAACCACGATCGAAGGCGCGCGCGAAGATTGTCGGCGAGCCACGGTCGGTGGCGGCGAAATGCTCGCGCGCGCCGTATTCTTTTGCGAAAGACCCGCCGTGCCCATGACTCCCGATCTCCAACCCCGCCGTGTGGCTGTAACGGCGCTCGGTGTTGTGAGCCCGCTGGGCTGTGGCGCGGCGGAAAATCTCGCTGCGCTGCGCGCCGGGCGCGATTGCGTGCGGCCAGTCTCCGACTTTGACGTGCAGCGCTGCCGCTCGAAGACCGCGGGTCCCGTGACGGGGCTGGCGATTTCCGGCGAGTTGCATCCGGCGAGTCACATGATGATCGCGGCGGCGCGCGAGTTGCAGACCGGTGATCCGGGCTTCATCCCCGAGATGGCCGTGATCGGGACGACGAGTGGCGGGATGAGCTTTGGCGAGCGCTACCACCGCGCCTTGATCGCCGGGGAGCGCCCGTCCCGCCGCGCCCGCTGGCTGGCTAATTATCTGCCGCAAAAAGCGGTGCTCAATGCGCAGCAGGCCTGCGGCTTTTCCTGCCCGGCGCAGATCATCGCGAACGCCTGCGCCTCGGGGTCGAATGCCATCGGCCACGCCTTTCAGCTCGTCCGCGCGGGGAAATTTGCGCGCGTGCTCTGCGGCGGCTACGACGCGCTCTCCGAACTGGTCCATGTCGGCTTCGATGCGCTGCAAGCCGCGACGCCCGAGAAAATCCGCCCTTTTGATCGGAACCGGACCGGCCTCGTGCTCGGTGAAGGTGCGGCGCTGCTCGCGCTCGAGGAGATGGAGTCCGCGCTGGCGCGTGGCGCGACGATCCTCGCGGAGATCACCGGCTACGGCATCTCGACGGATAACCATCACCTCACGCAACCGCACCCGAGCGGCATCGGCCCGCGGATGGCGATGGAGCGCGCCCTCGCCGATGCACGGCGCGCGCCGGGCGAAGTGGATTACATCAATGCTCACGGCACCGCGACGACCTTCAACGACGCCACCGAAGGCGCGGCCATCGTCCAAATCTTCGGTGCGCGCGTGCCGGTGAGCTCCACGAAGTCGATGATGGGTCACTCGCTCGGTGCCGCCGGCGCGATCGAAGCCGTCTTCTCCATCCTCGCCCTGCGCGATGGATTCCTGCCGCCGAATATCAACTACACCGAGCCCGATCCCGCGTGGCCGCTGAACATCGTGGCGAATGAATCGCGCGCCGCTGAACTGCACTGCGTCGTTTCCAACTCATTTGGCTTCGGTGGAACGAACGCGAGTTTGGTGATCGAACGTAGTAGCGCAGGCTTCCAGCCTGTGAAAGTCGCGC
>JANNXQ010000222.1:0-12528 GCA_031409655.1 Chthoniobacteraceae bacterium | reverse complement strand
ATCCAATCGTATGAGCGAAGAAATCAAACCCGTTACCTGGTTCGAAGATCCGGCGCATTTCCGCCGCACCTCCCGTCGTGAATTCATCTTTGCCGGCCTCGTCGGTGGCATCGGCCTGAATATGGGGAGCTTTTTCAAGCTGCGCGCGGAGCAACTCGCAGCGGGGAGCAAGCTCGAAGCGAAAGCGCAATCGCTCATCCATATCTATCTGCCCGGTGGCTGTGCGCATCAGGAGACGTGGGATCCGAAGCCCTTCGCCCCGATCGAATATCGCGGCCCGCTTGGGACTGTGGACACGGTGATCCCGGGGGTGAAATTTTCCCAATACATGCAGCAGACCGCGAAGATCGCGGACAAGATCACGGTGGTGCGCTCAATGACCCACGGCGAAGCGGCGCATGAGCGCGGCACGCACAATATGTTCACTGGGTACCGGCCGAGCCCGGCGATCCAGTATCCGTCGATGGGTTCGGTGGTGTCGCATGAGCTGGGTTCCCGGAACAGTCTGCCGCCTTACGTCTGCATCCCGAATGTGCCGAATGAATTTGCGAGCACCGGCTATCTTTCCACGAGCTTCGGACCGTTCAGTCTCGGCAGTGATCCGGCGAGTGCCGGTTTCAAAGTGCGCGACCTCAATATGCACGAGGGCATCACGCCGGAGCGGTTTGATCGCCGCCGCGACATCCTTGGCACGGTGGACGAGCATTTCCGCACTTTGGAAAAAAGCGACGCGCTGACGGCCATGGACAGTTTTTACCAGGCGGCCTACTCGCTGATCTCCGCCCCGGCGGCCCGCGAGGCCTTTAATCTCGCGGCTGAGCCCGAGGCCATCCGTGCGGAATATGGCAAGAACGAAGCGGGCCAGCGCATGCTCATGGCGCGTCGCCTCGTGGAGTCCGGCGTGCGTTTCGTGTCGCTGACTTACGGTGGCTGGGACATGCACTCCGGCATCGCCAAGGGTATGGACCGCACGCTGCCGAGCTTTGATCAGGCTTACGCCGCGCTCATCCGGGACCTCGATCGGCGCGGGATGCTCGATCAGACCCTCGTCATGGTGTCGTCGGAATTTGGCCGCACCCCGAAGATCAACAAGGATGCGGGTCGCGATCACTGGCCGCGCGTTTTCTCGGTGGCCTTCGCCGGCGGCGGCTTCAAGCGCGGCTACATCCACGGCTCATCGGACGCCACGGGCGCGGAGCCGGAGAATGATCCGCTGACGGTGGAAAACATGTCCGCGACCGTCTTCAACCAGCTCGGCATCGAGCCGGAGAAGCGGCTCATGGCGCCCGGCGGGCGTCCGCAAGCCATCGTCAAGGATGGCACGGTCCAGACGGACTTGCTGGCCTAAGCCAGCCGCTCGCAGCCGCAAAAATTCCGAAGGAGGAAACGGAGCGGTGGTGCGGAAAGCTCACCGCTTTCCCGCTGCCGCTCCCTCTTTTTTCCACCCCTCGCACTCCATGAAAATCCCGAAGCCCACGCGCCCTTCCTTCCGACCTCTTGCCTGCGCCCTGGTCAGCGCCGCCATCTTCACTTTCACCGCCACGGTGCAGGCCGGCACGCCGCGGCTCCTGCACGTCTCTCCGGCAGGAGCGCAGCGCGGTGGGGAGATGGAGATCAGTCTCAGCGGGTCGAATCTCGCCGATGCCCGTGAGTTCCTCTTCGATACCCCGGGCTTCACGGTTTCGGACATCGCGGTGACGGGCGGCCGAGTGAAGGCCAAGGTAAAGGTCGCCCCGGACGTGCGGCTCGGGGAACATCGCTTCCGGCTCGTGACGGCGAGTGGGATCAGCGATGTGCGGCTGTTTTTCGTGTCGCCTTTCCCGATGGTGGAAGAAGTGGTGCCGAAGAAGGAAGAGCCCAACGCGCCGCAGCCCGTGCCGCTCGGCGTGACGGTCTATGGCCGGGCGCAGAATGATGATCAGGACATCTATGAGATCGAGGTAAAAAAGGGGCAGCGGATCAGTGCCGAGGTCATCGGGGTGCGAGTGCAAACGCAGAATATTTTCGACCCGACGATCACGATCTCAAAAGCTGACGGCACGCTGCTCGCCGAGGTCGATGACATTCCTTTCTCCCGCCAGGATCCGGTGGCCAGCATCATCGCGCCGGAGGATGGGAAGTATCGGATCATGATCAAGGACTCGACCAATGCCGGGCCTGGCGAGTGCGCCTACATGATGCACATCGGGTCCTTCCCGCGGCCCCTGGCGGCGTATCCGCCCGGCGGTCCGAGCGGGCAGACGGTGAAGCTGAGATTCATCGGCGATCCGAGTGGGCCGATCGAGAAGGAGGTGCAACTCCCGGCTGAGCCCGACGAGCAGTTTGAAGTCTTTGCCGACGACAGCCAGAACGCGCCCCAGCCGCAGCCGAACTACATCCGCGTCTCAGACATGGTGAACGCGCTCGAGGTCGAGCCGAACGACGACATCACCAAGACCCAGGCCGCGCAGGCGCTCCCGGTCGCTTTCAACGGTATTATCGAGAAGCCGGGCGACGTCGATTGCTTCAAGGTCACCGCGACGAAGGGGCAGGATTACGACGTCACGGTCTATGCGCGGAAGCTACGCTCGCCGCTCGATAGCATCCTGGAAATCTACGACGCCAAGGGCAACCGCCTGGCGACCAATGACGACGCCGGCACGCCGGACAGCAGCCTGCGCTGGAAGGCGCCCGCCGATGGCGATTTCTTCCTCGGCGTCCGCGACCAGCTTTTCCAGGGCGGCGCAAATTTCATCTACCGGATCGAAATGAAGACCGTCACGCCGCGCCTCACCACCTGGCTCCCAGAGATGACCCAGAATCAAAACCAGGACCGCCGCGCGATCCCGGTGCCAAAGGGCAACCGCTACGCTTCACTCGTGCGGATCAAGCGTTGGGACGTGGGCGGCGACGTGGTCATCGAGCCCAAGGATCTGCCCGCGGGCATCCAGGTGAAAGCCGGAGCGATCGATAAAAGCGTGGACACGATCCCGGTCGTCTTCGAGGCCGCGGCGGATGCGCCCATCTCGGCCCGCGCCTTCGAGATCCAGGCAAAGGTCACGAATCCTCCGGAAGCCGCCAAGACTCCGAGCGTCGTCTCCCAGGAAACCGATGTCGCGGAGAACGGAAACCAGCGTCCGTATTACTCCATCCAGGAGGACCGGCTCACCGCCGCGGTGACGGACGAGGCGCTGGTGAAGCTCACGCTCGAGCAGCCCAAGGTGCCGCTCCTCCAAAGCGGTTCGATGGCCTTGAAAGTAAAGGCGGAGCGCAAGGGTGAATTCAAGGGGCCGATCAATCTCGCGCTGCTCTACTCGCCGCCGGGGATCGGCACCGCGGGCACGGTGGTCATTCCCGAGGGGAAGGACGAAGGCGTCGTGACGATCAGCGCGAACAGGGACGCCGCCCTCGCCAAGTGGAAGATCTGCGTCGTCGGCAATGCGGATTTCGGCAAAGGCCCGGTGTGGGTGAGCACGCAGCTCGGCGAGATCGAAGTCGGCGCGCCTTTCGTCAGCGGCCAGATCCAGCGCACCTTTTGCGATCAAGGCGATGGCACGAACATCACCGTGAAGCTCGAGCACAAAGCCGAGTTTGCCGGCAAGGCGAAGGTCACCCTGCTCGGCCTGCCGCCGGGGGTCACGGCGGAGGAAGTGGAGTTCACGAAGGATGACAAGGAAGTGAAAGTGCCGATCAAAGCCGCGAAGGATGCGCAATCCGGCCAGCACAAGCAGCTCTTCGCTCAGTTCACGCTCGTCAAAGACGGCGAGCCCATGGTCTCGAGCTTCGGCCAGGGCGGGATTCTGCGGATCGACAAGGCGACGGTCGCGAAGGCGGAAGAGCCGAAGAAGTAGGCGCGGCCTTCAGCGCTTCCTCATCCTCTGCTTCCGTTTCGCGGGACGAAGAGAACCCGGGCGCCGCGCGTCAGAACACCATCGGCACACCTTCCTGCATGACCACGATGCGGTCATCCAGTCCCTTTTCGCGGGCGTGCAGCATCAGGCGCTCGGGCGGTTCATCGAGCGGCTCGTAGCTCAGCCGGAAGCTGCCGTAGTGCATCGGCACCATGCGTTTTGCCCCGAGCGCGACAAAGGCATCGAGCGCCTCCTCGGGATTCATATGCACCTCGCGCCCGCTCGGCGGGTCGTAGGCGCCGATGGGCAGGAGCGCGACATCGATCGGATGCCGCCGCCCGATCTCGCCGAAGCCCTCGAAGTAAGCGGTGTCGCCGCAGTGGTAGATCGTCCGCCCGCCGGCCTCGATGATGAAGCCGCCGAAGCCGCGATGGGAGTCATGCAAGACGCGCGCGCCCCAGTGGTGGGCCGGGGTGAAGGTGATCTTCACCGGTCCATGCTGATGAGTCTCCCAGTGGTGCAGCTCATGCACCGTGTGGAAGCCGAGATCATGGACCAGATTTCCCACCTCAAAGGGGACGACGATCGGCTGATCCGCCGCAACGCCGCGCAGGGTCTTGCGGTCGAGATGATCGAAATGCGCGTGGGTCACCAGCACGAGATCGATGGCCGGCAGATCGTGCAGCTTCAGGCCTGGGTGGCGCACGCGTTTGATCACCTTCAGCCAGCGCGCCCAGTTTGGATCGATGAGCAGATTCATCCCCTGCGTCTGGATGAGGAAGGAGGCGTGCCCGATCCAGGTCACCCCGATCTCGTCGCCGGTCAGGTCTGGAAAGGCCGGCTTTGCGTGCTGCCCGGCGCGCTTCTCAAAGAGCGAGGGGATCAGTACTTCGGTGAAGAAGTTTCGTTTGTGCCAGTTCTTCTGCGGCTTGAGGCCGATCTTTCGCGCCGCGGTCTCGCCCTTCGCGACGTCCGCGAGGTGCGCGCTGGGCTTGGGCGATTTTTTGATCTCCGATTTTTTCCGAGGTTTGGGGGCGAACGGATTCGGCACAGGGCGGACTATAAGGGCAGGCCGCGGGTCCCGCCAAGACTTCGTGCGCTTGCCAGCGGGCGAAGTGCGCCGTTCCATGGCGGCCGTGACCAAAGCCGTGCTCCGCGAAGAAATCCGCTGCCGACTCCGAGCGCTGGATTCCGGGGAAAAGCAGTCCGCTTCGGAGCGCATCTGTCGCACCATCGAAAGCCGGCCAGAGTGGTGCGCCGCGCGGCTCGTCTGCGCCTTCGTGCCGCTGCTCAGCGAGCCGCAGATCCAGCCGCTCTGGGAGCGCGAAAACGGCCCCGCTTTTTGCTTCCCGCGGATCGTCGGCGAGACCGTGGAGCTCATCCGCATCGACGATGGTGCGGCGCTCGTGCGGGCGGGTTGGAAACTCGAAGGCCCGGAGTTTTCGTCCTGCCCGCGGGTGCGGCCAGCGGAGCTGGATGCGATCCTCGTTCCCGGTCTCGCCTTCACCCGGGACGGTCATCGGCTCGGCCGCGGTGGCGGCTACTACGACCGCCTGCTCGCGCAGTGCCCCGTATCCGTCGCCCGCATCGGCGTGGGCTTCGAGTGCCAGATCCTCGATGCCCTTCCCACCGCCGCGCACGACCAGCGCGTTCACCTCGTCATCACAGGCTCGTAGCGCGTTCAGCTTCCGGGCGGCGCGTGCAGGGAAAACTGCGGGATGCGCGTGAAGACGGCCTCGCCCTCCTCCGTGACGCCGAAGAAGGCCCCCTCCACCTCACTGTCTGAGCCGATGGTGTGGTAGCTGTTGTAGGAAAAATGTTCGCCCGGCTCGAGCCGCGGCATCTGCCCCACCACCCCATCGCCTTCCACCACGAGCCGCTGCCCAGCCGCGTCCGTGACCACCCACTTGCGTCCTTTGATCGTCACCGTCTGCGTCGAGTCATTGTGGATCGTGATGAAATAAACGAAAGGGTGCGGGCGCTCCTCCGGAGCATCGAGCTGCGGCATGTGGACGACGCGATCGACCGTGGCGCGCAAGCCGGAGAGTTCGGTGATGGGAGAAGACATCGCGGGCAGCGTAGCCGTGAAAAGATGAATGACGAATCACTTCGGTGAAGCCGCTTTCATCCTTCATCCTTCATCCCTCATCCTTTCCCCATGCTCCCCGTCACCCTGACCATCGCCGGTTCCGACAATAGCGCCGGCGCCGGCATCCAGGCCGATCTCAAGACGATGTCGGCCCTCGGCACCTACGGCGTCACCGCGATCACCTGCGTCGTCGCGGAAGTGCCGGGCAAAGTGAGCGCCATCCAGGCGATCGAACCGGCGCTCGTGGCGGAGCAGATCCGGCTCGTCTTCGAAGCCTTCCCCATCGCCGCCCTCAAGACGGGAATGCTCTATTCGCGCGAGCTCATCGCCACAGTCTGCGACACGCTGGAGGAGTGTTTCGCGAAAGGCGGGACTCGTCCGCCCGTCGTCGTCGATCCGGTAATGGTGGCGACGAGCGGTGATCCCCTGCTCCTGCAAGACGCCGTGGCCCTCTACCGCGAGCGCCTCTTCCCGCTGGCCGCCGTCGTGACGCCGAATCTTGACGAAGTCCGCACGCTCCTCGGCCGCTCAGTCACGAGCGTCGCGGAGATGGCCCGTGCCGGTGAGGAACTTTCGGCGCAGTACGGCACCAGCTTTCTCATCAAAGGCGGCCACCTGCGCGAAGCCATCGCCACCGATCTGCTCTGCACCGGCGCCGCGGTGGAAGAGTTCACCGCACCTTTCGTCGCGGGCGTCTCCACCCACGGCACGGGCTGCACGTACTCCGCCGCGATCGCGGCCGGCCTTGGGAAAGGTCTTTCGCTGCGCGAAGCCGTCGCCGAGTCCAAGACTTTCGTGACGCGTGCCGTCACCCAATTCCTCCGCTGGGAACGCGCCGGATGCACCACGGACGCGCTCCATCACTTCGCCCGCATTGCCTCTCGCCCCGCGCACCCCTAGCCTCCGCGCTTCATGAAAATCCTCGTCCTTGGAAGTGGCGGCCGTGAACACGCCCTCGTCTGGAAGCTCCAGCAAAGCCCGCGCGTCACCGCGGTCTTCTGCGCCCCGGGCAATGCGGGCATCGCCCAGGACGCCACGCTCGTGCCGATCAAAATCAGCGAGCACGACCGCCTCGTGCAATTCGTGCGTGACGAGGGGATCGACCTCACCGTGGTCGGCCCGGATGACGCGCTCGCCGCCGGGATCGTCGATCGTTTCACCGCTGCGGGCCTGCGCATCTTCGGGCCGAATCAGCGCGCCGCGCAGCTCGAGTCGTCGAAGGTTTTTGCGAAGGACTTCATGCTCCGCCACGGCATCCCGACGGCCCGCTCGGGCTGCTTTTCCGACAGCCTTGAGGCGCACCGCTTTGCCCAGCAGTCCACCTATCCGCTGGTCGTGAAAGCAGACGGGCTCGCGCTCGGAAAAGGCGTCATCATCGCCCGCAATCCGTGGGAAGCATCGCTCGCGATTCACGAGATCATGGACGCACGGAAGTTTGGCGACGCCGGGCGGCAGATCGTCATTGAGGAGTTTCTCGAAGGTCAGGAATGCTCCATCCACGCGCTCGTCGATGGCCGCGGCTATCTGCTCTTTCCCAGCGCCCAGGATCACAAGCGGGCGCTCGATGGCGACGCTGGCCTGAACACCGGCGGCATGGGCACCTTCAGCCCCGCTGCGCGCATCCTCCCGCCGGCGCTCGAGTCGCGGCTCCGCACCGAGGTGCTGGATCGCTTCGTCGCCGGACTGAAAGCGGACGGCATCGACTTTCGCGGGATGCTTTTTCCCGGACTCATGATCACGCCCGGTGGGCTGAAGGTGCTCGAGTTCAACTGCCGCTTCGGCGACCCCGAGACGCAGGTGCTGCTCACCCGGCTCGACAGCGATCTCGTCGATCTGCTCGAGGCCACGATCGATGGGACGCTTGCGAAAGTCGCGGCCCGCTGGAAACCCGAGGCGGCGGTCTGCGTGATCCTCGCTTCCGGCGGCTACCCCGGAAGCTACGCGACCGGCAAACCAATCACCGGGCTCGATCGCCTCCCGGAAGGTGCGGTCGTCTTCCACGCTGGCACCCGATTCGAGGGCGGAAAATTGGTCACTGCTGGCGGCCGCGTGCTCGGTGTCACCGCGCTCGCCCGCGATCTCGCCACCGCCCGGACCCGCGCCTACGAAGCGGCCGGCGTCATCGCGTTCGAGGGTGCGCATTTCCGGCGGGATATTGCGGTGAAAGGTCTCCCCGCGTAGCCTCCGCCTCTGCCTATGAAACTGCCCGCGAGTTGCGCTCTTGCCGTCCTGCTCCTTTCCGCTTCACCCCTCCTGCACGCGGAAGAGAAGCCCACCGCGCCCGTGCCCGCAAACGCGATCGACGCCCTCACCGCGGACGAACTCGACGAGGTCCTCGCCCTCCTCCGCGAGCACTACCTCGCACCCGCCGCGCTCCACGATCTGGAGATCAAACGCGCGACGATTCAGGGCCTCCTCAGCCGGCTCGGCAGCGGCGCGGCGATCATCGCGGCGGACGCTGCCGCGAAGGTCGTCGAGAGTCCTTTTCACTCCGAGATTCTCGACCAGCGGATCGGTTACGCGCGCCTCGGCGCCGTGACGGATGAACATCTGGCCAAGCTCGATGGCGCGCTCGCTGGCTTCGCGGCAAAAAATCTCGGCGCCGTCATTTTCGATCTCCGGGCCACGCCGCCGGGGAGCGACTACGAACGCGCCGCCGAGGTCTGCCGCCGCTTCACGCCGAAAGGGAAGGTGCTCTTTTCCGTGAAGAAACCGCGCGTCGATGAAGAGCGCGTGCTCACCTCGAAAGACGATCCGAAGTATCGCGACCTGCTCGTCGTGCTCGTCGATCACGACAGCGCCGGCAGTGCGGAAGTCATCGCCGCGGTCCTCCGCACCCACGCCCGCGCCATGGTCATCGGCCAGCGGACCAAAGGCCAGGCAGTGGAGTATGCGGACCTGCCCTTGCCTGGCGGGAAAGTCCTGCACACCGCGGTTGCTGAAGTGGTTTTGGCGGATACCGCGCCTGTTTTTCCCGGTGGGCTCAGTCCCGACTTGAATGTCGAAGTGGCCCAGGAGACCACCGACAGCGTCCTCGCCGGAGCGCTGGAAAAAGGCGTGAGTGACTACGTCTTCGAAGTGGAACGCGCGAAGATGAACGAGGCCGCGCTCGTCGCTGGCACCAATCCCGAGATCGAAGCCCTCCAGGCCGCGCAACGAAAGGGCCCAAAGGCCAAACCGATGTTGCGCGACGTGGTGCTCCAGCGCGCCGTCGATTTCATCACCACGCTCGGTCTCTCCGAGAAAAAGCCGACCGAGTGATTCCAAGGAGCCGGGGCGCCCTCGCCCCGGGTTTCGGAAAAGGGGGCGAGGGCGCCCCTACTCCTTGTTTTGTAACCGTCCGTCTAGCGGCACCGTCTTAGCAGACGAATACCCACCCAGACCCTCCCCATGAATCTCGCCGACGTCTTCACGTTCCTCTTTGTCATCCTCGGTTTCATCATCGTCTTTGTGGCCTATTGGCTCCTGGCTGCGGGCCTTTTCCCGGGCCTGGTGGAGCGCTGTGCGGAGCGGATGGGCCAGCCGGTGAAGACGATGCTCGTCGGCGCGTTGACCTTGGTGCCGGCGGTGACGCTCGGCTTTGCGATCAGCAGCAAAGCCCCGGCGGCACCGTTGAAAGTGTTCGGGATCGGGATCGTCCTCCTGGCGGCCTTGGCCGCGCTCTTCGGCGCGGCGGGCCTGGCGCTGCGGGTGGGGCGCGGGCTGAAATCCGCGCGGGATGCACGCGAGCCATGGCGGGTGGTCATGCGCGGAGGCAGCGTGCTCGCGCTCACTTTTGTGCTGCCGTTTCTCGGGACTTTCGTGCTCATGCCCTTTGCCTTCATCGCCGGCGCGGGAGCGTTTGTCCTGACCTGCTGGCGCGGTCGTCAGCCCGTTCCGGTGACGGAGCTCCCACCGGCCATCCCGAGCGCGGTGCCGTGAAAATTTCGCGCCGCCACTTTCTCGCGCTCGGCGCGGGTGCGCTCGCGGGTTGCGATAGCCGCGCTGTGCGCACCGACGTGCGACGCTGGCTCGGCAAGCCCACTGCCCCGCCGCTCGCTGGCCCGCTCGCGGCGCCGCAATCCGCGACCCTGGACGAGGCCGCGCATTTTCTGAACCGCCTCACCTTCGGCGCCAGCCCCGGCGACCACGCGCGCGTGACCGAGATCGGCGCTTCCGCTTTTCTCGAAGAGCAACTCGCGCCGGAGCGCATCGAAGACACGCTTTGCACCCGCGTGATCCGCCATGAATTCGACAGCCTCGCCGATCCGGAGAGCAAAATCTTTCCGCGCTCCGGCGACGCCAAGGATCCTCTGCAACAGCTCTTCCCGGCGCTGAAAGATCGTGGTGCGCGGGTGGGTGATCTTTACGAATTCACGGACAAGGAGCTGCTCGCCGATCTCACCCGCGCGACGATCCTGCGCGCCGTGCTCAGTCGGCGGCAACTGCACGAGGTGATGGTGAGTTTCTGGAGCGATCACCTGAACATCGACCCCTCGAAGGGTGACTGTAAGTGGCTGAAGGCGGCGGACGATCGCGACACCATCCGCGCCCATGCCCTGGGAAATTTCCGCGACCTCCTGCGGGCCAGCGCCGTGAGTCCGGCGATGCTCTGGTACCTCGATGGCCGCGTGAACCGCCGCAGCAAGCCGGAGGAAAAGCCGAACGAAAACTACGCCCGCGAGCTCATGGAATTGCACACCCTCGGCGTGCATGGCGGCTATACCCAGCAGGACGTGATGGAAGTCGCGCGCTGCCTCACTGGCTGGACGGTGCGGCCGAAAAAGGGCTTCTTCAAAGGGCGCGTCGAATTTAAGCCGGGCGCGCATGACGATGGCCCGAAGCGGGTCCTCGGGCAGGACATCCCCGCCGGGCTCGGCCCCGCGGATCTCGATCGCGTGCTCGAGATCGTGACCTCGCACCCGAGCTGTGCGCACTACGTCTCGTGGAAACTTTGTCGCCGCTTCATCGCCGATGAGCCGCCCGCCGCCGCCGTGGCGGCGACGGCCCGCGCTTTCTCGGAATCCCGCGGCGACATCCGCCGCACCCTGCGCGCGCTTTTCGCCACGCCGGAATTCCTCGCACCAGAGACCCGGGGCGGAAAATTCAAGCGCCCATTCCATTTCGTCGTGTCTGCCTTGCGCGCGACCAATGCGGAGACCGACGCCTCGCCGCAGCTCGTCGATTACCTCCTCCGGCTCGGCCATGCGCCCTTCCGCTATCCGACGCCAGACGGTTATCCCGAGGACGCGACGCACTGGCAGAGCACCCTTTTGTGGCGCTGGAATTTCGCCGTCGCGCTCGCGGAGAACCGCATCAAAGGCACGCGCCTCGCGCTGCCGTCCTTGCGGGAAAAACTCGGCGGCGAGGAAGCGCTCATGGCCACGGTGCTGGGCCGGATGGCGAGTGAGGATGAGCGCGGAGCCTATCGTGAATCCGGGGCGGGGCTGGCTTTGTTGATTGCGTCTCCGGCTTTCCAGCGGTGCTGAAATGAACTCCAAACTCCAAACTCCAAACTTCAAACGTCGCAGGCGTGCGGCACGGAGTCAGTTTGGCGTTTGAAGTTTGGAGTTTGGCGTTTGGAGTTTTCCCCCTCCCTATGAGCACGCCCCAGGCTCTCATCACCGGCCAGCCCGACCCCGCGCGCACTCTCGTCGTGGTCTTCCTCCGCGGCGCCGCGGATGGCCTCGCGCTCGTCCCGCCGATCGAGGACGACAGCTACCAGCGCGCCCGCCCGCGCATTGGCATCGCGAAGAAGGACGCCGTTCCGCTTGATGGATTTTTTGGCCTGCATCCGAAGATGGCCGAACTCGGGCCGGCCTTTGCCGAGGGCGATCTCGCGATCGTGCATGGGGCGGGTTCGGAGGACGACACGCGCTCGCATTTTGAAGCGCAGGATTTGATAGAGCACGGCGGCGTGGTGGCCGGCGGATGGCTCGGGCGCTTCCTGCGCGCCCGCCCCGCACCGGCGAGCGGGGCGCTGGCTTGCGTGGCCGTCGGGAAAGCGCTGCCGGAATGCCTGCTCGGCGCGCCCACGGCGACGGTCATGCAATCGCTCGATGACTTTACTCTCGGTGCGAAGACGCCGGGTCTGCGCACGCAACTCGAGCGCCTCTACGCCCTGGAGCGCGGCCCGCTCGGCTCGGCGGCGCGCGACACCTTTGACGCCCTGCAACGCATCGAAGCGATGCGGACCACGCCGTACACGCCGGCGCACGGCGCAGCGTATGAAAGTGACGACTTCGGCCAGGGCTTGCGCCAGCTCGCGCGACTCATCAAGGGCGACCTCGGCGTCGAGGCGGCATCAATCGACCTCGACGGTTGGGATTCGCACTTCACCCAGCAGACGCTCCTCGATCCGCTGGTCACGCGGCTGAGCAAAGGGCTGGCCGCTTTCCGCCGCGATCTCGGCCCGCGCCTGGCCACGACGACGGTGGTGGTGATGACGGAGTTTGGCCGGCGGGTGCGGGAGAACTCCGCCTTCGGCACCGATCACGGTCGGGGCTCGGCGATGTTCGTGCTCGGCGGCGGAGTGAAAGGTGGACGGGTGATCGGGCCCTGGTCGGGCTTGAGTGACGAGCTCCTCGAAGGCCCCGGCGATCTCCCCGTGGTGAACAACTATCGCGACGT
>JANNXQ010000221.1:0-1773 GCA_031409655.1 Chthoniobacteraceae bacterium | reverse complement strand
CGCCAAGCTCACCGAGTACCGCAAGCAAGCCGGGCGCGACGCGCAAGGTGGTCGCGCGGAAACATCCGTTCATGGGCGTGAACAACGCCGTGGCGTCGGTGCAGCGGCAGGAGGAATTGAAGCGGGCGTTTCCGCCGGAGCGTCGGCTTGCGTATCGCGTGGTGGAATTGCCGCGCGAGGAAGCGACGGACGCAGATCAACCCTTGGTTGAGGATGATAAGAAGACGCTCCAAATCGTGGAGTCGGCGCATCCCGATCTCGGCAAGCTCGGTGTTTTCTGGCACACGCAAGGCAGCGGGAAGTCGTATTCGATGGCGTTCTTTGCGGAGAAGGTGCGACGGCGCATCTCGGCGAAGTTCACCTTCCTGCTGATGACGGATCGCAACGATCTCGACAGCCAGATTTACCGGACCTTCGTCGGCTGTGGCGTCTCCGACGAGCAGACGCCGCGCGCGAGCACGGGCACTGAATTGAAGAAGCTGCTGAAGGAAAACCACCGCTACATCTTCAGCCTCATCCACAAGTTCAATCAGGACGTGGACCCGCATGAGCCTTACAGCACGCGAGACGACATCATCGTCGTCTCCGACGAGGCGCACCGCACGCAGGCTGGGAAGCTCGCGCGCAATATGCGCCTCGCGCTGCCCAATGCGGCGTTCATCGGCTTCACCGGCACGCCGCTTTTCAAAAACGATCACCTGACGCGGCGCATCTTCGGCACCTACGTCTCGCGCTATGATTTCAAACGCTCCGAGGAGGACGGCGCGACGGTGAGGCTGGTGTATGAGAACCGCGGCGAGAAGCTCGGCATCGAGCGCCTCGATCTCAACGACCGCATCGCGGACGCGATAGCCAGGGCGAACCTCGACACCGATCAGGAGGCACATCTCGAAAAACTGCTCGGCCAGGACTACGAGGTGATCACCGCCGATGACCGGCTGGCGAAGATCGCGGCGGATTTCGTGGAGCACTGCACGACGCGGTGGGAGTCGGGAAAATCCATGCTCGTGTGCATCGACAAAATCACCTGCGCGCGGATGCACATGCTCATCATGCCGCGCTGGCAGGCGAAGCTCGCCGCGGTGCGCGCCGCTGGCGTGGCGAGGGAAGCAGAGCTTGCAGGCGCAGTGGCCGACGAGGATCGGGAACGGCTCGCTGCGGAGTGCGGCAAGTTGAGCGCCCAAGCGCAGTGGATCGAGGAAACGATCATCGGCCTCATCATCAGCGAAGCGCAAAACGAAGTCGCTGATTTCAAGAAGTGGGGCTGCGACATCATCCCGCACCGCGCGCTGATCAAACAAGGCTTCGAGACGCCGGACGGGAAACGGGTGGACGTCGAATCGGCGTTCAAGAAACCGGAGCATCCCTTCCGCGTGGCGGTCGTCTGCGCGATGTGGCTCACGGGCTTCGACGTGGAATGTCTCTCGACGCTCTACGTGGACAAGCCAATGAAAGCGCACACGCTCATGCAGGCCATCGCGCGTGCGAACCGCGTTTATCCCGGCAAAGATTTCGGCCTGATCGTGGACTACAACGGGATGCTCAAGAGTTTGCGCGAGGCGTTGGCGCAATACGCGCTCGGCGACGAAGGCGGCGGTGAGGAGGAAATCGTCGCGCCCATCGAAGAGCGGGTGAAGGCACTGCTTTCGGCGATTGAAGAAACGGAAAAGCATTTGCGCGGCCTGGGTTTCGAGCCGAACCGGTTGACCGACGCGAAAGGGTTCGCGCGGATTCAGGCGATTGCGGACGGCGCGGACGCCGTTGTCAATTCAC
>JANNXQ010000220.1:0-2025 GCA_031409655.1 Chthoniobacteraceae bacterium | reverse complement strand
CGGGGGGCCACACTAAACCCCCGCGGGGGCCCCCCGGTGATCCCTTCTTTAAAAAATGGGCGGGGGGCGCTACCACGGGGTGGCCCCCGGGGCCGGCGGCGCTCCCAGGCTCGGCGCGCAGGATGCCATCCGTCAGGATCTTTGCCCGCAAGCCTCCGCGGCCGTGCAGCGCCTCCTCCGTGCCCGGCGCGAAAGCCTGATCCTGCCAAGCGCACGGCGAGCATTCCGCCACGCCGAGGAAGCGCACGCCCTGGATCTCAAACTCCAGCCCGATGAGCGTATTCAGATCGACGCCGCGCGTGATCACATTCCGCCGGAAGGCGGAAGGCGGGCGATCCCACAAGCCGAAGCGCGCGCAGAGTTCGTCGTAGATTTCCTCCGCGAAAAAGGTGATCTGCCCCCTGTAGTCCGTCTTGAAGTCGAGGAAGCGATCGCCCTCGATGCCGCGACCCGCGAGGCAGCGGATCTCGCGCCTTTCCTCCGCCGGATGCTCTCCAGCCGCCTGGCCGTGATGGCCAAAGAAATTGTGTCCGGGCGAGAGATAGAGGTGAGTGATGTGAATGGGAGACATGACGACTGCAGCCCGTCCGCAAACGATTGCCGACGGCGCGGGCAGACTGCTATGAGACGCCGCGCCGTGCCTAGCGCAACCCGCAATCCATTCACCGCTGTGCTGCTCGCCGGCGGACGCTCGACCCGCATGGGCTGCGACAAAGCGGGCCTGCTCATCGACGGCGTCCCGCTCTGGCAGCGTCAGCTCGCGACCTTGCAAGCTCTGGCCCCGGACGAACTCCTGATCTCCGGCCGCCTCGATGGACCCTTCGCTGGCGCCGGCATCCCGATCATCGTGGACGACGTGCCCGGCCTGGGCCCACTCGGCGGTCTCGCCACCATCCTCCGGCAGATGAAATACGAGCGCCTGCTGCTCCTCGCCATCGATCTGCCGGCAATGACCTCCGCGTTTCTCGAAAGCCTCCTCCCAGTCAATGGCGTCGTGCCTTTCCTCGAGGGTCACTTCGAACCACTGGCTGCCGTCTATCCGCGCCGCGTCCTCCCGATTGCCGAGCGTTGCCTCGCGGAAAGTGATCACTCCATGCAGCACTTCATCCGCCAAGGCGTCGCCGAGAGCCTGCTCGCCCCGAAGCCGCTGAGCGCTGCCGAGCGCGCCTTTTTCCGCAACGCAAATAGTCCCAGCGACCTCAGGTAAGTCGCGTCGCCCGATACCGCTTCACAATGGAGGGTCTTCGATTTTGCGGACGGGGCTTTCCAAGACGAAAGGCAAAGCCACGACAGAACACAGTACGCTTGTTGAAGAAGTCGAGACCGCCGCCAGCACGGTCGAGCTGCGTACCCTCAGAGAAAGCTAAAATTGAGAGATGAATGCACCGCCTTTTTTGTGCTATCCTCCCGACCTCCTATTCCCCCCAAAGTGCAAAAGGCCCGACCATATTCCAACCGCGCCTTCCCAGCCATCCGCCCCCTCCGGTCAGCGTCCGCTGCCGGCCAGCGAATTGCCGCCCTCGCCGTGCTGTTGGCGCTGCTTGTCCTTGCCGCCCCGTCTGCGCAAGCCGCTCCGAGGTATTGGGACGGTGGGAGCGTGGACATCGCGGGCAACGGGAATGGTGACAGCGACGGCGACCATGGCGCCTGGAACACCACCCTCAAAAACTGAGATCAAGGCAGTGGTCTGCCCTATGTGGCCTGGGCGAATGGCAGCAACGTGGCGGAAATCAACGGCGGGACGCAAACCATCACGCTTGGCGCGAACATTATCCTTCGGGGGATTGTTCAGGAAGCGGGTGCAAACGGCGCCACCATCAGTGGCGGCTCCTTCACGCTCACGTTGAACATTACCGGAGCCAATACCTTCCTGGCGACCGCCTGCTCCACCACCGGTAGAACCTTGACGGTGAACGCGGTGATCGCAGGGGGAGTCGGCAAAAATCTGGTCCTGGCCGGCCCTGACACCTCCGGCACCGGCACCTTCAATTTGGGCAGTGCCAACACCTTTAGCGGCGCCACCAC
>JANNXQ010000219.1:0-18570 GCA_031409655.1 Chthoniobacteraceae bacterium | reverse complement strand
GGACCCAACACCGCGCACATCCTCACCGTGGCTTTGGACACTTATGAAAACGGCGCAGGCATCCCCGAAGCCCTCGGCATCCGCCTCATCGCGAATGGCACCGTGCTCTCCTACAACGCCACCAATCCCTACACCAACGCGCTGCCCGTGCCCGTCGAAGTCAGCTTCGACATCTCCACCGGCGCGACGGTGAAATTCAACGGCGCGACGATCTTCACCAACGTCGCCGTCCCCGGCTTCACCTTCCAAAACGGCGACCGCTTTGGCTTCGGCGGCCGCACCGGCGGGGCTGATGAACGCAACGTGATCGACGACGTGGAGATCACTCCGCGGTGACCGAGGGGAGATTTTTGCGGCTTTCACATTCAACAGCCACTCGCCAATCCCTGCAGCTCGATATCCGATTCGTATCGAATGCATCCCAGCGATTTCTCCGTGTTTCTCGAACGCCCAGCCAACCAACCCACGCACACCATGAATCCCACGACACTCCATTTCATCCGCCGCTGGCTCGCGGCAGCTTTGCTTTTTGTCCTCGCCACGCTGAGCGCCGTCCCGGCCCGCGCCGCGACGGGCGACCTCGTCGTCGTTTGCTACAACTCGGATCTCAATGGCGAGTTCGCCCTCATCGCGTTGGCGAACCTCCCGCAGGGCGCGCGCTATTTCATCACCGACTCCGGCTGGAGCACGAACTCCAACAATTTGATGCAGGAGGGCAACACTCCGACCAGTGTTCAGCAGGTCCAGCTCGACGTCATCAAACTGCGCGGCATTCCCCTTGGCACCGTCCTCAAGTTTAATCAGAGCGGAGCCAATGTCGTTCTGACGGATCCGACGCTGGCGACTCTGACCATAGTGAACCGCTTTTCGGCAAGTAGCCTGCCGCTTTTGACGAAGCTGTCGCTCAATGCAAATGCGGTCGATCAGATCCTCATCTTCCAGGAGATGGACAACACCACGAAGGACCGCGACTCCGCTGGTTCCGGCGGTCTGTGCTGACTTCAATTTACCATCGCGCCACTTTATTCTCAAACCGTCCCGCTCCACTTCCAACGCCCATGCACGCCATGAAATCCCATTTCCTCCTCCGCTGGATCGCTTCGTCTTCGTTCCTGATTCTTGCGACATTGGGCGCACATCCGGCCAATTTCACTCCGACGGTGACGACGGACCTTCCCATTAGCAGCACGGCCGTCGTGAATTCGTCCGGGCAGATTACCAATCAGGGAAATGCGATCACGCTGCGTTCGGCCGTCATCGCGGCAAATGCGGCAGGCGGCACGAATTCGATCACACTCGGTGCGGGCACTTACCAACTGACCATCCCGGGCACCGGGGAAACCGCCTCGTCCGGGGACTCGACGATAGGCGATCTGGACATTCTGGCACCGGCGTCGGGGCGCAACACGCTCACCGTGCAAGGCACGGGCGCGGCCAGCACCACGATCCAGCAGACCTCGGGCATTGATCGCATCTTTGACGCCCACCCGGTGAATCTCGCGGGCAGCGTCACGTTCAACCTGTCGGATGTGACGTTGAAAGCAGGAAACCTCATCGCTTCCAGTGGCGGTGCCATATTAGCCGGAAGAGCAGGCGATGTTACCAGTGTTTCCAATAGTGTATTCGACGGTAATTCCGCCCCGAACAGTGGCGCCATTTCGCAAAGTTCTTCACTTGTGGCACATGATTTAATCATTACGAATTGCAGGTTCACCAACAATACGGCGACATCCGGGGGTCCCGGGGCTGTTAACTATAACGGCGTTGGCACTGTCAACATCACAGGTTGCACTTTTTCCGGAAATACGGCCGCCACACAGGGAGGAGCCATTAACATTACCGGAGGCGGAACAGGCCCTGTGACCGTCAACATCTTAAGAAATGCTTTCTTAAACAATACAGCCAATGGCACACAATTCGGTGGCGCAGCTGTGGCGGTAGTTAACGCACAAACCATCAATATTAATTTCAACCGGTTAATCGGAAACACATCGCCAAGTTTAAACACGACGTTGACTCCCAATTTCGGGGATGGAAGGGTCATCACAGCCGCTGGCGGCACCATAGCCACCTTTAATGTGGATAATAACTGGTGGGGCGTGAACACCGGGCCGGTAACAACCGCTAATTCCAGATCTCTTTTTGGCGCATCAACGACGCAGTGGCTGCTGCTCCGCAACAGCGCCAGCCCGACGACGGTAAATGTGGGGGGGGCCACTACAGTTGGAGCCAACATTTTCGGACTGAATACCGGCGGTGCCACATCCTCCGGGAATCTGATCGGGCTGCCGGCCTTCCCGGCCAGTGGCACGGTGTTTGGCAACGCTCAGAGAGGCACGATCCCCGGCGGAACGATTCAGTTTGTCAATGGCGCCGCCACCGTCGTCTTCACCGGCACGACCGCTGGAGCAGGGGGCGTCGATGCCGTCGCGGACAGTCAGACGATCACCGCGCCGATTAACGTGAACGGCCCGCCCACCGTGAGCAATGTGAGCAAGGGCGCGAATGAAGATGTCGCCATCGCCTTTGCCGCCGCCGATTTCACCCCCGGCAGCTACATTGATCCGGAGGGCGCCGCGCTTACAAGCGTGCGTGTCACTTCGCTGCCGGCAAACGGTGTGCTGCGAATCAGCGGAAACACCTTCGCGGTGCCGCAGGACATCGCGATCGGAAGCATCGGCAATCTCACATACACGTCGAACGCCAACTACAATGGGGCGGACAGCTTCGGCTGGAACGGCTCGGACGGCGTGCTCTTCGCGCTCGCGAATGCGACGGTGAACCTCACGGTCAACGCGGTGAATGATAAGCCGACCTTCACCGCTGCCAACCCCCCTGCCGTCAGCGAAGACGCCGGCGCGCAGACCCTCGTCGGATGGGCCACCTTCAATGCTGGCGCGGCGAACGAATCGGGACAGGCCGTGCTCGCCTACGCCGTGAGCAGCGTGAGCAACGCCGCGCTCTTCTCCGCTGGCCCGAGCATAGCCACCAACGGCACGCTCACCTACACGCCCGCGGCGAACGCGAATGGCACTTCGACCTTCCAGGTGCGCGTGCAGGACAACAGCGGCGCCGCACTCGGCGGCATCGACACATCGGACCCTCAGACTTTCACCATCACGGTCAACGCCGTGAACGACGCACCGCAGATCGCCGGCCAGAACGCCGTCACCACGCCCGAGGAATCCGCGCGCGCGATCGCCCTTGCCGACCTCATCGTGACGGACGTGGACAACGCAGGTTATCCCGCCGGCTTCACGCTGACCGTTGCCAACGGCACGAACTACACGCGCAGCGGAAACACCATCACGCCCGTGCTGAACTTCAACGGCACGCTGACCGTGCCCGTCACCGTGACGGACCCAGCCGCCGGTGTGAGCGCCTCGTTCAATCTGAGCGTGAGTGTGACGCCCGTGAACGATGCGCCCGTCATCACCGGCCAGACCGCGATCTCCACCGCGTTCAACACCGCCCGCTCGATCGCGCTCTCGGACCTGACCGTCACCGATGTGGATAACACCTATCCGTCGGGCTTCACCCTCAGCGTGCAGAACGGCACGAACTACAGCCGGGTCGGCAACACCATCACCCCCGCGCCCAATTTCTTCGGCACCCTCAGCGTGCCCGCACAGGTGAACGACGGCGCGGCAAACAGTAACGTTTTCAACCTCGCGGTAACCGTGAATCCCGATCCGCTCGCCGCGCAGAATGGGACCAGCATCGCCCCCGAACCCGGCGGCGGCTATCGGATCAGCTTCCTCGGCAACCCCGGCCAGACCTACACCATCCAGTTCACGTCCGCGCTCGTGCCATCGCCCATCTCGTGGCAATCCCTCGGCACCCGCACTGCCGACGCCAATGGCCGTTACAGCATCGTGGACATCCCGCCCCCGGGAACGCTCGTGCGTTTCTATCGCTCAATCTTTCCGTAGTGGGTCGGCAGCGACTGAGGGACTCGACTCTCCCGGCGGATGAATCCTCCGCCACCTCGATCTCTCGAAGAACGAGAAGCAGTGGGACCTACGGGCTGATGAAGATGATCGGGCCTTCCGGCTTCGTGCCGCCGCCCTTTTTCTCGCGGCTGATGGCAAACTTGTCTCCCGCTTCGATCGGCGCGCCGGCTCTGAATTCGTAGCGGGCCCGGCCCTGGTCATTCACCGGGATGAGTCCGGCACTGACTGGCGCAGGGGTCAGGGCGTTGATGACCCAGAGCTGATAGTCCTCCTTCGGTCCCGGGGGCTTGAGGCCATCGATTGCCAAGACGCCGCGCTGCTGCTCCTCGCTCCAGACGACTGCCGCGAGGGACTTGCGGGTCTCGGCGAGTTGGGCGTTGAGCGTGCGGATCTGCAGCGAGGCGAGGTGGTCCTTCTTTTGCAAGGTGGCCATCTCTGCCTCCAGCCGGGTGCGCTCGGTGGTCAGTCGGGTGACTTCGCTTTTCAGCGCGGTGCGCTCGGAGGTGGATTGCGCGGCCTGAGCGGTGGCTTGCGCTTCGCGTTCCCGCAGCACTTCGATTTCCTGGGCGAGCCGCGCGCGCTCGAGGCCGAGCCGCGCGGCGGCCTCATCTTTCTCGCGCAACGCGATCACTTCGGTGGTCAGCTTGCGCCGCTCCACGGTGAGCAGCGAGGTCACGACGCCCAGCGCGGCGGCCAGCGCGGCCCACGCGAGCCAGCGTCGATCGCGGCGCACCGGCATGGCTGCGGGACGCTCGGCGCGGATGCGCGCGAGGAGTTGCGCTTCGAGATGCGCGGGCGCTTCGACTGGTGGAGCCGAGTGCGCGAGCGCCGCGGCGGCGGCTTGCAGCTCGCACACCAGCGCCTGCAATTCCGGATCGCGCGCCAGGACATTCGCAAAGGCGCGCGCCTCCGCTTCCGGCAGGGCGCCGAGCGCGTAGAGCGCTGCGAGTTCCTCGTCACGTTCGTCGTTCATACGCGGTGGATGATCAGATCACGAAGGCGCAGCATCCCTCGGCGGATGCGCGCTTTGACAGTCCCGAGTGGCTCACCGAGTCGGGCGGAGATCTCGTCGTGGGTGAGGCCGTGGAAAAAAGCCATCTCGATCGCCTGGCGCTGATCGCCCGGGATCTTCACCAGGGCTCCCTCGAGGAGCGACCGCGTGTCTCCCTGCGCCCCCGGCACGGCGTCGGGCGCGCTGGTGAAGGCCTCCGGATCTTGCGCGGCACATTCCTCCAGGCGGGTCTGGCGCTGCCGCGCGCGCAGCCGATCGAGCGCGCGATTGCGGGCGATCATAACCAGCCAGGTGAAGGGCGCACTGCGCGAGGCATCGAAGGTCGCGGCCTTATGCCAGACCTGCAGGAAGCATGACTGGAGCACTTCCTCCGCGTCGTGCGGATTGCCGAGCATCTTGGAGAGCATGGAAAAAATTGGGGCCGAATACCGCCGATAGAACTGCACGAACGCCAATTCGTCGCCTTGCGCAATCCGCGAAAGCCAGGTGGCCTCCTCCAAAGAGGGCGCGACACCGGTCGTCATGCGGTGCGGTGAAGCTTGGGGATTGCGCGAGCTTTTGAGGTCATGCCAAGGGACGCACGGAGGATTGAGGTTATTCCCGTGATGCGCCGGTCGAGGCCTCTTTGGATGCATTCTTTTTTCCCCGACGCTCGTCGGGCGCGCGAAATCGAACGCGCAAAACGGTGGCTTGAATTTTCTGCATCCAAGGCCGGGGCGGCGCGCGCATGACCGACGCCAACACCCTCCCACCACTAACCACCGCCCCGTCCGCATCCGCACCTCCATGAAGACCACCACTCTCGCAACCTTGATCGCCCTCTGCACCACGGCGTCCGCACTCACCACACCCGCGGTGCCCGGCACGCTCGCCAGTTATCTCGCGCTCGGACCCGATGGGGTGACCATTGGCTCGACGACTTTTTCCAACTTCACGCTCGATGCGCTCCAGACCGGCGCGACGCAGATCCCGACGAGCATCCTCGTGAACCCGATCAACATCTTCGGCGCTCCAGCGCTCGAGTTCATCGTCCAGCAGACAGCGCTGGCGGGAGAAATCTTTGAGCTCAAGCTTTCTTACAAAGTGCAGGACATCTCGATCGTCGGCGCGGAGGTGGCCTTCGACATGGCCGCAGCCACGGGCGATGCAGCCGTCACCGCGACGCTCGACCTCATGGGTCCGGCGCCGCAACCCGCGACGCTCATCGCGGTCGCGACCTCGGGCTTCTCCACTTTTTCCGAGGAGACGAGCTTCCCGTCCGTATCGCAGATCTTCGCGCAGACGGACCTCGTCATCGATGGCGGCTTTGCCGGGCAGGGCAGCGCGCGCTCGGTGACGAACAGCTTCCAGGCCGTGCCTGAACCCAGCACCGCGCTCTATGGCCTCGTCACGCTGGCGATGTGCGCGACGCGCCGCCTCCGCCGACGCGCTTGAACCTTCCGCATTCTCCGAACTCTCCAAACCAAACTCCACCTATGCGTACCCCAGTCACCATCGCCGCCCTCGTCGCGGCCTCCATCAGTACTACCGCACCGCAAGTCGCGCGTGCGGCCAACCACCGCGAAGCGCCGATCACGGCGCTCGATCACAAAGCCGACATCACCGACGTGTATGCCTTTCGCAGTTACGATGGCGGCGCGACGCCGCGCGTGACTTTGATCCTCGGCGTCGATCCGCTGCTCGAGCCGGCGAATGGGCCGAACTGGTTCCCCTTTGATCCAGAGATCCTCTACGAGATCAAGGTGGACAATAACCACGACGCCGTCGCGGACGTGACGTTCCAGTTTCGCTTCAACACTGAGACGCGT
Organism: Chthoniobacteraceae bacterium; assembly: GCA_031409655.1. GTDB lineage: Bacteria > Verrucomicrobiota > Verrucomicrobiia > Chthoniobacterales > Chthoniobacteraceae > JANNXQ01. The sequence goes on along the minus strand of JANNXQ010000219.1, from coordinate 11,797 downwards.
TTGCCGGGAGTCTTTCAGGCCTACGTCGGCGCAGGCGCTGGGATCAATGCGCCGGCGAATTCGCCGGCACCGGTCGCTCCGGGCACACCGATCGTGCCGCCGCAGATCACGTCCTTCGCTTCGCCCGGCCTCGGCCAGCGGCAGCGCTACACCGTGACAATGGTGAAGGGCTTTGCCTCGACCCCGATCACGAACCCCGGCGGTGCGCCCTTCTATGCGGTGCCCGCGAATGTCGGGCCGCGCACGATGGATTACGGCGCACTTTTCACCGAGGGCACTTACACGACGGCGACGCCAAACGTGAAGGTTTTTGCGGGCACGACCGATGATGCCTTCTGGATCGATCTCGGCGGCGCCTTTGACACGCTGAATACGCACATCTCGCCGGTGCTTTCGGCAGCGCAAGATGCGGCGCTGACGAATTTCGCCACCGATACGGTGTCGGGTTACGCGGTGAATTCGATCGCCCTCGAAGTGCCGGTGAGCCTGCTCACGCGCACCGGTGCGGTGGAAGCGGCGACCTCCACGGCGGCGACGATCGGGATCTGGTGTACCACCTCCCGCCCGCGCGTGACGGTGCGGCAGTCGCCCTTCCCCGCGCAGGGATCGGGCGCCTTCCGGCAGGTGCAGCGGATGGGGAATGCGCTCATCAACGAGTTACTCGTCGGCACTGGATCGAAGGATCGCTTCAGCATGGATGAGCCGAAGAACGACTCGCAGTTTGCAAACTTCTTCCTCGATCCGCTGCTCGCGCGAGTCATCAACGCCGCCTTTGCCGGTGCCGTCTCGATCCCCACTCCGCCACGCACGGATCTGCTCCCGCTCGTGACCTACGCCCCACCGATCGCGGCCCCCGGCACACCCGGTGGTCCGGTCGCGGACTTGCTCCGGCTGAATACGGGAGTCGCGCCCACACCGGTCGCCAGTGCCAGCCGCCTCGGCCTGCTCGCAGGCGATGCCGCCGGATATCCGAATGGTCGCCGCGTCTTTGACGACGTGACCGACATCTCCCTGCGCGCCGTGGTCGGCGTGCTGAATCCGTCCTTCAACATCGCGCCGAACAATCAGCTCGGCGACGGCGTGAATGTGAACGACACCGCATACCGGACGACCTTCCCGTATCTCGGCAATTGCCCGAGCGGTCGCGATCGGCGTCATCTTGATCCCGGCGAGCCCGGCGGTGGTCCTCAGTAAAACAGATGTCGCGGGACATGCTCCGACATGTCTCAGAGTTCCGGGCGAAGGCGGCGCAACCAGCACCGCCTTCGCCCATTTTTTGATTCAGGACACGACGGAGCGCGTCCCACCAGCCTTCTTCTTCCACAGCATCCGATGAAACCGCTTCCGCTCTTCGCCACTACGCTCCTCCTCACCGCATCTGCGCTCTCTCCGGCAAACGCGAAATCGCCGACGCCCGCGGAAGCGCGGATCGAGCAGGCCCGCTCTGCCATCACCGCAAATCCCAAGAACGCCGACGCGCACAATGCCCTCGCGCTGGCCCTGACGCGGCGTGGGCGCGAGACCTCGAACCACGATTGGTACGAGCAGGCGGATGCCGCCGTGCAAGATTCGCTGCGGCTCGCACCGGATAACTTTGAGGCGCGAAAGATCGAGACGTGGACCTTGCTCGGGCGGCACAAATTCGCCTGCGCCCTTGAGCAGGCGCGCGTCCTCAACAAACGTTCGCCAGACGATATCTTCGTCTATGCCCTGCTCACCGATGCCTGCATCGAGATGGGCGAATATGAGGAAGCCGAGAAAGCGGCGCAGTGGGCGCTGGACCTGCGCCCCGGCGATGTCGCCGCACTCACCCGTGCAGCTTATCTGCGCGAACTCTTCGGCGACATCCAAGGTGCGATCGACTTCATGCAATCCGCCTACACGAAGACCGCACCCGCCGAAGTCGAGGACCGCGCGTGGATCCTCTGCCAGTTTGCGCATCTCGAACTACTCCGCGGAGCACCCGACGTCGCGGAGCGTGCGCTCACCGACGCCCTGCAACTTTTCCCAGGCTACCACTACGCGTTGGCGAATCTCGTGAAAGTCCACACGGCCCGCGGTCGCTTCGATGAAGCGGTTGCCGTCGCCCGCAAATTTTGCGAGGGCGCGGAGCATCCCGAGAATCTCTTTGTGTTCGGCAAGGCGCTAGCCCGCGCTGGCCAAACCGACGAGGCCGGGCAGGTCTTTGCCGATTTCGAGAAGCACGCGATCCGCGTCGCCATGGCGGCCGATAACGCCAACCGAGAACTGGCCTTCTACTACGCGGACTACGCCGCCAACCCAGCGGAGGCGCTGCGCTTTGCCGCGCTCGAATTTGGGCGGCGTCAGGACATCTTCACCCGGCACGCCTATGCTTGGGCGCTATCGGGCGCAGGCAAACTCGACGACGCCCGCGACCAGATGACGAAACTCCTGGCGACCGGTTACCGAGACCCCGTGACTCTCTGCCACGCAGGGATGATCGCCCAACGAAGCGGCGACCGCGCCGGTGCAGAAAAGCACTTTGAATCCGCGCTCAAGCAGGCACCGGAGTCCGAGGTAGCAGCCCGGGTCGCGATTGAACTCGGCGAGATTCGGAAGGCCGACGGCGCTGGTGCACGCTGAAAGGGGCGCTACTTGGCCGCCTTGCGCTCGCCTCGCGCACCGCCCGCGCGCTCGCGCATTTCCTTTGCCACCTCCTTCATCTTCTCTTGCTGTTCGGGTGTCAGGATGGCCGAAATCTCCTGCAATTCCGATTTCCGCATTTCCATGAATTTCTGCCGTTTCGCGTCCTCCGCCAGCGACTTATCGCCCCGCATCTCTTTCAGTTTATCGGCGTTCTTGGCGTAAATCGCTTTCACCTTCTCCTGCTGCTCGGGCGTGAGGGAGAGCTTCTCCGTCATCATCTTCAGGCGAGCTGCGGGGTCGAGCATCGGGCGCCCTTCGGCACCGGCGCGCCGTCCGGGTTTCGCGTCGGCGCCGGCAGCGGGTTTGGACTCTTCGGCACGGAGCGCGGTGGGGAGCGCGATCAGGCCGGTCGTGGTGAGGACGAGGAAGGTGAGGAGCGATTTCATTGTGGTCGGGATGAACGCTGGCGGTGCGCGGAAGTTGCGCGCGTTTCCAAGGCACAAAAAAGGCACGGCGCGGGGCCGTGCCTTTCTGAAAGTGATGCTGCCGGAGCGCTTACTTCGCGGCCTTGTCTTCGATGTACTTCACGACATCGCCGACGGTCAAAAGCTTCTCTGCGTCTTCGTCCGGAACTTCGACAGAAAACTCCTCTTCGAAGGCCATGACGAGTTCGACGGTGTCCAGCGAGTCGGCACCGAGGTCTTCGATGAAGGACGCGGTCGCGGTGACTTGTTCGGGATTCACGCCGAGCTGTTCGACAATGATGTCTTTGACTTTCTCTTCGATCGATTTTTCAGACATAGAAATGGGCGTGTTTGGCAGTGATGGATTGGGTTGATTGGAGGGGATGCTTTAGTGACGGTGCCAGAGGATGGCAACAAATTATTCACGAAACTTCGCCGTCCGCGGAATCGTCATAATTCAACGCTCGCATCGGTGTTTCCGTGGAGTTACTAACCAGTGTCATGAGCGATTCGCCCCTGGAGTTTGACCTGAAATTTTTGCCCGACTGGCTGAAAGAAGCCCCGGGGCCAAATCGCTATGCCAACTACGAGGGCGACACTGGCAGCCGGGATCGCGGGGGAGACCGTCGCGGCGGCGACTCGCGCGCGCCTCGCGGTGACCGGCCTGGCCAGGGAGACCGTCGGGGCCCGCGCCCGCCGCAGGGTGATCGCCGGGGACCACGTCCCGGAGGCCCGCAGGGCGGACGCCCGGGTGGACCGGGAGGGCCGCGTCGCGAAGGTGGCGGGCCACCGCGGCGCGATGACCGGCGGTTTGACGATCGTCCCCGGGAGCCGCGCCCCGCGCCGACTCCGCGGGCGGAGCTTCGGGTGGATTTTTTCCCCGAGCCGCTTGCGGCGACGGGCATCGCGCGCCAGATCAAATCGAGCGGCCGCGCCTTCGGGGTCTTCCAGACGGCGAAACTTTTCCTCGAACGCCCGGAGCGCCACACCGTGCGGATCACTTCCGCCGACCAAGCCGCACCGCTCTTTCAGATCGGCGACGGACCGATTTCCTTTGATCGCGGGGCCGTCGAGCGGGGTGCTTTTCAGGAAGTGCGGGCTGAGTATTACAGCGAGGAAACGGTGCAGGGTGAACCGATCAAAGGCAACTACACCAACGTCGCGCGCAGCCGCTCGACGGGTGCCTTCCTCGGGCCGACGAACTACCACGCCTATCAGCCCGCACTCCGCCGCATGTATGAAGAGTCCTTCAGCCGGCGGATGAGCTACCAGGAGTTCCTGTCGCAAGAAGTCGAGGTGCTGAACAATGAACAGGCCGTGGCGGACTGGAAGGAGCAGGCGCGCTCCAAGACCACCTACTCGACGGTGAAAGAAGCCGAGCCGGTGACCTTCACGAGCCTCGCGGACGTCGAACAACACTTCCGCAAGACCTACCTGCCGACGCTGGTGAAGAGCGGGACCTCGCTGGTCTGCAGCGGCCCGGCGAGCCGTGCGGGGCTGGATCGATACGTGAGCGGCGCGGTGCGCGAAGCGTGGGAGGCGGAGCGGCCTTTTCCCCAGCAACTCGTGAACAATCTGCGCTCTTACTTCGTCGAGGCCGGGCTGCACTTCTTCAAACATCGCAAACGCTTGCTCTTCGTCTGCGCGCACAAGCCGCAGCGCCACGCTGCCGGAGAAACTTTCTCCGATGGCATCGCCAGCATCCTCATCGCGATCGAGGAAAACGGGCGCCTGAAGCGGCCCGCGCTCGCCGCGAAGATCCTCGGTGCGCAGCACGATTCGCCGGACCTCGAGCCGCGCAAAGCCGCGCTCGCCTCCGATCTCCATTACCTGATCCTCGCTGGCCACGTCATCGAGTTTTCCGAAGGCGCGCTCGAGCTCCCGCTCCCGCCAAAGTCCGCGCACCCCGCCGCCAGCGCGGAGCCGGAAGCCGACATGCAGGCCGAAGCCGCTGCGGCCGTCGCCGAGCCCGAGAGCGCGCCGACCGCCGCCGCGCGAACGGAGCCGGAAGCACCGGTGCAGACGGAAGCTGGCGGGCCAACGGAAGCCGCTCCGGTAGCTGCTCCCGAGACCGCGTCCGCTGCGCCGGAAGCGGTGAGCCAGCAGGTGCCGGTGGAAACTCAACCCGCAGCGCCTGCCTCGACCTTCGAAGCGGCTGCGGCGGAGTTCGCCGCCAAGCCCGTTCCGAGCGTGCTTCCGCAGCGCGATTAGCTGGGACCGCCGCCGTCCCGTGCGGCCACGAGACCAACGCGCCCTGCGCCATTTTTAAGTTTGCCGCGCAAACGCGATCAGCTCCCCTGAGCAAGGGGCTCCGCGCGGCCGCGGAAAGCCGCACGAGACGGCGGCGCTCCCGGAGGCTACTTCCGCGGCGTGATCGTCTGCGCAGCGCGCAGTTGCTCGTAGCGGGGAAAGAAGCCGTCGATCGTGTACCGCTGATCCAGCGCCATATCGCGCGTGGGGATCGCGGCGAGATACTCCAATCGCTCGCCCGGATTCAGCGTCACCACGGTCGGCTCGTCGCTCACCGGTTGATCCTCGGACCACTTCAGGATGACCTTGCCGGATGAATTTTTCACCAGCACCTCGATCCGCTGCGAAGTCGGAAACTCGAGCTGCACAAGCTTGCGGCCTTGATTCGTCAGGCGGATCGCCACTTCGAGTCGCTTCACTTCCGTGAGGCTCGGATTCGCCGGTTTCACTTCGAGGACGATTTTCAAATCGTTCCACTGCGGCGCGCCCTTTTCCTTCCCGCCAAATTTCGGCACCGGAATGTGCCGCCACAGCCAGTTCACCGGACCCGCACCTTTTTGCTCTTCCTTTGCCGTTCCGTCTGCCCCTTGCAGGGACGAGATGGCGAGGGCAAAGGCGAGCGCAGTAGGGAGGACATGCTTCATCAGCGGTGGTCTATCGACCTGCGTCGCAGTTTGCAAATCGTTCCCCCATCTCCAAGACTCGCCGCCATGCACCACGTCCGCCTCACGGCTCTCCTGCTTCTCGCCTTCGGCTGTCTCGGATTTCAGCGCAAGGAGTACCCCGTCCAGGTGCGCTTCTTCGCCGAGGCAAATCGCAACGACACCGAGCGCTTCGCCACCCCGATAGAGCTCCGTAATCCGAAACGCTCGACCTTCATCGAAAAGATCCCGGCGGTCAGCGAACGGAACATCAAAGCGATTTATCCCTTCCGCACCGCCGACGGCACGATGGGCTGCGCGTTTAAGTTGGACGCGAGCGGGCGCGTGAATCTCGACGTGGTCAGCACGGAGCGCCGCGGATCGTCGCTGGTCGCGTTTGTCAGCACGAAGGCGGGCACGCATCAGGTGATCGACATGGTCATCGATCGCACGGTGAAAGATGGCATCATCACCATCCAGCGCGGCCTCACCGAACTGGAGATCGTGGCCATCACGAAGCAATGGCCGGTCTTAAATGCGGAGAATCGGAAGTCGGAGGATTGAGTGGCCGCTGAAAACGCAACGCCCGTCCCGGCATTCCCGCGAGCCACTTCCGCGTGAACGGCACCTACCTCAGCCTGCTCTCCGCGGTCGGGCCCGTCTTCGTCATGATCGCTGCGGGCTGGGGGATGCGGCGCGTCAGTTGGCTCACCGAAGAAGCGGACGCGAGTCTGCTGCGGGTCGTGGTGAACCTGCTTTTTCCATGTCTGATCCTCGACACCATCCTCGGCAATCGCGCGCTGGAAAGCGCCGGCAATCTCCTGCTCGCGCCCGCGGTCGGCTTCGGCACCATCGTCTTTGGCTACGGGCTTACCTACCTCGCCGCGCCGCTCTTCGGAGTCCGCAGCCCGCGCGCCCGCCGCACTTTTGCCTTCACGACCGGGATGTACAACTACGGCTACATCGCCCTGCCGCTCGTCCAAAAACTCTTCGATCAACCCGCCGGCGACGCCCGCACCAGCGGCGTGCTTTTCATCCACAATCTCGGCGTGGAAGTCGCGCTCTGGACCGTCGGGATCGTGCTCATCAGCGGCGGCGAAAAGACCGCAGGTGAAAGGGGCGGCCTGCGCGCGCGCTGCAAGCATCTGCTGAATGCGCCCGTCGTCACGATCGTCCTCGCCGTCGCCCTGCACTTCACCGGCGCGCGCGGATGGCTGCCGGCCTTCGTCCTGAATGCCGTGCATGGCCTCGGCCTTGCGGGCCTGCCACTCGCGCTCGTGCTCACCGGCGCGACCTTCGCCGATGAAATGCGCGGCGTGACGCTGCGCAACAGCACCGCCGATTCGCTCGGCGCGCTCGTGCTCCGACTCGGCGTGCTGCCGCTGTGTTTCCTCGCGCTCGCCCGCTGGCTGCCGTGCCCCATCGAACTCCGGCGGATCATCATCGTGCAGGCCGCGATGCCCTGCGCCATGGTCCCGGTGATCTTGGCGAAGCACTACGGCGGCGACCCTGCGCTGTCGCTGCGCATCGTCCTGGTGACCACCGCGATCGCGCTGCTCACCATCCCGCTTTGGATTCAGGTGGGGCTGCGTTGGATCGGCGGCTGACATCCGCAAAGCACGCGTGTGCGGGTGTGAGCAGGCGAGAGGAAAGAATTCCCACTTTTTCTCTACTCACGCGCGGCGGAGGGTGATGTGCAGGATCTCGGCGGGGGCATTGACGCGCAGCGGGAACCAGGAGCCGAGGCCATTAGAGATGATCATGTGGCTGCCATCGCGCTGGTGTTCGCCGGCCCAGTAGCGGAAGCGCAGGGGGCCGAAGCCGAACCGCGGCGTAAGCATGACCTAGCCGCCATGGGCGTGGCCCGCGAGGGTGAGCGGGAGACTGGCTTCAACAGCGGGATCGCAGGCGTGCGGGTGATGCGCGAGCAGGATCGGGAAGGCGTCGGCACGCCGCAGCGCGGCGACTCTTTGCACGGAGGCGGCGGTGCCTTTCATCCGCGGAGGCGCGAGTGGGTCGGCCGTCGTGGGCGTGTCGAGGTCGAGGTTCTTATCGCCCCAGGTGATGCCGAGAAATTGCACCGGAGTATCGCGGCCAGGGATGCGGCACTCGAGTTGGCCATCGAGCAGAAAGGGCAGGTTTCTTTCGCGCATCGCCCGCTGGAATAAATGCGCGCCGTGCTGGACGTCGTGGTTGCCTTCGATCATTGCGAAGCCGTGGCGGCGGTCGAGATGGTCGATGAGTTGCAGGCCGTCGGGGATGCGATCGAGCAGGCCGCGGTCAATGAGATCGCCGGTGAAAACGACGAGGTCGGTCTTGAGGGCATTGGCGGCGTCGGCGATCCGCGCGATGCCGTGGGTGGGAAAGAAGTTGCCCGCGTGGAGATCGGAGATCTGACAGAGGGTGATTCCATCGAGATCCGGCGGGAGGGAGGCAATGGATAAGTGGACGCGGCGGATGCGGAAATTCCCACGTTGGGCAATGGCGGCGGCCGTGACTCCGCCGCAGATGAAGGGCGGAAGCGCAGCGCCGGCGAGTTGGAAGGCCTGGCGGCGGGAGAGCATCGGCGCGGAGCCGGGCGCAACGTCCTTTCCGACGATGGAGTCCCGGTGAAAACGCCCATCGCGCTTTTTGCCGAAGGCCCAAGCGTAGCCCCGGCGAATGGCTCGCAGGCTGATCCAGATGGCGACCGTGGCGGGCAGCACGATCGGCAGCCAAAGGTAGGCCGCAGTGGCCCAGATCGCGGGCAGCCCGGCGGGTTCGGTGCCTCGGATTGAACGCGAGAGCGGCACGAGTGGATAGAGCGCCATCCCGAGGAAGAAAACGGCGAAGAGGAATCGCGCGGTGCGCCGCGGGATCAGGCGCGGGAGGACGCGTGCGCGGCGGTCGGCCATGGCCCATGCGACCAAGGTCAGGACGATGAGGATGATCGCGGCGACGTTGTAGGCCATCGGCGGCTGGGTTTAGCCGCAGGCGCAGATGGGGGCAAGCGAGCGAAGTGGAGAGAATATCCTGACGCGTGGTGCCGGAGCGGTGCCCCGGGGAAGTTTGCCGCCGCGCGAATGCCGGTGGTTCGGCGACAGGAATGTCGCGTCCCCGGTCAGCAGCAGCGATCGGTGGCGGCGAGGAAGACTTTCTTCCGGCCGTGTTCACGCTGTGCTAGCCATGGCAAGCTGGGTGACATCGCATCGTCGAGTGCCGTCTTTGCAGCCAGTCCAGCGCTACGGGAAGATCGAGCGGTAGAAACGCACGAGCGTCCCGGGGGGCGGGATGTCCACGATACTGTAGCGGCCATTCGCGTCGGCAGTGCGGGTGCCGAGGAATTGCCACGGGATGGGTCCGAGCACGAGGGTCGCGGTGAACTGGATCGTGTAGGTCTGGCCGGGGTTGCCGAGGAAGCTGATCCGGTAACCGCCGCCGGGTTCGGGCGCGATGCTCGATCCATTCTGCGCGGCGAGCAGACTGGGGTTCACCGTCACCACGAGGTTGAAGGTATTGCTGTCGGCGAGGCCGTCGTTGACTTTCGCCGGCACGCTCAGTGTGCCGACGAAGTTGAGCGCGGGGGTGATGGTGTTGCCGACGCGCGTGTAGTTGGTGCCATTGCTGACGGTGAGGGTGAAGCCGGTCGGATACGTGTTATCCGGGTCGGTGACCAGTAAGTCGGCGAGCGCGATGGAGCGCGCGGTGTTGAACGCGGTGGAGAGCGCAGCCTGGCCGGTGATGACGGGCGCATCGTTCACGGGCGTCACGCTCACGCTGAGGTTGAACGAGGTGCTCACGCCAGCGGATGGGTCCGTCACGGTGACGGGCACGGTCAGCGTGCCGTTGAAGTTGAGCACGGGCGTGATGGTATTGCCGCTGCGAGTGTAGTTCGTGCCGTTGGCAGCGGTGAGCGTGAAGCCGGCGGGATACCCTGCGTTGTCCACGTCCGTCACGAGGAGGTCCGCGAGGACGATCGCGCGCGGGGTTTCTTCAGCCGTCGAGACGCCGTTCTGGCCGGTGATCACCGGCACGTCGTTCACCGCGTTCACGGTGATGGTGAAAGTCAGCGGGTCTGACGTGTCGATGCCGCCGAGCGCGGTGCCGCCGTTATCCTGCACGCGCACCTGGAAGGTCGAGGTGCCATTCGCGTTCGCCGCGGGGGTGTAAGTGAGTGTGCCGTTGGCGGCGACGCTCGGGCCGGCGGAGAAGAGCGCGGGGTTGCTCACGTTACTAACCGCGTAGGCGAGCACGGTCTGGGCCGATTCATTCGCCGGACCGGGAGTGAAGTTGGTCACCCAGCCGGCGACGGACTGCGCGCCGGCATCTTCATTCACCGCGGGCGGGTTGGCGGCGGTGAAGGTCGGTTTGTCGTTCACCGGATTGACCGTGAGGTTCACCGTCGCGGTGCTCACGGCGACGAGGGTGCCATCGGAGGCATTCCAGCCGAAGCTGTCCGCGCCGTTGTAATTCAAGTTCGGCACATAGGTGAGGTTGCCGATGTTTGCGATGGCAAAGATGACCGGCATCGTCGTAATCGTGGTCCCGCTGTTCTTGAGCACGCCATTGGCCGGCAGGGACGTGACGATCACCGAGGCGATCGCGTCCCCATTTGGATCGCTGAAGCCGGGGGTGAAATTGCCGGCGGCAAAGGTGAGGACGGCATCTTCGTTCACGCCGTGCGGGCCGACGTTGACGACCACGGGCGGCTGATGGATCGGCGTGATCGTGGCGTCGTCGCCAGCGGGAGTGCCGGGTTGCGGATCACTCGTCAGCTTATTCGCGATGTTGGTGCCGGAGACGGTGCCCTGGCTGGAAGTGGAAATGGCGGTCGTCCCGGCGTTGATCGTGACCACGTAAGTAATCGTCACCGTCTTGCCTGCGGGCAGGTCGCCTATGTTCAGCGGCGTGCCGAGGAAATGCGGGTGCGCGTGCGGCGCTCCGCCGAGCACCGTGGCGGCAGCGGCGTCGCGCGGCGTGGGCAGGCGGCGTTCGCCTTTGGTGAGAAAGCCATACATCAGCCGGTCGCGGTCCTGCTCGGCGTAGGTGTCGCACAGGCCGAGGGCGTGACCCATCTCGTGCAGGATCGCGGTGAGTAGGTCGATGCGGCCGGAGGCGCGTAGCAGCGGCGCCCCCGTCGCCGGTTGTTCCGGCAGCGCCTCGCCGCCAGTCGGGGCGGCATCACGCGGCGAGGGCGCCGCGCGAACTACCGGCGATGAGGGCGTCGCCGCTACGGCATCGATGAACCACCCATTCCCAGCCGCGTCGCTATCCACGCGGATGCGGTCGCCACCCGCCTCGCCGAGATACCAGCCGGGCAGGTCGGCGACTTCAAATTTCAAACTGCGCAACGTGGCGAGCTGTTCGTCCGTTAATCCACTCGCCGCCCAGCGCGCGGTCGCCATGGAAACAATGGAGTCGAGATCGGGCTGGGTGAGTGTCGCGCCCGCCGCAGCGGACAGGATGGAACAAGCCGCCTCTGGCGACCAGTCGGATGATTCCGACGGGACGCCCGCCCTGTCCGGGAGTTTCGCTTCCACACCGCCCGGTGCAAAGAGCAGCGGTAGTGGTGAACCGCCGTTGATGCCGGCCGTTCCGAGAGCCGTGCCGACGGAACTCGCCGGCAGCGTATTGGCATTCTGGACGAACGTATTCACCTGCGCCGCCGTCGCCCCGGAGGTTGGCGTCAGCCCCGGCAGCGTGAGTGCCGCCGTGTTGTTGTTATTCGTCACGCGGATAAAGAAGCCCGCCTGCCACGCGCCACTGATGTTGTTCTTGTTGGCGGGCACCGTGCCGGTCGTGTCGCCGATTTCCGCGATCCACGGATTGTTCGCGCCGCCGCTGTTGCCGGACGAA
>JANNXQ010000218.1:0-31010 GCA_031409655.1 Chthoniobacteraceae bacterium | reverse complement strand
GGAAAAGCAGCCGCCTAGGTGGATGGCGTCGCTCCGCGCGCCATGCCAAATCCACGCGCGACAGCGCCACTCTCAAAGATGGGCCTTCGGCGTGGGTAACCCATGGCGCGCGGAGCGACGCCGTCCACCCAAGTCGGACTGGCTCTGCTTGTTTCCCAGCCCGTCATTCCAGGTACCGTGCCTCTTATGCCATCTCGTGAAAAAATACGGACCCTCCTCCCTGTCCTCTGAGCGTTTCGAGGAGGTGTGACGAAATGTGGTGCCATGCGGGAGGCGCGCGGGGTCCCGGAGGTACGATGGAAATTAGCCGGTGGCGTCAGCCACCGGGTTAGCTCGTCCGGCGTGGCATCCGATGGACGCGCTCGATCTGCACCGACCGTTCCACGGGCTGAAGCCCTGAGACTACTTTGCGCGCCAGCGTCGTCGCGAGCTTTGGGTTGTCCGGCGTCGCGCGGCGGGACAGCGCCTGACGGGCTGAAGCCCGGGACTACTTTGGCGATTTACAGCGCGGTCGTTCCTTTGAGCGTGGAGTGCTCTTCCCAATCTCCGGCGCGCCGGAGCGCTTCCCTCCAGCGCGCGCGGCGATGCGCGGCGGCATCGGCGCTCATCGCGGGCTCGAAGGTGCGCTCGACCTGCCAGGCGCGCGACACTTCCTCGCGGCTCTGCCAGAAGCCCACGGCGAGCCCGGCGAGATAGGCGGCCCCGAGCGCGGTGGTCTCGATGACCTTTGGCCGCACCACCGGCACTTGCAGAAGGTCGGCTTGGAATTGCATGAGCAAATCGTTCGCGCACGCGCCGCCGTCCACGCGCAGTCCATCCATCGCGATGCCGCTGTCCTGCTTCATCACTTCGAGGATGTCGGCGACTTGGAAAGCGATGCCTTCCAGCGCGGCGCGGGCGATGTGGCCGGCGTTCGTTCCGCGCGTCAGGCCGGTGATGGTGCCGCGCGCATATTGATCCCAATGCGGCGCACCGAGACCGGCAAAGGCGGGCACGAGATACACGCCGCCGCAGTCCGGCACGGTCGCGGCGAGCTGCTCGACCTCCGCGGAGTTCTTGATGATGCCGAGCCCATCACGCAGCCACTGCACCACCGCGCCGCCAATGAAGACGCTGCCTTCGAGCGCGAAATCCGTCTGCCCGCCCTGCTGCCACGCGACCGTGGTCAGCAGCTTGTGCCGCGAGATTTGGGGCTCGGGGCCGATGTTCATGAGCATGAAGCAGCCGGTGCCGTAGGTGTTCTTGGCCAGCCCGCGGGTGAAGCAATTCTGCCCGAAGAGCGCCGCCTGCTGATCGCCCGCGATCCCCGCGATCTTGATCGGCGCATCGAAGATTCCCGCCGCCGTCTCCGCATACACTTCGCTCGACGAGCACACTTCCGGCAGCAACGAGCGCGGCACGCCGAGGATCGCGAGCAATTCATCGTCCCACGCGCCGGTGCGCAGATTGAAGAGCATCGTGCGCGAGGCATTCGAGGGATCGGTGACGTGCCGCACGCCGCCGGTGAGCTGCCACACCAGCCACGAGTCGATGGTGCCAAAGGCCAGCTCCCCGCGCTCGGCTCGCTCGCGCGCACCGGGGATGTGATCGAGCATCCAGCGCACTTTGCTCCCCGAGAAGTAGGCGTCGATCACGAGCCCCGTGCGTTCCTGGATCGTCTCCGCGTGGCCCGCCGCTTTCAGCTCGTCGCAAAATTTCGCCGTGCGCCGATCCTGCCACACGATCGCATGGCCGATCGGCTCGCCCGTCTTTCGATCCCACAGCACCGTGGTCTCGCGCTGATTCGTGATGCCGATCGCTGCGACGTCCGCCGCCTTCACTCCTGCCTGCGTCAGCGCCGTCCGCGCCACCTCGAGTTGCGTCTGCCAGATTTCAGTCGCGTCGTGCTCCACCCAGCCAGCCTGCGGATAGATCTGCCGGACCTCCCGCTGCGCCATCGCCGCGATGCTCCCGTCATGGCGGAAGACGATGGCGCGGGAGCTGGTGGTGCCTTGATCGAGCGCGAGGATGACTTTCATCGGACAGCAGCCGCAGCGCGTCGCCTCTAGATCGGCGGAATGGACGCGCGAATTTCTTCGAGCCGCGCGCGGGTGCCGTGCACGTCGCACCAGCACTCGATGTAGGGCCAGTCGAGATCGTTGCCCTGCACGCCAATGATGTTCTTCGCGTCCATGCGATCCTGCTCCCGATTCCAGCGCAGCTTTTGGACGATCATGTCTTCGGGCGCGGCCACCCAGGTCTCGACGCCGAGGTCCGGCAATTGGCGCTGCCGCCGTCTGGAGAAACGTTCACGGTGGTGTGGATCGTCGCCGAGCAGAAATAGCTCAATACGAAACTCGCTCCGTTCGAGCATGAGGATATGCCGGCGCGATCCGGTAATCGTCTCGAACGTAATCTGCGGATCAAGATGGATCTCCGCGGGCAGGCGGCGCACGAAGTCATCGAACGCAGCCGACTCCATCTGGATGACGATGTCGGCGTCTTTGGTGAACCGCGGAAGCGTGTAGAGGTTCACCGCAAGGCCTCCCGTCAGCATGTGCGGGATCCCGGCTTCGGCCAGAGCCTTGAGCGTCGCACAGACCGCCTCCCGCGAATTCATGGCGCGGGCACCGGACGATAGATTCCGTGTTCCTGAATTTGGCGGATGCGGGCGAATCGTTGCGCCACGCGCGCGTCCACTTCTTCCGGGGAAAGGTCCGGGTGTTCCATCCGCACGCCATCGCGCATCCAGGCCATGCCTTCCTCAAACATATCCAAGCCGGTCACGAAGCGCTCCTCGGGAGATTGCCGGCGCGCGCGGAGCACCTTCTCCCGAAAGATGGCATCCATCAGCGGCTGGAATTCGCTGCCGGGTTCGGCGTTCACTTTCATCGTGCCGACACGCTATCCGCAAGCGGGACGGATGGCAGCGAAAATGTCGGCCGCTACTCCGGCCGCTGCATCTCAAAGCGATCGCGCGTCCGGCAATACCAGTGCGGTGAAGCCATGCGGCCGATGAGGTGGAGCTGCTCGCTCCGCACCCGGCGGGTCTCGAGATCGAAGAGCTCGTCGCGCAGATGCACGCGCTTCACCAGACCGATCACCAGCCGGTTGTCGCCGATTTGGAGCGTGCCCCATTCGGTGCATTCCAGACTCACCGGCGCTTCGGCGATGCGCGGCGGACGCACCACACTGGAAGGGCGCGTCGTCAGTCCCGCGTGCTCGAGTTCGCTCGCTCCGTAAGGCAGCGACGCCGCCGTCCGATTCATTGCCTCGCCCAGCGTTTCATCCACGAGATTCACGACGAAGTCGTGGCTCAGCCGGATGTTGCGCGCGGTGTCCTTCGGCATCCCATCGTCGCGATCGCCCGGGCAGAAGCCGACGATCGGTGGCGTGGCGCCAAGCACATTGAAGAAACTGAAGGGCGCGGCATTCACGGCGCCGTCCGGGCTGATCGTCGTGACCCAGGCGATCGGTCGCGGCGTCACGAGTGACGCGAGGATGGGGTAAGCGCGGTCCGCATATTGACCTTCGAGATCGAGTTCCATGCCGCAGACTACGAAGCCCGGCCTGCGGATGCGCGGGGAAAAAACGCGGACGGCGAGGGCGAGAGGGGTGCGGTTCTTACGTTTGGGAAAAAAACGGTGTTTGCGGCTCCAGCAGTGATCCGATAGACGACTTGTTCATGCCTTGGGAAGTCGCTGCATTCAGGCGTCGGGTTTTTGTCGTCATGCCTTTTGGGAAAAAGGAGGTGCCGAAAAGGCCGCGCATTGATCAGGCAACGGATGCTGGAGACGAGAAGCTGCAGGTCGATTTTGACTCCGTTTACCGGGACCTCTTCAAGCCCGCGCTCGAGGCTGCTGGCTTGCAGCCTTTCCGGGCAGATGAAGAAGCGACGGCCGGCGACATTCTCAAGGACATGTTTGCCGAACTCGTCACCGCTGATTTCGTCCTCGCTGACATTTCGATCCTGAACGCAAACGTCTTTTACGAACTCGGCATTCGGCACGCGATAGGACCTCGCGGTGTGATCTGCCTGCATGCGGGCTGGTCCGATCGGCCGTTCGACGTCGCCCCGATGCGCACTTTCAAGTATGACGGAAAGCTCTTCCGCGTCGGCCTCGATCGCGGCAGCGACTGGCGGGAGCAGGTCCGGGCGGAAGCCGTGCGGCTCGGGGCGATTTTGCGCGCAGCGGTGGCCGCCGACCGCACGACGGAAGGCAGCCCGGTGTACAGCAATCTGCCGAATCTCGTGCCGCCCGACGCGAGCCGCATCGCCACCGCGCGCTTCAAGCACTACCGGGCGCTGGCGGAAGACTGGAACCAGCGCGTGAGCATCGCCGGCAAGGAAGGGCGCACCGAGGACATCCTGACGCTCGCTGGCGATGCCCCATCGCCCTACTGCCGCCGCCATTTGCTCCGCCAATGTGGCGACGCCCTCGTCGCGCTTGGACGATTCACGCAGGCCGAGCCGATTTTTCGGGAGCTCGATGCGGACCTGATTGGGAGCGATTCGGTGGACGAGTTCCGGGTCAAGTGCCAGCTCGCTCTCCTCGCGAACCGGCTCGGGCGCTTGAAGGAGGCGGAGCGGAAGCTTACCGATCTGGCGAAGATGAGGCCGGGAGATGCCGAAGCTCAGGGCCTGCTCGGCCGCGTCTATAAGGACCTGTGGCGGATGGCGTGGAGCGGTGGAGCGACGCTCGAAGACCGTCTCGCGCTCGCCTGGAAAAACGCGGCCCTGGGCAGAAAATCCCTCACGACCTACGAGGTCGCGGTGCGTCACGATCTGCGCAGCTATTACACGGCGATCAATGTGGTCGCCCTGGCCATGCTGCTCGATCACGTTGGCCGAGAAAGTAAACGCACCCCGAAGCCCGAAGTCCCGGACCTTGACGACCTCAAGACCGTCGTGCGCCTCGCCGCGCAGGCGAAGCTCGAGGACGAGGCGGAAGGCGTCTGGGCGCGGGCGACCCTGGGTGAGTTGCATCTTCTGGAGGGGCGTCGGGAGGAGGCGCTGGCGGAATACGAACAGGTCCTCGCTGACCCGAATCTCACGTGGTTCAACATCCGCTCCATGTTTGAGCAAGTGCAGCTCCTGCAATTGCTCGGTTATCGTTCGGAGGCCGTGGAGCCCGTGGTCACCCTCCTCCAGCAAAGACTCGCCGAGCTGCCGCACCCGACGGCGCGTTTCGACAGGATCGCCATTTGCAGTGGCCACATGATCGATGCGCCAGATCGAGCGACGCCGCGCTTTCCCGAGGCCAAGGCGGAAACCGTGCGTGCGGCCATGGCCCGCGTCGTCGATCAATGGGGCATCGGCGCCGGAGATCTCGCCGTCTGCGGTGGTGCCTGCGGAGCGGATCTGCTCTTCGCCGAGGAATGCCAGAAGCGCGGTGCCACCGTCCGGCTGCTGCTCGCGCAGGACGTTGCCGATTTCGTCTGCGACTCCGTGGCCCGCGCGGGGAATGACTGGGTGCGCCGTTTCCACACCCTGCGGGAAGGGGCGCAGATCGCGACCCAGCCTGAGCGCCTCGGCAAGGCGCCGGACGAAGTCTCCATCTATGCGCGGACCAATCTCTGGATGATCAACACCGCGCGGGTCGAAGCCGCTGACAGCGCGAAGATTCACGCCCTGCTCGTGTGGGACGAAAAACCCACGGGCGACGGCCCTGGAGGCACCTCGGATTTTGAATCCCGCGTGCGCAAGCTCGGCGGCATGGTCGAGGTGATCAATCCGACGAAACTCGCCTGAAGCCGTCTTACGACGCCCCGCCAACTGCCCGGATCATTTTCAGTCAACCATCCCAACTCCACCAGCCATGCCCGCAACTTACAAAGACAAACTCGCCAAAACCGGACCGCGGAAACTTCTCGCCTGCGACGGCGGTGGGATCCGGGGGATTATCGCCGTGGAGATTCTGGCTAAAATCGAAGCGGATCTCCGGGCGCAGAGTAAGAAGCCGAAACTCGTCCTGGCCGATTACTTTGACTACGTTGCCGGGACTAGCACCGGAGCCATCATCGCGGCGCTGGTTTCATTAGGTCTCAGTGTGGACGCGATCCGCACTTTCTATGTGGCGAGCGGCGCGGAGATGTTTGAGAAGGCCCGCCTGTGGGAGCGATTCAGGACTAAGTTCCGGGCCGATAAGCTGGCCGCCATGCTCAAGAAGATCATCGGCGAGGACACCTTGTTTGGGTCCGAAAAGCTCCGCACGCTGCTGATGCTCGTGCTGCGCAATGCAACGACTGATTCGCCCTGGCCGCTCTCAAACAATCCCCAGGCAAAATACAACCTGCCCGGAGCGACGGGCCGCAATACCGAGCTGAAGCTCTGGCAACTGATTCGCGCGAGCACGGCAGCACCCACTTATTTCCCGCCGGAGGAGATTCATATACCGGCATCGGCGACGTCGAAGGCGAAGGACTTTGTCTTCGTCGATGGCGGCGTGACGATGTTTAACAACCCGGCGTTTCAACTTTTCCTCATGGCCACGAGCGAACCCTATCGACTTTGCTGGGAGACCGGCGCGGCGAAGATGCTGATCGTCTCCGTCGGGACCGGAGCGAGTGCCAATGCCAACTCCAACCTTAGTCCGGAGGAAATGCATCTCCTCTACAATGCCGGCACCATCCCGTCGGCCCTCATGGGTGCCGCCTTGAACGAGCAGGATTTCCTCTGCCGGGTCTTCGGCGATTGCGTGGTGGGCGACGTGCTCGATCGCGAGGTGGGGGATGTGATCGGGCAGGGGATCAAGGACGTGCCAAAGCTCTTTAGATATGCCCGCTACAACGCCGAGCTTTCGCGCGAGGGACTCGACGCGCTCGGCTTGAAGAAAATCAAACCTGAGCACGTGCAACAGATGGATTCCGTGGAGCACATTGCCGAGATGCAGGAAGTCGGGCGCGCGGTGGCAAAGAAGGTCCGCAGCGAACATTTCAAAGGCTTTGCCGCCTGAGCGAGGAAAGGCCCCGATGTTTCTCCAAAAACAACTCTCGCCCGATGCGCCGCCCTTCCGCCGGTTGCGCGGTTACGCCTTCGATCCCAGCCTCTCCACGCAGCTCGAGACGGCGGTGGTGAATCAGGTGACCTTCCGCGTGCCTTGGGAAGACGTGGCTCCGGGGCCGGTGGGTGAGCTGGTCGAAGTCGTGGACATCGATCCGCCGAGCGGGTGCTTTTATGCGCCGATCAATCTCAACGATCCCTACGTGCTCGCGCAGGATGGGCTGCCGCCTTCCGAGGGCGATCCGCGCTTTCACCAGCAGATGGTCTATGCGGTGGCGATGACCACGATCCGCCATTTCCAGCGCGCGCTCGGCCGGACGATCCTCTGGGCAGAAAGGGAACGCGGGCGCGGAAGAGAGGACGCGCCTTCGAGCGAGAAGGAGCGCTTCGTGCGGCGGCTGCGCATCTATCCGCACGCGCTGCGCGAGGCGAATGCCTACTACTCGCCGGAGAAAGTAGCGCTGCTCTTTGGTTACTTCCCGGCGCCGGCGAATGACGAGGGCGAGCACTTTCCCGGCGGCATGGTTTTCTCCTGTCTCTCGCACGACATCATCGCGCACGAGACCACCCACGCGCTCCTCGACAGCCTGCACCGGCGCTACCTCGAGCCGAATCATCCCGACGTGCGCGCCTTTCACGAAGCCTTTTCCGACATCGTCGCGCTCTTCCAGCACTTCAGCTTTCCCGAGGTGCTCCAGCATCAGATCGCGCGCACTCGCGGCGACCTGCGCGGGCCGAGCCTGCTCGGGGAGTTAGCCGTGCAATTTGGCCGCGCCGTCGGCGGCTACGGCGCACTGCGCAGCGCCATCGGGCACGTGGAGGACGGTGTCTGGCGCCCCATCAAGCCTGACCCGCGCGCTTACGAAACGAAGACCGAACCGCACGAGCGCGGCGCGCTCCTCGTCGCCGCGGTTTTCGATGCCTTCCTCGCCATCTATGAGAAACGCACCGCCGATCTGCTGCGGATCGCGAGCGGCGGCACGGGTGTGCTCGCTGCCGGCAATCTCCACCCCGATCTCGTCAAGCGTCTCGCGGGCGAGGCCTCGAAAGCCGCGTCGCACGTCCTCGCGATGTGCGTGCGCGCGCTCGACTACTGCCCGCCGGTTGAGATCACCTTTGGCGATTATCTGCGTGCCATCATCACCGCCGACGCCGACCTCGTCCGCGACGACCACTATGGCTACCGCGTCGCCTTCATCGAGGCCTTCCGCCGCCGCGGCCTGTATCCGCGCGATGTGCGGACGCTCTCCGAGGAAAGTCTGCGCTGGGCGTCGCCCGATGCGCTGACGAAGGATGCCGCCCAGGCCGCTGAGGTCGAGGGAGCGATTGAGGCGCTCGCCGAGCGGATCCGCGGTTTGGTCGAGCAGGCCCGCTACGTGAAAGAGCGCGAGGAATTGTTCGGCGTTCTGCGCGACTGGCGGCAGCAGATCCACGACAAGATCCTGCGTCACTGGGAAGATGTGCCGGGGTTGGAAAGTCTCACCGGCTTGAAATTTGAAGTACAGGCAAAGGTCTCCGGCTTGCGGCTCGATCGCGAAAAGGTACCGCGCTTTCAAGTGGCCGCGCTTGCGGCGATCGAGCGCGTGGGGCCCGATGGCGACGTCATCAATCAGGTGCTGCTCTCGCTCATCCAGACGCGCGACCTCAAGGACAACGACGGCAACCCGATGAAATTCCGCGGTGGCTGCACGCTGCTCATCGACCTCGATACGCGGCGCGTGCGCTACGCCATCCGCAAGCCGATCTCCGGCGCCTCCGCCGAGCGACGCCTCGCGCGGCAGCGGGAATACCTCGCGGGTGCGGGGAAAGCCTCGCTGGCCGCTGCGTATTTCGGCGCGGACGCGGAAGCCGCCGAGCCCTTTGCGATGCTGCATCGCGGCCACGAACATTAGCCCAGGAGAACCCCATGCCCCGCCCCGCTGCCCGAGCCACTCCCCGCCGCGCCAGGAAGAGCGCGGTCCGCATCCGCTGCTATCGCCAGGGACTGGGCGATTGCTTTTTGCTCAGCTTCACCACCAAACAGCGCCAGCCGTGTCATGTGCTCATCGACTGTGGCGTCTGGCCCAAGGGGAAGCCGAATTCGGACAAGATGCGCGCGATCGCCGCGGACATCATCCGCGAGACCGGCGGCTCGCTGGATGCCGGCGGCGCGGTGAAGACGCGCGGCACCCTCGACGTGCTCGTCGCCACCCACGAGCATTGGGATCACCTCTCCGGTTTCACCCAGGCCCGCGACCTTTTCAAAGATGGGCTGAACGTTCGCCACGTCTGGCTGGCGTGGACCGAGGACGAGTCCGACGAACTCGCCAACGACCTGCGCAAACAGAAACAGAAGACGGAGAACGCCGTGCGCCATCTGCACGCCCGCCTCGCCGGGCTGCGCGGGCTTTCCGCCGCGGGCACGGCCGCATTGCGGCAGCTCGATTCCGCGCTCGGCTTCCTCGGTGCGGACGATCCGGCAAAGCCGGGTTCGATCAATGAGGCGATGGACTTCGTGCGATCCGGGTTTGCGGGTGCGACGCCGCACTTTCACCGGCCGGGCGCGCTCCTGGAACTGCCGGGGGTCGATGGCGTGCGGGTCTATGTCCTCGGCCCGCCGCATGACCGCGCGAAGATTCGCAAGTCCACGCCGAGCACCGTCCACAGCGAAGTCTATGAGCTCTTCTACGGCCTGAGTCTCGAGGACAGCCTGCTCGCCGCTCTCGATGTTGGCGACGAAGCGCAAGCGCGCTTTCGGGATCTCTCCGAGGTCGGGAAACCCTTTGAGCATACGCACCGGCAGGATCTGAAAATCCTGCGCGCGGAGCAGACTTCTGCGTCCGCGAAACTCCTCGCGGAGCACTACGATGCCGCGAGCGAAGACTGGCGCAGGATCGACGACGACTGGCTCTTTGCCGGCGGTGCCATCGCCCTCCGCCTGGACGCGGCGACGAATAACACCAGCCTCGTCCTCGCCTTCGAGCTACCCGATGGCCGCGTGCTGCTTTTCCCCGGCGACGCGCAGGTCGGTAACTGGCTCTCGTGGCACGACGCCACGAACTCGTGGGCTGGTCGTGGGGCGGGCGGCGCGCCGATCACCGCGCGCGATCTACTCGCGCGCACCGCTTTCTACAAAGTCGGCCACCATGGCAGTCACAACGCGACGCTGCGCGAGCTCGGTCTCGAAATGATGACCCGCCAGGACCTCATCGCCGTCGTCCCCGTGAGCCACCAGATGGCCTTGGATAACGGTTGGGACCGCATCCCGCTGCCGTCACTCGTCGAACGGCTGCGCGACAAAACCAAGGGCCGGCTCTGGTTCACCGTGGAGTATCGGGGGACCGGCGAGGACTACACCAACCCCGACATCGACCAGCTCCCCAAACTCAAACCGGCCGAGCGCGCCGCCTTGAAAAAGTCGGTGACGCCGGACCCGCTCTGGATCGACTTCCAACTCTGACCGCCTGCCGCCGTGCTCCGGGGGTGTGGAGGTCGCGCGCTAAACTTCGAACACGTGAATCTCAAAGCCGTCCCCGGTGAGGCCCGCGCCGATGGGCTGAGCTTTGCTCGTGGTGAAAACGTCGTTCGCGACCCCTGCCTTGAGCGGCAGCGTGACGTTGCCGAGCTTGAAGGAAACGATCTCTTGCGCGCCGAAGCCGAAGGTGTCGGTGGTAAGGCCGGGCGTGCCGAAGACCCCGCCTTTGATCACGATGCTGGCGATCTTGGAAGTGAGCGCGTTGTTATCCTTCACCGGACCGGAGCCGGAGTCTTCGCCGCCGAGCAGTTCGCGGTCGCCGGCAGTGGCGATCTTTCCGTCAGTGAAGGCATTGATGCCGGCGAGCAGATTGCTCGCGATCCAGTCGCCGCCTACGCTCACCGCGCCGATCTCGCCCCGCGAGAGTGATATCTTGCCGAGCGTCTGCAGCGTCGTGGTGTCGCCGGAGAGAAATCCGTCGGCGCCGAAATCGAAATCGCCCGTGGCCATTTTTGCATGGGTGACGGCTACGTGGATGAAATCGCCGTCGATGTCGGTGTAAGTAAGCAGCGTGCCGCAAGAATGCACCGCGTCCACGCGCTTTGCGAGATTTTGGAGCGTGCGCGATTTAGCGCCGTCAACTTCGGGATCAACCGCTGAGGCGGCCGCCGAAGGGGAACACGTCGCGCGAGGGAGAGAAAGCCGACGAGTAGCCCCCGCTGTATTTCACGACGAAGGTGCGATAGACGATGAGCAATAGGTTGGCGTCCGCGAGACCGGTGCGGCTGAAGTTATCGGCGCCCGTGCCCAGATTGACGGACACCGGCGCGGCGAAGATTGTCGGCGCGGCGGTGCCGGCGAGCCTCTCGAGGTTCAGCCCGTCATTGCCCTTGCCAGTGGCGAGCGCGAAGGCGCCGGTGAAGGTCGAGTCGTCGATGTTCACGGTGTCGTTGCCGCCGCCCTGCGCGAGCTTGGTGGCGCCGCCCATGTGCAGATTGCGAAAGGTGAACACGTCATTTCCCGCGCCGGAGGAGATCGTGAGATTGCGCTCGACGATGAGGCCGCCGCCGGTGCCGACCGCCCCCACGTCGATCGTCGCCGTGCCCGTGCCGGTGATAGTGAGACTGCCGTGGATGAGCGGCGGCAGCGACGTGCCGCGGCTGTCAAAGTGCGTGGTGGCCGCACCGGCGCCGTGCTTGAGCGCCACGTTGCCGAACACCTCCACATCCCACAAGCCGTCGGAGTTCACCGTGCCGTCCGCGTAGCTCACGACGACGTTTCCCCGGATGAGTGAGCGCGTCGCGGTGTTGAACATATTGAAGAAATTCGTGGAGCCGCCCCCATGTCCGTTGGCCACGGTCACATTGCCGCCCACGTTCATGTCGCGCAGCACGGTCTCGTCGGCGCCGGTCCCATTCACGATGCTCACGTTGCCGCGGATGGTGGAGCTGCCGGCGGAGGCGCGAGAGAGCATCGTCTGCGTGTCTCCGTCGCCATTGGCGATGGCGAGCGCACCGAGCACGCTGGTGTTTACTAGGTTGGTTGTATCTGTGCCGATGGGGTTTTTGCCGTTCTTGATGGTGAAGTTTTTCTCCACGGTGAGATCGCGCGCATCGAGTGCATTGGCGCCATTGCCGCCATCGACGAAGACGCTGCCCTTCACGTAGATGCCGCCGACGGCGTTGTTGAAGGTCAGCGAGTCGTCGCCATCGAGCAGCTTGATGACGATGTCCGTCACGCCGGTCGAGGTGGTGAAGTTCGCGCCGCCATTGACGGTCCCGCCGACGCCGCCCGGGGTGAGCACAAACTTCGTCGCATCGCCCGCCACAGCGTCGATGATGAGCGAGTCGGCGTCGGCGGAGCCGGTGACGAAAAGCGTGTGTGCCACCACGGTGGCGATGAGGTTGGCGGGGGCGATGCGGGGTTCGAGTAGTTCGATCATAGATTCAGTCGGTGGGTGCGGTTGGTGGATGCGGGCGGTGGTGGAAAGGACCTCGAGTGCGGCGCTACACTTCGAACACGTGGATCTCGAAGCCGTCTCCGGTGTTGGCGCTGGATCGGCCCGCGGCGATGGGCTGAGCTTTGCTCGTGGCGAAGACGTCATTCGCGACGCCTGGTTTGAGCGGGAGCGTGACGCTGCCGATCTTGAAGGAAACGATCTCCTGCGCGCCGAAGCCGAAGGTGTCGGTGGTAAGGCCGGGCGTGCCGAAGACCCCGCCTTTGATCACGATGCTCGCGATTTTGGAAGTGAGCGCGTTGCTGTCCTTCACCGGGCCGGAGCCGAAGTCTTCGCCGCCGAGGAGTTCGCGGTCGTCGGCCGTGCCGATCTTCCCGTCGGTGAAGGGATTGATGCCAGCGAGAATGCTGCTCGCGATCCAATCGCCACCCACGCTCACCGAGCCGATCTGCGCGTCGGCATTCAGCCCGCGGGCGCTTTCGCTGTAGCCGGCGAGGATGTTGGTGTTTTCCACGCGTCCGCCGATGGTGATGCTCTTGATGGCCAGGTCCGGACCAGTGAAGGCGCCGCCTTTTCCGCGCGCGACGATGGAGACGTAGTTGGTGGAGTTTCCGACGAGGCTGCCTTTGACCACCAGCGAGCCGAGGTCATCTCCGACCGCAATGATGCCGCTGCTCTGCACGCTGTTCCCACCCACCGCCGCGCCGGCGACGACCGAGCCGCCGATCGTGATATTCCCGATCGCGCCGAGGGAGGTGATAAAGCCACTCCTATTGATGTTGAAGCCCTGGGTTTCGCCTCCGCGGAGATCACCGCCGATCTTGACCGAGCCGATGCTGCCGGCGGTCTGGATACCCCCGGTGACTTCGCCATCGCCACCGATCACGGAGCCGCCGATCGATACCTGATCGAGGCGATTCGACGCGAAGATCGTGCCGCTCGAACGTCCGCTTTTCCCGACCAGGTCTCCCTTTACCAAGACGCTGCCAATGTTAAACCCGTAGATGGCACCGCTACCCTGACCTGCATTACCACCGTCGGCGAGATTCGTGGCGATACCCCCGATCACGGAGCCGCCGATCGTGATACTCGTGATCGAATTTACCCCGTCGATGTAACCCGACTGAGGAGAATTCACGCCACCCTGCAAATCGCCGCCGATGACGATCTTCCCGATAGTCCCGCCGCGAATCTCCGCGCTATCGGGAGCCTGGAAGCCGCCGACGATGGAACCGTGGACGGTGACATTCTGAAGGAGGATGAGCGCCGTCACGGCCGCGCTGCGCGCTCCGCGGCCGATGATGTCGCCACCCACGGTCAAGTTCGTGATGCTGCCGTTGACGGCCCTGATGGTCGCCGAAGCGGGATCGTTCCCGCCGAGAATGGAACCGCCGATGGTCACACTGCCGATCGAGCCCGCACTTTCAATCGAGCCGGTCGCATCGTCCATCATCACCGATCCCTGCGAACCACCCACGAGGCTTCCTTTGATCAAAACGGTGCCGATGCTGCCCGCCTGCAAGCGCCCGGAGTGGAAGCCCGCGCCGCCGATCAGGGAGCCGCCGATGGTGACGCTGCCGAGTTTTGCACCGGTGAAAATCTGCCCGGAACTGCTCCCGATCCCGCCCTGCAAATCGTGCGCGATGTTCACCTTCGCGATGCCGCCTGCGGCGGAAATATAGCCGGTCACCGCCGTCGCGCCGCCGATCAGCGAACCGCCGATCGCGATGCTGCCAATCTTGCCGGCCCCTGGAGTCATTCCATTCGAGACGATGAGCGAGCCGTCGGCGAAGTCGCCCTTCACCACGAGCGACGGCAGCGCACCGGTGATGGTGCTGTTGAGATTTCCGCCGCCCGCCTGCGTGTCCGTGCCGTAGCGCCCGACCGAGCCGACCGTGAGCGACTTCACGCCCGGCGTCGTCGCCGTGTCGTCGCCCGCCACGATGCGCCCGAGATCACCGCTGATCTTCACATTCCCGAGATCGAGGCTTGCACCATCGTCCGGGCTGGTCGCATCGATGTAGCCGACGTTCACCCGGCCATCCCCGGCGCCGTTCGAGCGCACGGCGGTCACACTGAGATCCGTCCCCTTGAAGACCGCCGCATTCATACTGAAATCGATCTGCTGCAACTCCTGTCCATTGGGCACGCCCTCGGAGGAGAGGAACGGCACGACGATATCCGCAAGCTGGTTGTTGTTCCCCTTGCTCGTCTTGATCGTGACGAGGTCGCCATCCACGTCGATGTAGGTGAA
The DNA here is from genome assembly GCA_031409655.1 of Chthoniobacteraceae bacterium. Classification (GTDB taxonomy): domain Bacteria; phylum Verrucomicrobiota; class Verrucomicrobiia; order Chthoniobacterales; family Chthoniobacteraceae; genus JANNXQ01. The sequence goes on along the minus strand of JANNXQ010000218.1, from coordinate 16,363 downwards.
GACGGCGGCGGGGGCGATGCGGGCTTCGAGCGGTTCGATGCGGGAGAGGAAAGGCGTGGGCATGGCGAGGGCGTGGTGAGGTTTTGAGCAAGGCGTGAAGCGACGCGGAGCGCGAGGCTCGAAAACATCCATGGGCCACGAAGATTGCTGCGCCCACTTCACCACACGGGAGCCGTGAAGGCCCCGCAGTTTTCGCCGACCAACGCTGAGAATCAGCTCGGATTAGACCACGCGCGGCCGCCGCACACAATCCCGGGCTCCAGCTAAGCCCGCCGTTCTTTGATCGCTGCGAGCAGGTCGGCGATGAACTCTCCGCGTGGTTTCGCGCCGACGTTGCCTTTGCCGTGGATGCGGACGCTGACGTTGCCGGCTTCGAGGTCGCGGTGGCCGAGGACGAGCATGGTGTGCGTCTTCATTTGCTCGGCGCTGGCGATCTTGGCTTTGATCGGGTCGGTGCCGGTGTCGATGGTGGCGCGCACGCCTTCGGCGCGGAGTTCGGCTTGGATTTCCTTCGCGTAATTCACGAGCGGTTCTTCGTCGCCGATGGGCAGGACGCGGACTTGCTCGGGGGCGAGCCAGAGGGGGAAGTTGCCGGCATAGTGCTCGATGAGGAAGCCGATGAAACGCTCGTGCGTGCCGAGCGGGGCGCGGTGGATGCAGAGCGGCACCTCGTCGGTATTGTCCTTCGTCTTGTATTTGAGTTTGAAGCGCGCGGGGACGGCGAAATCGACCTGGTTGGTGGCCAGCGTGAATTCCTTGCCGATGACGTTCCAGATCTGGATGTCGATCTTCGGGCCGTAGAAGGCGCCTTCGTTCGGCACCTCGACAAAGGGCGCGCCGCTGGCCACGAGGACATCGCGGACCATCTTCTCGGTCTTGAGCCAGAGATCGGGGTGATCGACGAACTTCTTCCCGAGTTCTTTCGGGTCGTGGGTGCTGAAGCGGAACTGGTAACGGTCGATGCCGAAGATGCCGAAATACTTCAGATACATCTCGTTCACGGCGTTGAACTCGGAGGCGAACTGTTCCTCGGTGCAGTAGATGTGGGCGTCGTTCATCTGCATGGCGCGCACGCGCATGAGGCCAAACAGTTCGCCGCTCTGCTCGTAGCGATAGCAGGTGCCGTATTCGGCGAGGCGCAGGGGTAAGTCTCGATAACTCCGCGGCACCGCTCCGAAGAGCTTGTGGTGATGCGGGCAGTTCATGGCCTTGAGGTAGTAAAGTTCGCCGACGCTATTGCGTAGTGCCTCTAACTCAGAAATCTTCACCTCAAGGTCCACATGGATACCTCGCGCTTGGCGCCATTCCCCATTCCCAGGAAACGATTCGTCAAACATGTCATCACGCGGCTCGCCCGGCTTCTCTGGATGTTCCCATTCTGAACTGGGTAAAGAGTCAACCGCAGCATCAATAACTTCAGTCATGACTTTCTCGCGTCTTATGTACAAGTCGGCTATCTCCCTATCGAGTTGCTCAAACTTTGCCCTGTCACTCGGCTGGTCGACTAGCAGTATTGGGGGGAACATTGAATCTTTATAGTAAGGCAGATGCCCGCTGGTGAGATACATGTTCTCCCGAGCTAGGTGCGGCGTCCTTACCCGATCGTAACCCGCAGCGAACTCCGTCTCCTTCGCCAGCTTCTCGATCTCCTCGATCAAGACCGTGCCGCGCGGGAGCCAGAGCGGGAGGCCGGGGCCGACGTCGTCGTCGAAGCAGAATAACTCCAGCTCCTTGCCGAGCTTGCGGTGGTCGCGCTTCTTCGCCTCCTCCAGCATCGTGAAGTAGGCCTCCATCTCGGTCTTGTTCTTGAAGGCCGTGCCGTAGATGCGCTGAAGCTGGGGGTTCTTCTCGTCGCCCTTGTAGTAGGCGCTGGCGACGTGGGTGAGCTTGCACGCGCCGATATTCCCCGTGCGCATGACGTGCGGGCCGGCGCAGAGATCGAGGAAGTCGCCATTCTGGAAGAGCGAGAGGTCTTCGCCTTCGGGGATGTCGGCGAGGTTGCCGATCTTGAACTTGCTCGCATTGCCCGGCCGCTCGCTGAGTCCGCCGAGGCGTCCGCTTTCCGCGAGCGCGATGGCTTCCGCGCGGGAGACGATGGTCTTCTCGAAGGTGTGGTTCGCTTTGATCTCCTTCTTCATCTCCTCCTCGATCCGCGGGAAATCCTCGGGCGAGATGCGGTGCGGGAGATCGACGTCGTAGTAGAAGCCATTCTCGACCGGCGGCCCGGCGGCGAACTGCGCCTCGGGCCAGATCTTCAGGATGGCCGTGGCCAGGACATGCGCGGCGCTGTGGCGCAGGCGCTCCAGGTCGGTCATCTGGTGGCGTTGTTCGAGGGTTTTGCGTTCGTCGGACATAGGGGCGGCGAGGATAGCGGCGCTCGGCGGGGCGTGCAATGTCGGCGAAGTCCGCGGCCGGGCGGGAATGCTACGGCTGCGATTGCCAGCCGGCGCGGGAGACGGCGGAGCTCCAACCCAGGCCAAGAAAAACGGCGACGTAGAGCTGGAGGGAGGCGATCTGGAGGGGGAAATCGACGAGGGCGTGGATGGCGACGCCGGCAAGGGAGAGGCCGGCGCAGAAGAGCACGAGGCGGTCGCGGGTGCGGGCGCGTGGCGGGGCGTCGGGCTTCGGGAGGCGCGGCATCGGAGGCGGGCGGCAGCAGGCGAAGCAACGCGCCATTCCCCAGAAAAAAAGCACGGCCCAGACGATGGCGCCGGCGAGACCCCACTCGATGAGGGTCTGGAGGTAGTCGTTGTGGGTGTAGCGCCAGATGCCGGCGATGCCGTCGCCGAGGGGGCCGGTGTAGTGCGGGAAGGCGGCTCCGAAGGTGCCGGGGCCGAGTCCGAAGATGCCGGAATCGGGCAGGATCGTGAGGGCGGTCTGGATGGCTTGCAGGCGCGGGTTTTCGTGGTTGAGCTGGCTCGTGAAGATCGTCCACTTGGCGGCGGATCTTTCGGCACCGGAGACGACGACGAGGGCAGTGATGGCGGCGAGAATCGCGGCGGCATACACGGCGCAGATGGAGCGGCGCGGGAGTTCGGTGGAAAGGGAGCGGGCTTGGGAGATGAGGAAGACGGCAGTGAGTCCGCAGGCGATGATTTGCGCGGTGCGGGAGGTGTTCACGAAGAGTGCGGCGAGGCAGAGCAGCCAGCCGGGGAGCCAGAGGGCGCGGAGGGCGTGGGCGTCGGGATTGCGCATGGCGAGGAGGGCGAGACCGGCCACGGGGGTGAGCACGAGATTGAGAAAGGCACCCGCATTTCCCGCGTAATAGTAGGTGGCGAAAAAGGTGCCGGTGCGCTGGCTCGGCTCCCAGAAAATCATGGGTGCGGCGGAGACGCGCTGGATGAGGCCGAGGAGGGCGATGGAGACGCCGGTGAGCGCGATGGTCCACCAGAGGCGCCGGCGCCAGATGGCGGAGGCCGAGAGATCCGCCGTGAAAAGCACCATGGCGAGCAGGACGGTGAGTCGGAGCATCGCGGTGCGGGAGATGGCGCCGTCCACGGTGCCGGGCAGCCAGTGGATCGGCGCCGCGACGGCTTGGAAGGCGTGGGTCGCGGTGTCGTGGGTGAAGTGGGGATTCAGGGCCATCCACCAGCCTTGGGCGAGGAGCAGGGCGACGCAGAGGGCGGCGGCGCGATGCACGGCAGGCCAGACGCCGCGCAGGATGCAGCCATCGACCCAGAGCAGGAGCACGAGGGCGAGGCCGGCATTGAGCCAGCGGATGGCCCATGGCTCGGTGCAGCCGTAGGCCCAGGGCGCGAGGACGAGCAGCGCGAGGAAGAACCACCGTGGGGCTGCAGTCAGGGCGTGCGACATTGGGAACGCAGTTCAGCAATCACCGTGCGCACGCCCATTTCCTCCGTTCGCGCTACGCTTGCAGGCGGGCCTTCACGTCGCGGCAGTAGGCGGCGATGTCGGGCGCTCGGAGGATGCCGGAAACGATGACGACGCGGCGCGCGCCAGCGGCGAGGACGGCATCGAGGGTTTCGCGGTTGATGCCGCCGATGCAGAAGATGGGAATGCGCATGGCCTCGTGGACGCGGCGGATGTCGGCGAGGCCGATGGCGGTGCGGCCGGCTTTCGTCGGCGTCGGGTAAAGTGGGCCAAAGCCGATGTAGTCCGCACCTTCCTCGGCCGCGGCGACGGCCTGGGCGAAGCCGTGCGTGGACTTGCCGATGATCGCGGGCGGCACTTCGCCGGCGAGGGCGCGACCGGCGCGCCAGCGGGCGTCGGAGACGGGACGATCCTCCTGGCCGACGTGCGCGCCCGCCGCGCCGATGGTGGGGACAATCTCCGGGTGATCATTGATGATGAGCGGGATGCGGTGGGTTTCGCAGATCGGGGCAAGGCGGAGGCCAAATTCCTCAGCGTCTTCGAGGGAGAAATTTTTTGCGCGAAGCTGGAGGATGTCCACGCCACCGAGGCACATCTGCACAGCCGCGTGCTCGATTTTTTCAGGAGCGACGTAGCCGAGATCGACGATCCCGTAGAGGAGGCATTCGGCGAGAGTTTTCACCAGGGCGTGGAGGAAAGCCGGGCTCGCCGGGAAAGGCAATCTCCGCCGCGTTGCCGGGCGGGATACTGCGGGTTAGCGCGGCTTGCGATAGTCCACCAGTTCGTTTTCGACGGCGTAGCGCATCAGCTCCGCGTTGTTCTTGAGGAGCATCTTCTCGAGGATCCGGCTGCGGTAGGTGCTGATGGTCTTGATGCTGAGGGAAAGTTCCGCGCCGATTTCCTTCACAGTCTTGCCGGCGGCGAGCATGCACATGACCTGATATTCGCGGTCGGAAAGGAGTTGATGGGGTGCTTTCTCGGTGTCGCGGTTTAGGTGCTCGGCGAGGCGCTCGGCGACCGAGGGGCTGATGTAGCGGCCTCCGGTGAGGACTTTTTTGACGGCGAGGACGAGTTCGTGCGGGGCGGTTTGTTTCGTGAGGTAGCCAGCGGCGCCATTTTGCAAAACGCGCAGGGCAAATTCGTCCTCGGGATACATGCTGAGGACGAGCACGGGGAGCTTTTGACGCTCTTGGCGGACTTCCTTGAGGACGTCCAGTCCGCTGCGGCCAGGCATGCTCACATCGAGGAGGACCACGTCCCATTCGTTGTTCCAGATTTGCTCGAGAGCCTCCTGGGCATTGGCCGCTTCGCCGAGTAGGACGCCGGGAAAGGCTTCGGCCAGCGTTTGGATCAAGCCGCGTCGGACGACGGGATGATCGTCCACGACGAGCATGCGCAACTTGGCGACTGCGGCGGCAGCGACCGGCGCTTCGGTGCGTCCAACCCCGGGCGTCGGCGGGATGGCTTCACCCTCGGGAGTTGTCTTTTTCTTAGCTTTACGATGCATCGCGAAATGAGAAAGCAGCTAGCGTGCTCGGGTGTTCGCGGAGTTTTTTGATTGAGCGCGGTTTCCTGCGGCGGTCCAACTATCCATGGCCCCAAGGATCACCGCAATGGGACCTTTTGCCTATCCCAAATCCGCCGGATCCAACGGTTGGCTGATGGCGGGTGCTCTCGTCGGAAATCCAAGAGCCGGAGCGTCATCTTCAAGCTGCTGAGCGTGGGGAACACGCACCTCGACGGCCGTGCCGATGCCGGGGGTGGTGCGGATCGTGACTTCGCCGCCGAGTAACCACGCCCGCTCGTGCATCCCTAAAATGCCCAATGATTTTGACGGGCCAGTGGCGGTGATCCCGCGGCCATTGTCGCTGACGACCAGAAGTACAGCGTCGGCGTCTTCCGAAAGTCGGGCGCGCACCTGGGTCGCTTGGGCGTGGCGGACGATGTTGGTCAGGATTTCCTGAAAAATGCGGAAGATCGCGGTGGCGACGCACCGATTTGTGGGGCGGGAAGATGGGTCCGCGATGAACTCGCAAGGCACGCTGTAGCGGGTGCGGAATTGCTCCACTTCGCTGCGCATGGCTATGGCGAGGCCGAATTGGTCAAGGAGTGGTGGGCGCAGTTCGCAGGCGACTTTGTGGACTGTTTCCAAGGCTGTCGCGATTGAGGCGGCCATGCCTGCGATGCGCGCTTCGACCGCGCGGTTCGCGTCATTCTGCAATCCGCAGAGCCGCTCGGAGAGCCAGCCGACATCCCATTGCAGCGCGGTTAGCGTTTGCCCCAGCTCATCGTGGACGCGGCGCGAGATCGCGGCGCGTTCCTGTTCGCGGGCTTCGAGGAGACGGGCGGAGAGGGATCGGAGCTGCTCGCGCAAGGCCGCACCTTCGGGAGCGCCGTTCCCGGAGGCCGCGCCAGCCTTGGCGGCACTGGTCGGACGGGCTTTGGTGCCGTTCGTCTTGCGCGCGGTCCTCCCGAGAGTCCGACGGGCCGACTTCCTTGTTGGAGAATGCATGACGCGAAGTGAAAGCATCTAGTGTGCTGACACTCGGAGGCGCGCTTCAAGCATCGATTCAAACCTTTCATTCCAAATTGACGCGGCGCCGGCCGGTGCGCTGCCTCACTGCACTTTCCGCAGCGTTTCCTTCTTCGGCACGATCGGGTGGGTGATCGATTCGCGCGGGATGAGGACTGTCACGGTCGTCCCTTTCCCTGGCGAGCCTGTGATCTCGACGGCGCCGCCAAAGAGATGCGCTCGCTCGCTCATGCCAAGGATGCCGAGCGAGTGCGTCTTTTGGCCCTCGGTGATGCCGCGTCCGTTGTCATTCACGATGAGCGCCATCCCGCTCGGATTTTCATTCAATTGCACGCGCACTTTGGTGGCGCTGGCGTGGCGGGCAACGTTGGTGAGGATTTCCTGAAAGATCCGGAACACCGCGGTCGAGACGTCGCGGTTTGGCACGTCCATTTTCTCGCGGGCGAGGATTTCGCAGACGATCCGGTAGCGCGCCTGGAATTCATTTGCCTGCCACTCGATCGCGGCGACGAGGCCGAAATGGTCAAGGATCGGCGGGCGCAACTCCGCGGAGACTTTGCGGACCGACTGCATCATCGTATCCACCATGCCGCTCATGCCGCTGAGTTTGTCGGCAAATTCCGGTTGCTGGCGTTGCATCGCCAGCGTCAACCGGTCTTTGAGCCAGGCAATTTCCCAATTCAGGGCCGTCAGCGCTTGCCCGAGTTCGTCATGCACGCGCCGGGAAATGGCGGCTCGCTCCTCCTCCCGGGCTTCCTGGAGACGCGCCGAAAGCGCCCGCAACTGCCCGCGCGAGTGTTCCAGTTCGTGGCGGGACCGGCGCCTCTCAGTGACGTCCTCGGCCATGCCGATGATTTGCTCCGGCCGGCCATTCGTTCCCCGGGTGAAAACGACGTCGCGCGTGCGAATCCAGAGCCATCGGCCGTGCGAGTTGCGCATCCGATACATGCACTCAAAGACCACCCCATCGTCCGCCGCATCCGTGATCCGCCGCTTTCGCTCCACGAGGAGTCCCGCGTCGTCGGGGTGGACCAGTTCATCCGCCAGGACTTTTCCCCCGGAAAGAAACTCCTCAGCCGTGTAGCCGAGAATCTTCTCCACCTGATGGTTCACGTAGACATACCGTTCATTTAGAACGTCATAGACGTAAAGGATCGCTGGCGAGGCGTCCGCCACACGGCCGATGAAACGCTGGCTGTCGCGGACGGCATCTTCCGCAAGCCGTTTCGCCGTGACGTCCGTCGCAATCAGAATCACCCGCTCCACCGCTCCAGCGCGCTCAATCGGAACGACGCGGACTTCGTACCAGGACGAAGCGGACCGAGGAATGGCCCGCTCCAAGTCCAGGGACTCGGTCTGCAGGGTACGAAAAGCGCGGTCGATTGCCCCCCGCAGTGCATCGCCGCTCTTTTGGCTGAATTCCAAGAAAACATTCCCACCTGGGCACCCGAGTGCACATTTTTGAGCGTTGCCATTCGAAAAAAAGATCATTCCGCTGCCGTCGGCGATGATGATGCATTCACTGCTGCTCTCGACGAGCGCCCGCCACTTTTCTTCAGCTTGCAGCAAAACCTCTTCGGCTAGCCTGCGCCACGTGATGTCGTGTGCGGTGCTTTGGTATCGGAGGGGCATCTTTTTTTCCCCAGGAAGCACTGTGGCGCGTTCCGAGATCCAAGTGGCTGTGCCGTCACGCCGAAACATCTGCGATTCAAACCGCGAAACCTCGCCCGAAGCGTGGAGGCGTTCTACAATCTCCTCCCGCCTAGAGGGTTCGACATAAAGTTGGCAGCCGATATCCGATATCGCGGAGACCATTTCGTCCGGAGAAGAGTACCCAAGGATTTCCGCAAAAGATCGATTTACGGTCACGAGGCGCCCATCCGAGGTGGCTTCGTATGCCCCATCAGTGCCGCTCTCGAAGATGCTGTGAGACACAGAGTTATCGCCACTTCTACCAAGCGCTCTTGGGAGGTGCCGGCTGTCATTGCAAAAAATAACCAACGTCCCAATCGGGCCACCAGCAGCGCAGATCGGCGTAGCGAGGTAATCGGCTGGAAAAGTGCCATCGTCGCCTCCTTTAAATGATTCTCCTATCGATATTTGCGTCGTGGTTTCGAGCGGCTTTGGCGGACCCGGCGGTTCATTTTCCAAGCGCCCACTATCCCTGGCTGCTTGCAGAAACAATTCGCCCTGAGCTGTCCCGATCAGGTTCGGAATCTCCCTTCCAAAAAGTCGGGTAGAAGCGGAATTTTCCCAAACGATCAACCGATTCAGATCGAGAATTTGGATTGGAGAACTCGTCGATTGAAGGACATCTTCCGACAAAGCGAGAAACTCCCGAAGCACGACGGAAAGACTGCCTCGGGGCTGGCTGGGTTTGGAGAGCGTGCCGTGTGATTCCATCGTCGTCAGGCTTCCGCGCAGCGTAGGTCGCTCGCGCTCCGTGTCAACAAACCGTCCAGCCATTGCGCCATGCACATCGCAGCCGCCAAAGCCCAAAAACGCACTCCCCAAACCCGACCGGCAAGTTCTATCGTTTTCTGAGCCCTCGCAGCGAAGGAAAAGGTGACTTTTTGTTGCCGCGACCCTGCATTAACTATAATAACCCTAACCGCAGTCCCTTGGCCCGCCCCATTCACAGTGCTATGCAGCCCGTCCCCGACGTGCTAATTACAGAGCTCTCAGTCTCACAGCCCCTGCAGAACCTCTGCACGGGAAGTGGGAACGAAAAGCACCGTGGTTGGCAGTCAAGAGCATCAGCTCACCCAAGTAAATCATCGGCATAGGCCACTACCTGACAGTGAAAATCCGAGTCGAGTGGACACTATTTGCGGTGTCCACGTGCGGCAGCTTGCGCAATACTCAGCCAAGTGAGCGCATCCGCGGCTTCAGACTCGCGTCCACCAATCCTACGAGGACAACGCCTCATCGCTCCTCGCAGCGGAGCGGTTTGCGTTTGCTCTAGGATCAAGCGGAGAAACAATAGCTTAATGCAAGTCGCCCCCGAAACGACTCAGTTTAAACCGCAAGCGGCGGCCCCTCCCTTTGCTTCCGTGCCGCGCCCCTTCCTTTACGGTGTAGTATTGATTTTGGCCTGGGGTGCAATGATCGCGAAGCTGACCACCGACTGGTCAACCAACTCTCAGTACGAATTCGGATTCTTCGTCCCCTTATTTATTGTTTACCTGATAAGTCGACGGTGGGGCGATCGGCCAAATCCGAGCAACAACGGATCGGGTATTTTGGCGCGGTTGATTCTGACGGTTGCGTTAGTCGCGCTGTTCCCAATCCGTGTGATCCAGGAGTCAAACCCGGATTGGCGACCATTAAACTGGGCAAATGCCACCGCTGTCGTGGTATTAACATTGGCAATGGTTGCCACCGTTGGTGGGGTCGCTTGGGTGCGCCATTTCACATTACCGCTGGCTCTCGTCTTCTTTTGTTTGCCTTGGCCGCTGGGAATGGAGCAAGCAACCGTAAAATACCTGACTGGCGCCGTAACAAAGGTAACCGTAGAGGTGTTAAATTCAATAAGTATCCCCGCATTACAGCGGGGAAATGTAATCGAACTTGCAGTTGGATCGGTAGGCGTGGCAGAAGCGTGCTCTGGCATGCGTTCCTTGGCTGGCACGTTGATGGCGTCCGCATTTTTCAGCGAATACTACCGTCTATTCTGGGCCAAACGCGTGGCGCTCATCTTTGGCGGAATCCTAATCGCATTCACTCTTAATCTGTGCAGAACTTTCTTCCTCGCTTGGCGAACTGCCGCCGAAGGAACCGGCGCAGTCGATACTTGGCATGACCCCGCTGGATATACCATTTTCCTGATCTCCTTTGTGCTCTTGTGGCTGCTCTCTAAAATGATTACAGGAGATAAGACTTTTGACCAGCGCCCCACCCGGTCGTCCCAGTCCAAATCTGGCCTATCTTCAGTTGCCTTGGTGGTATCCGGTGTCTGGCTTCTGGCAGCCTATGGCATGACAGAAGTATGGTATCAATTTCGAGAAGGAAGACGCATTCCAGTTGCCGAATGGCGTTTCCAGTGGCCTGCTGAAAGTGCGTCGTTTCGCTACCAGATTGTGCCTGATGAGGTGCGGTCGATTCTGCGTTTTAGTGAAGGAACATCGGCAGTGATGAATTGGCCGGAGGGAATGAGCTGGCATGTGTATGCTCTAACTTGGGAGCCAGGGAGAGCGTCGGCGCAACTTGCGACAATGCATCGGCCCGAGATTTGCATGCCTGCTGCCGGATTCAAAATGGTGCAGAAAACAGAACCGGTGAGTATCCCGATCGGAGGCGCTGTCTTAACGTTCGATGGCACGGTTTTCGACGCCAGTAATTCGCTCATGTACGTTTACCGCTGTTTATGGGAAGATCAGGCGATGTCTGGAGCGGCTCAAGGGAGGAGATTCGACATGAGCATCGCGGGTCGGCTGCAGAGTGCTTGGTTTGGGAGGAGAAATCTCGGGCAAAAGCTCGTTCAGATCGGTGTGTTAGGTGCTGCAAATGAGGAGGAAGCGAGAAGACACTTGGAGCATCGTGCGCCGGAGTTGATTGTCAGCGAATCGTAATCATGACTGCAGAATACCGTCGGGGCCTCGTCAACTTAAGAGAGTAGACCTGCTCATGCAGTGCGCAAAATCAAAAGCGTCGTTTGCGGCTATCGTGTTTGTTACTGGATTAAGTCTTCATCTGGTGGCGAATGCGATCGCGCAGGTGGAAAACACCCTGCCCAGCCCGGAAACTCCGCAAACGGAGCCTCAAGTTCCAGCGGCTTCTCTCAATCCCGCAAAACTCCCGCAAGAGCCCGCTCCCTTGTCTGAACAGCAGAATTTATTTCCGAACGAGCCACAGCCCATCTTGGTCCGCCCTTCCGCCCGAATTGACAGTGCCCGGGCCGAAGAGTCGCCCCTAAACCTTGGGCAACGCTCGCAAAGCGTAATCGAAGGCCCGGAATCGAATACTGCTGCGTCAAGTTTTGGATACAATTCACTCCAAACTGGGATCTCGGGCCCCGCAACCGTAAACTCACAGGCAGAAAGGGAACGAGATCGGCTCATTGCAAGAGCAGAAAGGCAAGCAACCCTTCAACACTACAATATCAAAATTGGTCCTATGCCCTTCCGCTTTGGGGCGGGGATCGATGTCCAGGTGACCGACAATGTCAATATCTCGGATAGCAACAAGCAGGCTGACCTTATCGTCATTCCGCATTTCGATATTTACGGTTCATATCAGATAACGAGTCAAAACACGCTATCGATCCAACTCAGTCTTGGATATCTGTGGGACATGAATCGCGAAGATGAAAGCCGAACGCTCACAAACGCGTCTTTGGGATTAGATTCCGACGCCGGAATATCATTTGATATAAAAATAGGAAATTTCCGAATCAATATTCACGAGCGCCCCTCAATCCCACAGCAACAATTCGACCTTATCACGCAACGGGCACCCGCTCAATACGCCCAATTCGTTAACGTAGCTGGCGTGTCTGTTTTCTGGGACATGAATAGCCGCGTCTCAGCATCATTCCGCTATGATCACTTTAACGCTATTTCACTTCAATCGGATGTTGAGAGCCTCGATCAAGCCTCTGAGCAATTTGGGGCAAGCGCGGACGTCCGCATTAATGACGCCCTTTCCCTTGGCGTTCAGGCAAATGGATCCATCGTAAATTACGAACAAGAATTCCTGAACGACGCGACAAATTATAGCGTCGGAATCAGCGCTTCTCTCAAAGTGAGCAAAGCAATTGCGCTTCGCGGGACTTTTGGATACCAAATCGGATCCTTTGGCTCGGGCGGCACAACTGGCGACCTGTCCAGTCTGAATGACTGGTATAGTTCATTGGAAATAAATCACAACATAAACTCCTACCTCGGCCAGTCTATATCCATAGGACATGAATCCCAACTCGGAACAGCCTCTAATTCAACAGGAGTGACCTATCTTCGTCATCGGCTCAGTTTGGCGATCTTTCAAAATGCCGGTTTGGGAACAAATTTTTCGATTGAGTCCGCAAAGGAATCTGGAGGGCAATTCGCCCAGGAGATCAAACTGTATCAGTTTGGAATCTTTAGCTATTTGAATCTCTCAAAAAAAATGACTCTATCGCTGCAATATCGATATTTGAAACGTGAATCGAATACGGCCTCAGGTTCGCCCCAAAGTGGGCTTGGATATGCAGAAAACCGGTTGGACATGTCTCTCCAATATCAATTTTGAACGACGAGTACACTCTATGAAGCCAATTCTTTCAAACGTGAAATCGCTCCCTCCCGAACGAGCGCGGAAATCAGTTTTTTCAGCCATCAGGAATCTGTTTTTTGCATATATTGCAATTATGATTGGTTGCGGAGTCTTGCCCTCTGGAGGACAGGAATCTGCGAAAAATGGAAGTGCTCCTGAAGTCCGGAGGGCCATTCCAGTGGAAAACGCACCTATCGAGTCCCAACGCGGAACCCAAATCCTCCCCTCCGGACGCAGTGGCGTTGAGAGCCCTCCCTCGAAGCGGCCTGCTGCGCCTGCCAAATCGGTGCGCCCCCCCCCGCAACAAGACGATTTTGGGAGTAAGGAGCTGACCCCTAACACAATGGCGGGATTAAACGACAAGCGGGCGATATCCATCGGCGACAAGATAAGCCTGAATATTGTAGAGGACGAAACTGCGGCGCGCTCTCTTGCAGTAACCGATTCGGGTGAGATTGAAGTTCCCTATATTGGACGCGTTGCCGTCGGTGGGAAAACGTGCAAGCAACTGGCCTTTCATGTGAAGAAACTGCTGGAGAAAGAGTACTACTACGAGGCAACAGTCCTGATATCTCTGGATTCGGCCGGCGCGCGTTCAGGGTCGCGTGGGCGCTTCTATTTGAGTGGGCAAGTGCTTCGACCAAGCCAGTATGAGTTGCCTGTTGATGAAGTGTTGACTGTCAGTAAGGCAATTTTAAGAGCTGGTGGCTTTTCGCAGTATGCCAATAAAAAAAAAGTGAGATTAATGCGCAGTGGTGTATCAAAAGAGAAACTCGAGACCATCTTTATAGATGTGAACGCAATTCTGGAGAAGGGGGATGCCGGGAAAGACGTGGAACTACTACCTGAAGATTCAATTTTTGTGGATGAGAAATTCTTTAACTTCAAGTAGTTCAGCATTTGTGCGTTCCCTTTGGAGGGCCCGCCTTTGAGGGGCAATAGTATCCGATCTTGATTCTAAATATATAGTAATTCCATATGAGTGAAGATTTTGCAGTAAAGGGGCGGTCGCCGTCTGCGTCCAGGGCGCTTTCTCGAGCGCATCGTTTCTTGTCAAGTATCAAGAAATGGTGGTGGGTGCCGGTTATTACAGCCGGCGTAGGTGTCGCCTTGGCTGCGTGGAATGATTCCAAAAAAGCGCCATCATACATTTCGATTGGTCGAATGATGGTAAGTGGGAGAATAGCGTTGCCGGAAGGTGCAATTTATAGTGAAGAGTTGAGTAATTTTTACGGAACGCAAAGCGAACTCATGCAGAGTCAGAAAGTGCGGCAGCGCGCAGCAGCGCGGGTTGAAACGATGCACCCGGAGTTGCAGGCCAGTGCGGTCTCGATCAGTGTGTCGCAGCAGCAGGGGACTTCCTTCTTCGTGCTCACTGCAATTGGTGATAAGCCTGACTATACGCAGGCATATCTTGATGCCTGCATGGAGGAGTACATACGCATTCGCAGGGAACTGCGCCAGGACACTTCTGAAACGGCATTAACTTCAATCACCGATGAGTTGTTGAAACTAGAGAAGGATATCGAATCCGGAACCGAGGAACTTCTTGCTTTTCGCAAAAGTAACAATGTTCCACTGATCGAACAGGAAGGGAACAGTGCCGCAAGAAATCTAAGCGCACTGAATCAAAAACTAGAGCAACTGCAGCGGGAGTTCCAATTGCTAACGGTAATGACCTTGGACCAAAATCTTGAGCGCAAGCAGGAGAAGAGTCCCGCAGCGGATGGTGTAGATACTGTCGGTAGTCCGAATGCGGGCCCCCTTGGCGCTGAAGGGGAATATCTTCGGGCAAAGCAGGAATTGCAACTGAGAAAGGCCGAGAAGGAGCGCTACTCGAAAAAAATGCGTCCGCTGCATCCAATAATCAAGAAGCTTGATTCCGAAATCCAACATCAGGAGAGTCTCATCGGGCTTTTTAAAGCGCAGAGCTTGTTGCAATTGGAAAACAAAAAGGAAGCGATCAGGCTTGAGATCGAGAATCTGGAGGCCGCCATTAAAATAACGGGTGAAAAGGCTCTCGAGCTTACGCGACAAATTTATGAGTTCGACCGACTCAAAGCAAAAGTGGAGCGAGCAAAGCTGTTGTCAGACAAGTTGTTATCTGGCATCACAGGGATTGGTATGAATGCAAACCTTCAAGCCGATGTTGTCACCGTCATGGAGACGGCAACACATCCAACGGCGACGAAACTCGGATTTGCAAAGGATCTCGCAACGGGCGGAGTAACTGGACTTCTTGTTGGGTTTGGGATTCTGTTCTTAGCAATGCTCCTGGATGACCGGATAATTTCGGCGGATGAACTTCAAGAGAGGTTTCCTGAGGATCTGTTAGGGCAAGTCCCTAAAGAGGCAACCAAAGGAAGACTGAATTTGTTAACAATTGGTGAAAAGCAGCACGTTTTCGCTGAGTCATATCGGAATCTGCGTTCCACCTTGCATTTTATGTCGTTTGACGGAACGCGGCCTAAGACAATGCTCATTACGAGTGCAGTCCCTGGAGAGGGTAAGTCCACGGTCGCCGCTAACCTTGCGATAACGATCGCGGGAGGGGGCGCTAAGACACTGCTGATCGACGGCGACCTGCGGAAAGGGGTTGCACATGAATATTTTTCTGTCGAAGCTTTTCCAGGGTTAAGCTCGGTTCTGACAGAGCAGGTGGGTTGGCGTGAATCAATTATTCCGACTGGCGTCGCGAACCTTTCTCTTCTCCCGCGAGGGAAGGTTATCGCTGGTACCAGCGAGCACTTCCTCTCAAAGAACACAGATAGACTTCTCCAGGAGGTATATAAGGAGTACGATTGTATCATCGTTGATAGTGCGCCAGTTTTGGCAAATGATGATACTGCAAGCCTTGCACCAAAGATCGATGCGACATTGTTCGTAGTTCGAGCTGGAGTCAGTTCGGCCCGATTGACACGGAGTGCATTGGACGCTTTGGGTAAACGGCAAGTGAATGTTCTTGGGCTCATTCTCAACGCTGCAGACGGAAAGTCGGCAGAATATTATTACTACCACAAGTACGGGGAGTACTACGCGCAGCCTGCTGCTTCGGAGAGTGCTTAGGAACCAGCACCCCAATCTCAGTACTTAGCTTTTTTGAGTACCGTAAAGCTATTTGACGGGCAAGAAGGAATGGAAGGCTACGAACTTCGAATAAAGGCAGATACGTCGTGGCGTGGGCCTTCGTTTAGGGAACTCTGGGAATATCGGGACCTCGTGCGACTGCTCGTCAAGCGGGATTTCAGTTTTAGATACGCCCAAACAGTTTTTGGGCCTCTTTGGTATCTCCTTCAACCGCTGGTCAACACGATGATGTTTGTAGTTGTTTTTGGAAAAGTTGCTAAGCTCTCTACCGACGGTCAACCATCAGTGCTTTTCTACATGTTCGGAAGGCTCTCATGGACATACTTCGCTAACAACTTTAGTGCAACGTCCACGACGTTGATCAGTAATATTGGACTTTTCGGAAAGGTGTACTTTCCTAGAATTGCTGTTCCAATCGCGGCGGTTATTACAAATCTTTTTGCTGTGGGCTTTCAACTTATTCTGCTGTTGTGTTTTATTGTTTTCTATCGGTATGCCCTAGAGGGAACCTCTATTTACCCGGATTTTGCAGTGTCTGGAATTTGATATGGTGAGTTAGGGGAAGCTGGACGCCGGAAGGACGATGCGGGGGGGCTTGGCTCGGCGTGGCAGGTGCGGTAAAGGAAGCGGCCCGGGGCGAAAGTGCGTGTGGCTTTCCTG